>JAFEBW010000022.1 GCA_018242445.1 Pseudomonadota bacterium | reverse complement strand
GCCATGCGCAAGCTGCTGACGATGCTCAACGCCATGCTGCGCGATAACACTCATTGGGATCCTTCGCGACATGCAAAAACTGCTTGACCTTGAACACAGTTGCTCCCCCGCAGGCGGGGGAGGGAGTTCCTGCGTCCACAACTGCAGCATGTGGATGGGTTGTGGGGTGAACCCAACATGCCCCCGACACCCCTTCCCCCGCTTGCGGGGGGAGTTGCTGCGTCCACGACTGCAGCATGTAGATGGGTTGTGGGGTGAACCCAACATGCCCCCGACACCCCTTCCCCCGCTTGCGGGGGGTGATGAGGTGCGCTTGCGAACTGCCAGTGGCAGTTCGCGCGCCGAAGAACGCCCGGCAGGGCCGGACGGCTGGGATGGGGGCTGGCTCATCGAAATATCAATACCTCACCACCTCGACCACCTGCCCTGCCGGCCAGTCCAGCGCGCCCTCGGGCAGCACGATCAGGCAATCGCTGTCGGCGGCCGCGCGCAGGCGGTGGGAGCCGGTGGCGGGATGGGGATGGACACGCAACACGCCATCGTTTCCGAAAGCGAGCTTGCCGCGCTGGAACTCGCGACGATCATGGGTCTTGGACAAGGGCGTGGCCAGTTGCGCATGCATCGGCGCAAGGCTCGTGGTATCGCCCTGCAGGCCGCGCAGCAACGGCCGCGCGAACATCAGGAACGTGGCCAACACCGCCACCGGATTGCCGGGCAGGCCGAACATCTGCGCGCGCCCGAGGCGGCCGAACAGCAGGGGCATGCCCGGCCGCATCCGCACTTTCCAGAAATGGATGCGGCCCAGTTCGGCGAGGATGCCGGTGAGGTGGTCCTTCTCGCCGGCCGACACGCCCCCGCAAGTGAGCACCACGTCGAAGGCATCGCCGGCATCACGCAACACGCTGCGCATGCGCGCCGGATCGTCGGGCAGGATCGGCCACGCGACCGGATCGAGCCCTTCGGCGACCAACAGGTTCGTCAGCAGGCTGCGGTTGGAGTCGTGGATCGTGCCCGGTGCCAGCGGCTGCCCCGGCTCGCGCAACTCGTCGCCGGTGGTGAACACCGCCACCGCCGGGCGTTGCGCAACGGCCAGTTCGGCCTTGCCGACGGCAGCGGCCAGCGATGCCTGCGCCGCGTGCAAACGCATGCCGGCGCGCAGCAGCACATCGCCCGCGCGCACATCCTCGCCGGCGCGACGCACGTTGCGACCGACCGCCAGCGCCGATGGCAGATGCACGCGATCGCCCTCCACGCGCACGTTCTCCTTCAATTCCACCGCATCGGCACCCGCCGGCAACGGCGCGCCGGTGGTGATGCGCAGGCATTCGCCCGCGCCGACGTGCAGGCCGCGCGTCGGCCCGGCGAATTGTTCGCCGATCAGATGCAAGGCCACGCCCGCGCCGGCGTCCGCGGCGCGCAAGGCGAAGCCATCCATCGCGGAATTGTCGAACGAAGGCAGGTCGATGCCGGCGACGACATCCTGCGCCAGCACCGCGTGGACGGCGCGCGCCACCGGCACGTTCACTGCCGGCAAACGCTGCTCTGCGGCGACCGCATGCACGATGGCCTGCGCCTGCGCGAACGTCAGGCGCGTGGGGAAATCGGTGGATGGAGCATTCACGTCAGGAAGTCCTCGGGCGTGTTGAGGTTGCCGAATGCGACATTGTCGAAGCGCACGACGTGCAACGCCAGCGTCGCGACCACCCGATGCACGGCCGCCTCGCCGCGCGCGAGCGCCGCGCCCACCACCTCGCGCGCCCGCGCCACCGGCCACAACGCGATCAAGGGTTGCAAGCCTGATGCATCGCACGCCACCGCCCCACCCTCGCCCGCCGCTTGCAGGCCGGCGAGCAAATCATTCGGTATCACGAGCAGGTCGATCGGCACCGTCAACAGCCACGGCGTCGAACACGCATCCAGCAAGGCATCGATGCCCGCCAGCGGGCCGGGGAAATCCGGGAGGCGGTCAGGGATCGCGCGCAGGCCGAGCGCGGGATAGCGATCGAAATTGCGATTGGCGCTGACGAGGCATTCGGCGAAGCGATGCCGCGCCTGCAAGGCCGCCAGGGTGCGCGCCACCAGCGGTTGCCCATCGAACACCGTCCACGCCTTGTCGCGCCCGCCGAGGCGCGTGGCGCGGCCGCCGGCGAGCAGGCCGAGGGTCAATGAAGGATGCATGCATGCCATGCGCAGCAAGATCGCGTCATGTTACAGGCAATGATGCAGATCTCCTCCTTCACGCAATGTTCTCGACGTCAGGCTGATTTCGTTCCGACACCCTGTGTCAACAAGGGAACGAGACTTGGATATCGACTTTCCAGAACGTCGTGGCGATCTGACACTGCGTTCCCTCACCCGCCGCGCCTGCGGCGCGCCGGCCTCTCCCGGAGGGAGAGGCATTATTTCCTTCCCCCACCGGGGGAAGGTGGCGCGAAGCGCCGGATGAGGGCACCCACGTCGCATGCAACGGAACCTGAATCGAGAGCATTGCCGCCTGCGCGGGGATGACGCATCGGCAAAGGCGATCGCGCTGCGCGCGGTCGCGCCGCGTTACACGGCAAGGCGCTGGATTCCCGCCTGCGCGGGGATGACGCATCGGCAAAGGCGATCGCGCTGCGCGCGGTCGCGCCGCGTTACACGGCAAGGCGCTGGATCCCCGCCTGCGCGGGGATGACGCATCGGCAAAGGCGATCGCGCTGCGCGCGGTCGCGCCG
>JAFEBW010000021.1 GCA_018242445.1 Pseudomonadota bacterium | reverse complement strand
TTCCCCATTCCCCATTCCCCATTCCCCATTCCCCATTCCCCATTCCCCATTCCCCATTCCCCATTCCCCATTCCCCATTCCCCGTTTCCCGTTTCCCCACTCCCAACTCCCCACTCCCAACTCCCCACTCCCGTTCCCCGTTCCCCATTCCCCGCTTCCCGGAGAACCCCATGACCCGCCAAACCCAGGACGCCTACATCGTCGCCACCACCCGCACGCCCGTTGGCAAGGCCCCGCGCGGGGTGTTCCGCAACACCCGCCCGGACGAGATGCTCGCGCACGTGCTGCGCGCGGTGATCGCGCAGGCGCCGGGCATCGATCCGGCGCAGATCGGCGATGTCATCATCGGCTGCGCGATGCCCGAGGGCGAGCAAGGCATGAACGTGGCGCGCATCGGCGCGTTGCTCGCCGACCTGCCCAACTCGGTGCCGGCGCAGACCATCAACCGTTTCTGCTCCTCGGGCCTGCAGGCCGTCGCCCTGGCGGCCGACCGCATCCGCTTGGGCGAGGCCGAGCTGATGCTCGCCGGCGGTACCGAGTCGATGTCGATGGTGCCGATGATGGGCAACAAGGTTGCGATGAGCCCCAAGGTCTTCATCGACGACCACATCAACATCGCCTACGGCATGGGCATCACCGCCGAGAAGGTGGCCGAGGAATGGAAAGTGTCGCGCGAGGCGCAGGATGCCTTCGCGCTGGCCTCGCACCACAAGGCGCTGGCCGCGATCGCCGCCGGCGAGTTCCGCGACGAGATCAGCCCCTACGACGTGATTTCGCACAACCCCGACCTCGGCGGCAACGTGGTGCGCCTGCACGAGCGGCGGATCGATACCGACGAAGGTCCTCGCGCCGACACCACCGCCGAAGGTTTGGCCAAGCTCAAGCCGGTGTTCCGCAACGGCGCGTTCGGCGGCACCGTGACCGCCGGCAATTCCTCGCAGATGTCCGACGGCGCCGGCGCGGTGCTGCTGGCTTCAGAGTCCGCGATCCAGCGCTACGGCCTGACCCCGCTGGCGCGCTTCGTCGGTTTCTCGGTCGCCGGCGTGCGCCCGGAAGTGATGGGCATCGGCCCGATCGCGGCCATCCCCAAGGTGCTGGCGCAGGCAGGCATGACCAAGGATCAACTCGACTGGATCGAGCTCAACGAAGCCTTCGCCGCGCAGGCGCTGGCAGTGATCGGCGATGTCGGCCTCGACCCGGCCAAGGTGAACCCGCTGGGCGGCGCGATCGCGCTCGGCCACCCGCTCGGCGCGACCGGCGCGGTGCGCACCGCAACCCTCGTGCACGGCCTGCGCCGGCGCAAGCTCAAGTACGGCATGGTGACGATGTGCATCGGCACCGGCATGGGCGCGGCGGGGATTTTCGAGGCGCTGTGAGGATCGCGTTGCCGACTGGTCGATGACGCCTGCTGGCGTCATCGACCGCAGGCATCCGGATCACATCGTCGAGGTCGAACGATCCGAATTGGACAGGCCGGCAAGAATCGCCTCAATCTTGCCGCGCGCGGCTTCGGCCTCGCCCGAATCGGAGAACTGCACGCCGATGCCCGCAGGACGGTTGCCCTGCGATCCGGCCGGCGTGATCCACACCACCTTGCCGGCGACCGGCAGGCGCTCGCTGCTCTCCGGCAGGGTCATCAGCACGAACACCTCGTCGCCCAGCGTGTAGCGCTTGGGCGTGGCGATGAAGATGCCGCCGTTTCTCACGTAAGGCAGATAGGACATGTACACCGCGTTCTTGTCCTTCAATGCCAGCGACAGGATGCCCTGCCGTGCGCCGCCGCCACCCATCATGCGTCGTTCCCCCGCGATGCCCGTGCGCGCAGTGTAGCGCCGAAGGGGCCGGTGCCGGCAAGCGCCTGCGTGCGTTGCCGGCGAAACGCGCAGGGGATGCAAGCGCTCATGCCGCCACGGCGCGCCGCCAATCGCGCAACAGGCCGGCGATGGCCAGGTCGGCGCGGATGGGCGTGTCGAGCCATGCGCGCGTCCGATTGGCGGCATCGAACCATGCCGCCAACGCCTGCGGATCGGCGGCCGATGCGCTCGTCCATCCGGACCGATGCGCCAGTCCCAGGCTCGTGGATTGCAGATCCGCCGACCATTCGGCGGCGAACAGCAGGCGCTGCCTCGCGTTTTCGTCGGCAACCCAGGCCCGGGCCACATCCAGCGGCTGCGCGCGCCCCGCGGCGATGGCCGCAAGGTCGTCGCGCACGGACGCGCGCAACCCCATCAACCCAGTCTCGATCCAGTGCGCGGCCAATCCCGGATGACCGTTCGCCGCCAGCAGCGCGGAACGTGCGAGCGCCTCGTCGTGACCACGTGCTCGCAGCCAGTCCAGCGCGATGTCGTTCGCTGGCGGTTGCAGCACGATGCGCTGGCAGCGGCTGCGGATCGTGGCCGGCAGGCGCATCGGCGTCGCGCTCGTCAACAGCAGGTGACGGCCGGGCAGCGGCTCTTCGAGAGTCTTGAGCAGCGCGTTGGCGGCATTGGCGTTCATCGCCGAGGCCGGGTCGATGATCGCCACCTGCGCGCCGCCGCGCTGCGCGGTGAGCGCGAACCACGCGCCCAGATCGCGCACCTGCTCGACCACGATCTCACGGCGCATCGCGCCGGTCTTGTCGTTCTCGGCCAGTGCGACCACGCGCACGTCAGGATGCGTGTCCGCAGCCAGCAAGGTGCAGTCGCGGCAATGCCCGCAGGCCAGCCCATCGACGCGCTCGCGGCACAACAGCGCGCGGCTCAGCGTGTCGGCGAAGGCACGTTTACCGATGTGTTCCGGCCCGCAGACCAGCAAGGCATGCCCCAATCGGCCAGCCGCCAGCGCATCGGTCGCGCGCCGCAGGGGCGCATGCAGCCATGGCGCAAGGCCGGTCATGTCCATCGCGTCGCGGCCTCGTCGAGCGCGGCGAGCACCGCCGCGGTCACCGATGCCTGCGTTTGACTGGCGTCGATCACGCGAAAGCGCTGCGGCTCGGCCTTCGCGCGCTGGCGATACGCGGCGCGCACGCGCTCGAAGAAATCCTCGCGCTCGCGCTCGATGCGGTCGCGTTCGCCGCCGCGCCCGGCAAGGCGCGCATGCCCCCGATGCACGTCCACGTCGAGCAGGACGGTCAAATCCGGCTTGATGCCCACCGCCCAGCGCTCGAGCTCGGCGACGATCGACGGATCGATGCCGCGGCCGCCGCCCTGGTAGGCGAAGCTGGCGTCGGTGTAGCGATCCGACAGCACCCACGCGCCGCGTTCCAGCGCCGGCAAGATCACCTCGCACACATGCTGCGCGCGCGCGGCGAACATCAACAGCAGTTCCGAATTCGCACAAATCGCATGCGCCGGATCCAGCAGCAAGCCGCGGATGGCCTCGCCGACGGCCGTTCCGCCGGGTTCGCGGGTGGACACGACCTCGACCCCGCGCGCCGCGATCGCAACGCCGATCGCCGCCATCGCGCTGGATTTGCCGGCACCCTCCCCGCCTTCGACGCTGATCAGTCGGCCCTTCACGGTTGTTGCTGCTGCTTCTTGTCGCGTTGCAGTTTCACGTAGTTCGATACGGCCCGATTGTGGTCGGCGAGGTTCGCGGAGAACACATGCCCGCCGCTGCCGCTGGCGACGAAATACAGCGCGTTGCCCGGCTCGGGGTGGGTAGCGGCCTGCAAGGCGGCAAGTCCGGGCATGGCGATGGGCGTGGGCGGCAAGCCGAACCGCGTGTAGGTGTTGTAGGGCGTGTCCACGAGCAGGTCGTGGCGGGTGATGGTGCCGTTGTAGCTGCCGCCAAGGCCGTAGATCACGCTGGGGTCGGTTTCCAGTTTCATGCCGATCTGCAGGCGGCGGACGAACACGCCGGCAATCTTCGCGCGCTCGTCGGCGACGCCGGTTTCCTTTTCCACGATGGAAGCGAGGATCAGCGCCTCGTCCGGGCTCTTGAGCGTGAGCGCAGGGTCGCGATGCTCCCACGCATGCGTCAGCGCCCTGTCCATCGCGTTGGCCGCGCGCGCGAGCAACTGGATGTCGGTGCTGCCCTTGGTGTACAGGTAGGTCTCGGGCAGGAAGCGCCCCTCGGGCTGCTGGCGCGGACGCCCGAGTTGCTGCATCAGGGCCTTGTCGCTGGTGATCTCCAGCAGGTGCTGCAAGTGCGGCGCGGCCTTCAGCGCTGCGCGCAACTCGCGCATGTTCCAGCCTTCCACGAGGGTGAACTTGTACTGGATCACCTTGCCGGCGGCGATGTCGTGCAGGATCTCCACTGGCGTCATGCTCGCCTTCACCGCGTATTCGCCGACCTGCATCTTCGAGCGCACGCCCATCTTCGCCGCCAGCAACTGCCATTCGACGTCGTTGCCGGCGGTCACGCCGGCATCGCGCAGGCCTTTGACCACGCCGGCGAGCGCTTCGCCACGCCGGATCTCGACCTGCGTGTCCGTGCCGCCGATGGGCGTCCTGGAGAAGCGGTCGAAATGCAGCCAGCCGAAACCGCCTCCGATGATGGCCGCCAGCAATCCGAGCAGGAAGATGCCGCGAATGATGCGGCCGAACAGGCCGCGCTTGGGTTTATCGCTCACGGGAGTTCCATTTGTTTAACGTGAAAGACCGGTTTCCCTCTGCCTTGATTTTCCGGCCAGACCGCTTTGGCCCCTTCCCCCGCTTGCGGGGGAAGGCTGGGATGGGGGGATTTCGCCGCACATCACCCCCACCCCGCCCCTCCCCCGCAAGCGGGGGAGGGGGTTGTAAAAAACTCATGCATGATCGGATGTGGTGCCAGCCACCATGATCGTTGGCTACGACGCGGCCACCAACGCATCACCAGGATCGACGAGGCTATCACCGATGCGCGAACGCCGGTTCGGCCTCCGCCATTGCATGCAACAACACGCGCACTGGCGTACCGATGGCCCAGCGCCGACCCTCCAACGCCGCGACCGGAAGGATACCGCGCACGGCGTTGCAAAGGATCACCGCATCGGCCGTTTCGACGGCGGCGACGGACAAGTCCGTTTCATCGGCGCCTGCAACGTGGTCCAGTAGCCACGCCCGACAAATGCCAGCGACCCCGCAGCCATCGATGCGCGGCGTGAGCCAGCGACCTTCCCGCAGCACGAACAGGTTGGCGGCGGTGGCCGACACCACGCGCCCTGAGGTGTCGCGCAGCAGGCCCTCGTGGATGTCCGGATCACTCCATTCGGCGCGCGCCAACACCTGTTCGAGCCGGTTGAGGTGCTTGATGCCGGCCAGTCGTGGCTGGATCGAAAGCCGCGTGTCGCACCAGCGCAGATGCAGGCCAGCGACGGGCGGCGCGGCAGGCGCAGCGCCCAGATCCAGCAGCAGCGTTGGTACCGCATCCGCAGGCGGCGCATAGCCGCGTTCACCGATGCCGCGCGTGAGGGACAGTTTGAGCACGCCACGCGCGCAGCCCGTGGCGAGTTCATCGGCCTGCCGGCGCACGAATGCAGGATCGGGCAAGGCCATGCCCAGCACCTCGCAACCACGCGCCAGGCGTTGCCAGTGCGCATCCCACCAAACCGGCGTGCCTGCGTGGACGAGGATCGTCTCGAACAAGCCATCGCCATAGGCCAGCCCGCGATCGCGAGGATCGAGCGCAGCTATTCGCTGCTGTCCGCGATACATGCGCTCTTTCATCCATCCACTCCCAGCGCGCGCAGCAGGCCGCGCGCCTTGGCGCGGGTTTCGTCCAGTTCCAGTGCCGCAATCGAATCGGCGACGATGCCAGCGCCGGCGCGTAACGAAACGGTATCGCCGACCTGCCGCAGGGTGCGGATCAGGATGTTCAGATCCATGTCGCCGTTGCGATCCAGATAGCCCAGCGCGCCGGTGTATTCGCCGCGGCCGACGCCCTCCAGCGCGGCGATGATCTGCATGCAGCGCACCTTCGGGCAGCCGGTGATGGTGCCGCCCGGGAACACCGCCGCGATCGCCTGCCCCGGCGTCACCTCGGCGCGCAGGCGGCCGCGCACGTTGGAGACGATGTGGTGCACGTGCGCGTAGCTCTCCACCACCATCAACTCATCGACCTCCACGCTTCCGGGAATGCACACGCGGCCCAGATCGTTGCGTTCCAGATCGATCAGCATGACGTGCTCGGCGCGCTCCTTCGGATGGCCGATCAGTTCGTGTACGCGGGCGGCTTCGTCATCGCCGGGCGTGCGCGGCCGCGTGCCGGCGATGGGCCGCGTCTGCGCGACGCCGTCGCGCACGCTGACGAGCCGCTCCGGCGAGGAACTGGCCAGCGACCAGCCGGGCTGGATGAACGAGGCCGCGAACGGCGCCGGGTTGGCCGCGCGCAGGCGTGCGTACACCGCGCCGGGCGACGGGGGCTGCGCGAAGCGCGCTCGCCAGCCGCGCGAGAGGTTGACCTGAAACGTGTCGCCCGCGCGCAGGTGCTCGTGCACGCGCGCAACCCCGTCGAGAAAGGCTTGCGGGTCGTCTTCGTCGATCCGTGTCGGCGCGACCCAAGGCATGGCCTGCGGACATTGCCGCTGACGACTTGCCGCAGTCGCCACGTCCGCAGCAATCGCATCGAGCACAACAGCGTGGTCCGGCTCGGCTACTGCCAATAATCTGCCGCTTTCACGATCGCGCAACAGCGCGGCGGGGCAACGCAATGCGAGGGCGATAGGCAGCGTTGCACCGTCCGCCGCGGGCAATTGCAGGCTGGGCTCGATCTGTTCGGCCAGTTCATAACCCAGATACAGCGCCCAGCCGCCGGCGAAGGGCAAAGCCGCATCGCCGCCATGATTCGAGGGCGCTCCCCCACCCGCCCCCGGATCGAGTCCGGGGCAAGCTCTGCGGGCACCCTCTCCCGGAGGGAGAGGGGAAACAGCCTGCGCCTCGTGTTGCCACGCCGCATCCAGCGCATCGAGGAAGCGGCCTTCGATGGAGGAGCCTTGCAGATCGCGCACGCCATCGGCCGTGGCGACGATGCCCTCGCCGTTGGCGAACAGCAGCAGATCCCAGCGCGCACGCGGCGTGCCGTCGGCGACGCTTTCCAGCAGCAGCGGATAGCGCGACGGAAAGGAACGATGCAAGTCCAGCAGGACGATATCGCCAGCCAGTTCATCGGAACGAAGCCTGCCTGGATTGGCGAAATCCTCCATCGTTCTGACAATGGGTTCATGCAAGGCTCTACCCCTTCGTCAGCTTCAGCGCAGGCATGGTGGAATGAGCCCCTCCCCCTCGACGGGGGAAGGGTTGGGGAGAGGGTGCAAAACCCGGACGCTGCGAAAAGATCAGCCCTCTCCAGGCGCTACGCGCCACCCTCTCCCGCAAGGGGAGAGGGTTTGCAGCATGCTGCGGATCGAAGCAGGTTTGTACCATGCAGCGGATCGACACGATCCCCACCGTCGCAGTGTCGCGATCAGATCGCGCGGAACACCAGCGTGCCGTTGGTGCCGCCGAAGCCGAAGCCATTGGACACCACCACCGCCACCTTCTTCTCGCGCGCCACGTTGGGCACGTAGTCGAGGTCGCAGCCTTCGCCCGGATTGTCGAGGTTGATGGTCGGCGGGATCACTCCGTGGTGCAGCGCCAGCACGCTGAAAATCGCTTCAATGCCACCGGCTGCGCCAAGCAGGTGGCCGGTCATCGACTTGGTCGAGCTGACCATGGTCTTCCAGGCGTGATCGCCCAGCGCGCGCTTGAGCGCGCGGGTTTCGGCCAGATCGCCCAAGGGCGTTGAGGTGCCGTGCGCGTTGACGTAGTCCACCGCGTCGGCTGTGATGCCCGCATCGCGCAGGGCGATCGTCATGCAGCGCGCCGCGCCCTCGCCGTCCTCGGCCGGCGCGGTCATGTGGAAGGCATCCGAACTCGCGCCGAAACCAGCCAGCTCGCAATAAATGCGCGCACCGCGCGCCCTGGCGTGCTCGTATTCCTCCAGCACCAGGATGCCGGCACCATCGCCGAGCACGAAGCCGTCGCGGTCGCGATCCCACGGGCGGCTGGCGCGGGCGGGGTCGTCGTTGCGGGTGGACATCGCCTTCATCGCGCAGAAACCGCCGACCGACGTCGGCGAAGCGCCGTATTCCGCGCCGCCGGCGATCATCACCTCGGCATCGCCGTGCTGGATCAAGCGCATCGCCGTGCCGATGCTGTGGTTGGAGGTCGCGCAGGCGCTGACCGCGGAAAAATTCGGCCCCTTGATGCCCTTGAGGATGCACAGGTGGCCGGAGACCATGTTGATGATGGTCGATGGCACGTAGAACGGCGAGATCTTGCGTGGCCCGCCCTCGTGCAGGTTGATCGTGGTGCGCTCGATGCCGGCGATGCCGCCGATGCCCGAACCGATGATGACGCCGATGCGCTCGGCGTTGGCATCGGTCACTTCCAGCCCGGCATCGGCCATCGCGTCCATCCCGGCGGCGACGCCGTAATGGATGAACGGATCCATCTTTTTCACGTCCTTCGGCGAGACGTGCGCGAGCGGGTCGAAACCGCGCACCTCGCCGGCGATGGTGGTCGTGTAGCCGGTGGTGTCGAAATGGGTGATCGGGCCGATACCCGAACGCCCATTGACGATGTTGTCCCATGCGCTGGCCAGGTCGTTGCCGACCGGCGAAACGATGCCCAAACCCGTGACCACGACGCGACGCTGGCTCATCTGCTGCTCCACCGCGCGCCGTGCGCGCATGTCCTTGGGTTGTCGCACAAATGCACGGGGCCGCGATGCGCGGCCCCGGAGGGTTCGGCCGGCCGGAGCGCCGAGCCCGTCCGGCGATCAGGCCGTGAACGGTCTCGACCGCGACCGGCAAGGGCCATCAGTCCTTGACGTGCGCCTTCACGTAATCGATCGCGTGCTGCACGTTGGTGATCTTCTCGGCTTCCTCGTCGGGAATCTCGCACTCGAACTCCTGCTCCAGCGCCATCACCAACTCGACGGTGTCGAGCGAATCGGCACCGAGGTCGTCCACGAACGAGGCGCTGTTGGTGACATCTTCCTCCTTCACGCCCAGCTGTTCGACGACGATTTTCTTGACGCGCTCTTCGATGGTGCTCATGTGTAACCCTCGGTTGTCGGAATTCCGCCTTGACGGCGGGGCGGCACATTGTACAGAGGACGGCGGGCGGTGGACAGAAGCTTGAGACGTTTCAGGGAACCATGCGGTCATGGATCGACGATGCCCGCCTCACGCCACGCCGCACACCGCCGTCAGAGGAATTTCTCGCGCATGTTCTCGTCTTCGTACAACTGCCGCGTGGGCCGCAACAGATCGCTGCGGCTGACGATGCCGACCAGATGCAGCGAGCCGACGTGCTCGACCACCGGCAAACGCTCCAGCCCGAGAGCGGCAAGGCGCGCGGCCACCGCGCGGCAGGTTTCCGTCGGCAAGGCGTATTCCACGGTTTCGCCCACGAACAGATCGCCGACCGGACGATCCTGCCGATCCGGCGGACAGGCCGACAGGCGCGTTCGATCGATCATGCCGACGAACATGCCGCCGGCCACCACCGGGTAGGCGCGCTGGGTCTGGGAGGATCCGAAATGATTTTCGACGACGGCGCGAACGGGGGTCTGCGCATCCACGGATTTGACCTGGGTCGTCATCACGTCGGACACGAATTGCTGCTCCAGCGGATCCACGCCGTATTCGCGATAGACGTGGCGGCCGCGACGGGCGATCTTCTCGGTGAGGATCGAACGCGGCATCGCCACCACCGTCAAGCCATAGGCGACCGCGCTGCCGAGCAGCACCGGCAGCATCGCATCGGCATCGTGGGTCAGGCCGAAGGCGAACACCACGGCGGTCAGCGGCGCGCGCATGGTGCCGCCCAGCGTGGCCGACATGCACACCAGCGCCCACAGCCCCGGGCTGCCGCCCGGCAACACGAAACCCAGCGCGCAGCCCAGGCCCGCGCCGATCATCAGCAAGGGCGCGAGCACGCCGCCCGAGGTGCCCGAGCCCAGGGCGAGGATCCAGATCGCCGCCTTCACCAGCACCAGCGCGATCACCACCGACAGCATGAGGTGCTGGTTGAGCAGGTCGCCGATCACGTCGTAGCCCACGCCCAGCGCGCGCGGCTCGAAGTAGCCGCCGATGCCGACCAGCACGCCGCCGATCGCCGGCCACCACATCCAGTGCACCGGCAGTTTGGCGAAGCCGTCCTCGACGAAATACAGCACGTAGGTCATCGTCAGCGACAGCAATCCGGCGGCGAGCCCGGCGATCACGCACGAGGCCATCGCCCACGCCGAGGTCGGCGCGACCGACAACGGGAACATCAGAACGTAGGAGGGTTCGATCCACAGCGGGCGCAGGAAGCCGGCGACCGCGCAGGCGAGGATCACCGGCAGCAGGCTGCGCGGACGCAATTCGAACAACAGCAATTCCACCGCCAGCAGCACCGCCGCCACCGGCGTGCCGAACACCGCGGTCATGCCCGCGCAGGCGCCGGCGACCAGCAGCGCCTTGCGTTCCGCGGAGGTGACGTGGAACGCCTGCGCCAGCAGCGAGGCGGCCGCGCCGCCGGTCATGATGATCGGCCCTTCGGCGCCGAACGGCCCGCCGCTGCCGATCACCACGCCCGAGGACAGCGGCTTGATGATCGCCACCTTCGGCGACATCAGGCTCTTGCCGAACAGGATCGATTCCAGCGCCTCGGGGATGCCGTGGCCACGGATCTGCTCGCTGCCGTAACGCGCCATCAGGCCGACGATCAATCCGCCGATGGCCGGCACGGCGATCACCCACAAGCCCAGATGGTGATCCGCGGGCGAGCGAAACGCGACGGAGATCGTCTGATAGAAAAACAGGTTGGTGAAGAAACGGATCATCGCCAGCAACAACCACGCGCCGAGCGAGCTGATCGCCCCGATCGCGATCGCGAACATCGACAACAACAACAGGCGATCGCCTGCGGAGAAATCACGCTTTTCCATTCCATCCCATCCCAGGAAGTTTCGTCCCGTCGGCCGGCGGGTCGTGCATTCTCGCCCATATCCACCACATTCGCACGAGCATGGAAGGCAGTGGTCCCCGCACCATCGCAACGGCGCGCTGCGAATCCGTTACGCTGCGGCCTCGGGGGGAAGTTCGCATGGCTCGATGGCTCAAACGCGGCGCGATCACGCTGCTGGTGGCAATTCCGGTATTGCTTGCGGCAGCGTTCGGCAGCGGCTGGTGGCTGCTGCGCGGCAGCCTCTCGCGGCTCGATGGCAGCCTCGCCCTGCCCGGCCTGTCCGCGCCGGCGACGGTGGAGCGCGACGCGCTGGGCGTGGCCACCATCCATGCCGCCAACGAACTCGACGCGCTGCGCGCGCTGGGTTACATGCACGCGCAGGAGCGCTACTTCGAGATGGATCTGATGCGCCGATCGGCAGCCGGCGAGCTGTCGGAGCTGATCGGCCCGGCGACGCTGGAGGTGGACGAGCAGCATCGCATCCACCGCTTTCGCGCGCGGGTGGAGGCGCATCTGACGATGATCGCCGACGGCCGGATGGCGCAGTGGCAAGCCTATGCCGATGGCGTCGATGCAGGTTTGCGCGACCTGAAGGTACGGCCCTGGCCCTACTTGCTGCTGGGCGTGCAGCCGCAACCGTGGCGGCTGGAGGACACGCCGCTGGTCGGTTACGCGATGTATTTCGATCTGCAAGGCGGCGACGACCAGCGCGAGCTGGCCCTGTGGCGGATCAAGCAAGTGGTGCCGCCGGCGCTGTGGGCGCTGCTCGCGCGCGACGGCACGGCCTGGGACGCGCCCATGGAAGGCGCGCCGCGTGGCGATGCGGGCCTGCCCGACGCCGCCGCGCTCGACCTGCGCAAGTTGCCGATGCCCGACGCCGCCACCGCGAAACAGCTCGCCGAGCCGATGCCGCCGGGCAGCAACAATTTCGCCATCGACGGCAGCTTGACCGCCGACGGCCGCGCCATCGTCGCCGACGACATGCACCTGGGCCTGCGCGTGCCCGACATCTGGTTCCGCGCGCGCCTGCTGTATCCGGATCCGCACGCGCCCGATGGCAAGGTCGATGTCAGCGGCTTCACATTACCGGGCATTCCCGGCGTGATCGTTGGCAGCAACACGCATGTCGCGTGGGGGTTCACCAACAGTTACGGCGCATGGCTGGGCTGGGTGCGCGACTGCGACGCGGCGGATCCGCGCCCCTGCCAGCGCAACACCACCGGCGAGCGCACGTTCGACGAGATCATCCGCGTGAAGGGTCAACCCTCCGTGGTGTTGAAGGTCGTGGAATCGGCCGACGGCCTGCGCCGCCCGGATCTCGCCGGTACCGACGCGCCGCTGGCGCAGACCTGGGTGGCGCATCGGCCTGGATCGCTGACGCTGGGCGCGCTGGGCATGGCCGAAGCCACGAATCTCGAATCCGGCATCGCGGTCGCCAACCATGCCGGCATCCCGGCGCAGAACGTGGTGATCGGCGATCGCTCCGGGCGCATCGCGTGGACGATCGGCGGGCGCATTCCGCAGAGCCCCCTGTCGGCGTGCGCGCGCTCGGTATCGGCAGCACTTGCCGCCGCGAATGCGGGCTCGGCGGCGCTCACGACGGAACCATCGGCAGACGCGCACTCAGGAGCCCATCCTTCCGGGATCGGAAAACAGACTCCTTCCCCTGCTTGCGGGGGAAGGTCGGGATGGGGGCTGGCAGGCACCGCTGATCTCTCGGGTATGCGTTTACCCCCACCCTGCCCCTCCCCCGCAAGCGGGGGGAATCCTTGCCATGCAAACACGCCGGCATGGCGCGAGCGCAATCCCGCCATCATCGATCCTCCGAGCCATCGCCTGTGGTCGGCCAACAACCGTGTCACCGATGGCACGGACCTGGCGATCATCGGCGACGGCGGCTACGCGCTGGGCGCGCGTGCGCAACAGGTTCGCGACGACTTGTTCGCGAAAGATCGTTTCACCGAGCACGACTTGCTGGCGATCCAGCTCGACGATCGCGCGGTGTTCCTGCATCGCTGGTGGACATTGCTGCAGGACGCAGCGGCGCATTCCAAGACCCCGGCCTTGCGCGAATTGGCGAGCGCTGCCGCGCACTGGGACGGCCGCGCCGATCCGGCGTCGGTGAGCTATCGCCTCGTGCGCGCATGGCGGCTGATGGTGCTCGCGCGCATCCGCGATGGCCTGCTGGCACCGGCGGAAGTCGCGCTCGGCAAGGACTTTCGCATGCCCGACCTGCCGCAACTGGAGGGCGTGGCGTGGCCGCTGGTGACGCAGCGGCCGGACAACCTGCTGTCGCGGCGCTTTGCCGAATGCACGCATCACGATGCCAACGCGCCTTGCCACGGCGTCGACGGCTGGGATGCCTTGTTCGAAGACGCCGCGCAGCAAGTCCATGACGACCTGCAAGCGCACGGCCCGCTGGCGCAACGCCGCTGGGGCGAGCGCAACACCGCGGCGATCTGTCACCCGTTGGCGCAAGCGCTGCCGTCGGTGTTCAAGCGCTGGCTGTGCATGCCGCCCGACGAGCTGGCGGGCGATGCCAACATGCCGCGCGTGGCCGCGCCGGCGTTCGGCGAATCCGAACGGATGGTGGTTTCCCCCGGCCACGAGGCCGACGGCATCATCGAAACCCCCGGCGGGCAAAGCGGCAACCCGCTGTCGCCGTTCTGGGGCGCGGGCCACGCGGCATGGGTGCACGGCAAGCCGACGCCATTCCTGCCGGGGTCAACGAAATACACGCTGCGCTTGCTGCCTGCACGCTGAACGGGCGGATCGCGCATTGGGCACATCGATGGATGATCGGATAGCCTCGCTGTCTTCCCGACCCACGAATCGGAGCCGCCCATGCGCACCTCAAAACCGCTTTCACGATCCCTGCTGGGTAGCCTCATCGCGCTGACCGTCGTCGCCTTGTCGGGCTGCGGTGGCGGCGGGGTATCGGTCGGCATCGGCGATGGCGGCGGCACGCCGCCTCCCCCACCGCCACCACCGCCACCGGTCACCAATCCGCTGTACCTCGTGTCGGGCCCCACGCCCTTCGTCAATGGCTGCGACGGCAACCCGTCGAACGGCACGCTGTACATCAACTCCAAGGTCGAGCCGTACGTGGCGGTCGATCCGCTCAACATGAATCACCTCGTAGGCGTCTGGCAGCAGGATCGCTGGTCGGGCGGCGGCTCGCGCGGGCTGATGAGCGCGGCCAGTTTCGATGGCGGCAAAACCTGGGCGCGCACGCCGCTGCCGATGTCGCTGTGCGGCGGCGGCACCGCGGCCAATGGCGGCGCGTATCCGCTGGCTTCCGATCCATGGGTCAGCATCGGCCCGACCGGCATCGTGTTCGCCTCCGGGCTGTCGTTCGGCGCGGCCGTTCCCGGCGGCACCAACAGCGCGATCCTAGCCGCGCGCTCGCTGGATGGCGGCAGGACGTGGCAGAACCCCAGCACCCTCATCGTCGATGGCGCAACGTTCACCAACGACAAGGATGCGATCACCGCCGACCCGACCAATCAAAACATGGTCTATGCGGTGTGGGATCGCGGCCCGACCAATACCAATCAGGCGCCGGCCACCTTCGCCCGCAGCAGCGATGCCGGGGTGACGTGGCAAGCGCCGACCACGATCTACGACCCCGGCGTCAATGCGCAAACCATCGGCAACGAGATCGTCGTATTGCCCAACGGCACGCTGGTGGATCTGTTCACCCAGATCAACTACCTGCCCAACAACCAGCAATCCGCCGAGGCCCTGATCGCCCGCTCGAGCGACCAGGGCGCGACCTGGACCGCGCCGGTCAAGATCGCCGACCTGCTGACGGTCGGCGCGACCGATCCTTTCACCGGCGCGGCCGTGCGCGATGGCTCGGACCTGCCGCAAATGGCGGCGGCACCCAACGGCGCCTTGTTCGTCACCTGGGCGGACGGGCGCTTCACCAATGGCGCGCACGACGCCATCGCGCTGAGCTGGTCCACCGACGGCGGATCGACGTGGACGGCCCCTGCGGACATCAATCCCACCGATCCGGCCGAAGCCTTCGAGCCGAGCATCCATGTGCGCCCCGACGGCACGATCGCCGTCGCCTATTACGACTTCCGCTACGACACGGCGAACAACGGCACCTTGCCGACCGTTCTCTGGCTCACCGGCTCGACCGACGCCACGCACTGGACCGAGAACGCGGTCACTCCACCGTTCGACCTGAACATCGCGCCGAACGCGAAGGGCCTGTTCCTCGGCGATTACCAGGGCCTGACCAGCATCGGCAACGTCACCGAACCCTTCTTCGTGATGACCAACAACGGCAACCTCAACAACCGCACCGACGTGTTTTCGGCGCCGCAGACGGTGGCCTCGTTCATGCTGAGCCTGATGACCCGCACACCCACGACGATGGCCCAACCGGCACCGGCGCAGCCGCCTTCGGCGGCCTTGCTGCAGAAGGTGTCCGCCAACCTCGCGCAGGTGATCCAGCGTCGCGACGCGGCCATCCACAGGAGCGCACCCTCGTCGGGAGCCCCTGCTCAACACTTCATGCCGTGATGGCGCGATCGGATCCATGGCGTTGCGCACGATGCGATGCGCGACGCCACGGCCTCAGGTGCGCAGCAACAAGCCCTCGGCGATCGCGCGGAAGATCGCCGGCAAGCGTTCGAGGTCGGCCACCGACACATGCTCATCGACCTTGTGGATCGAGGCATTGATCGGCCCGAACTCGACGACTTCCGCGCCCAGCGGGGCGATGAAGCGCGCATCCGAGGTGCCGCCGCCGGTGCTTTCCACCGGGGCCGCACCGCAGTGTTCGCGCAGCACCGTGCGCACGACGGCACGCAAGCGGCCATCGGCGGTGAGGAAGGGCTCGCCGCCGCGGTGCCAGCGCAGGTCGTAGTGCAGCCCGTAGCGATCCAGCAGCGCATGCACCTCGGCTTCCAGTCGCTGCGCGCTCCAGTGCGGGTTGTAGCGGAAGTTGAAGACGACCTCGCAGGTGCCTGGAATGACGTTGTTGGCGCCGGTGCCGGCATGGACGTTGGAGATTTGCAGGCTGCTGGGCGGGAAGTCGCCCTCCGCGCCGGGGTTTGCCGCATCCAGCGGATAACCTTCGTCCCAGCGCCGCGCGGCCAGCTCGGCCAATGCCGGCAGCGCTTCATGGATGGGATTGCGGGCGCGCTCGGGGTACGCGACATGCCCCTGCACGCCGTGCACCGTCAAGCTGCCGGTGAGCGTGCCGCGGCGACCGACGCGGATCAGGTCGCCGAGTGTCTGCATCGACGAAGGCTCGCCGGTGATGCAGTAATCGATGCGCTGCCCGCGCGCACGGAAGAGTTCGGCCACGCGACGCACGCCGTCGATGGCATCGCCTTCTTCATCCGACGTGAGCAACAGCGCGAGCGTGCCCGGATGCTGCGGATGCGCGGCGACGAAGGTTTCCAGCGCGCACGCCATCGCCGCCACGCCGCTTTTCATGTCGGCCGCGCCGCGCCCGTACAGTACGCCAGCGCGCACTTCGGGCACGAACGGATCGCTGGCCCAGGCCTCGCGCGGCCCCGACGGCACCACGTCGGTATGCCCAAGGAAGCACAGCACAGGACTTCCTTGCCCATGCGTGGCCCAGAGGTTCTTCACCGCGCCGAAGTCGATCGGTTCGCAGCGAAAGCCCGCTTGCGCCAATCGCTGCGCGATCAGTGACTGACAGCCCGCATCATCGGGCGTGACGGATCGTCGACGGATCAATTTCTGCGTCAGCGCGAGAACATCGTTCACTTGCCGATACCGAAGCGGAGTTTGTAGGCGTTGTCCGAAAAGCCCTGCGTCATCACCCCATCGTCGACGACCAGCACTGGGCGGCGGATCAATTGCGGATATTCCTTGAGCAGCAACTGCCATTCCGGATCGGAGCCTGGCGTTTTGCGGTTGGGCGGGAGTTGCCGCCATGTCGTCGAAGACTTGTTGACCAGCGCATCGAAGCTGCCAGCCTGCTTCGCCCACCCAGCCAGCGTCGCCGCATTCTGCCGCTGCGCGCGGTAGTCGATGAAAGCGTGCGCGATGCCGAAGCGAGTCAGCCAGTTGCGCGCCTTCTTGCATGTGTCGCAGTTGGCAAGGCCGTAGAGGGTGGTCATCGTGCCTCCTGCCGAATGAGATCCACACGTGCAATGAGATCCTCGGCGATGGGATTGCGGGCAAACGCGCGCGTCGGACCCCAAAAGCCGGTCGGGATGAACGCAATCTCATCCCCCAGTCGGCACGGTTTGCGCAAGCGCAAGGCGATACGGGCAGGGCTTTGGTTGTAACTCATGCTGACGTTCATGATGTCGGTGATGGAGATTCGATCCTCGACGCTTCCTCGGCGCACGAGAAGATACTCGCCGTAATCCTCGACGCGATCCATCAGATCCCACAGGGTTTTACGCATGAGGTGAACCCCGAAAGCGAGTATCCCCAACAAACCGATCATCGGCACGGGGCTGAAGCGAGAGTCGTGTCGCCATGCTTGACCGACCAGGACGACAAGCATGGCGACGCCTCCACCAATCCAAACCACAGGCACTAAAAACTTTCCCAGGAACGTGCCTTGAGAAGAAATAACGTTCATGAGCAACTTCCGCGTTTCATTCCACCCCCGCTCGCAACAGCTCATTCACCGAAGTCTTGGATCGCGTCTTCTCATCCACCTGCTTGACGATCACCGCGCAGTATAGCGAGTGCGAGCCATCGGCCGCCGGCAGCGAACCGGACACCACCACGCTGCCGGCGGGGATGCGGCCGTAGCTGATCGTCTTCGTCGCGCGGTCGTAGATGCGCGTGCTCTGGCCGAGGAACACGCCCATGCCGATCACGCTGCCGCGTTCGACGATCACGCCCTCGACCACCTCCGAGCGCGCGCCGACGAAGCAGTCGTCCTCGATGATGGTCGGCGCGGCCTGCAGCGGTTCGAGCACGCCGCCGATGCCCACGCCGCCGGACAGATGGCAACGCGCACCGATCTGCGCGCAGGAGCCGACCGTGGCCCAGGTGTCCACCATCGTGCCGGCACCCACATGCGCGCCGATGTTGACGAAGCTCGGCATCAGCACGACATCCTTGCCGATGTGCGCGCCGCGCCGCACCACCGCGCCGGGCACCACGCGCGCGCCCAGCGCACGGAAAGCGGCTTCGTCGAAACCGGCAAAGCGCTGCGGCACCTTGTCCCAGAACGGCGCGGGTGCGGCGTCCTGCACCACGTTCGGGCTGGCGCGGAAATACAGCAGCACCGCTTTTTTGATCCACTGATGGACATGCCAGCCGCCGTCGCGCGGTTCGGCCACGCGCACCTCGCCTGCTTCCAGCCGGGACAGCACGTCCTCGATGGCGGGTTGCAGGGAGGCAAGCTCCGATGCCGTCAACGCGGTGCGGCGCTCCCAGGCATCTTCGATGGTTTGCTGCAGCGGCAGGTTCAAGCGTGGCCTCCGTCGAGGCGCGCGATCAAGGCCGCGCGCAGGGATTGTCGGGTGGTTTCGTCGAGGGCGCGGTCCGCGTTGTCGCCGAGGATGAAGAAATCCTCGACGCGTTCGCCGAAGGTCGCGATGCGCGCATCATGCACGCGCAAGCCGGCTTCGCGCAGCACCTGCGCGACCGCCGCGAGCAGCCCGGGGCGGTCGCCGGCGACGAGGGTCATGCGGGTGAAACCGCCGGCATCGGCAAATTCCACCCTCGGCTCGATCGCGAAATGCCGCAAGGTGCGCGGCAGCGTGCGCCGCGAAGGTCTGGCCGCATCGGGGTGCCGCAAGGCCTCGCGCAACGCGCGGGCAACGTCCTTCGTCGTGGGCATGCGCCCGGGCTGCACCGGCAGCACCTGGAAACTGTCGAACACGCGCCCGTCGCCGGTGGCCAGCGCCCGCGCCTGCTGCACGCCCAGGCCGAGGCGATCGAACGTGGCCACCGCCGCGGCGAACAGGCCATCGCGGTCGGCCGCGTACACGAACACCTCCAGCAAGCCCGCATCGCCGATGCCGCGCACCGCGACCAGATCCGCATCCTCCTCGGCATGCGCGAGGATGGCGGCCGTCTGCCACGCGACCTGCGGGGCGCGATAGCGCAGGAACACGTCGTCGGGCAACGCGCGCCAAGCGCGTTCGATCGCGGCATCCTCCACGCCCTCCTCGCACAGCAGCACCAATGCCTGCGCGCGGGTCTCGGCGATGCGCTCGGCGGCGTGCACGGGGTGTTCAAGCCCGCGCCGCAGGGCGAAGCGCGTGGCCGTGTACAAGTCGGCGAACAGGCGATCCTTCCATGCATTCCACAATTTCGGGCTGGTGCCGGCGATGTCCGCGCAGGTCAGCAGATACAGGTGGTCGAGGCGCTCGCGATCGGCCACCCGCAAGGCGAAGCGGTTGATGACGTCGGGGTCGGAAATGTCCTGCTTCTGACCGGTGAGCGACATGGTCAGGTGCTCGCGCACCAGCCACGCGACAAGGTCGGTATCGACCTCCGGCAAACCGTGGGCCCGACAGAATGCGCGCGCATCCTCCGCGCCCAATTCGGAATGGCTGCCGCCGCGGCCCTTGGCGATGTCGTGGAACAAGCCGGCCAGCAGCAGCAACTCGGGTTTGCGCAGGCCCCGCCACACGGCATGGGCTTGCGAGAAACGCTCGCCATTGGCGCCGGCGGAAAATCCGTGCATGTGCTGCAGCACGGCCAGGGTGTGCTGATCCACGGTGAACACATGGAACAGGTCGTACTGCATGCGCCCGGAAACCTGCCCGAATGCCGGCAGGTAACGCGCCAGCACGCCCAGCCGCGCCATGCGCGCCAGTGTGCCGACCGCATCGGCACGGCGCATCAAGGCCATGAACAGGCCGCGCAGTTCCGGGGATGCGTCGGCATGGGCCGGGAACCGCGGCAGGGCTTCGGCAAGCCTGCGCGCGCTTTCCGAGTGCAGCCCGCGCAATTCCGGGTGCGCCGCCCATGCCGCGAACAGGCGCAGGCACGCCGGCGCATCGACCGCCCCGCTCGACCCGAAGGCAAGATACCCATGCAGCGACACGAAGCCTCGATCCGTTTCCGACGAACCCAGCGCCACGGGCGCCACGCCGCCCTCGAGTTGTTCCTCGAAGCGTTGCAGCAGGCGCTCGTTGATCCGCAGCACGACCGCGGCGCTGCGGAAGAAGCCCTGCATCAATTGCTCCACCGCGAGGTTGTCGCGGCGTTCGTCGATGTAGCCAAGGCGCGTGGCCAGCGTGCGCTGGTGGTCGAACAGCAGCCGCTCCTCGGCGCGGCCGGCCACCAGATGCAGGCCGAAGCGGATACGCGCCAACGCCCGCCATTCGCGTTCCAGCGCGGCGAATTCGTCGGCACCGAGCTGCCCCAGCGCCACCAGTGCCGCCAGATCCGGCGCACCCAGCACGCGCCGGGCCATCCAGCGCAGGGTGTGCAGGTCGCGCAGGCCGCCGGGGCCATCCTTGATGTTGGGTTCGAGGTTGTTGGCGGTGTCGTGGAAGCGTGCGTGGCGCTGGCGTTGCTCGTCGCGCTTGCCGTCGAAGTATTCCGCCGGCGGCCACACCTTCGACGGCGCGATCGCCTCGCGCAGGGAATCCACGGCACTCGGATCGCCGTGCAGCAGCCGCGCATCCATCATGGCCGTGACGACGGTGACATCGCCCGCCGCCGCCGCCGTGCATTCTTCGGCAGTGCGCACCGCGTGCCCGGTCTTCAATCGCGCATCCCACAACAGGGCGAAGAATCGCGACAGCGCGCGCCCGGTGTCCGCACCCGGGGCCTGCTCGGCCAGCACCAGCAGATCCACGTCCGAATGCGGGAACAACTCGCGCCGCCCGTAACCGCCGGTAGCGAACAGTCGCAGCCCGGGCATTCCCGCGCAGGTTCGCGACCATGCCTCGATGACGGCCGCATCCACGTACGCCGCCCGTGCAACCAGCAAGGACTCCACCGCCTCGCCGGCATCGAAGCGCGCCGCACGCTCGGCCTGCCCGGCCGCCAGCCGCTCGCGCGCGGCCTGCGCCCATGCCGCATCGTCCGGACGATCCGGCACCTGCGCGGGAGTCACAAGCCGTTGCGCGCCGGTTCGTTGTCGTCGCCCGGCACGCGGGTGAGCACGTCCACGCCGGTGTCGGTCACCAGCACGGTGTGTTCCCACTGCGCCGACAGCGAGCGGTCCTTGGTCACCACCGTCCAGCCGTCCGGCAGCAGGCGCGTGTGGCGCGCCCCGGCGTTGACCATCGGCTCGATGGTGAAGGTCATGCCCGGGCGCAGGGTGATCCGATCCTGGTCGGGCGAGTCGTAGTGCAGCACCTGCGGGTCGTCGTGATACACCTTGCCGATGCCGTGGCCGCAGTATTCGCGCACCACCGAAAAACGCTCGGCCTCGACGTACTGCTGGATCGCCTTGCCCACCGCGCGCAGCGTCGTGCCCGGCCGCACCGCGCGGATGCCGCGCCACATGGCCTCGCGGGTGACATCCACCAGCCGCCGCGCCAAGGTCGGCACGCTGCCCACGAGGTACATGCGGCTGGTGTCGCCGTGCCAGCCGTCCTTGATGACGGTGACGTCGATGTTGACGATGTCGCCGTCCTTGAGCACCTTCGCGTCGCTCGGGATGCCGTGGCAGATCACGTTGTTGACCGACGTGCACACGGTCGCCGGGAAGCCGCGATAGCCCACGTTCGCCGGGATCGCCTGCTGCACGCGGACGATGTGCTCGTGGCAGATGCGGTCGAGCTGCGCCGTGCTCACGCCGGGCTTGACGTGCGGGGCGACGACTTGCAGCACTTCGGCCGCGAGCCGGCCGGCCACGCGCATGCGCGCGATGTCGTCGATGGTCTTGATGGTGATCGGCATGGGGCGGGGATTATCCGCCATCGCGCATGGGATTGGCACCCTGGCTGCAAGGCTCATGGGGTGCGGGAAGAGGCCTGTTGTTGCCCGCACATCTTGAACCGTGTAGCATTGAAGGGCTTTGCAGGCATATCGCAATGCCGCTCACGCCGTGCGTCAACGGCGAATCCACACGCAGTCCGTCAACCGGCACCGGGGTCCTTCGCGAGAAGGTCGTTGCCGCGGGGTCTGCGGAAGCCCAACCCCGGAACCACCAAGCCGCCATCGTCGCGGCCGGTTCCCCATCGCAAAGGAAATCAGCAATGCCCCAAGTCACCATGCGCCAGATGCTGGAAGCCGGCGTGCACTTCGGCCACCAGACCCGCTACTGGAACCCCCGCATGTCGCCGTACATCTTCGGCGCGCGCGGCAAGATCCACATCATCAACCTGGAAAAAACCGTCCCGCTGTTCACCGATGCGATGAACTTCCTGTCGGCGATCGCGCAGAAGCGCGGGCAGATCCTGTTCGTCGGCACCAAGCGCTCGGCGCGCGAGGCGGTGAAGGAAGAAGCCACCCGTTGCGGCATGCCGTTCATGACCCAGCGCTGGCTCGGCGGCACCCTCACCAACTTCCGCACCGTCAAGCAGTCGGTGGCGCGGCTCAAGGAGCTCGAGTCGGCCGAAACCGACGGCACCTTCGAGAAGCTGGTCAAGCACGAAGTGCTCACCCTGCGCCGCGAGCGCGAGAAGCTCGACGCCTCGCTGGGCGGCATCAAGGCGCTCGACCGCCTGCCCGACGCGCTGTTCGTGATCGACATCGGCCACGAGGACATCGCGGTCAAGGAAGCCCGCAAGCTCGGCATCCCGGTGGTGGCGGTGGTCGACACCAACTACGACCCCTCGCTGGTGGATTACGCCATCCCCGGCAACGACGACGCCATCCGCGCCGTGCAGTTGTACGCCCGCGCCGCCGCCGACGCGGTGCTGGAAGGCAAGGCCGCCGCGCCGATCGTGGGCCGCAGCGAGGAAGAAGCCGTCGAGTTCGATGCCGAGGGCAACCCGGTGGCCGGCGACGACAAGAAGAAGCGCGCCGGCAGCGACGAGCGCCGCCCCGGCAACGAGCGCGGCCGCAACGATCGCGGCGACCGCCGCCCGCCGAACAAGGCTCGCCCGGGCGGCCCGCGCCCCCCGCGCGCTGATCGCGCGGAGTAAGCGTCGATGACGCCGTGACGGGGCGAGCAACGCCCCGTCACTGCCCTGTATCGAACGTGGCGATGCCGATGGCGTCGTGGATTCATCACGTTCGATCGCACTAACTGGCCGCTGAGAACTGACCGTCGAGAACGGCTGTTGAGAACCGGCAACGCCAGCCCCAACCCACGACCACGATTTTTTCCGACGTGCGCGTTCCGCGCCCGTCCCAACCACACGAGGTAACACCATGGAAATCACCGCCACTCTGGTGAAGGAACTGCGCGAGCGCTCCGGCGCCGGCATGATGGAGTGCAAGAAGGCGCTGTCCGAGAAGGGCGGCGACATCGAGGCCGCGATGGAGCACCTGCGCGTGACGGGCCTGGCCAAGGCCGACAAGAAGGCCGGCCGCGTGGCCGCCGAGGGCCGCATCGTGCTTGCCCAGGAAGGCGGCAAGGCGGTTCTGGTCGAGATCAATTCGGAAACCGATTTCGTCGCCAAAGACTCCAATTTCGTCCACTTTGCCGACGTCGTCGCCAGCACCGCGCTGAGCAGCGATGCGAAGGATGTCGAGGAACTGAAAACCGCGACCACTTCGTACGGCAAGTCCGTCGAGGAAGGCCGTCAGTGGCTGGTCGCCAAGATCGGCGAGAACATCCAGGTGCGCCGCATGGCCCGCATCGACAGCGCCGGCACCGTCGGCGCCTACGTGCACGGCGGGCGCATCGGCGTGCTGGTCGAGCTCACCGGCGGCGATGCCGAACTCGCGCGCGGGCTGGCGATGCATGTGGCGGCGATGAACCCGCCCTACGCCTCGCCGGACAAGATCCCGGCCGAGATCGTGCACAAGGAAAAGGAGATCGCGCTGGCTCAAGTGAAGGATTCGGGCAAACCCGCCGAGATCCTCGAGAAGATGATCGCCGGCAAGGTCAACAAGGTGCTCTCCGAGATGTGCCTGACCGGCCAGCCCTATGTGCTGGATACCACCGCCACCGTCGAAGCCGTGCTGAAGAAGGCCGGCGCGCAGGTCGTCGGGTTCACTCGCCTGGCCGTGGGCGAAGGCGTGGAGAAGAAGGAAGAGGATTTCGCCGCCGAGGTGATGAAGCAGGCCGGGCTGGCCTGAATCGGCGCGAAGATCCACCTTCGCATCGGCGTCGACGAGGCAGCGATCGTGACATGACGAAGGCGGATCGACATGGCGACCGGCCATCCATGGCCGGACTTTCGAGGGAAGCGCCGTTTCTTGCAGCAAGCCCCTGAACGCTGCAAATCGCTGCAATGCAACACGGAAGGCCGCGGACAACCCCGCGGCCTTTTTTCGTTCCCCGTCACGAATCCGGCGGGTGCATACTGGACAAAGTTCTATTTTCGTGAAATGAATACCCGCGACCGCACGATTCGGCCGGCTTTTCCAAGGGGAAAGACATGCGTATCGGAATGGTGGTGGATGCAACCTGCGACATGCAGCGCGAGTGGCTCGACGAGCACAAGGTGATCCTGGAGCCCATCAAGATCCACATGGGCACCGCCGAGTTCACCGACGTGCGCAATGCCGCCGAAAGCCTTCGCTTCTACCGCGAACACCTCGGCGAACAGGGCCACGCGGCCGAGTCCACGCCCTTCTCCGTCGAGCAGATCCGCGAACTGTTCCTGACCAAGCTGGTGCTGGATTACGACTTCGTGTTCTGCATGTGCATCATGTCCTCGCGCAGCCCGATCTACGAGCGCACGGTCGCCGCCAGCCGCGAAATCCTTCGCTATTACCACCCGATCCGCAAGGATGCAGGCCTCAAGGGCATCTTCCAGATGCGCGTGCTCGACAGCCAGACGCTGTTCGCCGGGCAGGCCATCACCGTGCTGGAAGGCGTGCGCATGATCGAGGCGGACATGGAATACAACCCGATCTACGACCGCCTCTCCGAACTGGCCAAGAACACCTATGGCTACGCCGTGCCGCGCGACGTGAAATACCTGCGCGCGCGCGCCATGAAGCGCGGCGACCGCAGCGTGACGTGGATGAAGGCCACCCTGGGCACCCTGCTCGACATCAAACCCATCCTGCGCGCCTACCGCAACGACACCGCCGCGGTCGGCAAGGCCAAGGGCTTCGACAACGCCGCGCGCATGCTGCTCACCTACACCGCCGATCGCGTCAAGAAGGGCCTGATGGCGCCTTACGTCAACCTCAGCTACGGCGGCGAACTGGACAAGCTGCGCGCCCTGGCCGGCTACGACGTGCTCGCGCGCACCTGCGAGGAACAAGGCGTGCGCCTGGGCGAGGCGGTGATGGGCCTGACCGGCATGGTGAACATCGGCGAGGGCGCGCTCACGGTCGGTTTTGCCGCTCCCGAACATGAAGTGAAGTTCAGCCACTGACGCACCACGACGCGCGTGCAACCCGCGCGAAGGGTCTTGTCAACATCGCCCGCGGATGCCGCAAACGGCTAGAATCCCGCCGTTTGCCCACCTCGCGAGGCTCGCATGACCGCTCCCATCGCCGCCGGTTCCCGGCCGCATTTCCGCCGCATCCTGCTCAAGCTCTCCGGCGAGGCCCTGATGGGGCGGCTGGACTACGGCATCGATCCGGAAGTCATCGGCTGGCTGGCGCGGGAAATCATCGAAGTGCAGCAGGCCGGCATCGAGGTCGGCCTGGTCATCGGCGGCGGCAACATCTTCCGCGGCGCGGGGCTGGCCGCCGGCGGCATGGACCGCGTCACCGGCGACCACATGGGCATGCTGGCCACGGTGATGAACGCGCTGGCGATGCAGGACGCGCTGGAGAAGCTCGGCTCCAAGGTGCGGGTGATGAGCGCGCTGAAGATCAACGAGGTCTGCGAGGACTTCATCCGTCGCCGCGCCATCCGCCATCTCGAGAAGGGCCGCATCGTGATCTTCGCCGCCGGCACCGGCAACCCGTTCTTCACCACCGACTCCGCCGCCGCCCTGCGCGCGGTGGAGATCGGCGCCGACCTGCTGCTCAAGGCCACCAAGGTCGACGGCGTGTACGACAGCGACCCGAAGCAGAACCCCGCCGCGATCCGTTATGACCGGCTCGGCTACGACGAGGTGATCGCCCGCAACCTGAAGGTGATGGACACTGCCGCCATCGCCCTGTGCCGCGACCACGACCTGCCGCTGCGCATCTACGACATGACCCGCCCCGGCAACCTGATGCGCATCCTGCACGGCGAGGCGGTGGGGACGCTGGTTGCCAGGTGACGAAAGACAGAGGACAGGAATCCCCCTTGCGCGCAGCGCAGTGGCTGGCAGCGCGCAGGCCGCGCGCCCGCGAAAGAAGTTCCCCTCCCCTTGCGCCCAGCGCAGGGGGTGATGAGGCGCGCGTGCGAACTGCCAGTGGCAGTTCGCGCGCCGAAGAACGCCCGTCAAGGCCGGACGGCTGGGAGGGTGTGCACGGTTGAGATATTTCTAGCCCTCGAGCGCGATATTTGGCCGGAAGAGGCCGGAAGAAGGTGGCAGAAACCGGAAGGTTTTGCAAAAAGATTGCGTGGGGCGCAATCAGAGCAGGCGGGGCTGCTCGGGGCCGGTTTGGCGGGCGAAAACGCGCTTGAGGAGCTTGGCGATGCCGCGTTCGGTCATGCCGAACTGGCGGGCCAGCTCGTGGATGGAAGCCCCTTGGCTGCGGGCTGCGAGGATGGCCTGTTCGCGTCGTGAGAGGCGGTAGGCGTCGTCCTTGGGGAAGCTCAGCACCTGTCCGCCGAAGTCCTGGGCGATGGCATCCACGATGGCGGCTCCGAGGTGTTCGCCGAGGTCTCCGGCAAGGCCGAGTTCGGCGGCGGTTTCGATCACCTTGTCGATGATGTGGGCGTACAGGGCGGCGCGGCGGTCGCTCATCGAACTCATGGCGTGGCAGCCTCCAGCGCGCGCTTGCGGCGGCGGTTGGCGTCGATCTGCAAGGCCATCACCAGCCGGTGCAATTCGTCGTGGCGCAGCCATTCGAGGCGTTGCCGCCCGAACATCCGCCGCGCCATGCCGTGCGCGTAATTCCAGCTGCGGCCACTGTCGGCCAGCAGCGCGCCGACCTTGCCGATCAGCGCCTCGTTGCCGGCCTGCACGTTGGGCGCAGTGGTGACCGCTGGCACCGCGTTGCGCATCAAACCTGCCGCGCCCGCGCCGAGCCGGCGGAACTCCTCCAGCACCCGCGCGCGCCCGGCCGGGCTCAGGTCGGCCGCGCTGCGCACGCCGCCCACGCGCTCCAGCAGGTCGCGGTAGGTGGCATCGTCGAGTTGCAGGGTGCGCTTGCAGCCGTGGATGGCGGCGAGCTGGCGGGTGCGCAGGGGCTGCTTGGATTTCATGATCGGTACCCCTGAAAGGCCCGGCGTGCAACCGCCGGGCCGGTGGCTTCACGTGCGATCAGGCAGGTTGTGGAAGGCTGCGTTCATGGCTTCGAGGGCTGCGCGCTGGCGATCCATCAGGAAGAAATGCAGCAGGCTCACGCTGTCGCGCTGCTCGCGCGGGATGTCGCCCTCGCTGCACAGCGCCGAGAAGCCGTCGAGGTGCAGGCTGGTCTGCTCTACCGCATCCATCGCGCGAAACAGGGCGGTGTATTTGCCGTTCATGCCGCACCTCCGGCCGCGAACAGGTCGCTTGGCAGAGCCATGCGCGGCAAACCGCGTTGCGCCAGCAGCCCCAGCCGCCGCGCCTTGCGGCGGTGATAGGTCACCGATCCCACCGACTTGTTCAGGGTCACGCCGATCTGCGCGCGGCTCAGGCCGGCTTCGGTGCCTTCCACCACCGCCGGCAGCGCCGGGTGCAATTGCTTGAGCGCCTGGACGTATCGCCCGGCGAGCTGCTGCTCCAACTCGTTGAACCGGGCGATGTAGGCTTCCTTGATCCGCGCTGCGGACGGCCCGGAATAACCCATGACCAGGAAGATGAAACCATCGCGCGTCATGCGGATGATTTCTCGCGGTTTACCCTGCGCATCGGTGTATTTCGCCGACTCAAAATTGAGTCGGCGAAACCCCTCCGAGCAGTCCAATTTACCCTGCGCATCGGTGTCCTCTGCCGCCTCAAAATTGAGGAGCCAAAACCCCTCCGAGCAGTCCAATTTGCGGATGTCGCGCAGCACGTTGCCGTGCCTTTTGTGGAAGTGTTCGGCCACCGCGAGCGAGAGCACCATCGGATGGCCGTTGGCCAGTTCGACGGACGGGACGACGGAAACGACGAGATCGTTCATTGCAGGACTCCTTTGGTAGTTGGAGTCCGCCACCACAACGCCAATCGTGGAGACGGACGACGCGGGTTGGCGTACCGGCCAAAGGTCCGGCGCTCCTTGCGGAGCCCCGCGCCGCCCGCCATTGACTGGTGAGCACGCCCTACCGTGCATTGCCGGGCGTAAAAAAAAGCGCCGGCTCAACGGAGGGCGCTTGCGCGCCTTTGGATTCGGGACGCCAATCCCGGCAGCCGAATGTGCGGCTGCACGGCAAGCCTGCCCCGATCCCGCACGCCCTGTCAATAGCGTCGTCATCACTGCGCCTCCCGCTCCTCGAACCGCACCAGCTCCGGCCGGTCGGGATGCCGCACGAAGCGCCACGGGAAGGCATCCGGGCTGCGCAGGCCGATGTAGCGCAGGGCGCGCTGCACGAACAGCCCGGCCAGCTTCAGCTGGGCGTCGGATTCGCCCAGGCCGAACGGCTTGCTGGTGTCGTACCAGCTCGCGCCGTCGCCGCCCTCGCAGCCGCCCTCGCAAAAGCACTCCACGTCCGAGCGCACGGTGGCGTCGGCGATCTCGATGGCCGCATTGAGCAGGCGCGTGCGGTAACCGCGGAGGCCGGCGACGACCGGGTCGATGGCGCACACGGCCGCCCCGCGCGGGCTCACGGCTGCACCTCTTCGAGCTGGGTTTCCGCCGGCACCACCACGAAATCCTCTTTCTGGCTCAGGCTCACCCCGCCGACGGAACGGGCCACGTCGGGCTCCTTGAGCAGCGCCTCCTTGTCGATCTCGGTTTTCTCGCGCAGGAAGCGGCTCAGGCCGAGCTTGCGCAGGGTGTCGATCACCGCGTCCACGCCGCGCACGGCGATCGACGGCGGCCGCAGCCGCCACTTCACCTCGCCGGTGGCGAACTGGTGAAACTTCACCTTGCCGTCCTGCGTCAGGCTGGCGCGGTGCGCCGCGCACCAGTCGGCCACGCCGCGGGTGAGCTCGGCGATGCGCTCGGCGTGCGGTTTGGCGTCGGCCTCGTGGCTGGCGCGCACGGCGGCCAGTTCATCGTTCATCGCCGCCTGGATGCGGTCGCGCTCGCGCTGGGCCACGCCGATCCGGGCGATGGCGTCGGCGGCTTCCTCGCGGCTCTGGCACACGTAGTGGTCGGCAGCGGGGAGTTTCTGGCGGTTGGCGGTGCGGCTCATGGGTCACTCCTTATGTAGTGCGGTGGTGGAAGGGGTTTCGTCGCGGGCCTCGATGCGCGCCGCGCAGGCATGCGCGGTATCGGCGGCGACGTGGCCGCGCGCGGCGAGGAACTGGTTGCGGATGCGCCGGGCGCTGCCGATGTGGATCCCGAAATACCCGGCCACCTGATGCACGCTCGGCACGCGCCGCTGGCGGCTCGCCCACAGGGCGAACTCCATGTAGCGCTGCATGCCGGTGCGCACGTGCGGCATGTCAGGCCTCCGCCGCCGCGCGTTGCAGCGGATCGGTGAAGTCGCGCAGGCGCTCGCCCAGCACCGGCGGCAGCTCGGCCTCGATCACTGGCGAACTTGCAAGGGGCGCAATGGCGAACTCGCCTGCAACTTCGGGTTCGCCAGTGCCTGCGGGCGCGTGCAGGCTCATGCCCGCACCGCCTGCGCGCCGACGACGTGGCGCTCGTACCACTGCACCGTGCAGCCGTGCACGCGCGCGGCCAGGGTGCGCCGTTGCACGCCGGCGATGGTGATGCGCGCGGCCAGCGCGCCGTGGATGAGGGGCGGCTGCGCGTCGATCTCGATCAGCGGCTGGCGCTCGCCCAGGGTGATGCGCAGCACCAGCGCGCCGGCGTCTTCCAGCAGCCGCAGCGCGGCGGCGACGTTGGCGAACTGGCCGAAGATGGCGGCATTGCCTGCGGAAACGGCGGTGGCGTTCATGCGGTTTTCTCCTCGTGGATGGCAAGGGCGAGCTGGCCGCGCAGGTCGGGCAGCGCCACGCGCTTCATGGCGCTGATCTGGCGCAGGCTGGTGAGCGCGCGGTCGTACAGGAACTCGCAGGCGGCATCGAGCTCGGCATCGGTGGTGGCCATGAAGTAGCCGTGGGTGGGGTCGGCGCACACCGCATGCCCGGCCTCGCGCAGCGCCACTACGATCGTGCGCAGGCGGCGCTCGCCGAAGGCGGTGCTGAATCCGCAGATCGCCTGCACCACCTGTCGCGCGGTCATCCCGTTGGCCGCGCCGGGGCGGTCGGCGAGAAAATCCAGCACCACCGCCGGGGTGAGCAGGCGCTCGTAATGCGGGCCGTGCAGGGCGTCGGCGCGGTCGGTGACGGGGTTGTCGGGCGCGCTCATGCATCACCCGCCTGGCGCGCCAGCGCGCCGATGTACGCGCTGGCCTGTCCCGCCGTGAGCTGGCCGACGAAGCTTGCAACCGGCTCGCCGTTCCATCCGATGAACGACATGCCGGCGCTGCGGATGCCCGGCTGGTGCATCAGGCTGAGCGTGTTGCAATCCAGCTCGCAGCGGCGCAGCAGGGTGTAGATGTGCGCGGCCTGGGCGGTGGTGCGCAGGTATTGCATGGCGATGCCTCCTGTCGTCGGGTTGCGGGGTCAAACGTTGCGGATCACATCGGCGGTCACCTGCGGCACGCCCAGGTCGGCGGCGCGGTTCATCGCGGCGGCCAGCGCGTTGTGCACGGCCAGCGGGTACAGCAAGCTGCCCTCGCTGCGGGTGGGCGTGAGCTTGGCGCGCAGGGCTTCGAGCGCGCCGCGGTCGGCCACCTTGTCCAGCGCCATGCCGGCGCGACGAAAGCGGTGCGCCAGGTAATCGCCGAGGTTCGTGCCCAGCGTGGGCAGGGTCACGATCTCGATGCGCTGCACCACCTCGCGCACCTCGGGGTTGTGCTCGCTCAACTTCACGCCCAGCTCGGGCTGGCCGATCAGGATCACCGACAGTAGCGGGCGCAGGCCGTCCTTGAGTTCGCGGAAGCGCTTGAGGTGCTTGAGCGTGGCCAGCGGCAGGCTGTGCGCCTCCTCGATCACCAGCACATGGCTGTGGCCGGCGCGCGAGCTGTCGCGCAGCGATTCGTGCAACTGCCGGAAGCGCGCCTCCGGGCTGGATTTGGTCTTCGCCAGCGGGGCCACGCAGGCCATGATCGCCTCGGCGATGTGCTGGCTGCGCAGGGTCTTGCCGATGCTGTCGGTGCCCTCCATCGCCAGCACGTAGGGCTCGATGACGATCACCGCCTGCTCCTCGCGGCGGATGCGGTCGGAAAGGTCCTCGCGCAGGGTGGATTTGCCCGCGCCGCTCTCGCCGATCACCGCCAGAAAGCCGCCGTGCCGCGCCACCTGGTACATGCTCTCGCGCACGTAGCGGATGTCGCCGGACAAGAACACGTCCTCCGGCGTGGTCGGGTCGGCGAACGGGTCGGAAGCCAGTTGAAAATGCCGCCGCGCCTGCGGCGTGAGGGATTGTTTGCGCAGCAGCATGGCGATCTCCGGTGAGGGTTCGTCGGTGGCGCACCAGTCAGCAGTGATGCCGTGCTGGCGCAGGAAGGCGGTGATGCGCGTGTCGATCAGCGCGCGCTCGTAGCGCGCCGGCAACGCGCCGTGGTGTATCAGCGCACTCAGCGCCGGGCGGCTGATGCCGGCGGCGGTGGCGATGTCGGCCATGCGCAGGCGGTGGCGGGCGGCGATCTGGCGCAGGTGCAGGTTCATCGCCGGCCTCCGTGGCGCAGCCCATGCACCAGCAGGCACAACACGCCCAGCAGCGCGATCGCGCCCACTTCCAGCCCACCGATGAACACGCCGATGCCCACCACCGTGAGCACCCCGGCCACGCCGTCGAGCACGTCGTGCGCGCTCATGCCGCGCCGCCTTCGATCAGGCGCAGGCCGCCGCGCTCGGGCCGCGCCAGCTCGGCCGCCCACGCCTCGATGGCATCCACCGGCACGCCGTCCGGCCAGCGCTCGGCGGTGCGCATATACATAGGTGTGCTCCAGCTCGCCCCGACAAGCTCCACCAGCGGCTTGAGCCGCCCGGCGGCTTCCACGTGGTTCAGCGGTGCCAGCTCGGCGCGCACCGGCTCGGGGGCGATGTAGCCGGCCACCACGCTGGGCGCGGCCACCGGCGAGGGCGTGGCGGCGCGCGGGATGGCCGGCGGCGGCGCGGCTTCGCGCAGGTGCTTCATCGGGTCGATGCGGCCACCGAAGGGCAGCCGCTTGGCCTTGCGGTTGGCGGCGGCCTCGGCGTCGGTCGTCGCATCCATCGCCAGCCGTTCCAGCGCCTTGTCGCGCGCCTGCGCCGGGCTCTCCGGCGCGGCCGCAAAGCGCTCGCCGATGACCGGCGAGCCGGCGATGAACCCGAAATCATCGTGCTCCAGCCGCGGCGCGATGAAATGCGCCTCATCGCCCTGCGCATCGGTGGTGAGCACACGCAGGCTGGCCGGGTCGAGCGCGTTGGTGCATACCAGCACGCGCTGCCCGTTCACGGTGCCGCCGGGCAGGTCGCGCAGGCTGTAGATGCGGCCCTTGTAGCGCACCATGCAGTCGCGCACGGTGGCCTGCTTGGGGCTGGTGTTGGCCAGCATGCGCAGCACGGCGATGGCCGGTGCCAGCACCAGTTGCTCGCCGGTGATGCGCAGCCAGCCATCGCGCCGCGCCATGCCGGTGCGGCTGTGCGTCATCGAGGCGTTGTAGCCGTGCGCCCACACCTGCGCATCGGTGTTGATCTCCTCGATGCTGCGCGCCGGTTTGCGCATTTGCAGGCTGGCCTCGAAGTGCCGCTCGACGAGGTAATGCGCGTTCTCCACCTGCCCGGTCACGTTGCTGTGGCCGGCGGCGTGCGCGATCAGGCGGATGCCCAGCGCCGCGCAGAAGTTGCGCACCGGCGCGGCCTTCATGCCGGGGCCGGGGTCGCACATCAGGATGCGCGGCACCCCGTGCATCGTCCCGTTCGCGCGCCGGGTCATGGTGTGGATCAGGCTGGCGATCACGTTGGCCGCGCTCTCCGCGCCCTGCACGTAGAACACCTCGATCGCGCCGCTGGCGTGGTCGGTGACGCAATAGCGCCAGATGCGCCGCTCGTTGATCGCCACGAAGTTGGCCGGCTTGCCGCGATAGAACACCGCCTTGTCCATCACCCGCATGCCGTCGTCGGCCAGATAGAACTGCCGGCTCACCGAGGCGTCGATCTGCCAGCACCAGTTCGGGTGCGGGCTGGCCAGCCGAGTGCTGTTGCCGGGCGCTTCCATCGCCTCGAAGCTGTAGCCATACGCGCGCATCGCGCGGCGGATGGCCGACTCGCTCAGCGGCTTGAACTCGCCGGTGGCCTCGTCGATCCGCGCCGCCCGGATCGCATCGTTGGCGCGCAGCGAGGCCACCACGTCCATCACCGGCCAGTTGTTGTTGCCGGTCTGCTTGGTGGTCTCGCGCACCGCCGCCCAGATGGCCTGGGCCTCATCGCGGCTCAGCACCAGCGCCCCGGCATCCGCGCGCCGCTGGCGCGGCGGCTTCAGCGTGGCCTGCCCCAGCAGCCGGTACGCGGTGGCGATGGAGATGCCCATGTCGCTGGCCAGCCGCTCCACCAGTTGCCGCCGCTGGCCGCGCCCGGCGGCGTGCCACTGCCCGATGGCGGCGAGCAGGCGGGGGTCGTTGGCGGCGCTCATGGTCGGCTCAGCCGACGATGGCGCGCAGGTAGCGGAACGGCTCCTCGACCCCAGCCACCTGCAAGGATGGCAGCGGCGGGGTCACCGCCCGGAGCAACTGCATCACCGAGTTTTCCAGATCGCCCAGATGTTCGCGCAACTCATGCTCGGCGCAGTACTGGAAAAACGCCTCGATCCCGGTGGTCGCCTGCCGGCACGTGTTCTTGGCCACTTCCAGATCGGCGTACAGCTCTTGCAGCATGCGCGCCGCTGTCTCATCCGGGTTGAGACGCGCCAGCTTGTGCGCCCGCTCCTCGGCCCGGTTGATCTGCTCGCTCAGGGCGGCGATGCGGGTTTCCTTGGCGGCGATGTCGCCGCGCGCGTTCTCCAGCGCCTGCGCCTTGCGCTCCACCAGCCCGGCCAGCAGGCCCACCACCGCCGGCTTGTCCGCGCCCTCGGCCAGCGCCTGCTTGATCACCTTTTGCTCGTCGGCGGGCAGCGCCTTGAGCGCGTTGTAGTCGCGCTGGCCCAGGCCGATGCGCTCGGCGGCGTCGTACAGCTCGGTGCCGAGGGTGTCGAGGTTGGCGGCGAGTTCTTGGCAGCGGCGCTTGCTGCGACCGAGGAAAACTTCGCAAAAGTCGTCCAAGGACGCGACGGTCGCGCTTTCACCATTGGGCTTGGTGTAGGGCAGTCCTTCGTAAGTTTTTGATTTTGCTAGGCTGCTGTAAACCTCGGCGATCATCCGTTGCGCGACGGTCGCGCTCACCATAGCCGCTTGGAGGCGACCGGCAGCCAAGGCAGCCGTGATCCAATCGCGCGCCTGCTCATGAGTCGGCATCCCGCCCGCCTCCCGCATCCGCGCCTCGGCGGCGGCCATCTCGGGCGGGGCTGCGCCCACGAATTGCGGGCCGTGCTGGACGGCGGCGGCGAGGGGTTTGCGGCCGCGTGGGGCGGTGTCGGTCATGGCTGGCTCCGGATGGGTTGGCTTGCGTGGGGTTGCGTGGGAGGCAATCGGGTTGCGTGGGGTTGCGTGGGATCAGGTCGGCAGGCGGGTGTAGCGGCGGTCGAACTCGTCCACCGAGCGGTGCAGGCGCTGGGCTTCGTCGTGATGGGCAATGGCCACCTGCACCAGCCGCGGGCTCAGCCGCCAGCTCTGCTCGTCGCCGGGGATGCGCTCGGCGATGCCGGCCTGCGCCAGCACCTCCAGCGTGCGCAGCGCGGTGGGCGCGGAAGCGCGGATGGCCTGCGCCACCTGCGTCAGCCGCAAGCCCTGAAAGCTGTGCCCTTGCAGCGCGAACAGGATCGCGAACGCCCGATGCACGGGCTGGCCGGCGGTGGGGGTGGTCATGGCTGCAACCCCGCAGCCCTGCGACAACGGCGCTCGGCATCGCGCATGTCGGCGCGGCCCAGCGCCCGGCGCACCGCGCGCTCGCTACGGTCGAACACCCGCATCAGCACCGACCAGTCGGCGCCCGCGTGCCATGCGGCGAGCATGGCGTCCTCGTCACGTTCGAGCAGGTTGGCGGCACAATCACCGTCCACCGCAACGGAGACCGACGATGGGCTGGCGAGAGGATGAACGCACGGACTGGGAGGAGGTGCTGGGCAATCTGAAGCGGATTGCGGAGTCGCTGCCGGATCAACACCAGCGCCTGCTGCGGTATTTTCGTGGGCTCGAACACCTGGTGGCGGTGCTGGCGTCGGAGTTGCCGCCGGAGCGGCTGTTGCCGCTGGCGCAAGCTCTAGCGTCAGACGCAGATGTACTTGCAGATGCGGATGAGGCAGCCGAGCCTCTGCGACGGCTTGCAGCAGTGCTGCAAAGCCGTCAGGGGTCTGCGCCTGCGCCAGAGGAGCCGCATAAATCGTTGTCGCGCGGCTTTCACTTCCTGCCGGAGCTGCGCCGCCTGCGTTGAGGAAGTACACGATGGCCGACTGCGCATCGGCCAGATGCTCGAGCGCCGTGGACAACGGCAGGTCGATGGGCTCGCTCATGCCGCCACCCCACTACCAGACGGCGTGGGATCAGCGTCCTGATGCGCACTGGATTCCGCCGAATCAGCTATGGCGTGGCGTGCTGCTGTCGATGGTGAACGATCGTCCGCGCGCGATAGACCACGCAATACGGATATGGCCGGAGGCCGACGCAGCGTTTCCGGTTCTACATTGATCCACTCGAACCGCGCGCTCATGCCGCCACCCCGCCATCAGCCCGCGCTGCCCCGCCCAGCAGCCCCAGCCGGCGGGCGTTGCGGCGGTGGTAGGTGACCGCGGCCACCGAGCGCCCCAGCGGCGCGGCGATCTGGCTGCGGTTCATGCCTGCCTCGGTGCCCTCGGTTACCGCGCGCAGCGCCGGGCGCACCTGGTCCAGCGCGTGGGCGTAACGCTCGGTGCGCGCGCGCAGCTCGGCTTCCAGCGCATTGAAGGCTTGCAGAAAGGCGATCTGCCAGGCCATCGCCTGCCGCCCGGTGAAACGCATCGCCAGAAACGCGAACCCGTCGTGGGTCAGGCGGTATTCGGGCAGCCGCCGGCCGGTCGAATCGGCGTAGTCACTGAGCCCAAAATTGGGCTCAGTGAACACCGGATCGGACACTTCCGCGAGCAGGTTTTCGATGGCGCGAAGCACATGCGTGTGACGCTTCCGGAACCGCTCGGCCACCGCCCGGCTGGTGGTGAACGGCTGCCCCTCAGTGGACAGGAACAGCGACTGCCGCGCGGCCAGCGGGTGCGCCAGCGGCAGGGCGATTTGCAGGGTGGGGGCGTTCATGGCGTGGCTCCAGTGGGAAGGTGTTGCAGGGCGCGGCGCGCATTGGCGATCGCTTCGCCGCGCAAGTGACCAATCGAAGCCGCGATTTCGTCGAACGGATCGTCGCTGTGGGAGTTGCAGCACGCGCAGCGAGCCTGCTCCTGGAAGAAGGGCGATGCGGCCAATAGATTCGCCGCTTGATACAGGTCACCGGAAACGGTCGCGGCGGCAAGTTCCACCGCGAACGCATGCAGCTTTTCGATCGACGGCCGAAACATGGCGCTGCGCGACTTGCGATGTTTCTCGTCGAGTAGGTCGACCTTGCTTTTCATGCCGCCTCCCGCAGGCCAGAGGCCTTGATGAGGCGCTGGCGCATCGTCTTGCCGGCTGGCCCATTCCATGAGCCGATCAGGCAATTGCGGGCGTTCGAAAGATGGATGTCGTGCTCGCGGCACCAGCCCTTCAACGAAGTTCCCTGGAGGATGAAGGCGGCGCGGACGCGGCGGAGAAGTGCCAAGCTCGGTTCGATGGTGCTCAAGGCGTGTATCCTCTGGCCATTGTCTCTATGGCGGTTGCGCATAACGACCGCCTTGGTGACACGTAGATTATCTCTACTTTTGTAGATGTCAAGGGATTCCAGTGTCGGATTTCGAACGAGCGCTATTGCGGCTGAAAGAAAGGCTCGGCGTGTCTTCCGACAAGGCCGTCGCCGAATTGCTCGGCATGGGCGAGAAAGCTCTGAACGCACGTAAGCGCCGGGATTCATTCCCGGCGGAGAAGGTCAAGGTGTTGGCTGCTGATCGGCCTGATCTGAATTTGGATGTCCGGTATGTGCTGACCGGCATCACGGAGGCACTGGACAACAACCTCAATGCGTTGCGCGAAGCAACACGACTAGCCGTGGCGCTCGGATTGTCGCGTCGTGAAGGTGGATTCGTGCGCGATGTCGTTTACGGCGCGTTGATCACAAATTCAAGCATCGTCAAGGACGGGATCGAGAAATATTTAATTGAACGAAGTGCCGCGCAGACGCAACAAGCGCCGACGAAGCGCCCTGCGCGCGGGCGCCCCCCCGCGCGCGGAAAGTCGAAGAAGAAAAGTGGTTGACACGATGGCCGATGCCATCGCCATCGCCCTCGTCAGCGCTGGGTCCGCCCTGCTCGGAGCAGCCGTCGGGCAGCTCGGGCCACTTGTCCAGCATTGGCTCGCAGTGCGCCACGCACGGCGTAGCGTGCTGCGCGAAAAATACGAGCAAGTCGCCACGAAAGTCGGGGAGCTGGAGGTTTGTGTAGCCCTAAGAAGTGAAGCAAGAGCTCACGCCGCAGATCCGGATCCCAGTCGCGCACTTCATCGAACGGCCAATGAGTTGCATCTACTGGCGACACTGTATTTTCAGGAACTGGCCCCTGAAATGGCTGCGTGTAGGGCGGCGGCATTGGACGTGGATGTTGCCAAAGCGCGGGGAGGTGTTGAGCAGGTAAAGGCGGCAACTGAAAGGTTTGCTCAAGCCAGTGCCAATGCAATGGATCGGCTGCGCGAGTTCGCATCACGCTACGCATGACTGCAAACTACCGTTGACATACTGCAAACGTTCGTTTACAGTTTGCCCATGCACAGCCACCGCTTCGGTCGCACCATCCACATCACCCGCCATGCCGCCGCCCGCATGGCCGAGCGCAACATCAGTGAAAGCCTGCTGCTGGACATCATCGAAACCGGCACGCTCAAGTACAAGAACGCCGAGCACCTGTGGGCGTACAAAGCCTACGCCGACCGCGCCGACAACGACCTGTGCGCGGCCATCGAGTTGAACGCCGCCGCGCTGGTGGTCAAGACCGTGATGTTCCACTTCGCCCCGGAGGGCTGAACCATGCAAATCACCTACGATGAAACCGAGGACGTGCTGGTGCTGCGCATCGGCGACCAGCCCATTGCCCGCGAAGCCTCGCAGGATTGGCACACGGTGGTCAGCTATGCCGCCGATGGCACCGTCGTGGAGGTCGTGGTGTTGAACGCCAGCACCGTGGGCGCATGGCCGCTGCACCGCGTGCCGCAGGCTGCATGATGGAACTGTCCGCATTGAAAGCCACCTTGCTGGACGAAGCCGTGCGTTTGGGCGTGTCGCAGCTGGCGCGCGCCACCGGCATGTCGCGCGCGGGCATCTACAAGGCCCTGCGCGAAGACGCCAACAACCCCGGCATCGACACCGTGGCCCGCATCGCCGCTGCGCTGGGCTACGAATTGCGGCTGGAAAAAGCCCGCGCCTGAAGCCTGCGCGCTCGCTATAAACAAGATCCCTGCCGTGACCCCTGCAAAAGAGTTCGATCTGTCTTTGCCAGATGCCTTGCAACTGGCCTTTCAACGCATGGGCACGCTGGAGGTCGCCCTGCTTGAGTTGATCGGAGAGGTGCGTGCAGCCAGATGCGCCTTCGATGCATTGGCTATTACCCACGCAGCCCCCGGCGAGCTATTTTCGCAATGGCAGCGGATGCTTCCAGCGCTTTCCGAAGAGTTGATCCCTGAAGGCGTTGCAACCAGCGAACACACCCTCCGTGGATGGCAGAAGGTGCTGATGTACTACTCGGAATATTTCGAGGTTTTGAAGCAGCGAGCTGACGCCGCACGAGGTTGAGGAACACCTCCGAGCCCCGGCGTGAGCCCAGCGCATTCGTGATCTGATCCGGATCCATCACGCTGTACCTGAATTTGGCATCGGCATCCTCACGCATGGCATCACCTCCGTCGCGTCTGCCGATCCTCCCTCGCGCGCGCGCGTAAGTCCTTGGAACCGGTACGCATGACGGCTGGCCCGTGATGGGCGAGGCTGCGGGCGTCGTCCATCGCCCCGTGCCGAGGTTCCGCCGTGCAGCTCAGCCCGCATTTCGTGCTCGACGAGTTCATGCGCTCCGGCGCGGCGGTGCGCATGGGCATCGACATGACCCCGCCGGCGTATGCCGTGGCCGCGCTGACCACGCTGGCGGTGAACGTGCTCGAACCGCTGCGCGTGCGCCTCGGGCGGCCGATCCGCATCACCAGCGGCTACCGCCCGGCGCGGCTGAACACCGCCATCGGCGGCGCGCCCACCAGCCAGCACCTGGTCGGGCAGGCGGCGGACATTCAGGTCGATGGGCTTACCCCGTTGCAACTGTGCCATGCGGTGCTCGACGCGCGGCTGCCGTTCGACCAGCTCATCTACGAGTTCGGCCCGGCCGGCTGGACGCACGTGTCGCACAAGCCCGACGGCGCGCGCCAGCGCGGCCAGGTGCTCACCGCCTACCACACCGGCAGCGGCGCGACCGCCTACGACGTGGGGCTGCCGGCATGAGCGCGCCCGAGCCGTCGCCTGCACCCGCAGCGGACGCCGAACCCAAGTGGTTCGCCCAGTCCAAGACCGTTTTGCTCGCCGCCCTCGTCGCGGTGGCCGGGCTGGGCGATGTGATCGATCCGTATACCGCGCAGCTGCGCGCGCTGCTCGGGCCTGCATGGTTCGGGTGGCTGATGCTGGCGCTGGGTATCGCCAGCGCCATCGTGCGCCACCACACGGCCGCCGGCCTGTCCCTCAAGCCGCCCGCCAAACCGGAGCCATGACCATGTCGCTGAAAACCCTCGCCACCCTCGTCGTTGCGCTGTGCCTGGGCGCGTGCGCCAGCGTCAGCCAGCCCACGCCGTCCGGTTCGCAGGCCATCGCCGCCACCTGCGTCACCATCACCGCCGCCGAGCGCGCCTTCGTCGCCGCCGCGCAGGCCGGCAAGGTGTCGCCCGCCAACTACCGCCGCGCGCAGGCGTGAATCGCCCTCACCCAGCCGGTGTGCAACGTCGTCCCGCAGCCGGCCACGGTGCAGGCGGCGGTGTACGCCAGCCTGCTCGCCGCCGCGCCCGCGCTCACCGGTGCGGCCGCGGGAAACGACATCGCCGCGCCGCCCTCTGCGCCCTGAAGGTGGTGCGGCGCTGGCCCTTGCGCCCATCGGAGCCTGCCCATGACCCTGCAACAGATCATCGACACCCTGCGCGCGCTGGAACCCGCCCTGGCCGGCGTGGTGGCCGCGTTCGACCCGCGCGATGCCGCCACCGTGGCCGCGCTCGAAGCCCTGCTGCCGGCGTTGACCCAGCTGGTGGTGCGCTATGACCAGATTCGCGCCGCCAGCAACGGCGTATCGCCCGAGCTATGGGCGCAGATCGTGGCCGACAAGCAGGCCGCCGATGCCGCCGTCGCGGCGGCTGCGCCCAAGGGCTGAGCGGTGATCGACGAGATCGACATCGCCACCGAGCGCATCGAGCGCGACCTCGCCGCCGCGCTGGATGCGCATGCCGCCAGCTTCGCCGCGCAGCCGCGTTCGTGGGACGGCCTGTGCGCCGATTGCGGCAAACCCATCGAGCCGGCGCGGCTGGCCGCCCTGCACGGCTGCACCATCCGCTGCGCCGCCTGCGCGCATGCCTTTGCGTTGCGCCTCAAGCTGCGGCGGCCGACATGAGCTTCACCGTCGATCTGTGGCACGTCATCGCCCTGGCCATCACCATCATCGGCAGCTTCGCCGGCCTCGTGCGGCTGCTGTTGATCCAGTTCGGCAAGCACTTCGACGTGGCGCTCAAGGAGATCAACGCCGACTCCGCCAAATGGCGCGAGCTGGAGCTGAAGTTCTACCAGCACCTGGCCGACCTGCCGGTGAGCTACGTGCGCCGTGAGGACTACGTGCGCGGGCAGACCGTGATCGAGGCCAAGCTCGATGCCATCGCCACCGAGCTCAAGGCCGTGCAGATGGAAAGGAGACAAGGATGAGCATCGACATGCACCGCCAGCGCCGCGAGCAGTTGCGCTGGATTCTGCTGCTGGCCCTGAACCACGCGCGGCCTTACGGCTGCGTGGAGATCGTGCTGCAAGCCACCGCCCAGGGCGTCTATCCGGATGCCACCGCGCTGGAAATCCGCCGCGAGCTGGACTACCTCGAAGACCGCCAGCTGATCACCCTCGAAAAAGCCCCGCATGGCACCTGGCACGCCGAACTCACCCGCATCGGCGTGGACATCGCCGAGTACACCATCGAATGCGATCCGGGCATCGCCCGCCCGGTCAAATACTGGAGCGCCTGATGCCCCGGCGCAGCAAGATCGACCGCCTGCCCGCCGCCGCGCGGCGCAAGCTGGAGGCGCGCATCATCGCCGCCGGCTTCGGCGATTACGTCGAGCACGCGCGCTGGCTGCGCGACGAGCTGGGGCACGACATCGGCAAGAGCGCGGTGGGCGAGTACGGCGGCAAGCTCGAACGCCGGCTGGCTGCCATCAAGGCCAGCACCGAGGCCGCCAAGCTGATCACCGCCGCCGCGCCGGACGAGGCCGACGAGCGCTCCAACGCCATCATCTCGCTGGTGCAGACGGAAATCTTCGAGAGCCTGCTCGCGCTGCAGGAGGCCGCCGAGGAAGCCGACCCGGCCACGCGCGTGGACATCCTCGGCAACGCCGCCAAGAGCATCGCCGCACTCAGCCGCGCCTCCGTGGCGCGCAACAAGTGGGCCGCCGAGGTGCGCGGCAAGCTCGATGCGGCGCGCGACGAAATCCGCAAGCTCGCCACCGGCGCGGGCATGAGCGCCGACACGATGGCCGCCATCGACGCCCGCCTGCAGGGCGTGGTGGTTTGACATGGGTGCCGCCCGCTGCATCCCCGCCGATCGCCAAGCGATCTTCCTGCCGTTCCAGTCGCGCTGGATCAACGACCCGGCACGCCTGAAGCTGGCCGAGAAACCCCGGCAGGTGGGCTGGTCGTGGTCGGCCGCCTACGCCGCCGCGCGCCGCACCGCGCTCAAGGGCGCGCGCTTCGACCAGTGGGTGAGCAGCCGCGACGAAACCCAGGCGCGCCTGTTCATCGAGGACTGCAAGCTGTGGGCCGACGTGCTCAAGCTCGGCGCGGGCGATTTCGGCGAGGAGGTGCTCGACGGCAACGAGAAGCAGACCGCCTACGCGCTGCGCTTCGCCAACGACCGCCGCATCCATAGCATGTCGTCGAACCCCGACGCGCAGGCCGGCAAGCGCGGCGGCCGCATCCTCGACGAGTTTGCCCTGCACAAGGATCCACGCAAGCTGTGGGCGATCGCCTATCCGGGCATCACCTGGGGCGGCCAGCTCGAAGTGTTCAGCACCCATCGCGGCAGCCACAACTTCTTCAACCTGCTGATCCGCGAAATCCGCGAAGGCGGCAACCCCAAGGGCATCAGCCTGCACTCGGTGACGCTGGCCGACGCGCTCGATCAAGGGCTGCTGTACAAGCTGCAACAAAAGCTGCCCGCCGACGATCCGCGCCAGGACATGGACGAGGCCGCGTACATGGCCTACATCCGCGCCGGCTGCGTGGACGAGGAATCGTTCCAGCAGGAATACATGTGCCGGCCTGCCGACGACGACGTGGCGTTCCTGGAATACGACCTGATCGCCGCCTGCGAGTACGACCAGAGCCGCGACTGGAAGCTGATCGAAGGCCGCGAGCTGTACGTGGGCGTGGATATCGGCCGCAAGCGCGACTTCACCGTGATCTGGGTGGTCGAGCGCCTGGGCGATGTGCTGTACACGCGCGAGGTGATCGCCCTGCGCAACATGGCCAAGCCCGATCAGGAGGCCATCCTGTGGCCGTGGATCGCCCGCGCCCGGCGCGTGTGCATCGACGGCACGGGGCTGGGCATCGGCTGGGTGGACGACGCCCAGCGCCGCTACGGCGAGTCGCGCGTGGAAGGCGTCACCTTCACCTCGAAGGTGAAGGAGGAACTGGCCTACCCGGTGCGCGGGGCGATGCAGGACCGTACCTTGCGCATCCCCTACAGCCCGGCCATCCGCGCCGACCTGCGCAGTGTGACCAAGCAGACCACCGCCGCCGGCAACATCCGCTTCACCGCCGAGCGCAGCGCCGACGGCCACGCCGACCACTTCTGGGCGCTGGCGCTGGCCCAGCACGCGGCGGCGCAGCCGGCTGGCGCGATCGAGTTCACGCCCGCCCCCCGCCACGCGCGCGGCTTCGACACCGTGCTCGACGACGCGGGCGATTCCGACCTGCGCATCCCGGAGAACGCCACATGGTGACCAACCCCAGCCCCGACATCGCCGGCTCCGTGTCCGATGCGCTGCCCAGCGCCCCCGCCGACGCCCCGCAGACCAGCCGCGCGATCAGCCTGCAAAACGAGTTCCAGACCCATCCGGGGCGCGGCCTGACGCCCTCGATCCTCAGCTCGATCCTGCTCGAAGCCGAGCAGGGCAACCCGCTGGCGCAGAGCAACCTGTTCGAGGACATGGAAGAGCGCGACGGCCACATCGCCGCCGAGATGACCCGCCGCCGGCGTGCGCTCACCCGCCTGGACTGGGACATCACCGCGCCGCCCAACCCCACCGCCGCCGAAAAGAAGGCGGCCGCGCAACTGCGCCAGTGGGTGGCCGACCTGCCGGATTTCGAGGAGCTGCTGTTCGACACCACCGACGCCATCGGCAAAGGTTTTGCGTGTCAGGAAATCGAGTGGGAGCGCCGCGACGGCGCATGGCTGCCGCGCTCGATCACCCACCGCCCGCAGGCGTGGTTTCGGTTCGTGCGCGGCTACACGCAGGAAATCCGCCTGCGCACCGCCGGCTTCGGCGACCCGCTCACCCCCGGCGGCTGGATCACCCACACCCACAAGGCCAAGAGCGGTTATCTGGAGCGCAGCTCGCTGTTCCGGGTGCTGGTGTGGCCGTACCTGTTCAAGAACTACTCGGTGGGCGATCTGGCCGAGTTCCTGGAGATCTACGGCATCCCGCTGCGGCTGGGCAAATACCCGCCCGGCGCGTCCGATGCCGAAAAGGCCACCCTGATGCGCGCGCTGGTGAGCCTGGGGCACAACGCGGCTGGCATCGTGCCCAACACGATGGCGCTGGACTTCCAGAAAGCCGCCGACGGCGATGCGCGCAACTCCTTCGAGGTGATGATCGACTACTGCGAGCGCACCCAGTCCAAGATCATCCTCGGCGCCACGCTCACCAGCCAGGCCGGGCGCGGCAGCAACACCAATGCGCTGGGCGAGATCCACAACGAGGTGCGCAAAGACCTCACCGACTCGGACGCCAAGCAGATCGCCAGCACCTGGACGCGCGACGTGGTGTGGCCGCTGGCGCTGTTCAACGGCCTGATCGCCGACCGCGCGCGCTGCCCGCGCTTCGCCTTCAACCTGCAAGAGCCCGAAGACCTCGCCAACTTCGCGCAGTCGCTGCCGCCGCTGGTGGGGCTGGGCATGCACATTCCGCGCGCGTGGGCGCAGGGCAAGCTGGGCATCCCCGAGCCCGAGGACGGCGACGAGGACATCCTCAAGGCCGCCCCCGCGCAAGCCGCGCCGCTGCCGCACCTGACCGGCAATGCCGACATCGAGCCGCACGCGGCGGCGACGATGCGCTGGGCGGCGCTGGCGCATGGCGCGGCAGCGCCCGCACCCGACGCCCCCGATGCGATGACCGACCGGCTCGCCCGTGGCGTCGCGCCGGCGCTCGATGGCTGGATCGGCCGGATTCGTGAGCTTGCAGCCAGCGCCACCTCGTTGCAGGAATTGCGCGATGGGCTGTTGCAGCTTGCCCCCGACATGACCCTCGACCAGTACACCGCCGCCATGCAGCAGGCGCTGGCTGCCGCCGCATTGGCCGGTCGCCACGACATCATGCAAGAGGCTGCCGGTGGCTAGCGCCGGCTACGGGTCGTTACCGTTCGCCGAACAGATCGCCTTCTTCCGGCGCAAGTTCAACCTGCCTACGGAAACGTGGACGGACATCCTGCACGAAGCCCACGACCATGCCTTCGTGGTCGCCGGCGCAAACCGGATGGACTTGCTCGCGGACTTTCGCGAGGCCATCGACGCGGCCATCGCCAACGGCGAAACGCTCGAACAGTTCCGCACCCGTTTCGACCGGATCGTGGCGCAGTACGGCTGGGACTACAACGGCGGCCGCAACTGGCGCTCGCGGGTGATCTACGAGACCAACATGCGGCAGAGCTACAACGCCGGCCGCTACGCACAACTGCAAGAACTCAAGAAGGTGCGCCCGTTCTGGCGCTACAAGCATGCCGACGGCGAGAAGTACCCGCGCCCGCTGCACCTGGCATGGAACAACCTGGTGCTGTCCGCCGACGACCCGTGGTGGGACACGCATTTCCCGGCCAACGGCTGGGGCTGCAAATGTTATGTCGAGGCGTTGAACGAGCGCGATCTCAAGCGCATGGGCAAGGACGGCCCCGACCAAGCTCCGCCACTGGACATGCAGACCGTCACCATCGGCCAGCGCGGGCCGACGCCGCGCACCATCGACACGCCGGCGGGTGTGGATCCGGGGTTTGGCTACACGCCGGGGCGGGATGCGTGGTTCAAGCAACAAGCCGAGGCCGCCTTGAATGAGGCAAAAGCCCAACATGCAGTGCGTTGGGAAGCCATTGATGCGCACACGGCCGCCGAGCTTGGCCGACCCGCGATGCCGCCCGTGTTTCCGCTGCCGGAGGCACTGGGGCCGCGATTGGAGAATCCTGCCGATGTGATCGCTGCCATCAAGGAAGCCCTGGGTGGCTTTTACACCGTGCATGACGTGCACGGCCTGCCAACCGCGATCGATGCCACCGTCGTCGGGCTTCACATCGCCAAGAACGCAGGACGCACGCGGTACATTCCTCTGATGGCCGATCTGCTTGCCGATCCGTGGGAGGTTTGGACGATACTGCAACGCAACCCCGAAACCGACGCGCTGCGCATTCGTGCGCGCTTGATCAAGGTCTATGACGTGGGAAACGGGCGCGGCGTGTTGCTGGTCTGCGACTTCCAGCGCGGGCAATTCGTCGGTTGGACGTTTCTACCCATGCGCCGCATGCGGGACGTGCAAGCGCAACGAGAAGGATTGCTTTGGTTTGGTGCCAATTGAGGGGCCAGACCATCGCACGGCCGATGCTGACCGTGTCGGCGGTTCGAATGGGGCGCGGCCCTCGCCTCCGACATAACGGATAGACTATCACCCATGACCGGCGCACGCATCGAAATCACCCTCGACGATCAGGCCGCGCAGGCCGCGCTGGCCCGCGTGCAGGAACAACTGGGGCCGGCGGGGCTGGCGCTCGCGTTCAAGGACATCGGCGAATACTTGGTGCGCGCCACCCGCGAGCGCGGCGAGCGTGAGGTGTCGCCGGATGGCGCAGCGTGGGATCCGCTGTCGCCGGCGTACATGCGCTGGAAACAGCGCAAGCGCCCGGGCGCGAAGAAGCTGCATTTCGACTTCCACATGCTCGGCGACCAACTCTCCGCGCAGGTGGACGGCGATAGTTTGCTGGTCGGCACCAACGCGGTGTACGGCGCGATCCACCAGTTCGGCGGCACGATCTCGCATGCCGCCTTCAGCCGCGTGCGCGACAAGTCGGTATCGCCGGCGCACGGCACCACCATCCCGGCGCGGCCGTGGCTGGGGGTCAGCGACGAGGACGGCGAGGAGATCGTGCAGATCATGCAGGGCTACCTGCGTAGTGCCCTCGACGCCGACTGACCGCCCGACCGCGCCAATCGCCCTGTGAGGGGCACCCAGCCCCGACCCGCCATATCGCTACCACCCGACCCCTGCGCGGGCGTCTGACATAGTGTCAGGATCGTTGTAGGGGCCGTCGGCTGGCGCGTGGGGGCTGACGAGCCGTCCAAAACGGACTTTGAGTCGCTTTTGCCCCCGGCTACCGTCCAAAAGCGACACCGTGTCGCTTTTGCCAAAACGGACTCAAAGTCCGTTTTGCACCATCCCTCGCGCGCGCGTGGTTCGCTTGGAACCAGTACGCATGACGCCGGCGTGCGATGCGCCCCACAGTGCGCCCCATGCATCCGGCACACCGCACCGCCAACCCCTGCCAGCCGCACGTCGCGGCATGCGCAGCCGCCGTGGCCACCGTCGCCATCGCGCCGTGCTTCTTCCAGGTCGCCGCAGCCGATGCCGGCGCCGATGTCGCGCGCATCTGGGTGCAGCTCACCCCGGCGGGCGATTTCAGCCCGCGCGATGGGCGCGAGCTGCCGGTGGCGCACTGGCACATCGACGCGCGCACCGCGGCGGCCACCATCGCCGCCTTCCGCGCCGGCAAAACCCCGCCGGTGATCGACTACGAACACCAAACCCTGCTCGCCGAGTCCAACGGCCAGCCCGCGCCCGCCGCCGGCCGGCTCGTCGATATGCAGTGGCGCGAAGGCCACGGCCTGTTCGGCCAGATCGAACTCACCGCCCGCGCCCGCCAGTACATCGCCGATGGCGAGTACAGCTACTTCAGCCCGGTGTTCACCTTCGACGCGGCCACCGGCGACGTGCTGGCCATCGTGATGGGCGCGCTCACCAACCACCCGGCGCTCGACGGCATGCAGCCGCTCGTCCTGCGCGCCGCCGCCACCGCCCGCTTTGCCCACCGTGAGGAATCCCACGCCATGAAGCCCCTCCTGCTTGCCGTTTGCGCCGCGCTGTCGCTCGATCCCGAAACCACCACCGAGGAAGCGGCCATCGCCGCCTTGCGCGCGCACGCCGCCGCCGACCCGCTGGCCGCCCTGCGCGCCGAGCTGGGCGTGGCCGCCACCGCCGATGCCGCCGTGTGCGTGGCCGCCTGCGCCGCGCTCAAGGCCGCCGGCGCGCCCGACCCGGCCAAGTTCATCGGCATCGAGGCTTTCAACACCGTCAAGGATCAGCTCGCCGCGCTCACCGCGCGCATCGATGGCGACAAGGTCGATGAGATCGTCAAGGCCGCGCTCGCCGATGGCCGCCTGCTCGCCCCGCAGGAAAGCTGGGCGCGCGAGCTGGGCAAGAAGGACTTCGCCTCGCTCAAGGCCTACGTCGATTCCGCCCAGCCGATCGCCGCCCTGCGCAAGACGCAGACCGACGGCAAGCCGCCAGTCGATGGCGACGACACCGGCCTGAGCGCCGACGAGCTGGCGATCTGCAAGCGCATGTCGCTCGACCCCAAGGATTTCGCCGCCTCCAAGAACGAACGCGCGGCCTGATCGCCGCGACCTGATCCCATCCTGCCAAGGAGATTGAGATGTCGCTCACCGCCGACCGCAACACCCCGCAACGCCTCGACCGCATGCGCAATGCCGACCCGGTCGAAGCGGCCACCCTCATCTACCTCGGCTCGATGGTGGCCATCAACGCCACCGGCAACGCCGTGCCGGCCTCGGCCACCGCCGCCAACATCACCCGGGGCGTGAGCACCGTCGCCCGCGCCGACAACAGTGCCGGTGCCGCCGGCGCGATCAACGTCGATACCCAGCGCGGCGTGTTCCAGTTCGCCAACTCCTCCGGCGGCGATGCGCTCGCCCGCACCAACATCGGCGCGAACTGCTACGTCGTCGATGAGCACACCGTCGCCAAGACCAACAACTCCGGCGGCCGCCCGGTCGCCGGCGTGGTGCGCGACGTGGACGCCAACGGCGTCTGGGTCGAGTTCTGATCGCCCACCTTCTTTCCCGCATCCCACGGAGCCGCTCATGATCCTCAATGCCGCCAACCTCAAGACCCTGAACATCGCGTTCAACGCGGCGTTCAAGAGCGCCTTCGCCGGTGCCGAAACGATGTGGCCGAAGGTCGCCACCCAGGTTCCATCGACCACCGGCACCGAGGAATACGGCTGGCTCGGCCAGTTCCCGCGGATGCGCGAATGGGTCGGCTCGCGGGTGGCGCAGGCGATCAGCACCCACGGCTACACGCTCAAGAACAAGACCTACGAGTCCACCGTGGTGGTGCCGCGCGAGGCCATCGAGGACGACCAGTACGGCCTGTACTCGCCGATGATTTCCGAGCTGGGCAGCTCGGCCGCCCAGCACCCCGACGAGCTGATCTTCCAGTTGCTGCAAAACGGCTTCAGCACGGCGTGCTACGACGGCCAGAACTTCTTCGACTCCGATCACCCGGTGCTGGACGCCAACGGCAACCCGCAGTCGGTCAGCAACACCGGCGGCGGCTCGGGCAACCCGTGGTTCCTGCTCGACACCAGCCGCTCGATCAAGCCGCTGATCCTGCAGATGCGCCGCCCCGCGCAGTTCGTCGCCAAGGACCGCCCGACCGACGACAACGTGTTCGACGACAACGAGTACCGCTACGGCGTGGATGGCCGCTGGAACGTGGGCTTCAGCTTCTGGCAGATGGCCTACGGCAGCCAGCAGACGCTGGACACCAACGCCTTCAACGCCGCCTACGCGGGCATGTCCGGCCTGCAGGGCGACTACGCCAAGCCGCTGGGCATCAAGCCCAAGCTGCTGGTGGTGGGTGCCAGCAACCGCGCCTCGGCACTGAACATCGTGTCCGTGCAGCGCAACGCCGCCGGTGCCGACAACATCAACTACCAGGCGGTGGACGTGCTGATCGTGCCCTGGCTGCCGTAAGCCGGTTGCATCCAGCGCAACGCCGTTGCCAACCACCCGCGTGCGCCCCGATCCGCCGGGGCGCGATCCACCGGAGAATCCCATGCCCAAGCTGCTCATCCAGTCCGCGCGCGACGGCTACCGCCGTGGCGGCATCGCCTTCACCCGCGAAGGCGTGCAGGTCGATCTGGCCAAGCTCAAGAAAGACCAGGCCGAGGCCATCGTCGCCGACCCGAACCTGAAATCCTCGCCGCTGGCCGATGACGCCAAGGGCGGCGGGAAGGCCTGATGTACGTCACCCTCCAGCAGCTCGCCGAATCGCCGGGCGCGACCGAACTGGCGCAGGTCGCCAGCGCGAGCTTCGGGCCCATCGTCGATCCGCCGTTGCTGGATGCCACCTTGCGCGGCACCGACCGCAGCGCATGGCCGGTGGATGCCATCGCCGCCGCCGACGACGCGGCGGCACGCATTGGTAATGAGATCGTCAACGCCGGCAACCTGATCGACGGCTACCTCGCGCGCCGCTATGCGCTGCCGCTCGATCCGGTGCCGGCGCTGCTGGGCACCTGGGCCATCGCCATCGTGCGCTACCGGCTGAACAAGGATCGCGTCAGCAACGACAAGACCGATCCGGTGGTGCGCGACTATCAGGAAGCGATGGGCTTCCTCAACGCCATCGCCGCCGGCAAGTTCTCGCTCGGTCCGGTCGATCCCACCTTGCAGCCGCCAGCCATCGGCGAGACCAGCATCGACCCGGGCCGCAAGGTGTGGGGGCTGGACGTGCGCGGCAACGGCATCGACGACCCCTACGGCGCGGGGCGTGGTTTCTGATGGCCGCCAGCACGCAACCTTTCGACGTGGGGCTGGTGATCGCGCGGCTCTCCTCGCCGTTGCCGGGCACCTTGAAAATGGTGGCCGGCTCGGCCGATTTCGCGGCCATCACCTTGCTGCGCAACTTCCCTGCGCCGTGCGCCTATGTGCTGCTGGCGCGCGAGCGCGCCAAGCCGGCCGCCACCGGCAGCAACATCCCCGGCACCCAGAGCCGCCGCCAGCAGATCGTCACCGTCACTTTCGGCGTGGTGATGGCGCTGCGCAATTACCGGCAACTGGAAGGCGACGCGCTGCGCAACGAGCTGCGCGACCAGATCGCCGCCGTGCGCGCGCCGCTGCTGGGCTGGACGCCGCCGCTGCCCTGCGCCATCGGCTGCGAGCTGGTGCAGGGCGACCTCACCGACTACGACGCCGGCATGGCGCTGTGGACGGATCAATGGCGCACCCAGCATGCCATCGACAACGGAGTGAGCCCATGAAAGTCGTGCTGCAAACCCCGCACACCCACGCCGGCATCGCCTACCCGGCGGGCACGGCCATCGAGGTCGATCCGCCCACCGCCGCGTGGCTGGCGCAGCACGCCGTGATCGCCCCGTTGTCGCGCCCGCGCGCCGTGCGCAATCCCGAACCCGAATCGCCATCCACCGAGGAGTGACCCATGAGCCTGTTTTCCTTTCAGGGCAAAATCTACATCGCCGACCGCCAGAACGACGGCAGTTGCGGCCCGCTGCGCTGGGCGTTCAACGTGCCCGCCTTGCAGCTCAAGCTCTCGGCGACCACCAAAGAGCATAAGGAGTCGTTCTCCGGCCTGCGCCTGACCGACGCCCGCCTGATCACCGAGCAGAAATGCGAGGTGACGATGGACCTGGAGGACTTCAACAAGGACAACCTCGCGATGGCGCTGTACGGCGCGGCCAGCGCGGTCGTCGCCGGCACCGTCACTGGTGAGGCGTTGCCGACCGTCGTCGCCGGCGACATCGTCAAGCTGGCGCACGTGGGCACCAGCGCGCTGGTGGTCACCGATTCCGCCGGCACCCCGGCCACGCTGGTGGCAGGCACCGACTACAGCATCGAGAGCGCCGCAGGCGGGCTGGTGAAGTTCCTCAACCTCGGCAGCTACGTGCAGCCGTTCAACGCGGCCTACAGCTACGGCGCGGCCAGCAACGTGGCGATGTTCGCCCAGCAGCCGGTGAACAAGTACCTCGTCGGCGACCTGATCAACACCGTCGATGGCTCGCGGGTGAGCGTGCGCCTGTACCAGGTGCGCTTCGATCCGATGGCGCAGCTCGACGTGATCGGCGACGACTTCAACAAGATGCAGCTCGCAGGCTCCTGTCTGGCCGACCTGGTCAACGGGCAGGATGCGTCGCTCGGCTACTTCGGGCGCATCGAGGCGGCGGCGTAATGGGCAAGCTCGCCAAAGCCCACGCATCACGGCCATCGGAGGATGGCCGTGATGATCTGGAAATCCTCCACCCCGAGCGCACGCTCAGCGTGGGCGGGCGCGAGGTCACCGTGCGCGAGTACGGCTTCCTCGAAGGCCTGCGCCTGGCCTCGGCGGCGCAACCGTTGGTGGACGCGCTGGCCGCCGCCGCACTGGCCGACCCCAATGGCCAGCTCGGGCTGGATGCGGTCACCACCGTGCTGTCCGCGTCGCCCGAAGCGCTGATCGCCTGCGTGGCGCGCGCGGCCGACGTGGAGCCGGCGTGGGTGGAGGCGCTGGACGATGCCGACGGCCAGTTGCTGCTGCTCACATGGTGGCTGGTGAACTCGGGTTTTTTCGTGCGGCGGGTGCTGCGCGCGGTGGCGCTCGCGCAGGCAAGCCGCGCCGCTGGGCCGACATCTACACCGACCTCGTCGCCGGAGGCCATCGCTTTGAACGACTCGGGAACTACACCGCCCGCCAGTTGATGCTGTTCCACGACCGCCTGCATGCCCGCGATGGGCGTCGGCGCGCAACGCGGATCGTGGATGTGAATCTGGGCTTCGCCGGCGGCAAGGCGGCGAAGGATGCCGTCACCGCGTTGCAGGAGGACTGACATGGCCGGCGACTTGCAACTGGCACTGCGCATCACCGCCGACACCAATCAGGCCAGCGCCGCGCTGAAGGACACCTCGGCGCAGCTCGACCAGGTGGGCGCGTCGGCGAAAAACGCCAGCACCGGCGCGAACGCCTACACCCGGCAGATGTCCGCGCAGCTCGCGGCCACCACCCAAGCCACCGCCGCCACCCGCGACGCCAACGCCGCGCTCGCCCTGATGGCGAAGATCGACCCGGCCGGCAACAAGCTCAACGCGCTCGATGCGCTGGAAAAAGAACTGGGCCGCCTGCACAAGGCCGGCGCGATCGGCGCGGCCGACTTCGAGCACCTCGGCGGCATCCTCACCGCGCAGCGCGGCAAGCTGGTGGCGGTGGGCGAAGGTGCGGCGAAGGCCGGTGCAGGGATGCACACCTTCAGCCTGAACACCAGCATGGCGCGGCGCGAAATGGGCCGCATCGGTGCCGACATCGCGCAAGGCAACTGGGGCCGCATGGAACAGAGCGCGCTCACGCTGGCCAACGCAACTGGCTTGCTTGCGCCACTGTTCACCGCCACCGGCGCGGCGATTGCCGGCGTGGCCGTCGTCGTCGCCGCTTACTTCGCCGCCGTGGCCGCTGGTGAGGCGCAGCAGGAAGCGCTGGAACGCGCCCTGATCATCACCGGCAATGCCGCTGGCACGACGACCAGCCAGTTGGCTGGCATGCGCGACAATATCGGCCGCGCCACTGGCCAATACGGTGCCGCACAGCAGGCTTTGGTGGCGCTCGCGCAGGCCGGCACCATCACCGGAAAAAATCTGGGCGATCTTGCACGGGTGGCGGTCAACCTCAGCCAGCTCACCGGCGAGTCGGCCGACAAGGCGGCGACCGAGCTGGCCAAGCTGGGCGACGATGCTTCGCGCACCATCCTCGCGCTCAACGACAAATATCACTTCCTCACGACTGCAACATACGAACAGATTCGTGCTTTGCAGGATCAGGGACGCGAAGAGGAAGCGGTGCGCGTGGCGACCGAGGCGCTGGCGCAAACCACCGATTCAGCCGTTGCACAAATGAAGTCCCACGAGGGCACCCTCGTGTCGATGTGGCATAACGTCGCTGAGGCCATTGGGGGTGCCAAGCAGGCGCTGCTCGATCTGGGGCGCACGGATGCGCAATACCAGCTCGACAAGGTGCGCGAGAAGTTGGAGCAGGCCCATAACGCTGGTCTTGTGCGTTACGACTCCAGTGCTGGCGTGAATCATTACGTGCTCACCCAGGCTGGTCAGAATGCCTTCATCACGGAGCGTATGGCGGTCGATCAAGCGTTGCGGCAAGAACAACAACTGCGCGCAACCATCGATCAAGCCGACGCGCAAGCCAAGATCACCGGCGAATACCAGAGGCAGAACAAACTCGTCAACGACGCCACTGCCGCGGCTCGCGACCAAACCAGCGAGGCGCAAAAACGCCTGGCGTTGCTGGGTGCGCAGACCGAGGTGAAAAAAACTCAGGTCGAAATCGATCAGGGACGTTTGCGTTACGCGACCCCCGATGCCCAACGTGCGGCTTTGGCAGCGGCTGCTGCCATCGACGCCAAGCAGGCCCAGCTCGACGCCGCGCGCGGTGGTGGCCGCAGCTCCGGCCTTGGCATCGACCGCGCCCAGCTCAGCGCCGACGTGCAGGCGTTCCAGACCGCGTGGCAGACCGCCACGCGCACCTTCGCCAACGCCGAGCGCACGCTCGAATCCCTGCGCAAGGCCGATGGCATCGACGACCGCGCGTATTTCCAAGCCAAGCGCGAGGACATCGACGGCCTGTTAGCAGCGCAGCTCAAGGCGCTGGAAGCCGAGAAAGCCGTGCTTCCAGCGCACGTCAAGACCGCCGCCGAGAAGATTCGCGTCGATCAGCAGGTGGCCGACATCGAGGCCAAGATTCAACAGGCCAAGGACGACGCCGACGCCAAGCGCCAGCAGCTCGACGATCAGCAGATGCAGCTTGCCCACCAGCGCGAGGCCGAATGGTCGCAGTTGCAGCAGGAGTACCTCACTGCCATCGGCGATCCGGCGGCGGCGCAGTTGTTGCGTATCGAGGAAGCCTTCAAGCGCACGCTCAAGGACATGGAGCTGGCCGGCAACGACGAAGGCCAGATCATCGCCGAAAAATTGTTCGACGTGCAGAAAGCGCAGAACCAGCTCGCGAAGATCGAGAGCGCGGCCGAGCTGGCCTTCTCGGCGATGGGCTTGGCCTCGCAGGAAGCCAGCGCCGATGCGCAGGCAGGTCTGATCTCCGAACTCACCGCGCGCCAGCGGGTGATCGATGTCAACCTCAAATACGCCGCCTCCTTGCGCGAGGCGGCTGTGCAGGCGCAGGCGTTGGCGCAACAGACTGGCAACCCGCAAGACATCCTGCACGCCGCCGAGCTGGCCGAGAAAATCCGCGAGCTGACCCTCGTCACCAGCGCGCTGGGCGAACAAGTGCAGGGCACCTTCTCCCAGAGCTTCAGCCAGTTCCTGCAGAACCTCGCCACCGGCGCGCAGAACCTGCGGCAGGCGTTCATGGGGCTGCTGCAATCCATCGCCGCTGGTTTGGCACGGATCGCCGCCGATGACCTGAGCCAGAAGCTGTTCGAAAGGTTGCATTCGGTGTTCCAGCCCGGTTCCAGCGGTGGTGCGGGTGCGCCGCAGCTCGCCGCCGCCGCCGGTGCGACCACGGCCGCCGGTGCCACCATCCAGCTCGGTGCCACCACGCTGGAAGCCGCGTCCGTCACCCTCGGCGGCAGCGCCGCCGCGTTGCTGGCCGCTGCCGAAGCACTGGCCGCGGCCAATGCCACCGGCGGTGCGGGTGGTGGTGGCGACGGCTCGGCACTGAGTAGCCTGTTCAGCGCCGGCAAGCTGGCGATGGGCTTCATGGGCATGGCCACCGGCGGCGAGGTGCACGGCCCTGGTAGCGAGACCTCCGACTCCATCTTCGCCCGCCTGAGTCGTGGCGAATACGTCCACAACGCCGCCGCCGTGCGCCACTACGGCACCGGCATGATGGCGGCGATCAACCAGCGCCGGTATCCGCGCTTCGCCACCGGTGGCTTGGTGGATGCGCACATGCCAGCAGGTTTCGGCGCAGGCGGTGGCGTGGCGCAGTCGCTGCGCGTGGTGTGCGTGTTCGACCCGAACGAGATACCCAACGCGATGGCCGGCGCACGCGGCGAGCAGGTGTTCATGGCGCATGCCAAGGCCAACGTGCCCACCCTGCGGCAGTACGTGGGGGCCGCACGATGAGCGCGATCCTGGGCTATGTGGACAACACCGGCAGCGAGGGGCTGGCGCACTGGCAGTTGCTCAAGCTGATCAAGACCACCGCCGAGGCCAACGGCTGGACCACGCTGCGCTACACCACGCCGGTGGACGGTAGCCCGCGCGAGCTGATCCTGCGCGGCGTGGGGCTTTCTGGCGACCAGCAGATTCTCATCGGCTTCCGCAGCTATCACAACGTCGCCGCCGACTACTACAACCTGAGCTGCGCCGGTTTCGTCGGTTACGTCCCCGGCAATACCTTTGCCACCCAGCCGGGGTATTTCGAGTCCGGCGTGCCCGCGCACAATCGCCGCGTCGATTACTGGCTGGTCTGCAACGCGCAGCGCATCGCCTTCGGCCTGAAGGTGGGCACACCGGTCTACATGCACGGCTACGCCGGGTTCTTTTTGCCCTACGCCACGCCGGGGCAGTATCCGTACCCGCTGGCGGTGGGCGGCATGCTCGCCGGCATCGCGGCGACGCGCTATTCCGATCCCGCGATCTCCATGCCTTATCGCGGCGCGTGCACCAACCTCGGCATGCGCTTCGTGGATGGCACCTGGAAGAACACCGACTGCCACCCGTGGAGCGGCTGGGTGGTCGCCGGCAACGCGGTCGGCAACCCGCTCACCGGCGACTGGACGCTGCGCGACACCGGCGGCACCTACCGGCTGCTGCCGATCCTGCTGTCGGATATCGCCAACATTTACGGCGAGTTCGATGGTGTGCGCGCTGTGAGCGGCTTCGACAATGTCACCGAAAACACCACCACCATCGCCGGCGTGACCCACGTCGTCCTCGAGGACGGCGCACGCACCGGCTTTGCCGACTACATCGCCCTGGAGCTGACCTGATGGCCTACATCGTCGGCACCGCCGCCAGCATCGCCGACCTGCTCGCCGCCATCCGCGGCGGCTGCACCGCCAACGGCTGGGCGCTGTCTGGCACCGTGTTGCACGCCGGCGCGTGCTACCTCGACCTGCAAGTGTCCGGGCAGACGCTGGTGGCCACTGGCGGCACCGGCATCGACGGCAGCAACACGCTCACCGGTGACGGCCCCGCACCGGTGTACCTCGGCGCACCGCTGGGCGGCGAGCCGCTGAGCTGGCCGCTCACCTACCACCTGCACGTGTTCGCCAACGAGGTGTATGCGCTGATCAATTGGGGCACGGCGTGGACGTACCTCGCCTTCGGCGCGTCGCCGGCGGCGGGGTTGCCGGGTACGGGTGGGTGGTACACAGCGAGTTACTGCGCGCGGCAGGCAGACGTGGGATATGGGTTTCTCTGGCGTGACAGTGGCAATGTCGAGGCAGCCTCCTCCATTGACTACTTTGCCGCGACGGGGCCGTTCTGGACGAGTTGCTGGGGCGCGCCCGTCAACAGCTACGTCCACCACGGCCTCGATGGTGGAGGCTGGTCGGCGGTCGGTGACCACGCGCTGCTGGTGGACGGCAGCGCCCGCGCCGCACCGTCGCTGGGCGCACTGCTCGCACGCCAGCCCAATGCCTGGAACGGCGAGGCCGTGCTGTTGCCGTTCCAGCCGCTGATCGATCGCGGCTCCAACCACGCCAGCGTGGTGGTGGAACTGGCCAACGCGCGCGCCGTCAACATCGCCAACTACGACCCCACCAACCTCATCGACCTGTCGCCGGACAAATGGATGGTGTACCCGTTCTATCGCAAGGGTTCGGCCTTCCTGCCCGACAGTTTCGATTCCGGGTATCTGGGCTGGGCGATCCGATACGACGGCCCATGACCGCCATCACCGCCACCGTGAGCGCATCGCCCATCGGGCGCATCGCCAACCCGCTGGTGACGGCGCAGATGGGTGCGTACCTCGCCGACTACTGGCCGATCCATGCGGCCACGCCGCGCGCCCTCGTCGCCGGCACGCTGGCGCGGATCATGGCCGCCGCGCCGCATCGCGCCGTCACCGGGCTGCGCGCGCACGGCTACCGCGACGACTACTACAGCCGCGTGCACGCGCGACCCTTGCGGCTCGACCTCGGCAACCTCGTCAACGACCAGGTGCGCGACATCGAGGTCTGGAATGCATGGCTGGATCGCTCGCAGACCCTTACCGCCGTGGTGGCCACCGATGCCGCCGGCGTGGTGCTCACGCCGCCCGGCAGCCTGCCGATCACCTTCGCGCCGCTGCAATCGCTGCACTGGACGGTAACAGTGAGCCTGCTCGGGCCGCCAGCGCTCGCTGCGCGCGAGCAATGGCAGTTTGCCGATGCCACGCAGAATGTGATGGTCGTCATCGACGGCCTGCGCGTCACTGCGTGGGCGTGGCCGCCGGACTGGTCCACCAGCGTGATCGAGCGCCTGTCGTGGCTCACCAGCATCGCCACCAGCCTCACCGGAGCCGAGCAGCGCCGCGCCTGTCGGCTGTCGCCACGCGCTACCTTCGAGTTCGCTGCCATCGCCGCCAACACCGCACGCAGTGCACTCGATCTGGCTCTGTACGATGCCGGCGGTCGCCTGTGGGCGTTGCCGATCTGGCATGACGTGGAGCGGCTATCCGCGCCGCTCGCTCCCGGTGCCACGGCCATCCCCAGTGCACTCGGCCGCGACTACCACGATGGTGGATTGGCGATGCTGATCGGCGACGATCCGCTGATCGCCGAAATGGTGGAGATCGCCCACGTCGATCCGGTCGCCGGGGCACTGGTGCTCAGGCAACCCGTGCGCGGCGCATGGCCGGTCGGCACCCGGCTGTATCCGGCGCGCACCGCGCGCTTCGCTCAGCAACCGCAGCCCGCACGGCAAACCGACACACTGTGGGCGGTGCAGGTGCAGTTCGCGCTGGCCGAGAGCTACGACGCCACGCCTGCGCCGCCGGCAACGACGTATCGCGGCGCGCCGGTCATCGAGGCCGTGCCGGAGGAGTCCAACCCGCTGGCCTACGGCTTCGAGCGCGTCACCCAGACCATCGACAACCAGACCGGCATCCCGTCCGTCACCGACTCGGCGGTCATCGGCTTCCCGCTGCAAGCCTATGGCGCGGTGTGCGCCTCGCGCGTCGCCGCCAATGCCCTGCGCGGGCTGCTGTACGCGCTGCGCGGACGCCAGCAGGCGTTCTGGCTGCCCACCTTCGCCGCCGATCTGCAACTGGCCATCGCCACGCCGGCGGTCGGCATCACCCTCACCATCGCGCGCTGCGGTTACTCCCGCCATGCCAGCCTGCGCGTGGGTCGCCGCGACCTGCGCATCGACGTGCCCGGCCGGCCGCCGATCTACCGGCGCATCGTGGCGTGCAGCGAAACCGGCAGCACCGAGGCGCTCACCCTCGACAACGCACCGGGCGTGGCGCTCACTCCCGGCGTCGGGCGCATCAGCTTCATGGCGCTGTGCCGGCTGAACTCCGACGACATCGAGATCGAGCACGTCACCGATGCCGACGGCCTCACCCAATGCACGCTGCCGCTGCGCGGCGTGCGCGACGATCTGGAGCTGGCATGAGCTTCGCCGCCCGCGAAACCTCCATCGCCAACGGCCAGCCGGTGCGGCTGTACGCCTTCGGTCGCGGGCCGCTGGCCTACCGCTACACCAGCGCCGACCGCGACGTGAGCTACGCCGGCAACCTCTATCGCGCCGCTGCCATCACCGACAACGGCTCGCAGCAGACCGGCGAAGCCGTGCAGGACACCTTTCAGATCACCGCGCCGGCTGGCATCGAGGTGGCGCAGGCGTTCGCCATCCAGCCACCCAGCCAGCGGGTGACGTTGCGCGTGTTCGACCTGCACGCCGGCGACAGCGACGCGATGCCCTACTGGGTGGGGCAGATCACCCGCTGCGGCCGCCCCGACGCCGATGGCAAGGTCACCATCACCTGCGAATCCATCGTTGCGGCGATGCAGGTGAACGGCTGCCGCGGCTGCTGGCAAAAGAGCTGCGACCACGTGATCTACGACGACGAATGCAACGCCTTGAAGGAGCCGATGCGCGTGCCCGCCACGCTGGTGACGGTGACCGCCAACACCCTCACTGCCGCCGAGTGGGGCGCGTTCGACGACACCTGGTTCCCCGGCGGCTTCGTCGAGTTCGCCATCCCCGGTGGCTTGCTCGAACGCCGGCAGGTGCTGGCGCAAGCCGGCAACGTGCTCACCATCCTCGGTGACACCAGCCCGCTGCAACCCGGAGATGCGGTCGCGGCCTTCCCCGGCTGCGACAACACGCCGGCGATGTGCGATGGGCGCTTCCACAACATCGCCAACTACGGCGGCATCCCCGGCTTGCCGGGCAAGAGCCCGTTCTCCGCGTCGCCCTTCGTCTGAGGCCGAACATGGACCCGTTCACCTGGATCGAAATCGCGTTCATGGTCATCAGCACGGTGATCTCCATCGTCGCGCGTCCAAAGAACCAGAACGCCAAGCCGGCCACCTTGCAGGACTTCAACTTCCCGCAGTTCGACGAGGGCACGCCCAAGGCGGTGATCTTCGGCGACGTGTGGTCGCAAGACTGGATGGTGCTGGCCTACGGCGACTTGCGCACCACCCCCGTTCGCGCACCGAAGGCCAAATGACCGACGCCATCGCCACCATCGCTCACATCCGCGCCGCCGGCCTGTGCGCCCGTGGTGCGCGCGCGTGGGCGGCGCGGCACGGCTTCGACTGGTCGGCCTTCCTGCGCGATGGCGTGAGCGTGGCGCGGCTCGAAGCCCTCGACGATCCGTTCGCGGCGAGAGTGATCGCGGAGGTGCGCCGTGGGCGGTAAAAAGAAGCCACCCGTCATCGGCTACCGCTACTACATGGGCCTGCACATGGGCGTGACCCGAGGCCCGGTGGATGAGCTGGTGGCGATCAAGGTCGGCGACAAGCAGGCGTGGAGCGGCAGCGTCACCGCCTCCGGGCAGATCAGCATCGACCAGCCAAACCTGTTCGGCGGTGACAAGGGGCAGGGCGGCATTCAAGGGCCGCTGAACGTGATGATGGGCGAAGCCACCCAGACTGCACCGGGCTGGCTGAGCAAGCTGCACGGCGCGCTGCTGCCGGGCTTCCGCAAGATGTTCACGCTGGCCTTCAACGGCATGGTGTGCGCGATGAATCCCAACCCGCAGCCGTGGTCGGTGCGCTGCCGGCGCATCCTCAAGGGCTGGCCGAACGACAACCCGTGGTATCCCGAGAAGGCGCTGATCGCGCTCACCGGCTCCGACGGCTCGGCAATCCACGCGATGAACCCGGCGCACATCCTGTACCAGTGCGCGGTGGACGGCGGCTTCGGGCGCGGCCTCGATCCGGGCTACCTCGACGATGCCAGCTTCCGCCGCGCCGCCGATACGCTGTACGTCGAAGGTTTCGGGCTGTGCCTGGGCTGGAAGCGACAGGGGCCGATCAATGATTTCGTGCAGGTGGTGATCGACCACATCGGCGCGTACATGGGCGTCGATCCGTCCTCCGGTTTGCTCGGCCTGACGCTGGTGCGCGCCGATTACGACCCGGCCACGCTGCCGCTGTTCACGCCCGACAGCGGGTTGATCTCCGTCACCGACGACGTGACCGCCGCGCAGGAAACCCAGCCCAACGAGATCGTGGTGCAGTGGGTCGATCCCATCACCGGAAATGGTGGCACTACCCGCGTGCCGAACGTGGCGGCGGTGCAGAACCTCGGCGCGACGGTGAGCGTGACCAAGAGCTACGTCGGGCTGCCCACCGAGGCGCTGGCGCAGCGCGTGGGCTTGCGCGATGCCATCGCTGCCGGCGCAGGGCTGCGCGCGTTCAAGGTGCAACTCGATCGCCGCGCATGGGCGTTGCGCCCTGGGCAAGCGTTTTGCATCGGCGGCATCAACGGCATCGGCCGCATGGTGCTGCGCGCTGGCAAGCGCGAGGACTCCGTCCTCACCGGTGGCACCATCACCATCACCGCCGTGCAGGACGTGTTCGGCATGCCGGCCACGACGTGGCTGGGCAGCGTGCCGAGTACGTGGACGCCGCCGAACCAGACCCCGCTGCCGTGCCCGGCGCAGGCGGTATATGAGGCGTCCTACCGCGACCTGTCGCGCGAGATAGCCGCTGGCGACCTCGCCGCGCTCACGCCCGATGCGGCCTATCTGGCCACCGTCGGCGCGCGCCCGAGTGGCCTGTCGCTGGGCTACGCGGTCGCCACCGAGGCGGCCGGCGAAACCGGTTTCGTCGCACGCGGCAGTGGCGCGTTCACGCCCGTCGCCACACTGGCCGCGGGCATCGACGGCGCAGCCACATCCATCGCCTTCACCGGCGGCATCGACATGGAGCAGGTGGCCGTCGGCACGGCGGCCTACCTCGACGACGAAATCGTGCGCATCGACGCCATCGACGCCAGCGCTGGCACTGCGACCATCGCACGCGGTTGCGTGGACACCGTACCCGCTTCCCACGCCAGCGGTGCGTTGCTATGGTGCTTCGACGACTTCGCCGGAGCCGACGAGCGCGAATACGCCACCGGCGAAACGGTTTTCGCCAAGCTGCTCGTCCACACCGCCAGCGGCGACCTCGACCCCATCCTCGCGCCGGTTAGCACGGTGACGATGGCCGGTCGCCCGGCGCGGCCATATCCGCCGGCCAATGTGATGATCGGCGGCGTACTGCAGCCGGCCAGCGTGAGCGGGACGATCACCGTGACGTGGTGCCACCGCGACCGCGTATTGCAGGCCGACCAGTTGCTGGCGTGGGCCGACGCCTCGGTCGGCCCCGAACCGACGACGCGCTATCACTTGCGTTTCGCGGATGCCGCTGATGCCACGCTCGCCGAGCGTACCGATCTGGTCGGCACTACTGCCAGCGCGGTGCTGGCGTACACCGGCGCGGTGACCATGACCATTTCCACCATCACTGATCGCGGGGAAAGCTGGCAGGCGTTTTCCTGTGTGTTCACCTACACCCCACCGGACGGCATTGCCGCCAGCAGCATCACCGGCGCAGGCTACACGCCGGCCACCTACATCCTCGATGGCGGAGGTGCCTGATGAGCGAGATCGTCGTCGCCCAGAGGATGTGGCAGCGCCGCGATACCACGGCCAACTGGACTGCCGTCAACCCGATACTGGCTGCTGGCGAGATCGGGTTCACTATCGATGAGGATGCACCCATCGCATGGAAGGTAGGCGATGGCACCACGCCGTGGACGAGCTTGCCCTACATGGATGGCGGCGCTGGTTCTGTGGGCCCTGCTGGCCCAACCGGCCCTGCTGGTGCCGATGGCGCTCCCGGAGCGACAGGCCCTGCTGGTGCGACTGGCCCTGCCGGCGCCGATGGCGCTCCCGGAGCGACAGGCCCTGCTGGCCCGACCGGCCCTGCTGGTGCCGATGGAGCGCCAGGAGCGACTGGCGCTGCCGGCCCCAAGGGCGATCCGGGTGCCGACGGTGCGCCCGGAACGACAGGCCCTGCTGGCCCAACCGGCCCCGCAGGAGCCGACGGGAGCCCCGGCGTGGACGCCCCCACCGTCACGCGCAGCACGCTCACCATCAATTCGCCGTCCGGTGCGCGTGTCACCGGCTATGCGGCGGTCGGCAAGATGGCGCGGTTGCTCGCCATCACCACCACCGCGCCAGCGCGTATCCGTATGTACGCGCAGGGAGGCCAGCGCGATGGCGACGTGGGACGAGCCTCCAGCGCCGATCCACCTGCCGGCAGCGGTCTACTGTTCGAGGCCATCACCACGTCGCTGCTACCAGCGTTCGACCTCAGCCCCGTACCGGTGGTCTACAACGACGATTCGCCAGTGGTGTCCAGTGTGGCCTACACGTTCGACCCCGCAGGCGCAGTCCCCACCAGCGCCACCCTCACATACATGGTGATCCAGTCATGAGCCTCCAATCCCCCTCCATCGTTCTGAGTGCCACCAGCACTACCCTGCATCGCAACTGGGCGAAAGCGGTGTCCGATGCGCTGACCGCATTGGGAGTCGTCAAAACAGCGGACACCGGACAGGTCAATCTGACCGGTGCGACACTGGCCTACGGGCCGACGCCGCCCGTAGGCAATTCAAGCTATTCCGGCTACGAAATGCGCAAGATGTCGGCCTCGGGCATGCCAGACATCTTCCTGAAAATCCACTACGGCACCTTGTCGAATCGGGTTGCCGGTGCGGCGTATTACTACCCGTTCCTGCGCGTGCAAGTTGGCACGGGGTCGGACGGCGCGGGTAACCTGACCACGTTCGACGTCAACAACTACATCTTCACGAGCTGCGGCGTTTTCTACGGCGGCGCGGCGCCCGACTCGTGTAAACCCTACGCTTCGGCACAGCAGTGCTATTTGGCAAGCGACGGGGCGAACTACCTGACCATCGTGCTCGGCACCAATGCCCCGGTGTTCGAGAGCAACGATGTGTGCCTCATGGCTTTCGAGCGCACGATTACGCCAGCGACAGGTGCATACAACGCCCGTGGTGTGACGGCGTACAACCCTTCGAGTAGCCAAGCAGACCAGACGAACACTTGCGTGTCGTATGCGTACTACGACTTCACAAACGCGATTGTGAGCAACCCTACCGCGTGGAACTCCACACTCCCAGCACAGGCGCTCCCGTGGAAGGCGCGTTGGCAGCCCGGCTCGAACGCCAACCTGTTTCCGCTCACGGTCTGTCTGCCGGAGCCGATGGCACCGCCTACCACGATCCTCGGGTTTTACGCGGACGACATGGTAGAGAACACGCAGATTCCAGTTACGCTCTACGGCACCAGTCGCACGTTCACTACTTGTAGCCGCGCAACGGTGTGGTGCGATCCATACCAAACGGCCTACTGCGCGATCAGGATAAGCTGACATGCCCGCGCCCGCCCAACGCACGGTCGTGAATGTCATCCCTAGCAACCTGCAAGCCACGCCCGTGCGCGTGGTGTCGCGCACGCCGCCGACGACGCGCATCGTCAACGTCACCGGCGTGACGGTGCCGAGTGCTGGTGGTGGCGGCGGAGGTCGTCCGACCAGCGGGCAGGTGTGGCCGAGGTAGGAATATGAGCTTCCTGTTACGCTGGCTGTAATTTCATTTCTGCTCGCGCAAATCGACGCGCTACTGAAATATCTCAATCAGGTGCCTGATTTATCTCGCGCGGGTACAGGAGGGGGTCGCTCTTTGCCGCGCTGAGGCGGCGAGAAGCACCCCACCCCAACCCTCCCCTGCTTCGCAAGGGAGGGAGTAGATTCACCCCCGCTCCCTGTTTCCGGCTTCCCACAAAACCATGCCCCGCTTCCAGTCCACCCAGTGGAGCATCGTGTTGCGCGCACGCGGCGACGACGCGCAGGCGCATGCCGCGCTGGAATCGCTGTGCCGCACGTATCGGCCGCCGGTGCTGGCCTACATCCGCAGTCACGGCGGCAGCGGCGAAGGCGCGGAGGATCTGGCGCAGTCGTTCTTCGCCGAGTTCATCGCTTCCGCGCTGCACGCCGGCGCCGACCCCGCGCGCGGGCGCTTCCGCAGTTACCTGCTGACCGCGCTCAAGCATTTCCTGCTCAATGCCGATGCGGCCGCGCGGGCGCTCAAACGCGGTGGCGCGATGCAGTTTGCCTCGCTCGACGATCCGCTGGTCGCCCGCGGCATCGCCACCGCCGCCGAGGCATCCCCCGAACACGCTTTCGAACGCAGTTGGGCGCTGACGGTGATCGACGCTGCGATGCAGTCCCTGCGGGCCGAGGCAGAAGCCGCGGGCAAGCTCGCTTTGTTCGCGCGCCTGCGCGAGTTTCTCATCGAGCAGCCCGACGCAGCCGATTACGAACGCCTGTCGCGCGAGCTGGGTTTGCGCCGCAACACCCTGGCCGTCACCGTGCACCGCATGCGCCGCCGCTTGCGCGAACTGGTGCGCGCGGAGCTGGCGCAAACCACCGATGGCCGCGAAGCGCTGGAAGGGGAATTACGCGACTTGCGATCAACGCTGGCCGGCGTAATGGAGTAAGTTGACCGCGTCGGCGCTGTCATCGCAGCCGCCGATTCCTGTATCAGGTCGTGGCAGCCTGATGACCGGAGCGGGGACGGGGACATGGATTCGAAAGACAGCTTCGCCGCGACGCGGTGGTCGGTGGTGCTGCAAGGTACCGCTGGCAGGGCTGCGGGCGGCGCGGATGCACTGGGCGAGCTGGCGCGCCGTTTTGGCTATCCGGTGTATGCCTATGTGCGACGTTGCGGGCATGCGCCGGCGATCGCGCAGGACATCACCCGCCTGTTCCTGCACGAAACCGCGAAGCAGACCGGCTGCGTGCGCCCCGCCACCGGCCAGCACCTGCGTGATTTCCTGCTCGAACGCCTGCATCGCTTCCTCGGCGCGGACTGGCGTGCCGAGGTCGAAGCTGCGGGGGACTCCGGCGCCTGGGCGCCGCCGGCCGATCTGGAAGTGCGTTACCAGCACGATGTCGGCGCCGGGCTGTCGCCCGAACAGGCCTACCAGCGCGCCTTCGCATTGGAGGTGATCGCCCGCGCCCTGCAACGGCTGCAGGCGGAAGCGGCGCAAACCGGCCATTTGCCGATGTTCGAGGCATTGCGCGAGTTCATCGCCCGCGATCCGCCGCCGGGCATGCTCGATGGCATCGGCCAGCGCATCAAAGTCGCCCCGCTGGCGCTGCTGGTCGCGCTCAAGCGGCTGCGCCAGCGCCTGCGTGAGCTCACGGCGCACGAACTGGCAGACACCGTCGCCAGCTCCAGTGCACTGGACGCGGAAATGGCCGCGCTGCACACGATCCTGCGGGGGCGATCATGACCCCGCAGGAAAGCGACCGCACCCATATCCTCGACCCCAGCGCTTCGGCGGTGCTGGCCGGCGTGCGTGCCCCGACCGAGGCACTGGCCGACCTCGTGTTCGGCAGCCTGACCGTGGATTCCAGCGCGATCGCCGGCGGTCATCTGGCGATCCTGCCCGAGGATTCGCTCGAACTCGACCTGTCCGACCCCACGCAGCGCCGCTTCGGCGATTACGAGCTGCGCGAGCTGATCGGCCGCGGCGGCATGGGCGTGGTCTATCGCGCCTACCAGCACAGCCTCGACCGCGAGGTCGCGGTGAAGCTGCTGGCCGCCGGGCCGTGGGCCTCGCGCGAATTCATCGAACGCTTCCGCAGCGAGGCGCAGAACGCCGCGCGCATGCAGCACCCGAACATCGTGGCGATCTACGAGGTCGGCAGCGCCGAGGAGATGCACTTCTTCGCGATGCGGCTGGTACAAGGCAACTCGCTCTCCGGCTTGCTGCGCAGCGAGGGCCGCCTGCCGCCGCTGCGCGCCGCGCAACTGCTGCGCACCATCGCCGAGGCGGTGGACTACGCGCACCGGCTGGGTGTGCTGCACCTGGATCTGAAACCGGCCAACGTGTTGCTCGACGAGGCCGGCACGCCCTATGTGGCCGACTTCGGCCTCGCGCGCCGGCTCGAACAGGGGCAAGCGGCCGAGGTCAACGAGGTGTCGGGCACGCCCAGCTACATGGCACCCGAGCAGGCCATCGCGCGCTCGCAGAAGATCACCCCGGCCACCGACATCTGGGGTCTGGGCGCGATCTTGTTCGAACTGCTCACCGGCCGCCCGCCCTTCCTCGCCGGCACCCCGGAAGCCACCCTCAAACTCGTTGCCGAGGGGCGCACGCCCGACCCGCGCGAACTCGTGCCCCACCTGCCCTCCGACCTGGTGGCGATCATCGGCCACTGCATGGAGCGCGAGACCGAGCACCGTTACGCCAGCGCGCACGAACTGGCCGACGACCTCGGCCGCTATCTCGACGGCCGCCCGGTGCGCGTGCGCCCGCTCAACGCCATGCAGCGCGTCGGCCGCTGGGTGCGGCGCGAGCCCAAGCTCGCCACGGCCGCCATGCTGGCCGTGCTGGCGCTGGTCGCAGGCTTGATCGCCACCAGCATCGAATGGCGCAGCGCACGCACGAACGCCGCCACCGCCAGCCGCAACCTGTGGAACTCCCGCAACGACGCGATCCTGCGCTACATGGAATCGGGCAATGGCTGGCAGGCTGCACCGCTGCTGCTGGCCAACATACGGGAAATGCAGGCGCAAGGCGCAGACGACCGCCTTGCCGGCGCACGCAAGCGGTTGGGAATTCTCGAAAACAACAACCCACGGCTGATCGACGCCTGGCCGGCGCCGCCGTTGGCATCCGCCATCGCCTTCAGTTCCGACGGCCGGCGTCTGGCGTTGAGTACCGAGCAATCCGGGATCCTCGGCTACGACGTCGCCAGCGGTCAGCCGACGTACCATCTGCAGCACGGTAGCGGCGGCGTAAAAGACTTGCTCTGGTCGCAGGAAACCATGCAGTTCGATCCCGACGACCGCACCCTGCTCGCCACCAGTTACGCCAATGCGCCGGTGCCGGCTTCCTTCAACATGCGCCGCGTGGATGCCGAACACGGCGAGTGGGCCGATCCGCATCAGGTCTTTGCGCAGCTCGACGACGCCAGTTACAGCCCGGGTGGCCGTTTTGCCCTGCTGATCAACGCCAGTGGCAGCGCCCAGCTCTGGGCCACCACCCCGTGGCGTGCGCTCGGCATCCTCGCACCGCCACCAGTGCTGGCGGGCGTACCGTCGCGATGGCTATCGCCCGATGGCGTCACCCTCGCGCAGGACACGCAGGCGCACGCGGTTCTGTTGACCGATCCACGCACCATGCGGCCGCGGGGGCGCGTGAACCTGGGCGATTTCGGCGAGATCTCGGCATGGGCGTACAGCGCGGACGGCCGCTGGCTCGCGGTCGGCGATCGCGCGGGCGCGCTGGCTGTGGTCGATTGCCGCACGCTGCAGGTGATCCGCCCCTCGCCGCACCCGATCCTGCCGATCCGCCGTATCGTGTTCAGCGCCGACGGCGGATGGCTGGGTATTGCCGCCGACGGCGGAGGCGTCTATCTGTGGTCCTGGCCTGCCGCTCAATTGCTGACGCCGCCTTTCGGCGGCGGCGGATCGCAGAGCGCCGCCGGCGTCGCGCTGCGGGTGGAACCCGATCCGTTGCGCAACACGGTACTGGTCGCCGGCAACACCGACAGCAACGCGCTGTGGCAAGTGGCGCCCACCACCTACGCGCTCGACCGCAGCGATGCCGTTCAGCTCACGGCGGCCGAAGCTGCATTGAGTCCGGTTTTTGCCTCGGCGTTCGCCTGGAATCCAGCGCAGGGCTTGCTCGCCAGCGTCAACCGGCACCGCATTCGTCTGGAACGCCTGCAGGTGCCGGCCTTGAAGGCGGGTCGCGCCGCGCCGATGCGGCCGGACAGCCAGCATTTCAACGGCAGCCGTCTGGTCGAAGCGGAGGGCCGCGTATTGCGCATCGTCGATGCGATGACGGAACGCCCCATCGCCCCCGCTGTGGCGCTGCCTCAGTCCGCCGATTTCGCCGAACTCACGGCCGACGGCACCACCCTGGTGGCAACTGCCGGGCCGGTGCTTTACGCCTTCGATGCCGCCAACGGTCGCCAGCGCTTTACACCGATCGAACTGCCTGGCACACCCACCCACGTCGACGTGTCTCCGGACGGCCAACGCGTGGTTCTCACGTGGCCACGAACATTGGCGCAGGGCGATCACTTGACCAGTGAAGTGGCGGTCATCCATCGCCTGGCCGACGGTGCGCGCGTCGCCGGCCCCGAATCGCTGCCAGGCATGTTGCATGGGTTGTCCTTCAGCGGCGACGGCAGTCGCCTGCTCGCCTGGAACCACAGCAACCTCAGCCTGCGCGACGGCGCGACATTGCAACCGATCGCCGGCCCGCTGGCAGCCTATCGCCCGCGCCGCTATGGCGAGGAACAACGCAAGGGTACCGTGCAAACCGCCACCTTCGACGACACTCAGGCGGTCGTGATGGTCTTTCGTCATCGCGATGGGGGGCAGGCGCATTTCGAGTTGCGCCGATTCCCGTCGACCGGAGGCGGATACCAGGCGACACCGTTATCGGTGACCGACGTGCAGAACATCCGTCCACTGCCGCGCAACGCCGGCACCGCCATCCTCAGCAACCTCGACGCACAGGTCGTCGTCGCCGCCGACGGCTCCAGCCGCACCCTGCCGGAAACCCTCGACGACGACTACGCGTATGCGGCATCGGTCAGTCGCGATGGGCGCTGGTACGCACGCACCATGCGCGACGGCGTGGTGCTGCTCGACCTGCGCGAAAATGCCCGCCTCGCCAGTTTGCGGGTCGCCTTGCCGCGGCCGGACAACGTCGCCTCCATCGCCTTTTCACCAGACGGCAACCGCTTGTTCGCACGCAGCTTGCTCGGGCGGCTGATGGTCTGGGATCTCACTCCTGACAATCGGGCCACGGTGGAGATCGCGCGCGAACTCCAGCTACGCGACCTGCCACTGGCAGGCGACTCCGGCACCACGAGGGAACGCGATCCCGATGCGGCGGAACGCGCGGCTCTGCGGGCACGCGACCCCGGATCACCCATCGCCCCGCATGCGCCCGATCCACAGAGCGTGCGCAACGCCCCCGGGGGCGGCATCGCGCCGCGAGACCCCGGGCTGTCGCCCGATCAACTCGATCTCACACCGTGGTACGGCTTCGGTTTGCGCCAGCCGCTGGACTCCGAGGTCCAGTCCGGCGGCGCGGATTACACTTGGTTGCCGCAGGGTCGGCAGCGGTTCCTCGGCATCGATTTCGACCTGCGCGGCGGCATCGGACTGACCCACCCGCTGTCAGCGCGTTTCGAACTGCGCGGGGATGCGCCGCAAGCGCAGACCGGCCGTGACGTCGCTTGCATCGACCTGCTGGTCGCCACCGGCAACTACGGCGAACCGGTCGACCATGTGGGCAGCCTGCGCCTGGTCTATGCCGATGGCAGCAACGCGACGCTTGCCATCTCCTTCGGGCAGCGCCCGACCGGCTATTGGCGATCCACCGCTGAGGATTCGCGATTGCAGTTCGTCGCCTGGGGCACGGACGCTCGTGTCCTCGCAGCGCGCTACACGGGAGCCGTGGCCGGATTGTTGCGACTGCCCAATCCGCATCCGGAGCGGCCGGTGGTGGCCCTCACCCTGGATGCATCAGGACATGAAAGCGCCACGTATGCCCTGCTGGCCATCACCCTCGAGCCCATCCATTCCATCCCTGTGAAACCAGACGCACATGCGCAGAAGGAGGCCGGGCCATGAACGCCAACACGAAGCGTCAACGCTATCTCCAGATCGCCATCGTGTGCATCGGAGGCGTCCTGTCGCCGGACGCCATGGCCGGTGACGACCTGCAGGATCATGCCTTGCCGTCGACAGGCGAACCCCCGCAGCTCGTCGATGCCGCCCGCAAGGCCAAGACCCTCGACGCCGTGGTGGTCACCGGCACGCACATCCGCGGGGTGGACAAGCAAACCGACGAGCCGCTGGTACGGTTCGACCGCGAGCAACTGCTGCGCACCGGGTTGACCAACCTCGGCGATATCGTGCAGTCGCTGGTGGTCACCGGTGGCGAGTCGCTGGGGCGCAAGATCAACAACAACGCCTCGGACAACGCCGGCCAGCAACGGGTGAGCCTGCGCAGCCTCGGCGAGCAACGCACCCTGGTGCTCGTCAACGGGCAACGTTGGGCCATGGCCGTGGATGGAGCCGTCGATCTGTCGGCAATCCCGGTGTCCCTCGTCGATCGCATCGAGGTGCTCAAGGACGGCGCATCGGCGATCTACGGATCCGACGCCATCGGTGGCGTCATCAACATCATCACCCGCAAGCATTTCGATGGCGCGCAACTGGGCCTGTACGCCGGCGTGAGCGAACATGGCGACGGCGCCAGCCGCAACCTGGATTTCAGTTACGGGCACGACGGCGACCGCTGGCAAGCGGCCATCGGGCTGGAATTCGGCAAGGACGACCCCATCCTCGCCAGCGCACGGGCCATTTCCTCGGTGCCTGCCCCGGGGTTGCCGCTGGCAGCAACCGGTTCTGCATCCTCGGCCTACGGCGTGTTCAGCGTGCCCGGCTGGGGCCGGGTCGTGCTGATTCCGGGACGCCCGGGGACCTCGCCGGACGATTTCCGCGATTTTTCCGCCGCGACGGATTACGATTTCAACTTCGCACCGTACCAATACCTGTTGACGCCACAGGAACGTCGCGCCGGTTTCGCGCAGTTTCGCCGCGACCTGAGCGATACGCTGGCGTTTTCCGCCGACGCCTTGTTCGATCACCGCGATTCCTCGCAGCAGATCGGGCCGCCGTCGGTAAGTTTTTCGTCGCGACAGTACAGCGGCCCGCAAGAATTCGAAGTGTCGGCGGACAACCTGTACAACCCCTTCGGCGTTCCAGTGCGTACGGTGCGCACACGTTTCGTCGAAGCCGGCCCGCGCCGGTTCGCGGAAACCGTGGATACCTTGCGTATCCATCTGGGCGTGGATGGCAGCTTCCAGTGGGGCGGCCACGACTGGAACTGGGGCGTGGACGCCACCCATACACGGTCGGCACAGAACGGGCGCTCCGGCCCTTACGCCGACAACGACCGCCTCGCGCTCGCGGTCGGCCCGTCGTTCCTCGACGCCAGCGGCGCACCGCGCTGCGGAACTCCCGGCAACGTGATCGCCGGCTGTGTCCCGATCGACCTGTTCACCGGCCCGGGGCGCCTGACGCCGGCAATGCTCGACTACGTGGACATTTTTCTGGACAACCGCACCGTCGTGCGCTCGGACGTATTGTCGGCGCACATCGACGGCACGCCGGTACGGCTCCCGGCCGGCCCGTTGGGATTCGCAGCCGGCGCGGAACGGCGCCTCGAACGCGGACAGGATCTCACCGATCCGTTGTTGGCCGCCGGGCAGGCCAACGGCACGGGCGTGTCGATCCTGCCGACTTCCGGCGGTTACGCCGTCACCGAGGCCTATGTCGAATTCAACGTGCCGCTGCTGGCCGACAAGCCGCTCGCGCGCCGGCTCGACCTCGATCTGGCCACCCGCTGGTCGAATTACTCCAACTTCGGCAGCACCGACAATTCGCGCATCGGCCTGCGCTGGAAGCCCTTCAGGGATCTGCTGATACGTGGCAGTTGGTCGGAGGGGTTCCGCGCCCCCAGCATTCAGGAAGCTTATGGCGGCGCCTTCAATCAGAATTTCGGCAACATCCCCGATCCGTGCGTCACGACGGACGACTACGCCCCACCGCCTGCGGTCGCCGCGCGCTGTGCCGCGCAGGGCGTGCCGGTGAATGTGCAACAGGCCCTGGAGGTGGACTCGACCGCAGGCAGCAATCCGGCACTCCAACCCGAACGATCGCGATCGCTGGGCCTGGGGCTGGTCTACAGCCCGTCGTGGTGGCCCGGGCTGGATGCCAGCCTGGACTGGTACCGCTTCAAGATCCGCGATGCCATCGGCAACCCCGGCGTGCAATCCACGCTGGATGCTTGCTACGACAAGGGCGATCCGGTCGCCTGTACGCGCATCGACCGCAATCCGGATGGATCGCTCAAGCACATCCTCGCGATCGAGCAGAACCTGAGCGGCGGCATCCAGACCGAAGGCTGGGATTTCGCACTCGACTGGAAACGCCAGACCCGCATCGGGCAACTGGCCCTGCATTGGGAAGCGGCTTACGTCAGCTACTGGGGCGAGATCGACAAGCCCAAGACCGGGGCCATCCTCCCGGACGGATCGATCGCCAACGGCAACGTCGCCGGCACCGTGTTTTCCCCGAACGGGGCGGTGTGGCGGCTGCGTTCGGTGGCGACCCTGGCATGGCAGCGCGAAACCTGGGGCGCCTCGATCACCGGGCGGTACTATTCGCCGCTCAAGGAGGACTGCTCCTATGTAACCCACATCGCCGATGTCGTCGGCGATCCATCGCTGCGCCACCTGTGTTCGGATCCGGACTTCATGCAGTTCGGCATCGACTACCCGACCAACCGGATCGGCGCGACCACCTACTTCGATCTGGAAGGGCATTGGGACGCGCCATGGAAGGGCCGCCTGACGCTGGGCGTGCGCAACGCCTTCGACCGCGATCCGCCGCATGCGTGGTCCACCACTGGATCCAGTTCGTTCCTGCCCGAGTACGACGTACCCGGGCGCTTCTGGTACCTGGGCTACCGGCAATCGTTCTGAACCTGTGTCGCCCGCGGCGATGCGGCATAATAGGCGGCTGCAAGGCCCGCGTTCCGCCCGCCCCAAGCCCTTCGCACCGGAGCCCTCCCCCATGAGCGATTCCTTCGCCACCCGCGCGCAGCTTTCCGTCAACGGATCGACCTTTCACTACCACAGCCTGCGCAAGCTCGGCGAGCGGTTCGACATCGCGCGGCTGCCGTATTCGATGAAGATCCTGCTGGAGAACCTGCTGCGCAACGAGGACGGCGTGAGCGTGACGCGCGAGTCGATCGAGGCGGTGGCGCAATGGAATCCGGGTGCCGAGCCCGACACCGAGATCGCCTTCATGCCGGCGCGGGTGATCCTGCAGGACTTCACCGGCGTGCCCTGCGTGGTGGATCTGGCGGCGATGCGCGACGCGATGATCGCGCTGGGCGGCGACCCCAAGCGGATCAACCCGCTGGCGCCGGTGGAGCTGGTGATCGACCACTCGGTGCAGGTGGACGCCTTCGGCACCGCGGCGGCGTTCGATCTGAACGGCAAGATCGAATTCCAGCGCAACACCGAGCGCTACAGCTTCTTGCGCTGGGGGCAGAAGGCGCTGACCGATTTCAAGGTCGTCCCGCCCAGCACCGGCATCGTCCATCAGGTGAACCTGGAATACCTCGCGCGGGTGGCGATGACGCGCCGCATCGACGGCGCGGACTGGGTGTTCCCGGACACCGTGTTCGGCACCGATTCGCATACCACGATGGTCAACGGCCTGGGCGTTCTGGGCTGGGGCGTGGGCGGCATCGAGGCCGAGGCCGCGATGCTCGGGCAGCCGTCCTCGATGCTGATCCCGCAGGTGGTGGGCTTCAAGCTCACCGGCAAGCTGCCCGAAGGCGCGACCGCGACCGACCTCGTCCTCACCATCACCCAGATGCTGCGCAAGCTCGGGGTGGTCGGCAAGTTCGTCGAGTTCTACGGCGACGGCCTGGAGCACCTGCCGCTGGCCGATCGCGCCACCATCGGCAACATGGCGCCCGAATACGGCGCGACCTGCGGCATCTTCCCGATCGACCACGAGACGCTGGCCTACCTGCGCCTGTCCGGCCGCGACGAGCAGCACATCGCCCTGGTCGAGGCCTACGCGCGCGCGCAGGGCCTGTGGCACGAGCCGGGCGCGGCGGACGCGAGGTATTCCGACACCCTCAAGCTCAACCTCGCCGACGTGAAGCCCTCGCTCGCCGGCCCCAAGCGCCCGCAGGATCGCGTGCTGCTCGGTGACATGCAGGACAACTTCCATGCCAACGTGAAGGGGCTGGTGGCCAACCGCAAGCCGAAAGCCGCCAGCCTCTCGCGGCTGGACGGCGAAGGCGGCGCGCAGAAGCAGGCCGAGCATCTGGCCGCCAAGCCGAAGGTGAAGATCTGCGTGGACGAGCAGCATTGCGAGCTCACCGACGGCGCGCTGGTGATCGCCGCGATCACCTCCTGCACCAACACCTCCAACCCCGCCGTGCTGATCGCCGCCGGCCTGCTGGCGCGCAACGCCGCGGCCCGTGGTCTGACCCGCAAGCCGTGGGTGAAGACCTCGCTGGCGCCCGGCTCGATGGTGGTCACCGATTACCTGCGCAAGACCGGCCTGCTGGGTGAACTGGAGAAGCTCGGCTTCTTCCTCGTCGGCTACGGCTGCACCACCTGCATCGGCAACTCCGGGCCGCTGCCCGAGGTGGTGTCGCAGGGCATCGCGCAGGGCGATCTGGCGGTGGCTGCGGTGCTCTCGGGCAACCGCAACTTCGAAGGCCGCGTGCACGCCGAGGTGAAGATGAACTACCTCGCCAGCCCGCCGCTGGTGGTGGCCTACGCGCTGGCCGGCACGGTGGATACCGACCTGACCAAAGACCCGCTCGGCACCGGCAGCGACGGCAAGCCGGTGTACCTGAAGGACATCTGGCCGAGCAACAAGGAGATCGGCGAGCTGATCGCCGCCTCCATCGGCCCGGAGATGTTCAAGGACAGCTACGCCAGCGTGTTCGCCGGCGATTCGCGCTGGAACGCGATCGCGTCCCCCGATGGCGACCGCTATGCGTGGAGTGCGGATTCCACCTACATCAAGAACCCGCCCTACTTCGACGGCATGAGCATGCAGGTCGGGAAAATCGACGACATCCACGGCGCGCGCGTGCTCGGCCTGTTCGGCGACTCCATCACCACCGACCACATCTCGCCCGCCGGCAGCATCAAGAAGGATTCGCCGGCCGGCCGCTACCTGCAAGGCCGCGGCGTGCAACCTTCCGACTTCAACAGCTACGGCAGCCGCCGCGGCAACGACGACGTGATGGTGCGCGGCACCTTCGCCAACATCCGCATCAAGAACCTGATGTTCGGCGGCGAGGAAGGCGGCAACACCCTGCACTTCGGCAAGGGCGCGCCGGAGAAGATGGCGATCTACGACGCCGCCATGCGCTACAAGGCCGACGGCGTGCCGCTGGTGGTGCTGGCGGGCAAGGAATACGGCACCGGATCCTCGCGCGACTGGGCGGCCAAGGGCACCATGCTGCTGGGCGTGAAGGCGGTGATCGCCGAGAGCTTCGAGCGCATCCACCGCTCCAACCTCGTGGGCATGGGCGTGCTGCCGCTGCGCTTCGTGGATGGCCAGAACGCGCAGGTGCTGGGGCTGGACGGCTCGGAACGCATCGACATCGTCGGCCTGAAGGACGGCGCCGCGCGCGAAGTCGAGGCGGTCGCCACCAACGCCGACGGCGTGGCTACCCGCTTCCGCGTCGAAGTGCTGCTGCTCACGCCGAAAGAAGTTGAATACTTCCGCCACGGCGGCATCCTGCAATACGTGCTGCGGCAGTTGGCGGGCAAGTCGAAGGCGGCGTAAACCGCTCATTCGCAGAAATTCGAAATTGCTGCGACAACCAAGCCCCCTCCCCCTCGACGGGGGATGGGTTGGGGAGAGGGTGAAAATCCTGGACTCTGGAGGAATCACCCCTCTCCCGGCGCTGCGCGCCGCCCTCTCCCGCAAGGGAAAGCTCCTCCGTGTTGCCGTCCCCGGGGCGCTATGATCCAATCCCGACACTGGATCAAGCGCCACGCGCTGGGGAGAAGCCCGCATGACCGACAATCGCCCGTGGTTGGCCCACTATCCGCAAGGCGTCCCGGCTGAGATCAATCCCGAGGAGTTCAAGAGCATCGCCGCGGTGCTGGAATCCTCCTGCCAGAAGTACCGCGACCGCCCGGCCTACCGCAATTTCGGCACCACCCTCAGCTACGGCGACCTCGACCGCATGAGCAGCCAGTTCGCGGCCTACCTGCTGCGCGATCTGGGGCTGAAGAAGGGCGACCGCGTCGCCATCATGATGCCCAACCTGCTGCAATACCCCATCGCCATCTTCGGCATCCTGCGCGCCGGCCTGATCGTGGTGAACACCAACCCGCTGTACACCGCGCGCGAGCTCAAGCACCAGATGAAGGATTCGGGCGCCAAGGCCATCGTGGTGGTGGACAACTTCGCCAGCACCCTGCAGGAAGTGCTGGCCGACACCGACATCAAGCAAGTCGTCACCACCGGCGTGGGCGACCTGCTGCGCTTCCCGAAAGGGCTGATCATCAACTTCGTGCTCAAGTACATCAAGAAGCAGATCCCGGCATACTCGATCCCCGGCGCGATCCGGTTCGATGAAGCCTTGCGCCGCGGCCGCCGCCACAACCTGCCATTGATCAACATCGAATCCGAGGACATCGCCTTCCTGCAATACACCGGCGGCACCACCGGCGTGTCCAAGGGCGCGATGCTCACCCATCGCAACATCGTCTCCAACATGCAGCAGGCCGGTTCGTGGATCGGCAGCAACCTCAAGCCCGGGCAGGAAATCATCATCACCGCCCTGCCGCTGTACCACGTCTTCTCGCTGACCGCGAACGCGCTGATCTTCATGAAGATCGGCGGCCTGAACCACCTGATCACCAACCCGCGCGACATGCCCGGCTTCGTCAACGAACTGCGCAGCAGCGGCTTCACCTGCATGACCGGCGTGAACACCCTGTTCAACGGCCTGCTCAACACGCCCGGCTTCGACCAGCTCGACTTCAGCAAGCTGCACCTGACGATGGGCGGCGGCATGGCGGTGCAGCGCGCGGTGGCCGAGCGCTGGAAGAAGGTCACCGGCTGCACCCTGATCGAAGCCTACGGCCTGACCGAAACCTCGCCGGCGGCCAGCGTCAACCCGCTGGACATGAAGGAATACAACGGCTCGATCGGCATGCCGGTGCCCTCCACCGACATGTGCCTGAAGGACGACGACGGCAGGATCGTCGCGCAGGGCGAAGTCGGCGAACTGTGCATCAAGGGCCCGCAGGTGATGAAGGGCTACTGGCAGCGCCCGGAGGAAACCGCCAAGGTGATCGATGCCGACGGCTGGCTGCGCACCGGCGACATGGCCCGGATGGACGATCAGGGTTACTTCTACATCGTCGATCGCAAGAAGGACATGATCCTCGTGTCGGGCTTCAACGTGTATCCCAACGAAATCGAGGACGTGATCGCGCAGATGCCCGGGGTGATGGAGGTGGCCGCGGTGGGCGTGCCCGACGAGAAATCCGGCGAGGCGGTGAAGGTGGTGGTGGTGAAGAAGGATCAAGCCCTCACCGCCGATGCGATCAAGGCCTTCTGCAAGGACAACCTCACCGGCTACAAGCAGCCGCGCTACATCGAGTTCCGCGCCGAACTGCCCAAGACCAATGTCGGCAAGATCCTGCGCCGCGAACTGCGCGACGCGGCCAAGTAACCGCATGCCGCTTGTGGGGTGCGGCCGCGCAGGCTAAGGTAGCGCGCAGTCTGCCCGCACGGGCGACCGCGCGGCGCGGGGTGTGCCGCCGCTCTCTCACCGTCGTCATGGGGATCCATATGTCGTTGATGCGCGTCAAACCGCTGGACCTGATCCTGGCGACCGCCGAGAAGCGCAGCCTCAAGCGCCAGCTCGGCGCATTCTCGCTGACCATGCTCGGCATCGGCGCGGTCATCGGCACCGGCATCTTCGTGCTCACCGCGGTGGCCGCACAAAAGGCCGGCCCCGGCATGATGTACAGCTTCGTCATCGCCGGCGCGGTATGCGCATTGACGGCACTGGTATACGCCGAGATCGCGGCGATGGTGCCGGTGTCGGGATCGGCCTACACCTACTCGTATGCGGTGCTCGGCGAGTTGATCGCGTGGATGGTCGGCTGGGCGCTGATCCTCGAATACGCGGTGGCCGGCGGCGCGGTGGCGGTGGGGTGGTCGGGTTACACCAATGGATTTCTGGCCCATCACGGGCTCGGCCTGCCCGGCTTCCTCACGGCGGGCCCGTTCTACACCGAAACCCTGGCCGACAAGACGCAGGTGGTGCACATGGTCGATGGCATCACCCATCAGGGCGGCTTCAACCTGATCGCCTTCGTGCTGGCCCTGCTGGTGACGGTGCTGCTGGTGCTCGGGACTTCCAAATCGGCCAAGTTCACGGCTGCCCTGGTGATGGTGAAGATCGCCGCCCTCGTCGCCTTCATCGCACTGGCTTTCCCGGCAGTGAACCATGCCAATTTCAGTCCCTTCCTGCCCAATGGCTGGGGCACTCCACTGTCGGGTACCGGCGTGCTCGGCGCGGCGGCGTCGATCTTCTTTGCCTACGTGGGCTTCGACGCTGTTTCCACCGCATCGGAAGAAACCACCAACCCCAACCGCAACATCCCGATCGGCCTGATCGGCTCGCTGGCGGTGTGCACGGTGTTCTACCTGCTGGTGGCCTACACCGCGGTGGGCGCGATGGGCGCACAACCCAACGGCACGCTGGCCGGCAGCAAGGAGCCGCTGGCCTTCGTCCTGCGCTCGATCGGCTGGCCGGGCGTCGGCGATGCGGTGGCCGCGGCGGCCATGATCGCCCTGCCCTCGGTGGTGCTGATGATGATCTTCGGGCAGACGCGCATCCTGTTCACCATGGCCCGCGACGGCCTGATGCCCAAGGCGATGGCCAAGGTGCATCCGAAGTACCACACCCCGCATGTGGTGACGTGGACGACGGGCATCTTCGTGGCCTTCTTCGCCGCCCTGTTCCCGGTGGACATCCTCGCCGACATCTCCAACGCCGGCACACTGTTCGCGTTCTTCGCGGTCGCGCTGGGCGTGCTGGTGCTGCGCAAGACCGCGCCGGATCGCGCGCGCCCGTTCCGCACGCCGCTGGTGTGGGTCGTCGGTCCGCTGGCAATGGCCGGCTGCGTGCTGTTGTTCTTCAGCCTCGGCTGGAACCCGACCATCAAGTTCTTCTGCTCCTGGGCCGCGCTCGGTTTGATCGTGTATTTCACCTTCGCCCGCCGCAACAGCGCGCTGGCACCTGGCAATGCCGAGCTGGCAGGCGCCAAGCTCGACGCCACGCCGCTGATCCACGAAGGCCCCGAGCCCGGCCCTTGATGGACGAGCGTTTCCTGCAACGCCACGAAAACCCGGCTCCGGCCGGGTTTTCCGTTTTCGATTCATGCACTCGCGGGTATCCTTGGCGCTCCCGCGTTGACACCCCGCCCACCATGCACGATCCCGAGCGCGCCGCCCGCCAGTCGCTGATCGACCACTGCCGGGCGATGAACGCCAGCGGGTTGTCGCTGAACAAGTCCGGCAACGCCAGCATCCGCTGGGGCGAAGGTTTGCTGATCACGCCCAGCGGGCGCAGCTACGACCACCTGCTGCCCGAGGACATCGTCTTTCTGCAAGCCGACGGGCGCTGCGCGGCGGGGCAACTGATCCCGTCCAGCGAATGGCGCTTCCACGTCGACATCCTGCACGCCTTTCCGGCGATGAACGCGGTGGTGCACGTGCACTCCACCCACGCCACCGCGCTGGCCTGCCTGCGCGAGGAAATCCCGGCCTTCCACTACATGGTGGCGGTGGCCGGCGGCGATCGCATCCCCTGCGCCGACTACGCCACCTTCGGCACGCAGGAGCTGTCCGCGAGCATCCTGCATGCCCTGCGCGGCGGCCTGCGCGCCTGCCTGATGGCCAACCACGGCCAGGTCAGCATCGGCGCGAATCTGTCGGAGGCCTACGCGCTGGCCGAGGAAGTGGAGAACCTCGCCCGCCAATACCTGCTGGCGCGCTCGCTCGGCCCCACCTGCAACCTGCCGGCAGCGGAAATGGCCGTGGTGCTGGAGAAGTTCAAGACCTACGGCCAGCAGCGACGGACGGAGTAAGGGCAACTTCCGCAACCCTCATCACGCCAACCCGACCACTCCCGATACACTGCCCCAATGACCACCCCCGCCTTCGACCACAACCTCTACGCCGGCTGCGCCGCCCAGATCATCTCGCACACCCGCGAACTGGCCGCGCGCGGCTTCACCCCGGCCACCGCCGGCAACTTCTCCATCCGCATGGGGCCAGAGCACGCGGCCATCACCATCTCCGGCAAGGACAAGGGCCGCTTGACGGAGGCGGACATCATGGTGGTCAACATGGCCAACGAGCCGGTGGCCACCCACCATCGCCCGTCCGCCGAGGCGGCCCTGCACACCCATCTGTACCGTCGCTTCCCCGGCGTGGGCGCGGTGCTGCACACGCATTCGCCTACCCAGACCATCGCCGGCCTGCTGTACGCGGACGAAGGCCGGGTGCGCCTGCGTGGCTACGAGCTGTTCAAGGCCCTGCACGGCCACACCACCCACGAGGCGCAGGTCGATCTGCCGGTGGTGCCCAACTCGCAGGACATGGAAGCGCTGATCGCCAGCGTGGACGCGGCGCTCGCCGTGCCCAACACATGGGGCTACCTGATCGCCGGCCACGGCCTGTATGCCTGGGGCCGCGACATCAGCGAGGCGCGCCGGCACCTGGATGCTTTCGAGTTCATGCTCGGCTGCGAACTGGAGATGCGCCGGCTGCGGGCGTGATCGCAACATGACTCATCGTTCGACCCCGACGCCAGCGATCAGGGTGACCGCCCCCCGAGAGTAAATATCCCCCGGCAGAGCCGGGGGGGGCACTAAATTTGCATGAAAGAGCTTGTAGAAAACTCCCTCCCCCGCTCGCGGGGGTTGGGGTGGGGGGATGACTACCGCGAAACTCGGCACCCATCCCAGCCGTCCAGCCCTGCCGGGCGTTGTTCGACGCGCGAACTGCCACCGGCAGTTTGCAAGCGTGCCTCATCACCCCCGCAAGCGGGGGAAGGGGGCGACATCGGAGTGATGGGCGACGGGCAGAACCGCCCTTTCCGTCATCCCATCAGCCTGCCCCGCCATCATCGACACCGACGCTGTCGTCGCCACCCGCATCCGCCGCGTTGCCCAGCAAGAGTTGACTGTCCCCCACGCTGGCCGATTCCACCCTGCGCAGCTTGCGCTCGATGGCGCGGGAGCGCACGCCGGTGGCGTCGATCTGGCCGCTGGCCTCGTCGAGTTTTTTCTTGACCTTGTCGAGCACGTCGCCGAACTTGCCGAACTCGGTCTTGACCGCGCCCAGCAACTTCCAGACTTCGCCGGAACGCTGCTCGATCGCCAGCGTGCGAAAGCCCATGCGCAGGGAGCTGAGCGTGGCCGCGAGCGTGGTCGGGCCGGCGAGCACGATACGCTGTTCGCGGAACAGGGCATCCACCAGCCCAGGCCGGCGCAAGGCTTCGGCGTACAGACCTTCGGTTGGCAGGAACAGGATGGCGAAATCGGTGGTGTGCGGCGGATCGATGTACTTGGACTGGATGGTTTTGGCTTCCTCGCGCAGGCGTCGCTCCAGCGCGGCACTGGCCGATGCGGCTTGCTCGGCGTTCGCGTCCTCCTGCGCCTTGAGCAGCTTTTCGTAGTCCTCGCGCGGGAACTTGGCGTCGATCGGCAACCAGACGGGTGGCCCTTCCTTGCCATCGGCGCCCGGCAGGCGCACCGCGTATTCGACGCGCTCGTTGCTGCCGGGCCTGACGACCACATTGGCCGCGTATTGGTCGGGCGTGAGGATTTGTTCGAGGATGCCGGCCAGCTGCGCCTCGCCGAACACGCCGCGCGACTTGACGTTGCCGAGCACGCGCTTGAGGTCGTCCACGCCGCCGGCGAGCGATTTCATCTCGCCCAACCCGCGATGCACCTGCTCCAGCCGCTCGGAAACCTGCCGGAAGGACTCGCCCAGCCGCGCTTCCAGCGTGGCTTGCAGTTTCTCGTCCACGGTGGCGCGCATCTGTTCGAGCCTGGCGGCGTTGTCGGCCTGCAATTCCTTGATCTGCTTGTCCAGCGTCTGCCGCACCTCGCCCAGATGGCGCTCGGTGGTTTCGTTGGCCTTGTCCAGCCGCGCCGTCAGGGCCGCGGACAAGGCCAGCAATCCGGCAGCGGCTTCCTCGCGGCCACGGCGGGCGTCGTCGCCGAGGTTCTGCCGCAACGCGCCCAGGCCGGCATCGGTGCGTTCGGTGAACAGGCCGAGCCTGGCATCGAAGGCGGCCAGCGCAGCCTGCATGTCGGCCCGCGACTGCTCCTGATTCTGTTGCAAACCGGCCGCGAACCGCTGCATGGCCGCCGCGGCTTCCTCGCGGCCACGGCGGGCGTCGTCGCCGAGGTTCTGCCGCAACGCACCCAGGCCGGCATCGGTGCGTTCGGTGAACAGGCCGAGCCTGGCATCGAAGGCGGCCAAGGCTGTCTGCGTCTCCCCGCGCGTGCCCCGCAAGTCCTCGCGCAAGCCGCGTTCGAGGCGTTCGTTGTCCTGCCGCAGCGCGGCCAGGCGCGCATCCAGCGCATCGCCCAGCCCCTGCGCGGGATCGCGCCGCCACAGCAAGGCCAGCAGCAGCACGGCCACCAGCGACAGCACGACGATCACGACAAGCAGAACGTCCATCCATCGACTCCCAGGCCCACTTCAAGCAGAGGCAGCATTCTAGGCGCAGGCGATCTCACCAGCCGAGACAGCCCGCCACGCGTCGATCTGCCACGGCACTCGCGTTACACTTTCGTCCCATCCGCCCTGCTCTGCCGCGGAATCGCTGCCTGCAACGCCGCGACCGCTGCCGCATCCGCCCCGAACCGATCCCGATGAGCCGCCTGCGCATCTTTTCCGAAGCCGACCCCGCCACTCCGCTGCGCAGCAGCCACACGCACGCCGCCATCGCCGCCGAATTGAAGGCGATCGGCGTGCGCTTCGAGCAATGGCAGGCGTCGCATCCGGTGCGGCCAGGCGCGGCACCGGAAGACGTGATGACCGCCTACCGCGCCGACATCGACCGCCTCGTCGCGGAACAGGGCTTTCGCAGCGTGGATGTGGTGAGCATCGCGCCCGATCACCCCGACCGCGAGGCGCTGCGGGCGAAATTTCTCGACGAACATTTCCACAAGGAAGATGAAGTGCGTTTTTTCGTCGCCGGGTCCGGACAATTCACCTTGCACGTCGCCGACAAGGTGTATGAAATCGTCTGCGAACAGGGCGATCTCGTCGCCGTGCCCGACCGCACGACCCACTGGTTCGACATGGGCGCGGCACCGTACTTCGTCGCCATCCGGTTTTTCACCGAGCCCGATGGATGGGTCGGGCATTTCACCGGCAGCGACATCGCCCGGCGCTTCCCGCGTCACGAGCCGCACATGGCCGCCCCATGAATGCGCGCGCCGGCCATCGCTACAACCCGCTGTCCATTGGCCTGCACTGGTTGACCTTGCTGCTGTTGATCGCGGTCTATGCGCTGATGGAATTGCGCGGCTACGCACCGCGCGGCAGCGATCTGCGCCGAGGCATGATGAACTGGCACTACATGCTGGGGCTGACGGTTTGGTTGCTCACATTCGTCCGGCTGGTGCTGCGCGGGATAGTCCGCGCACCGGCGATCGCACCGGCGCCACCGGCATGGCAAAGGCATCTGGCTGCAACGATGCATCTGTTGCTGTACGTCTTCCTCGCCGCCATGCCCTTGCTTGGCTGGCTCACTCTCAGCGCCAAGGGCCATGCGATCCCGTTTTACGGCCTCGATATGCCGGCGCTGCTCGGCGAGAACCACGACCTGGGCGAGAACCTCGAGGAAATCCACGAGACCATCGGCACCATCGGCTACTACTTGATCGGCCTGCATGCGCTGGCCGCGCTGTACCACCATTACATCGTCCGCGACGACGCCCTGCGCCGCATGCTGCCGGGCCGCGGCGAACCGTGAATGCTGCCACTGCTGCGACCATGATCCGAACCATCCTCACCGACATCGAAGGGTGAGACGACGTGCCTTGCGGATGCCTTGAATGGCATCCGCAGCGTCGGCGAACGCTCGGCCAAGGATGGTCGAGCAGGGGCTCTCTGAGCGACAATGGTGCGCCATGGAAGGCACTGAGCACATCGAACAGCCATGATCAGAACCATCGTCACGGATATTGAAGGAACGACGAGCTCCATCGCCTTCGTCCACGACGTGCTGTTCCCCTACGCGCTGCGCGAATTGCCGGCCTTCGTGCGCGAACACGCCGATGAGCCCGAGGTACGGCGCTGGCTGGATGCCGCCGCGCTGGACATCGGCGGGGTGGTGGCCGACGAGTGCATCGTGGAAATCCTGCAGGGCTGGATCCGCGAGGATCGCAAGCATCCGGCGCTGAAAGCCCTGCAGGGCATGCTGTGGAAGGACGGTTACGCACGCGGGGATTTCCGCGGGCATGTGTATCCCGATGCCGCCGCCGCGCTGCGCCGCTGGCATGCCGATGGCTCCGGTTTGTACGTGTATTCCTCCGGCTCGGTGGCGGCGCAGAAACTGCTGCTCGGCCACAGCACCGCAGGCGATCTGGCTGGCCTGTTCGCGGGGAACTTCGACACCGCCGTCGGCGGCAAGCGCGCAGCGGCCAGCTACGAAAGGATCGTGCAGGCCATAGGCAAGCCAGCCGGTGCAATCCTGTTCCTTTCCGACGTGGTGGAAGAACTCGACGCCGCACGCAGCGCAGGGCTGCGCACGTTCCTGCTCGATCGCCCCGAAGATTACCCGCAGCCCCGCGAAGGCGAGGCCACGCACGGGCATGCGCGCGCGACTTCCTTCGCGCGGATCGATCTGGACTGATCGCCGATGCAACGCGCATGCACTTTCCTCATTGGACGGCAAGCGGCATGAACCTTCGCCCCATGTTGTTCGGCGCGTTGCTGCTTGCCTGTTCGGGCAGTGCCTTCCTGTTGGGCCGCATGCACGGCGGGGCAACGCCGCCGCCGCATGCCGCTGCGAAGGCCATCGCAACGGCATCGTCCAGGGCTGCCCCCGATAGTTCGTTGACGGAAATCCTGAATCTGTTCGGATGGCATGGGCCCGCGAACGCGCAACCGGCCAATGACGAGCAGGGGCCGCCGGACATCCCGGCCATCGCCAGCTACGAAGACCTGATGTACGCGCAATCGCCGATGCTCGACGATGCGATTGCCGGACTGCGCGCCAGCACGCCGGGCAAGCCGGGGCTGTACGCCATCGGTTTCGCCGGGGACGCCGAGGAGAACGTATTCCGCAACGAGGTGGCCTTCCTGCCGCGGCTACTGGCCAAGCGCTTCGATGCCGCAGGGCGCACGCTGGAATTGGTCAACTCGCCGTGGACCTTCGACACCGCCCCGCTGGCCACCCGTTCGAATCTGGATGCCGCCCTGCTCCGGATGGCGCAGAAAATGGATCGGGCCAACGACATCCTGCTGCTGTTCCTCACCAGCCACGGCAGCCACGATCACCAGTTGTACGTCGCGATGGGCACACTGCCGCTCGATCAACTCACGCCGCAGGACATCCGCAGCGCACTCGACGCAGCCCACATCACCTGGCGGGTGGTGGTGATCTCGGCCTGCTACTCGGGCGGCTTCATCCCCGCCCTGCGCGAACCACATACGCTGGTCATCACCGCCGCACGCGCCGATCGCACATCGTTCGGTTGCGGCAGCGATTCGCAACTGACGTGGTTCGGCAAGGCCTTCCTCGTGGACGCGCTCAACCGCACGACGGATTTCCGCACGGCCTTCGCGGACGCCAAACAGTCCATCGCGCAGTGGGAGCGACGCGACCGCGAAACGCCCTCCGAACCGCAGCTCTGGGAAGGCCCTTTGATCGCCGCCAAGCTGGCGCAATGGCGCGCCACCTTGCCCGCGAACGCGCCCACGGTGCCATTCGTGCCGACACCCAAGCACGCAATCCCGTAACGCCCTTCCCTGCCCCGCAATGGCCACCCGGCGCGGAGCGATTTGCACCACGTTTCGGCACGGCTACCGATGCCGTTGGCGCAGTTTGGCCACCACATCACGCCAACCCAGCCCGCGCGCGCGCAGCAGCACCAGCAGGTGAAAGACGAGGTCGGCCGATTCGCCGAGCAACTCGGCATCGCCCTGCATGGCCGCCGCCAGCGCCGTCTCGACGCCTTCCTCGCCCACCTTCTGCGCGATGCGGCGGATGCCTTCGTCGAACAAGCGCGTGGTGTAGCTGCCCGCAGGGCGCTGCGTGTGACGTTGCGCGATCAGCGCGTCGAGTGTTGCGAGAAAGTCTGCCGCGTCGATATTTTCTGGTGCCGTGGTTCCACTGCCATCGACAACATCGAAGCAACTCGCCGTGCCACGGTGGCAGGTCGGCCCCTGCGGACGAGCCAGCACCAGGAGCGCATCGCCATCGCAGTCTGCCGTGATCGAGTGCAGTTCGAGCACATTGCCGCTGCCCTCGCCCTTCATCCACAAACACTGGCGGCTGCGGCTGAAAAAAGTGACGCGACCGCAGGACAGTGTTGCATCCAGCGCTTCGCGATTCATGTAGCCGAGCATCAGCACGCGCAGCGTGGCGGCATCCTGCACGATGGCAGGCAACAAGCCGCCTTGCTTGTCCCAGCCCAGCGCCCCGGCATCGAACGTATTTGGAATCGTCCATTCCCCAGTCCCCTTTCCCCGTTCCCCGCTTTCATGCCGCATCGCGCACCTCGATGCGTCGCTCGCGCAGCGCACGCTTGAGATCGCCCATGCGCAAACTGCCATCGTGAAACACGCTGGCCGCCAGCGCGCCATCCACGTCCGCCTGCGCGAACACGTCGATGAAGTGCCTCGCGTTGCCGGCCCCGCCGGAGGCGATCAAGGGCACCGCGCAGATCGCGCGGGCGGCCCGCAACTGCTCGATGTCGTAACCGCCGCGCACGCCGTCGCTGCCCATGCAGTTGAGGACGATTTCGCCCACCCCGAGCCGCTGCGCCTGCACGATCCAGTCCAGCGTGCGCAGCGGCAGCGCCTGCGTGGCCGCGGCATCGCCGGTATCGCGGCGCACGCGCCACTGCCCATCGGCATCGCGCAACGAATCGATGCCGACCACCACGCACTGGCTGCCGAAGGCTTCCGCCAGTTCGCCGATCAATGCAGGCCTGCGCAGTGCAGGCGAATTGATGGAAATCTTGTCGGCACCTGCGTGCAGGATCACGCGCGCATCTTCGACGCTGCGAATGCCGCCGGCTACGCAAAATGGAATGTCGAGGATGCGCGCCACGCGCTCGACCCACGCGCGATCCACCGTGCGCCCTTCCGGGCTGGCGGTGATGTCGTAGAACACCAGCTCGTCGGCACCCTCGTCGCGATAGCGCGCGGCCAATTCCTCGATCGCACCCATGACGACGTGGTCGCGGAAGCGCACGCCCTTCACGACCTTGCCGTCTCTCACGTCCAGGCAGGGAATGAGGCGGCGGCTCAGCATGCCAGCGCCTCGTCCAGTTCGATGCGGCCATCCAGCAGCGCACGGCCCAGCACCACGCCGGCACAACCGGTCGCGCGGGCGGCACGCACGTCGTTCGCGTCGCGCACGCCGCCGGATGCTTGCAGTTCGATTCCGGGCGCCAGCGAGAGCACGCGCTGATACAAATCCAGGTTCGGGCCGGTCAGCATGCCATCGCGTTCGATGTCGGTGCACAACAGGTGCTGCAGGCCCGCGGCACGAAAGAACACCAGCAGCGAGGCCAGGTCGGTACCGGCCTCGGTACGCGTCCAGCCTTGCACCGGCAACCGCCACCAGCCGCGTTCGTCCTGTCGCGTGTCCAATGCAATGGCGACGCGATCGGGCCCGAATCGGGCAATCCAGTCGCGCACGGTATTGGGTTCACGCACCGCGAGGGATCCCACCACCACACGGTCGGCACCGGATGCGAGGATCGCCTTGAGGTCATCCTCGCAGCGCACGCCGCCGCCCGTCTGCACGCGCAGGCCGGTCTCCGCCTTGATCCGCCACAACAACGACGCAAGCGTGTAACCGCCCTTGCGCGCCGCGTCCAGATCGACCAGGTGCAGCCATTGCGCGCCCATCTGCCCGTACAAGCGCGCCAACCCGAACGGATCGTCGGCGTAGCGCGTCTCCTGCGCGTAATCGCCCTGCCGCAGGCGCACCACGCGCCCGTCGCGCACGTCGATGGCCGGATAAATCGTGAACGCCTCGCTCATGCGATCCCCAGAAAATTCGCCAGCAAGCGCTGGCCGACGCCGCCGGAGCGTTCGGGATGGAATTGCGCCCCGACCACATCGCCCGACGCGACCACCGCGGCGAACGCCTCGCCGTGCACGCAGGTCGCGACCGTCGCGACCCCCACGCCGGCCGCGTAACCGTGCACGAAATAGGCTTGCGCACCCTCGGCGATGCCGTCAAGCCATTTCGAGTTTTCCCCGTGTCGATGCAGGCGATTCCAGCCCATGTGCGGAATGCGGATGCCGGGCGTCGGCCGCATTTTCCGCACGCGCCCTTGCAAGCGCCCGAGGCAGGCCACGTCGCCTTCCTCGGAATGTGCGAACAACAACTGCATGCCCAGGCAAATGCCCAGCAGCGGGCGATCCAGCGTGCGCAACACATCGACCAGATCCAGCTCGCGCAGACGCGCCATCGCCGCCGCCGCCGCGCCCACGCCGGGCAGGATCACGCGGTCGGCACGGCGGATCGCATCGCCATCGGCGGCCAGCGGCGCTTCCACGCCGAGGCGTTGCAGCGCGTAGCGCACCGAGCCGAGGTTCGCGCCGCCCGCATCGACCAGCACCACCTTCATCGCGCCGCCCCGCGCATCACAACACGCCCTTGGTGCTGGGCAGGCTCGCACCATCGCGGGCGATGGCCATGCGCAAGGCGCGACCGACCGCCTTGAAGCAGGCCTCCACCATGTGGTGCGTGTTCTCGCCGCGCACGCGCAGGTGCATGGTGATGCCGCCGGCATCGCACAGCGAGCGGAAGAAGTGCGGCACCATCTCGGTCGCCAGCCCGCCGACTTCGGCGCGCGGGAACGCGCCATCGAACTTGAAATACGCGCGCCCCGACAAATCCAGCGCCACCTGCGCCAGGGCTTCGTCCATCGGCAGCATGATCGCCGTCGGCGCATGCTCCGCACCGGCAGGCAATCCGTCCTGCGGCACCCAGCCGTAACGGGCGATGCCGCGTTTTTCGCCCAGCGCCTCGCGCAGCGCCTGCCCGATCGCCAGCGCGCAATCCTCCACCGTGTGGTGCTCGTCGACGCGCAGGTCGCCGGCACAGGCGACGCTGAGCGCGAAACCACCATGCTTGCCGAGTTGTTCGAGCATGTGGTCGAAGAACGCCTGCCCGGTGGCGATGACGGGATCCTCCGCGACATCCAGATCCATGCGCACGTCCACCAGCGTTTCCCGCGTGCCGCGCTCGATGCGTGCGCGGCGTCCGCAGCCGCACAGGGTGTCTGCAATCGACTTCCAGGTGGCATCTCCGGGTGCCAGCAGGAAGCCGCGCACACCGAGATTGCGCGCGAATTCCATGTCGCTGTCGCGATCGCCGACCATCGCGCTGCGGCTCAGGTCCACGTCGCGATCGCGCAGGTAGTGCAAGGCCATGCCGATGCCCGGCTTGCGGGTGGGCACGCCATCGCGCATCGCGTGCTCGTGCGGAACGCTGACGTCGATCAACTCCTCGCGAAACGAGATGCCGGCGGAGGCGAGGATCTGCATCAGCAACCGATGCGGCCCGAAAAAACTCGCGCGCGAAAAGCGCTCCGTGCCCAGTCCATCCTGATTGCTGACCAGCACGAACTCGAAGCCGGCATCGCGCAGGCGCAGCAATGCGGGGATCGCGCCATCGATCAGCCGCAGCTTTTCGAAGCTGTCGATCTGCTCGTCCGGCGGCTCATGGATCAAGGTGCCATCGCGATCGACGAACAGGATTTTGCCGGCGCTCATGCCGTGCTCCCCAAGGGCTTGCATAACACATCGACCAGCGCCGCGTTCTCGCCGGGACTGCCGACGGTGATCCGCAGCGCGTCTTCGAGCCCATGATAACGACGCGCGTCGCGCACGGTGAAACCGCCCGATTGCAGTTGCCGGAAGCGCGCAGCGGCATCGTCGAAGCGCACCGCGAGGAAATTGGCCTGCGAAGGCAGCACCTCGCGCACGCAGGCCAGTGTGGCCAGCCGCACGCGCAGGCGTTCGCGCTCGACTCGCAACAGCGCGATGCGGTCGTGGGTACGCCGCAGCGAGTCCGGCGTCAACGCGGCTTCGGCGGCTTCCACGCAAGGCGTCGGCAACGGATACGGCGGCATGATCCGGCGCAGCAGGCCGACGACTTCCGGCGCGGCGATCAGGCAGCCGATGCGCGCGGCAGCCAGCGCGTGCGCCTTGGAGAGCGTGCGCAGCACGACGAGATTCTCGCGTGAGACCACTTCATCGGCGAGGCTCGGTGCTTCCGCGAACTCGACATAGGCCTCATCGACGACCACCAACGCACGCCCGCGCAACCCATCGGCCAGCGCCAGCACCGCGTCGCGCGGCAGCTGGCTGCCGGTGGGATTGTTGGGCGCGCAGACGAACACCAGCTTCACCGTCGCATCCACCGCCGCCTGCACCGCGTCGAAATCCGGCTGGAACCCGCGTTCGCGATCCAGCGGCAGGCTGCGCACCGCAGCGCCCTGCACCGCCGCGCACACTGCGTACATGCCGAAGGTCGGCGGCTGCACGAGGATGGCATCGCGTCCGGCACGGCAGAAGGCGCGCACCAGCAGGTCGATCATCTCGTCGCTGCCGCGGCCGACGAGCAGGCGTGATGCGTCCACCCCGTACAGCCCAGCCAGCGATGCCCGCAGGCGTGGTGGCTGCGGGTCGGGATAACGGTTGAGCGGATGGAGTTCATCCTGCGGCCACGGCGACTCGTTGGCATTGAGCAGGATGCCGGCGTTGCCGGCTTCCATGCGCGCCGAGGAATACCCGGCGAGCGACAGCAATTCGGGGCGAGCGAAGTCGAGCACGCTCATGGCTGTGCTCTCGCTTTCGTTGGTTACGGGAGGTGTTGTCGCATGCAGCCCCCACCCCAACCCTCCCCCGCAAGCAGGGGAGGGAGACTTGGTGCGAGCATTTTCATCATCCATGGCGGTGCCTGTCTCCAGCCGCACACGCACGGACTGGGCATGCGCGTGCAGGCCTTCGGCTTCGGCCATCGTCACCGCATCCGGGCCGATGCGTTCGAGGCCGGATCGCGTCAATTCCTGCACGGTGATCGATCGCTGGAAGCTGGTGACCGAAACACCGCTGCACGAGCGCGCCCAGCCGTCGGTCGGCAACACATGGTTGGTGCCGCTGCAATAATCGCCGACCGATTCGGGCGAAAACGCGCCGAGGAAGACCGAGCCGGCGGAGCGCACCTGCGGCAAGCATGCGCGCGGCGCGGCGACTTGCAGGATCAGGTGTTCGGGTGCGTAGCGATTGGAAATCGTCACAGCTTCGCCGATGTTTCCCACCACGATCAAACGGCTGTGCGCGAGCGCCTGTTCAGCAATCGCGCGTCGTGGCAGCCGCTCGATTTGGCATTGCGTCGCCACGCGCACTGCTTGCGCGAGAGCCATGCTGTCGGTGATCAGCAACACCTGCGAATCCGGCCCGTGCTCGGCCTGCGCCAGCAGGTCGGCGGCGACGAACTCGGGGTTCGCATCGGCATCCGCGATCACCAGCACCTCGGAAGGCCCGGCCGGCATGTCGATCGCCGCCCCGTCGGGCATCGCCGCCACCTGCCGTTTGGCTTCGGTGACGTAGGCGTTGCCGGGGCCGAACAACTTGTCGCAACGGGGAATGCTCTGGGTTCCGAACGCCATCGCCGCGATCGCCTGCGCGCCACCGACGGCGAACACGCGGTGGATGCCGCACAGCTTCGCCGCGGCGAGCACGACCGGATCGACGCTGCCATCGGGGCGCGGCGGCGTGCACAGGAGGATGTCCGTGCAGCCGGCGATGCGTGCCGGCGCGCCGAGCATCAGCACGGTCGAAGGCAGCGGCGCGGTGCCGGCGGGAATGTACAGGCCGACCCGATCCAGCGGCCGCAGGATGCGCTCGCAACGCACGCCCGGAGCGGTTTCCAGCGTGTACGGCTGCGGCGCGCCCGCGGCATGGAAGGCCTCGATCCGCGCCAGCGCGCCGGTCATCGCCGTGCGCAGTGCCGGAGCGAGATTGCGGTCTGCCGCATCGAATGCCGCCTCCGCGACTTGCAGCACGTGAAGATCGACACCATCGAAGCGTTGCGTGAGCGCACGCAAGGCGGCATCGCCCTGTGCGCGCACCTGCTCGATGATGCGCGTCACCGCAGCGGCGACGTCGTCCGCGCGTGCGCGCACCGGGCGCGCCAGCAGGCGCGCTTGCGCGGACGCATCGAGTTGCGCCCAATCGCTGACCGGCAGGCGCATCGCCGGCATGCTGGAAGGGTTCGCGTTCATGCGAGCATCTGCTCCACCGGCAGCACCAACAGCCCGCGCGCGCCGGCTTTCTTCATGTCCTCCAGACGCTGCCACGTCACCGCGCCACGGCACACCGTCTGCACCGCCACATCCGCCGCGCGCCCTTCGATCGAGGTGAGCGTCGGTGCATCGGCGTCGCCGAGCAGGCGCAGCAACTCCGGCAGCGCCGTGCGCGGAGCCTGCAACATCACCAGCTTGCTGTTGCGGACCGACAGCACGCCATCCAGACGCCGCAACAGCAACGCGGCCAGGTCGGCGCGTTCATCGCCGAACGCCTGCGCCGGCCCGGCCAGCACGGCCTGCGTTTCCAGCACGGCTTGCAACTCGCGCAACTGGTTGGCGACGAGGGTGGCCCCGCTGGAAACGAGGTCGCAGATCGCATCGGCCTGGCCCAGCCGCGGCGCGATTTCGACCGAACCGGACAGCACCACGATGCCGGCGTCGATGCCTTGCGCATCCAGCCATTCGCGCAGCAGGCGCGGGTAGCTGGTGGCGATGCGTTTGCCGCGCAGGTCGGCGATCGCATCGATGCCCGCATCGCGCGGCGCGGCGATGGCCAGACGACAACCGCCGAACCCCAGGCGGCGCAATTCGCGGAAGGCTTCGGGTTTGCCGTCGGCGGTGCGCTCCAGCGCCTGCTCGCGCAGCACGTTGCGGCCGACCACGCCCAGATCGCACACGCCATCGGCGATCAGGCCGGGAATGTCGTCGTCGCGCACCAGCAACAAGTCGATCGGCAAGGATTCGCCGTAGCAGAACAGGCGATCGCGGCTTTCGCGGAAGCTCAGGCCCGCGCGCGCCAGCAAGTCGCGTGCCGGGTCTGACAGGCGCCCTGATTTCTGGATGGCGATGCGTAGTCGGTCGCGTGTGCTCATGGCTGCTCCGGAACGAATGCTGGGTGACGCCGGCACGGCGTCTGGCAGCACCGTGCGCAGCCTTCAGTGGTTGGCGTGATGGTGGCCCAGCCGCGACGCGGCCAGGCGGTAGCCGCCGGCGCCGCGCTCGATGCAGCGCGCGACCCGGCCGATGGTGGTGACGCTGACCGCGGTGCGCTCGTGGATCTCGCGATACGGCACGCCGTCGAGCAGCAGCGGCACCACCCGCCAGCGGTCGGCGAGCGCTTCGAGCTCCGCCGGCGTGCACAGGTCGTCGAGCAGGTGCCGCATGCCGCCGGGCTCGCCGATGCTGCACAGCGCCTCGCAAAGCTGGCGGATGGCCGAGCTTTCCTTCGCGCGGGTGACGGGGATGGAACGCTTTTTCACGGCGGGCTGGGTGGGCTGGATGGAGTGGGCCGGTGAGCGGATGAACCGATCGCCGAACGAGCAGTTCCGGTCGGCCAATGCGGACAGCAGTTCAATGTATTAACACGCTATCACATTGACATGCGCGACGTCGGCAGTCAACCGCGCAAGCGGTTCATGTGCGGATTCGGTTCAGGTTTGCCGCAATGAGGTTACAAGTACGTGCCCGCGCCTGTGCCACATACGGACACGGCTTCCCTCACCCGTCGCGCCTGCGGCGCGTCGACATCTCCCGGAGGGATGAGATGTTGCGTTTGCGAACCACCGGTTCGCGCAACCTCGAATGCCTCCGCGCTGGCGCGGAGGCCGGGGCGCGGAGCGAGGTGCCCGCAGTGCGGATGAGGGAGCCAACGCTGGAAGCGACGTCGCTACCATCGAGAACATCGGCTCGGGATGCGCTGAATGATTCCATCCTGGAATCATCAGCGCGCGCCATCCATGGCCGACGGGCAACGCCGAATAAATCAGCGTCGCCCTTGATTCCACCGCGTCGATCTCGCTCAGATCGCCGCCGCGCGCGCAGCCTCCAGCAGCACATCCTCCTCGACCAGCTTCACCGCCATCGCCACGTCGCCATCCAGCGCGCGGTCGCGGGCCATGAAGGGGATGCGCGCGCGCAAGGCTTGCCAGGCCGCTGCCACGGCCCTGCCCGGCTGGAACGATGGCGCGGATGCCAGTTCGCCGCGCAGGCCTTCGACTTCTTCGAGGAAGGCTTCCACCGCATCCGGATCGTCCAGCGGCGGGCCGGCGATCTTGCGGGCGAGGCTCATCGCGTCGGTCGTCGCGGCCAGCGTTTGCGCTGCGTGGATCATGTCGCTGCGCAAATCCAGCGCCTGCGCGGCGGCGAACAACTCCAGGCCCAGCACCTTGCCGAGGTCGGCGCACATGTCGAGCACGTGGCGCGCCTCGTTGGCGCCCATCGAGACGTGATCCTCGGCATTCGCGCTGGTCGGGATGGAGTACACGGACGCCGGGTGCGCGCGGCTGGCGAGGTCGTTGACGATCGCCGCGGCGGTGTATTGCACGATCATGAAGCCCGACTCGGTGGCGTCCTCGTTGCCGATAAGGAAGGCCGGCAGGCCGTCGTTGGTCGCCGGATCGACCAGCTTGTTCAAGCGACGCTCGGAGATCGATGCCAGCACGGGAATCGCGGCCTTGACGTAACTCATCGCCAGCGCCAAGGGCATGCCGTGGAAGTGGCCGGCGGAGATCACCTGCTCCTCGACGTGCTTTGCGCCCTGCATGTCGGGGAACACCAGCGGGTTGTCGGTGACCGCGTTGAGCTCGACCTCCAGCACGCGCGCGGCCTGCGCCACCGCGTCGCGCACCGCGCCGTGCACCTGCGGCACGCAGCGCAGCGAGTAGCTGTCCTGCGGCTGATGCTTCTTGCCGCCGCGGAACGGGCGGAAGCGCGTGTAGAACTTCTCGCGGCCGTGGCGCTGGTTCAGCGGCACCCAATCCCAGCGGATGTCGAAGCGCAACGCCTGCTGTCCGGGAGTCTTCCAGCACGACGGCTGCCACGGCGCGAAGCGCGGCACGAGGTGGTAGGGAATGTCCGCCAGCGTCGAAGCTTCGAGCAATCGGCGCAGGCGCGCGGCGACGTGCACCTGGCCCGGATGCGGGCGCAGCGCGTGCACGGCTTCGTCGAAGGCTCCGGTGCGGCCGGCGAAGGCGTCGATGGTCATCGCCGCGGCGAGGTCGGCGGTGTCGAGCAGGCGCTCGAGGCGATCCACCGCGAGCACGCCGCAGGCGAGCATTTGCGCGGTGCCGTTGTTGAGGGCCAGGCCTTCCTTGTGCGACAGGCGCACGCGCTCCAAACCAGCGCGTTCCAGCGCCGCCGCGCCCGGCATCCTCTCGCCCTCGTAAAAAGCTTCACCGCCGCCGAGCAGCACGATGGCCAGATGCGACAGCGGCGCCAGATCGCCGCTGGCGCCCACCGAACCCAGCTTCGGCACCACGGGAACGACACCGGCATTGAGCATCGCCGCGAGCGCCTGCAGGGTTTCCACGCGGATGCCCGAGTGCCCGCGCATCAGGGTGTTGATGCGGATCGCCAGCATCGCGCGCACCACGTCCAGCGGCAGCGGTTCGCCCACGCACACGGCATGGGTGATGACGAGGTTGCGTTGCAGTTCTTCCAGCAGGCCGACTTCGCCGCTGCCGTGGGATGCATCGGTCCGGTCGCGCACGCGATGCGCGCCGAGCAGGCGGTCGGCATTGCTGCCGAAGCCCGTGGTCACGCCGTAGATCGGTTCTTCCTTGCGCACCTGTTCGGTCAAGAACTCGGCGGCTCGCCGCACCGCCTGCAACTGCGCCGCATCGAGCTCGACCTGCGCGCCGCGGCTGATCGCGACCAACTGCGCGCGCGTCAACGAACGGCCGTCGAGAATGATCGCAGCGCTCATGCCGCACCCCCATGCGGCATCGCGGCCGCCTTCATCGCCAGCGACTGCTCGATCTCCACCCGCAGCGCGCTTGCCAAATCCGTACGCGCGACCTCGAATTGTTCGCCGCGGCGCATGTCCTTGATCGCGACCACGCCGCGCGCAGCCTCGTCCTCGCCGACCATCGCCACGAAGCGGATGCCGGCGCGGTCGGCGTACTGCATCTGCGCTTTCAACTTGCGCGCTTCCAGTTGCACCTCGGTGTTGATGCCGCCGACGCGCAGTTCGCGCGCGATCTGCAAGTTGTCGTGCAAGCGCGATGCATCCAGCAGACCCACCAGCACCTGCACCGAACTTTCCGCCTTGTCGATCAAGCCGGCCTCCTGCAATTGCCAGAACAAACGGGTGACGCCGATGGAAATACCGACACCCGGCAGTTTCGACTTCGTGTAGTTGCCGGCCAAGTCTTCGTAGCGACCACCCGAGCAGATCGAGCCGATCTGCGGGTGATCGTTCAGCGTGGTCTCGAACACCGTGCCGGTGTAGTAGTCCAACCCGCGCGCAATCGATAGGTTGATGGCATAGCCGGACTCGGGCACACCCAGCGCGCGCACCATCTCCAGCACTTCGCGCAATTCGCTCACGCCTTCGTTGAAAGTGGGGCTACCGCTACCCAACGCGGCGAGTTTCGCCAGCGCATCATCGTGGCCATGCGAGCGCACGCGCACGAAATCCAACAAACGATCAGCAACCTCGACCGACAGCCCGAAGCCATCGCCCGTCAGCGTCGCGCGCACCGCATCCGCGCCGCGCTTGTCGAGCTTGTCCACCTCGCGCAGCACCAGCGCCTGCTGCTGCGCATCGGCCACGCCGAGGCCTTCGAGGAAACCGCGCATCAGCTTGCGGTTGTTGAGCCAGATGGTGAACGGCCCGATCGCAAGTTCGGTGAACACGGCGTGGATCACCGCCGGCAATTCGGCATCGAAACGGATCGACAGCCCATCCTTGCCGATCACGTCGATGTCGGCCTGGTAGAACTCGCGGAAGCGCCCGCGCTGCGCGCGCTCGCCGCGATACACGCGCTGCATCTGATAACGCCGGAACGGAAAGGCGAGGTCGTGCTCGTGCTCGGCGACGAAGCGCGCCAGCGGCACGGTCAGGTCGAAGCGCAACGCCAGCTCGGGCGTACCGTCGCCAGCTTTCTCCAGCGCGCCGGTGGACTGCACGAAGTACACCTGCCGCTCGGTCTCGCCGCCGGTCTTGGTCAGCAGCACCTCGGACAGCTCGATGGCCGGCGTCTCCACCGGCAGGAAGCCGAAGCGTTCGTAGTTGCGGCGGATGACGTCGAGCATGCGCTGGAACGCGATCTGTTCTCGCGGCAGCAGTTCCATCACGCCGGGCATGGTGCGTGGCTTGATCAAGGCGGGCTCCGGGAATTGTGGGAATCACGTCGCGGCGATGCCACGACCCGAACCGCAATTCTAGCCGTTCCGTCGCCGCCCTTGCCCGCGCCCACTTCGCCCCCTACAATACGCGGCTCATTCGGGGTGTAGCTCAGTCTGGTAGAGCGCTACGTTCGGGACGTAGAGGTCGCAGGTTCAAGTCCTGTCTCCCCGACCAATACCATGCAAGCGTTGCGAAAAAGCCGCCGCAAGGCGGTTTTTTCGTGGGCTGGACATATGTCGCACCCGCCCTGCGTTTACTGCTGCATCGGCCCGAAACCCTGGAAGCCGCCCGGCCCGCCCTTGCCCATCACGCCCTTGAGCTGGCGCATGATGCCGCGCGCGCCGAACATGGAGAGCTTGGTCATCATCTTCTCCATCTGCATGTGCTGCTTCATCAGGCGGTTGACGTCCTGCGGGGTGGTGCCCGAACCACGCGCGATGCGGGCGCGGCGCTGGCCGTTGATCAAGTCGGGGTGACGGCGTTCCTTCTTGGTCATCGAATTGATGATGGCGATCATGCGCGGCACTTCCTTGCCGGTGATCTGGCCCTTGACCTCGCCGGGGATGCTCGCAAGGCCCGGCAGCTTGTCCATCAGCGCGCCCACGCCGCCCATGTTCTGCATCTGTTCGAGCTGGTCGCGCATGTCGGACAGGTCGAACTTCTTGCCCTTGGCGACCTTCTCGGCTAGCTTTTGCGCCTTGTCCTTGTCCACCTGCTGCTCGACCTGCTCGACCAGCGAGAGCACGTCGCCCATGTCGAGGATGCGCCCGGCCGCGCGGTCGGGGTGGAACACGTCCAGCCCGTCGGGCTTTTCGCCGGTGCCGATGAACTTGATCGGCTTGCCGGTGATGTAGCGCACCGACAGCGCCGCGCCGCCGCGCGCATCGCCGTCGGTCTTGGTGAGCACCACGCCGGTGAGCGGCAGCGCGTCGTGGAAGGCCTTGGCGGTGTTGGCCGCGTCCTGGCCGGTCATCGAATCGACCACGAACAGGGTTTCGACCGGATGGATGGCCGCGTGCAGGGCCTTGATCTCGTCCATCATCGCCGCGTCGATGGCCAGGCGCCCGGCGGTATCCACGATCAGCACGTCGGCGAAGCTCTTGCGCGCATCGTCGATCGCGGACCTGGCGATGGCGATCGGGTTCTGGCTGACCTCGGACGGATGGAACAGCGCGCCGACCTGCCCGGCCAGGGTCTGCAACTGCGCGATCGCGGCCGGGCGGTACACGTCGGCCGAGACCACCATCACCTTCTTCTTGCGGCGCTCCTTCAAGTGCTTGGCGAGCTTGGCGACCGTGGTGGTCTTGCCCGAGCCCTGCAGGCCGGCCATCAGGATGATCGCCGGCGCGGGCACGTTGAGTTGCAGGTCGCTGGCCGCCGAGCCCATCACCGCGGCCAGTTCGTCGCGCACCACCTTCACCAGCGCCTGCCCCGGGGTGAGCGATTTGAGCACCTCGTGGCCGATCGCGCGCACCTTGATGCGCTCGATCAGCGCCTTCACCACCGGCAACGCGACATCGGCCTCCAGCAGCGCCACGCGCACCTCGCGCAGGGCGTCGCGGATGTTGTCCTCGGTCAGCCGGCCCTTGCCGCGCAAGCGGTTGATGGTGTCGGAAAGGCGCTGGGTCAGGGACTCGAACATGGCCGGGATGGATGACGAACAGGGGGCGCGGATTATAGCGCACGGGCTTCCGGGACCTGCGTCCGATCTGCCACACTGCCACGATGGCCCTCCTGCTCGCCTTCGCCGTCATCGCCTACCTCGTGGCAACCGTTGCCGGGTCGATGTGGCTGTCGGTCGAGGATGGCGACACGCGGCGCGCGGCATGGCGAATCACCGCGATCCTCGCGGCCGCCCTCGCCGTCGTCGCGCACGCGGCGATCCACGCCATCAACTGGGTCGCCAGCGGCGGCCCGGACATGCACTTCTTCGCCGCGCTCTCGCTGGTCGGGCTGGCGATGGCCGCATTGACCACGGCCACGGCGTGGCGGCAGCAATTGCAGGCGCTGGGCGCGATCGTGTATCCATTCGCCGCCGGCATGCTCGTGCTGTACCACTTCTTCGGCCACCTGCGCGCCGAGGATCTGGGCTGGCGTTTGCAACTGCACGCATGGACCGCCCTGCTCGCCTACGCCACCTTGTCGCTGTCGGCCCTGCTGGCCTTGCTGTTGTGGGCGCAGGAACGCGCCCTGCGTGCACGGCAGATCCGTGGCTGGCTGCGTGCCCTGCCCCCGCTGACGCAACTGGAGGCGTTGCTGTTCCGCAGCATCGGCGCCGGCTTCGTGTTGCTCACCCTCACCCTCGTCACCGGCATGCTGTTCGTGCACGACCTGCTCGGCCAGCACCTGTGGCACAAGACCGTGCTCTCGATCCTGTCGTGGCTGGCGTTCGGCTGGCTGCTGCTCGGCCGCTGGCGCTACGGCTGGCGCGGCCCGCGCGCGGTGAAGCTGACCCTTGCCGCGATGGCCCTGCTGCTGCTCGCCTTTTTCGGCAGCAAGTTCGTGCTGGAGCTCATCTTGCATCGCAGCGAGACGACGTGATCGCCGCACCGGCGTGATGATTGCGCCGATGACCATCCCGCCCCGCCATCGCGGCCGCTTCGCGCCCTCGCCCACCGGCCCGCTGCACATGGGCTCGCTGGTGGCCGCGCTCGGCAGTTGGCTGCTCGCGCGTCATCACGACGGCGACTGGCTGGTGCGCATCGAGGACATCGATCCGCCGCGCGAAGTCCCCGGCGCGGCGCGACAACAACTGGACACGCTCGCCGCGTTCGGCATGACCTCCGACGAGCCGGTGTGGTGGCAAAGCACGCGTGGCGATGCCTACGCCGATGCACTTGATCGCCTGCTGCGCGACGATCGCGCCTTCGCTTGCGCATGCAGCCGCAGCGACCTGGCCGCGACGAACGGCATCCACCGTGCGTGCGTCGCGAACGATGGAGCGCCTTCGGATGCCAGTCGCCAACCCGCGATCCGCCTGCGCGTGAACGATGGCATCGCGGGTTTCGACGACGCGATCCAGGGCCGCATCGAACAGGACGTGCGCGCCGCCGTCGGCGATTTCGTGCTGCGCCGCGCCGATGGCCTGTGGGCCTATCAACTCGCGGTGGTGGTGGACGACGCCGCGCAGGGCATCAGCCACGTCGTGCGGGGTGCCGACCTGCTCGATTCCACGCCGCGGCAGATCGCGCTGCAACGCGCGCTGGGCCTGCCCACGCCGACTTACGCACACCTGCCGCTGGTACGCGATGCGCAGGGCCGCAAGCTGTCCAAATCCGATGCGGCGCTACCGATCGACCCGGCCGATCCGTTGCCGGCGCTGCGCCGCTCACTGGCGCTGCTCGGGCAGGATCCGCGCACGGCAGCAGGGACGGGCGGCATCGATGCCGCGCTGCGACGGGCGCTGGGCTCGTTCGATCCGGCACGCATCCCCCGTGAAATCGACCCCTCCCGCCGGTTCCCGTTCACGCCCGAGCCGCCGGCTTCCGCGTAAAATGCAAAGTTCATCGCCATTCACCCCACCCCCAAGGAGATATCGACATGACCGCACGCAACGCACTCGTCACCGGCGGCACCGGCGGCATCGGCACCGCGATCGTCGAAAAACTGGCCAGCCTGGGCCACCGCGTGGCCACCAATTACCGCGACGAGGCCAAGGCCAAGGCGTGGCAGGCGAAGATGAAGGACAAGGGCTTCGACGTGGCGATCGTGCACGGCGACGTGTCCGATTTCGAGTCCGCCGCGGCACTGGTCAAGGGCGCGGAGGCGGCGATCGGCCCGATCGACATCCTCGTCAACAACGCCGGCATCACCCGCGACGGCACCTTCCACAAGATGAGCCCCAAGCAGTGGCACGACGTGATCGCCACCAACCTCGATTCCTGCTTCAACGTCACCCGCCAGGTGATCGACGGCATGCGCGAGCGCAAATGGGGCCGCATCATCCAGATCAGCTCGATCAACGGCCAGAAGGGCCAGTACGGGCAGGCCAACTACGCCGCCGCCAAGGCCGGCATGCACGGATTCACCATCTCGCTGGCGCAGGAAAACGCCAAGTTCGGCATCACCGTCAACACCGTCTCGCCCGGCTACATCGGCACCGACATGGTGATGGCCGTGCCCGAGGAAGTGCGCGCGAAGATCACCGCGCAGATCCCGACCGGGCGCCTGGGCCGCCCCGACGAGATCGCCTACGCGGTCGCGTTTTTCCTGCCCGACGAAGCGGCGTGGATCACCGGCGCCAACCTGTCGGCCAACGGCGGGCATTACATGGGGTGGTAGAAGCAAAGCGCGTTTACGCGATGCGATGAAACGCATCGCGTGCGCTTTGCTTCTGGGGAGGCATGGATGCCGACCGGAAACAGCGCCATGGACGGCTGCTCGCCATGATCGCAATGCCTCGAATGGCATTGCGCACGGTCAAAATCTGGCGAGGCTCACTGCGCGTGCAGGAGCACGTGCGAACGGCGAAGCCGACCCGAAGGGTGAGCGCCATGGATGGCGCGAATCATGCCGAACGGCAATGCGCCACGGATGGTTGCTCGCCGCACCGTGAAGAACGCGAGAAAGGTTCGGGCAATTCGGATGGTGCCAGCGTAGCCCCCATCCCAACCTTCCCCCGCAAGCGGGGGAAGGGGCAATGCGGCTTCAATCGGAAAAAAGAGGGTCGATCACAAGGTTCGAACACAGTTGCACGAGGTTGCACGACAACACGTCACCAGAACGGCTGCCGGCCAGCGTCATTCGCTTGCAAGCGGTGCCATGCTGCGCCATGCTGCACGCGCTGCTGCGCAGCATTCGCCGGAAACCGCCCCGATGGCCCAGACCCGCATCATCAAGAAGTACCCGAACCGGCGTCTTTACGACACCGAGATCTCCAGTTACATCACGCTGGAGGACGTGCGCCAGTTGATCGTGGACAACGAGCCCTTCGAGGTGCGCGACGCCAAGACCGGCGACGACCTCACCCGTTCGGTGCTGCTGCAGATCATCGCCGAACACGAGGACGACGGGCAGCCGATGCTGTCCACCGAGCTGCTCAGCCAGATCATCCGTTTCTACGGGGATTCGTTGCAGGGCTTCATGGGCAGCTACCTCGAGCGCAGCATGCAGATGTTCATCGAGCAGCAGCAGCAGTTCCGCAGCCAGCTCAACAGCCTGATCGGGCAGACGCCGTGGAGCATGCTCAACCAGCTCACCGAGCGCAACATGGACTTGTGGAAGTCCTTCCAGCAGGGCCTGCTGGGCAGCATGGGCAACGCCCCCGAGCCGGGCAAAACGGACGCCGGTCACAAATCCCGCGGGCGCTGAACCCGCCTGCTGCCCGGCGCATTGACGGGACTATCGCGCAGGACTAATCTTCGGCTGCTTTTGTGCGCCGCAGCACGTCGTTTTCGTGCCAGACGCGCATTCCAACCAGCACGGAGGACGCTTCATCCATGAAAAAGCGCGTAGCAGTCGTGACCGGGGGCATCGGCGGCCTCGGCACCGAAATCTGCAAGCAGCTCGCCAAGGCGGGCAACAAGGTCATCGCCACCGACCTCGCCGCCCGCAAGGAGCGCGTGGAAGGCTTCATCAAGGATGTCGAGGGCCTGGACATCCACTTCGAGCCGGGCGACGTGGGCGACTTCGACGCCTGCGCCAAGCTGGTGAAGAAGGTCGAGGACGAACACGGCGCGATCGACATCCTCGTCAACGCCGCCGGCATCACCCGCGACTGCACCCTGCGCAAGATGGAGCGGACGCAGTGGAGCGATGTCATGCACATCAACCTCGACGGCGTGTTCAACATGTGCCGCAACGCGGTGGACGGCATGCTCGCCCGCGGCTACGGGCGCATCATCAACATCAGCTCGGTGAACGGGCAGACCGGCCAGTTCGGGCAGACCAACTACTCGGCGGCCAAGGCCGGCATGCACGGCTTCACGATGGCGATGGCCCGCGAAGTCGCCCGCAAGGGCGTGACCGTCAACTCCATCTCGCCGGGCTACTGCGAGACCGCGCTGGTGATGGCGGTGCCGGAGGACGTGCGCAACAAGATCATCGATTCGGTGCCGGTCGGCCGCCTGGGCAAGCCGGCGGAGATCGCGCGCACGGTCGGCTTTCTCGCCGCCGAGGAAGCCGGTTTCATCACCGGCGCCAACATCCCGGTCAACGGCGGGTTGTTCATGAGCTCCTGACGGCCTCGGCGGAGGCGGTTTCCATCCACGTCCGCCGCCTCATCGCGGATTCGCGCCTTGCGATCCGCAGTACTTCTCGCGCAACGCCAGCGCCTGCGGCATCAACGCCTGCAGGCGCTCGATGCGGTGCTCGTCGCTGGGGTGATCGGACAGCAACTCCGGCGGCTTGCCCGCCCCGGCCTGCTGTTGCATGCGCTGCCACAACGGAATGGCCGCGCGCGGATCGAAGCACGCCGCCGCCGCCAGCATCAGGCCGATTTCGTCGGCTTCGGATTCATCCTTGCGCGAGAACGGCAGCAACACGCCGAATTGCGCGCCGGCTCCCAGCGCCGCCATCAACTCGTTGCGCCGTTGCCAGTCCATGTTGCTGGCTGCCGCGCCGGCGGCCAGCGTACCCAGTTGCGCCAGATGCTGTTGCGCCATGCGCTCGGCGCCGTGACGCAACAAGGCGTGCGAGATCTCGTGGCCGAGCACCACCGCCAGCGCATCGGCATCGCCGGCCACCGGCAACAGCCCGGTGTACACCGCGATCTTGCCGCCCGGCAAGCAGAACGCATTGATCTCGTCCGACCGCAAGACATTCACTTCCCAGTGAAAACTGCTCCAGTCGATGCTCGGTTGCAGGCCGCGCGCGGCGGCCAGATCCGCCTCCACCTTCGGGGCGACGTCGATCAGCCGCTGCGCGATGCGGCGGATACCTTCGACCTGCGGGTTGTCCGGTACGACATGCGACTGCGCCAGCACCTGTTGGTAGGCTTGCAGGCCGAGCGCGGCATCCTGCTGCGACGTCGTCGCGATGAGCTGTTCGCGGCCGGTGAGCGATGACGTATGCTCGTTGGTCAGCCAGTAATGGCCGGCATACGCGAGAAACAGCACGATCACCCACCAGTGGAAGCGCCCGCGCGCCGATGAGTTGTATTGCCCTTGCCCGAATGGATCGATGTTCATGCGCCTCCTGCCGTTCGGCCCGACGCGGGACGCGTCGATGCGGTCGCCGCATCACAGCTCCCGCACGACGCGGAAACCGAGCTGCGAATTGCTGTCGTCCGCCTTCACCCAGGAACGCCAGGCCGAACGCGCGTGCGTTGGCGCGCTGGCCCAGGACGCGCCGCGCACCACGCGCTGCGTGCAACCCGGGTTGACCCACGCGCTGGCATCCACCGGTGCGCGGCGATAGCCGTCGTGCCAGCAATCCTGCACCCATTCCGAGACGTTGCCGACCATGTCGTACAGGCCGAACGCATTGGCCGCGAACTTCGCAACCGGCGAGGTGCCCCAGTATCCATCCGCGTAATCGCCGAAGGCATCGCCCCAACGACGGCCGGTCGGCGAAGGATCCGACCCCGCCAGATTGCCGATGTCCCGCGGCGGCGTCTTGCCGGGCCACGGGAACGGGCTCGATGTGCCGGCACGCAATGCGTATTCGTATTCGGCCTCGCTCGGCAAGCGGAACAGATGCGCGCTCTGGCTCGACAGCCAGACCGTGTAGGCCTGCGCGTCGTTCCACGAGACATGGATCACCGGCATATCGTCGGGAGCCTTGCGGCCCAGGTGATCGTCGCGCCAGTTCACGCCATCGCGCGCCACCAGCTTGCCCTGCCGCTCGTCGAACACCATCGAAAAGCCGCTGCGTTCGGCATCGGTGCGGTAATTGCTCGCCTTCACGAAGCGGGCGAACTGGCCCACCGTGATTTCGGTGCGGGCCATCGCGAAACCATGCGTGAAGACGATCTGCCGTTGCGGCGATTCGTTGCCGTCATGACCGGCCTCGTCGTTTGCCGACCCCATCAGGAACCGGCCCACCGGTATCACCACCATGTCCGGCGTGCGCCCGCCGGATCGCAAGGGATCGCTGAACACTTCCCCCGGTCGATGGCGGCCGTACAAGCGCGCGTTCTCGATGTCCTCGCGCACTTGCCTTGCGATCGGCGAATGCGGCAAGGCGTATTCGATCCGCAACTGCAGACTGGCCGCCCGCACGATGTCGCCGGCATCCAGCGCGGCTTCGGCCTGCGTCTTCAGCAACTGCGCGTGGCGTTGGCGGATGGCTTGCACGCTGGCCATCCCGTCGCTCACCGCCGGCGAACCGCCGCGCACGCGCCGGGCCTGCTCCAGCAGGCTCTCCGCCTGCGGATAATGCGCGGAGTTGGCCTGCGCAAGCGCGTTGGCGATGAACACGCCCTCGATGCGATCCAGGCCGGCGCGCGCGCCCTGGCTGCCCGCGTCCAGCGCCAGCGCTCGCCGGTAGGCCACCGCGGCATTGGCCGAGCGCGGCGAAATCAGCGCACCGACGCTCTCGTATCGGCGCCCGCGTTCGATGAATCCGGCGACCGTCCATGCCTTGGTCAGGGCATCGCGCAATGCAGGCAGGCCGACATCGTCGGGGCGCAGTAGTCCGATGCGGTCGGCGTCGCGTTGCGCATCGGCCACGCGTTCGTGCTGCAGATCCCTGCTCGCGCTCGCATGCAGGGTCGCGACCACCGCATCCATCCCCTGCAACGCGAGCGCGTTCTTCGGCTCCGTGGCCAACACCCCGCGATACAAGGCCAGCGCATTGACGCCGGCCGGAACGGAAGGGTTGGATGAGGCTGCCGCCGACATCGGGCTGGCTTGATCGTCGTCGATGCCGCGCTCGTCGATGCGCCCCGCATCCAGCGCCTGACGCGCTTCGCGCAGCGCCGACGGGATTTTCTTCCGCGCCGTCGCGACGACGGCAGGCAAGGGATCCACCACCGGCTTGCCCAGGCTCACCGGCTCGGGTGGCGGCTCGCTGGCCAGTGCGGCCGCCGTGTCAGCGGCAGGCGCGACCGCGGACGATGCAGCAGCGCCCTGCGCCGCAGGGTGGGCGGTGGGCGGCGTAGAACGCCCGCAACCGCCGATCGCCATGATCGACAGGCCCACCCACGCGCTGCAAACCCATTTCCGCATGCTTTCCGGTTCCTCCGGTCATGGGCGCCAGCGATCCTGACCCGTCATCGTCGCGGGATTTCGCCGTTTCGACAGCCGTCACGATGAAACAGGCGCAAGGTAGGTTATCGTCGCGCCCACCGCAACCCGAACGGATTCAAGCCGTTGAGCACGCACACCTGGATCGACGACCCGGCAACCCTCGACGCGCAGATCGCCGGATGGGGGCCCATCGGCAGCATCGCGCTGGATACCGAGTTCGTCCGCGAGCGCACTTTTTGGCCGCAACTGGCCCTGGTGCAACTGGCCGCGGCGGACACGCGCGCCGTGCTGCTGGTGGATCCCACCGTCGATGGCATGTGCGCCGCGCTGCGCCCGCTGCTGGCCGACCCTTCGATCCTGAAGCTGATGCACAGCGCCAGCGAGGACGTGCAGGCCCTGAAGCATGCCTGCGGCATCGCCCCCGAGCCGCTGTTCGACACCCAGATCGCCGCGAACCTGAGCGGCGCGGGTGCCGGCATCGGTTATCAGCGGCTGGTCGACAACCTGCTCGGCATCGCCTTGCCCAAGGACCAGACGCGCTCCGACTGGCTTCGTCGCCCGCTGTCCTGCGAGCAATTGGACTACGCAGCCGACGACGTGGCCCATCTGCATGCCATCCATGCCATCCTGCGACAACGCCTGCATGCAGCCGGGCGCGAGGCATGGGCGCGCGAAGATTGCGCCCGGCTGGTCGCGACGATGGGCAACGAAGCCCCCGATGCCCTGCCGCATCTGGGCATGCGCAACGCGCAATTCCTCGACCCGCCCGCGCAAGCCCGGCTGTGCCGATTGCTGCGCTGGCGCGATGGACAGGCGCGCGTCACCGACCGGCCCAAGGGCTGGATCCTCGACAACGAACTGGCGATGACGCTGGCCCGCAAGCCGCCCGAAACCCTGCATGCCTTCCACGCCCTGCTCGATGCCAGCCCCAAGGCCCCGCGCAAATCGCGCGGGGAACTATGGGGCGTGTTGCACGCACCGCCGTCGGATGCCGAACGCGACATCCCCCTGGCCTTCGCCCCCGATGCTGCCGCCAAGCAGCGCCTGCGCACGCTTCAGGATGCCGTCGCTGCGCAAGCCGGCCTGCTCGGCCTCGACCCGGGCACCCTCGCCTCGCGCCGCGTGCTCGAAGCGCTGCTCGGCGCGCAATCCATCGACGCGGTTCTCACCGGCTGGCGCGGCGACATCCTGCGCCCCATTCTGGGGCCTTTGCTTGCGGCGCGCGCCCCAGCCTGATCGCTCCACGGTCACGGCAGCGACGGGACAAGCGCCCACGCCGGTTTTCCGAGGGCGGCCGCTGGGGGCACTGCTATACTTCCAAGCTTGCCCCCACCCGCGGAGCCGCCCGATGCTCGAGCCGATCAAGAAGGACGCCACCACGCGCATGCACAAGTGCGTGGAGGTGCTGCGCCACGACCTGACCAAGGTGCGCACCGGGCGCGCCAGCGCGGCGCTGGTGGATCACCTCAAGGTGAGCTACTACGGCAACGACACCCCGCTCACCCAGGTCGCCAACGTGGTGGTCACCGACGCGCGCACGCTGACCATCACGCCGTGGGAAAAGAACATGGTCGGGCCGGTCGAGAAGGCGATCTTCGCCTCCGACCTCGGCCTGACCCCGAACACCGCCGGCACCAGCATCCGCATCAACCTGCCGGCGCTGACTGAAGAACGCCGCCGCGAGCTGGGCAAGCACGTCGCCCACGAGGGCGAGAACGCCAAGGTGGCGGTGCGCAACGTGCGCCGCGACGCGATGCATCAGGTGAAGGAGCTGCTGAAGGAAAAGAAGATCACCGAGGACGAGTCTTCGCGGGTCGAAACGGAGATCCAGAAGCTCACCGACAAGGCGATCAAGGACGTGGACGACGTGGTCAAGGCCAAGGAACAGGAACTGATGGCGATCTGAATCGCCGCGTCCCCCTGCCTACCGGCCAGCCGATGACCGTCCCCAGCGCCGCACCTGCCCAGCCCGAAGACCCCCGCAAGCCCCGCCACATCGCGATCGTGATGGACGGCAACGGCCGCTGGGCGCAGCGCCGCGGGCGTCCGCGCACCTTCGGCCACCGCGCCGGCGCCAAGGCGGTGCGCCTGTGCGTGCGCGGCTGCCTGGAACACGGCATCCACGCGCTGACCTTGTTCGCCTTCTCCAGCGAAAACTGGAAACGTCCGCAGGAGGAAGTCGGCACGCTGATGAAGCTGTTCCTGCGCTCGCTCGACCGCGAGGTGGACGAGCTGCACGAACACGGCGTGCGCCTGCGCTTCATCGGCGAGCGCGGCCTGCTCGCCGCGCCGATCCAGCAACGCATGCATGCAGCCGAACGGCGCACCGCCGGCAACCGTGCCTTGAACCTCACCATCGCGATCAGCTACGGCGGCCGCTGGGACATCGCGCAGGCCGCGCGGCAACTGGCGCTGGCGGCCGTCGAGGGCCGCATCCAGCCTGCGGCGATCGACGAAGCGGCGCTGGCGGCGCACATGCAACTGGCCGACTTGCCCGCGCCCGACCTGTTCATCCGTACCGGCGGCGACCACCGCATCAGCAATTTCCTGCTCTGGCAACTGGCCTACACGGAATTGTGGTTCACCGACACCTTGTGGCCCGACTTCGATGCCGCCGAACTGGCGCGCGCGCTGGCCGACTACGCCGCACGCGAACGCCGCTACGGCCTGACCGGCGAGCAGGTCGAGCGTCCGCGCAAGGGTGCCTCGGCATGATCCAGCGCATCATCACCACCCTGATCGCCGCGCCGCTGGTGGTTCTGGCGCTGCTGTACCTGCACACGCCCTACGTCGCCGCCGCCGCCGCCGCGCTGTTCCTCGCCGGCCTGTGGGAGTGGTCGCACCTGGTCGGGATCGAATCGAAGGTCGCCCGCGCGGTCTATCTGCTGGCCAACATCGCGCTGATGACCGGGCTGCTGTGGGCGCGCGCGCTGCCGCTGTTCAGCCTGGTCAGCCTGATCGGGGTGGCCTGGTGGTTGCTGGCGCTGCTGTGGCTGCTGCGGCCCGACGCGGGGCGCGCCGGCGGCTGGCCGGCGCGATCCATCAAGCTGCTCTCCGGCACGCTGGCCATCGTCCCGGCGTGGTGCGCGCTGGTGTTGCTGCACAAGGGACAAGGCACCCTGGCCCACCCCGACGCGCAGGGCCCGCGCTGGGCCCTGCTGGCGCTGGTCGTCGTCTGGGCTGCCGACAGTTGCGCTTACGCCGTCGGCTCGACCCTGGGCAAGCGCAAGCTGGTGCCGAGCATCAGCCCCGGCAAGACCTGGATGGGCCTGTGGGGCGGTTTTGCCGGCGGCGTGGGCGTGGCGCTGGCGTGCATGCCGTGGCTCGCGCTGAAAACCACGCCGTGGACGACGATGGCCGAACTGGCGTTGATCGCCGTGGCCGCCTCGGTGGTCGGCGACCTGTTCGAGAGCCTGATGAAGCGCCATTCCGGGCTGAAGGATTCGGGCACCCTGTTCCCCGGCCACGGCGGCGTGCTCGACCGCATCGACAGCGTGGTCGCGGCCTTGCCGGTGTTCTGGCTGGTCAAGGGTTACCTCAACCTGTGAAGCGCATGCCGGCACCCTTCGCATCCGCCCGGGGCCCGGCGTGAGACGGGTAGCCGTGCTCGGCGCGACCGGCTCGATCGGCGCTTCGGCGCTGGACGTGATCGCGCGGCACCCGGAGCGCTTCACCGCCTCCGTGCTCAGCGCCAATGCCCGGGTGGAGGATCTGATCGCACTGTGCCGCCGGCATCGCCCGGCGCATGCCGTGATCGTGCAACCCGAACGCTACGCCGACCTGCGCGACGGCCTGGCCGCAGCCGGTTTGCCGACCCGCGCCCACGCCGGCCCCGAGGCGCTGGCCGCATTGGCCGCAGGCCCCGACTGCGACACCGTCATCGCCGCCATCGTCGGTGCGGCCGGCATGGCCTCGACGCTCGCCGCCGCGCGCGCCGGCAAGCGCCTGCTGCTGGCCAACAAGGAATCGGTGGTGCTGGCCGGCGACCTGCTGATGAGCGCCGTCCGCGAACATGCCGCCGAACTGATCCCGATCGACAGCGAGCACAATGCGATCTTCCAGTGCCTGCACGGACAAGCCGCCGACCTCGGTCGGGTGCGCCGGCTGATCCTCACCGCCTCCGGCGGCCCCTTCCTGAACCGCGGCCGTGCCGAGCTGGCCCATGCAACTGCCGCGCAGGCCTGTAATCATCCAAACTGGAAGATGGGCCGCAAGATTTCGGTGGATTCGGCGACGCTGATGAACAAGGGCCTGGAAGTCATCGAGGCGCACTGGCTGTTCGGCATGCCGGCCGAACGCATCGACGTGCTCGTGCATCCGCAGAGCATCGTCCACTCGATGGTCGAGCACGCCGATGGCTCGGTGCTGGCGCAGATGGGCCGCCCGGACATGCGCACCACGCTGGCCTGCGGCCTGGCGTGGCCCGAGCGCGTGGACTCCGGCGTGGCCGCGCCGGATCTGGGCGCGATCGGCGCCCTGAGCTTCCAGCCCCCCGATCGCGCCACCTTCGCCTGCCTCGACCTGGCCTACGCCGCGCTGGCCGCCGGCGGCACCGCAGGCGCCACGCTCAACGCTGCCAACGAGGTGGCGGTCGCGGCCTTCCTCGAAGGCCGGATCGGCTTCCTCGACATCCCGGCGGTGATCGCCGACACGCTCGACGCCGCCGACCACCAGCCGGCCGGCGACCTCGACGTGTTGCTGGCCGCCGATGCCGCCGCCCGCGCGCATGCGGCCGCACGCCTGTCCCGCCAGGCCGGAGCGATGGCATGAGCGGGGTATTCGGCTCGATCGGCTGGCTGATCGTCAGCATCGGCATCCTCGTCACCTTCCACGAGTTCGGGCATTTCGTGGTGGCGCGCTGGTTCGGGGTGCACGTGCTGCGCTTTTCGGTGGGTTTCGGCAAGCCGCTGCTGCGGCGCGAGGACGCCCGCGGCACCGAGTACGTGGTGTCGATGATCCCGCTGGGCGGCTACGTGAAAATGCTCGACGAGCGCGAGTTCGAGGTGCCCGAGCAGGATCTGCACCGCGCCCACAACCGCAAGCCGGTGTGGCAGCGGATGCTGATCGCCGCGGCCGGCCCGGCGTTCAATTTCCTCCTGAGCTTCGTGTTGCTGTGGGCGACGTTCGTGATCGGCCTGCCGGACTACCAGCCGCTGGTCGGCCACGTCGACGGCTTGGCCGCGCAGGCCGGCTTTCAGCCCGGCGACCGCCTGCTGCGCGTCGGCGGTGCCCAGGTGGACACCTGGACCGATGCCGGCATGCTGCTGGCGACCGCGGCGATGGATCGCAAGCCGGTCGAGGTCGAGGTCGTGCGCGACGACGGCGGCCACGCCCTGCGCACCCTGCCCCTGCAGCAACTGCCATCCGGGCTGGACGACACCCAGAGCCTGCAACAGGTCGGCCTGTTCCCGCAGCAGTTCGAAGTGCCGTCGGTGGTCGGCAAGGTCGCCCCCGATGGCCCCGCCGCGCAGCTTCGCGTGGGCGACCGCATCCTCGCCGTCGATGGCGAAAAAACCCCCTGGTTCCGCGATTTGCAGCGCGTCGTGCGCGCCCAGGCCAGGGCAGATGCACCGCTGCACCTGAGCATCGAACGCGCCGGGCGGATCGTGCAGATCGACGTGACGCCGCACTTCGGGGATCCGGGCGACGGCAGCCGTCGCCCGCTGATCGGCATCGAGGCCCAGCCGACCACGGCCGCATTCGACGGCCTGCGCCAGTACGGCCCGATCCAGGCCCTGGGCGCCAGCGGCCGGGAAATGGGCCGGCAGTTCATCGCCACCGCCGGGATGCTCAAGCGGGTGTTCACCGAGGGCTCCACCAGTGGCCTGCACAGCGTGGTGGCCATCGCCACCACCGCCGATGCGGCCGCCCGCGACGGCCCGGCGTGGTTCCTGTTTTTCCTCGCCCTGTTGTCGCTGGGGCTGGGGATCATCAACCTGCTGCCGATCCCGATCTTGGACGGCGGGCACCTGCTGTATTACCTTATGGAGCTCGTGAAGGGCCGGCCGCTCAGCGAACGCACGCTGGCGGTCGGTCAATTCGTGGGCCTCGTATTGCTCGGCGGGCTGATGTGCGTGGCGTTCTACAACGACTTGCTGCGCCCAAGCCCTTGAAATTCAAGAAGAAAACTCAGCCACCGCAGCGCCCCGCCGCGGCCAACCGGATGCACCGATGACGCGTATCACCGCAGCCCCCCGCCTGCTCGCCCTCGCCCTGACCGCCGCCCTCGCCTTCGCGCCCGGTGCGCAGGCGCAGAACTTCGAGCCGTTCCGGGTAGCCGACATCCGCGTCGACGGCCTGCAGCGCATCGCGCCGGGTACGGTGTTCACCTACCTGCCGATCGAGCGCGGCGACACCGTCGATCAGGCCAAGGCCGCCAGCGCGATCCGCGCCCTGTTCAAGACCGGCTTCTTCAACGACATCGAGCTCGACCGCCAGGGCGACATCCTCGTGGTGAAGGTGACCGAGCGCCCGGCGATCAACAAGCTCACCGTCACCGGCAACAAGGAAATCAAGACCGACGACCTGCTCAAGGGCCTCAAGCAGATCGGCCTGGCCGAGGGCGAGACCTTCGACCGCCTGAGCATGGATCGGGTCACCCAGGAATTGAACCGCCAGTACGACGACCGCGGCCGTTACAACGTGGCCATCACCCCGACGATCACCGTGCTCGACCGCAACCGGGTCGACATCACCATCACCATCGTCGAAGGCCAGGTTGCGAAGATCCGCAACATCAACATCGTCGGCAACAAGTCGTACACCGACAAGCAACTGCTGGACACCTGGGAATCGGGCACCCGCAACTGGCTGTCGTGGTACAGCCACAACGACCAGTATTCGCGCGAGAAGGTTTCCGGCGATCTGGAGAAACTCAACTCCTGGTACCTCGACCGCGGCTACATCGACTTCAACGTCAACTCCACGCAGGTGGAGATTTCGCCCGACCGGCGCGACATGTTCGTCACCGCCAACGTCACCGAGGGCGAGGTCTATCACGTTTCCACGGTGAAGGTGGAGGGCGACACCATCCTGCCGGTGGCCGATCTGCAGAAACTCGTGCTCGTCAAGCCGGGCGAGGTGTTTTCGCGGCGCAAGCTCGAGGCCACCGTCGATGCGATGTCGCTGATCCTGTCCAACATCGGCTATGCCTTCGCCAAGGTGAACCCGGTGCCGGACATCGACAAGGACAAGCGCACGGTCGGCATCGATTTCGTGGTGGTTCCAGGCCCGCGCGTGATGGTTCGACGGATCGTGTTCAAGGGCAACACCCGCACCGCAGACTCGGTGATGCGCCGCGAGATGCGCCAGATGGAAGGCAGCTGGTTCTCGCAATCGGCGGTGGATCGCTCGCGCGTGCGCCTGCAGCGGCTGGGTTACTTCGATTCGGTGGACGTCGCCACGCCCAACGTGCCGGGCACCAACGATCAGGTCGATCTGGTCGTCACCGTGAAGGAGCGCAATTCCGGCCAGTTCACCTTCTCGCTGGGCTATTCCCAGCTCATGGGAATCATCACCTCGGTGGGCCTGGATGAGCGCAATTTCCTCGGCTCTGGCAACCGGTTTACCCTGCAACTGTCCAACAGCCGCTTCCAGAAACAGATCAGCGCCTCCTACACCAACCCCTACTTCACGCCCAGTGGCGTGTCGGTGGGCTACAACCTGCTTTACAGCCAGTTCAACAACGCCAATTTCAACACTGCGCAATACTCCAGCAACGCCTGGGGCGGTTCGGTGACCTTCGGCGTGCCGATCACCGAGAGCGACACCGTGGGTCTGAGTTTCGGCGCCAAGACCCAGCAGATCATCCTCCTACCTGGCCTCACCCCACAGGTGATCACTGATTATCTCGATGCGGTCGGGCATTACACGTTCAAGAATTGGAGCACGGAAATATTCTGGGCCAAGGACACCCGCAACAGTTTCTTCGCGCCCACGGCCGGCACCTATCAGCGCTTCGGTGCCTTCGTCGCCCTGCCCGGGTCGACGCAGGAGTATTACAAGCTCTCCTACAGCTTCGAGCGGTACTGGCCGCTGGCCCCCTGGCTGGTCTTGCGCACCGCTGCCGACCTCGGCTACGGAGCCGGATATGGTAACGCCAGCAAACTCGGGCTGCCGTTCTTCGAGAACTTCTACGCCGGCGGCGTGACCTCGATCCGGGGCTTCCGCGACAACACCGTCGGCCCCTATGCGACCATATCTGGCAACTCGTACAAACAGCCACTTGGTGGCGCACTCAAAACCACCGGTTCGATCGAAACCTTCTTCCCCAAATTACTCGATACAGAATCTGCCCGCATGTCGACCTTCGTCGATTTCGGCGATGTCTACACCAAGCCCGGCGATTTCCAGTTCCGCCACTACCGCGCTTCGTATGGCGTATCGCTGCAATGGCGCGCACCGATCGGGCCGATCATCATCAGCTACGCGCAGCCCTTCCTGAAGGAGCGCGGCGACCAGTTCGAACACCTGCAGTTCACCTTCGGATCCTCGTTCTGAGCCCGTGGGTACGCGGGCGATGGCGACCCACGCGCACACCCTGGCTGCGATTGCCGAACGCTTCGGCCTGAATCTGCGCGGAGACCACGCCGTCACTATCAGCGGCGTGGCCACCTTGGCGCGCGCCGGCGCCGACGAGTTGGGCTTCCTCGCCAACCCACGCTATCGCTCCGAGCTGGCCGGCACACGCGCCGCGGCGGTGGTGCTGCGCGAGAGCGACGCCGAATCCGCACCCTGCCCCTGCCTGATCGCGACCGATCCGTATCTGGCCTTCGCCAGGATCGCCGCGCTGTTCGATCCACACCCGGCACCCGCGCCGGGCATCCACGCCAGCGCCGCCATCGACCCCACCGCGCGCATCGATCCGGGCGCGCATATCGGCCCCTTCGTCAGCATCGGCGCACGCAGTCGCATCGAGGCCGGCGCCGTCGTGGGTGCCGGTTGCGTGATCGGCGCCGATTGCGTGGTCGGTGCCGGCAGCGAACTGGTCGCGCGGGTGACGTTGGTCGTGCGCGTGCGCCTCGGCCAGCGCGTGCTGGTGCATCCGGGCGCGGTGCTCGGTGCCGATGGATTCGGGTTGGCGCGCGATGGCGCGCATTGGATCAAGGTGCCGCAACTGGGCGGCGTCGCGATCGGCGACGACTGCGAGATCGGCGCCAACACCACCATCGACCGTGGCGCGCTGGACGACACCGTGCTGGAAGAGGACGTGCGCCTGGACAACCAGATCCAGATCGCCCACAACGTGCGCATCGGCGCGCACACCGCGATGGCCGGCTGCGTGGGCGTGGCCGGCTCGACGACCATCGGCCGCAACTGCATGATCGCCGGTGCGGTGGGCATCAACGGCCACATCGAGATCTGCGACGACGTCGTCGTGCATGCCGCCGGCGTCGTGCTGCAATCCATCACGCAGCCGGGCGAGTATGCTTCCGGCACCTTGCTGCAGGATCACCGCGGCTGGCGTCGCAACGCTGCCCGTTTCAAGCAACTCGACGAGATGGCGCGCAAGCTCCACACGTTGGCCAAGGATTGATTCACGATGAACGATCTCACCTCATCCCAGACCCGCGACGTGGAAGCGATCATGGCGATGCTGCCGCATCGCTACCCCTTCCTGATGGTCGATCGCGTGCTTGGCTACGAGCCGCACAAATCGCTGCGGGCGATGAAGAACGTCACCTTCAACGAACCGTATTTCCAGGGCCATTTCCCCGGCCACCCGGTGATGCCGGGCGTGATGATCATCGAGGCGATGGCGCAGGCCGCCGGGCTGCTGGTGCAACTATCGTCTCCGCCGCCCGCCGAGGGTGAGCCGCAGCCCATCTTCTATCTCGTGAAAGTGGACAAGGCGCGTTTCAATCGCATCGTCGTACCCGGCGACCAACTCGTGCTCGAGGTCGAGATCACCCGCACCCTGCGCAACATGGCCCAGTACGCCAGCCGCGCGCTGGTGGATGGCAAGGAAGTGGCCAGCGCGGAAATGCTCTGCGCACGCAAGACCTGAGAACCGCGCCGTGGCCATCCACCCCACCGCCGTGATCGACCCCGCCGCGCGCATCGCCGCCGATGCGGTCATCGGCCCCTATGCCGTGATCGGCGCGGGCGTGACGATCGACGCGGGCTGCACCATCGGCAGCCACGTCGTCATCGACGGGCCCACGCGCATCGGCCGCGGCAACCGTTTCCATGCCCATTCGGCCATCGGCGGCGACCCGCAGGACAAGAAATACCGCAACGACGCGCACAGCGAACTGGCGATCGGCGACGGCAACACCATCCACGAGTTCGTCACCATCAACCGCGGCACCGACGGCGGCGGCGGCGTCACCCGCATCGGCAACGACAACTGGATCATGGCCTACGTGCACATCGCCCACGATTGCCACGTCGGCGACCACACCGTGTTCGCCAACAACGCCACCCTCGCCGGGCACGTGGAGATCGGCGATCACGCCATCCTCGGCGGCTTCTCCGGCATCCACCAGTTCTGCAAGGTCGGCGCCTACGCCTTCATCGGCATGGGCAGCCTGGTCAACGCCGACGTGCCGCCGTTCGTGATGGTGGCCGGCAGCTACGCCAAACCGCGCGGGATCAACTCCGAAGGGCTGCGCCGCCACGGCTTCGATGCCGACCGCATCGCCACCATCAAACGCGCCTACCGCGCCTTGTACGTCGCCGGCACGCCACTGGCGCAGGCGCGCGAAAAACTCGCCGACGACTACGCGCACGCGACCGACGTGCGGCAGATGCTGGATTTCATCGAACGCAGCGGACGGTCGTTGTTGCGGTGACAGCAGGGAATGGGGAATGGGGAATGGGGAATGGGGACAAGCCAAGGCAATTCTCCGAGGATTCCAGCGCGCAGGCATCTGCAAATTCGTCGTGTGATTCCCAATCCGTTTCTCCGATTCCCGAATCTCCAATCCCGATTCCAGGCTCCTCGATTCCCCATTCCCCATTCCCCATTCCCTGCTCTCCCCGCTTCGCCCTCCTCGCCGGCGAGGCCTCCGGCGACCAGCTCGGCGCGGGCCTGATCGCCGAACTCGCGCGCCGCCATCCCGGTGCGCAGTTCGTGGGCGTCGGCGGGCCGCTGATGCGCGCCGCGGGTCTGGAAGCGTGGCACGATTGCAGCGAGCTGGCGGTGATGGGTTATGCCGAGGTCGCCCGCCACTTGCCGCGCCTGCTGCGGTTGCGCAAGCGCCTGCGCGAGCGGCTGCTGGCATGGCGGCCGGACGTGTTCATCGGCATCGACGCACCCGATTTCAACCTCGGCCTGGAACGCGCACTAAAAGAGCACGGCATCCGCACCGTGCACTACGTCAGCCCGTCGGTGTGGGCATGGAAGGAACGACGCGCCGCGACCATCGGCCGCAGCGCCGATCGCGTGCTCTGCCTGTTCCCGATGGAGCCGCCGATCTACGCGAAACATGGCATGGCCGGCGCGCGCTACGTCGGTCATCCGCTGGCCGATGCGTTCGCGATGGCACCCGACCGCGACGCCGCGCGTCACGCGCTGGCTTTGCCGTCGCAGGGCACGTGGATCGCGATGCTTCCCGGCAGCCGCTTGAGCGAGATCAAGCGCCTGGGGCTGGACTTCCTGCGCGCCTGCGCGCTGCTGCTCGCGCAACGGCCGAAGCTGCACTTCGTCGCGCCGATGGCCAACGCTGCCTGCCGTGCCTTGTTCACACAGCAGCTCGCGCGGGTGGCCGCCGAACCCGATGCCGCCGGTCTGCGCGCAGCCTTCCATCTGGTCGATGGCCGCGCGCACGCGGCGATGGTCGCCAGCGACGTCGTCCTGCTCGCCTCCGGCACCGCCGCGCTGGAAGCGATGCTGGCCAAACGCCCGATGGTCGTCGCCTACCGCGTCGCGCGCATGACCCAGATCATCGTGCGCGGGCTGCGCCTGCTCAAGGTCGGCCACTACAGCCTGCCCAACATCCTGCACGCGGCCCTGCCGATGTCGCACGCAGCGCACGTGCAATCGCCCCAACTCGTCGATCAACCGCTGCTGCCCGAACTGATGCAGGACGCCTGCACGCCAGCGGCGCTGCGCGACGCCGTGCTGGCGTGGCTGGACGACCCGGCGCGCGTGGATGCGGTCGTCGCGCGTTTCGGCGAATTGCACGAGGCCCTGCGCGGCGGCGGCTCGGCCCGGGCCGCCGATGCCGTGGACGAATTGCTGGCGGAGCCGCGCTGATGGCCCTGCCGCGCATCGCCGGAAGGGTGATCGCCGGGGTGGACGAAGCCGGTCGCGGGCCGCTGGCCGGCCCGCTGGTGGTGGCCGCGGTGATTCTCGACCCCAAACGCCGCATCCGCGGCCTGGGCGACTCCAAGGCCATGAGTTCCTCACGCCGCGAGGAACTGGAAGCGGCCATCCTCGCCAAGGCGCTCGCCCACGCGGTGGTGACGATCGATGCCGGCATGATCGACCGCATCAACATCTTCCAGGCCACGATGGAAGGCATGCGCCGCGCACTGGCGGCGTTGCGCGTGATGCCGGACCTGGCCTTGATCGACGGCAACCGCCTGCCCGCGCACCTGCCCTGCCCGGCGCAGGCCATCGTGCGCGGGGATGCCAGGGTCAAGGCGATCGGCGCCGCATCGATCCTCGCCAAGGTGCACCGCGATCGCCTGCTGACCGCCCTCGACGCCACGCATCCTGGCTATGGCTTCGCCGTGCACAAGGGCTATCCCACGCCCGAGCATCTGGCCGCGTTGCGCGAGCGCGGCCCCTGCCCGATCCATCGGCGCAGCTTCGCGCCGGTGCTGGCCGCGCTGAACCGCAACACCGAGTTCGACTTCGCCCTGTCAAGCCTTGTTGGCCCCGCCGCGCACGGCTAACCTGCGGTTTCGACACGGCTCGTCCGCATGCTCCCGCGTTTCATCCACCTGCACCTGCACAGCGAGTACTCGCTGCGCGACTCCACCGCCCGCCTGCCGGAGAAACCCGAATACGGCGATCCGGGCAAGGCCGCGCGCCCGAACCTGGTCAGCCGCGCGGTGGAACTGAAGCTGCCGGCGCTCGCGCTCACCGACTTGTCCAACGTGTTCGGCCTGGTGAAGTTCTATCGCGCCGCCGAGAAGATGGGCATCAAGCCGATCGCCGGCGCCGACGTGCTGCTGGCCGAAGGCAACGACCTCTCGCGCCTGACCTTGCTGTGCCGCGATCGCGGCGGCTATCTGGGATTGTCGCGCTTGATTTCCCGCGCGTATCTGGAAGGCCATCACGGCGACCACGTGGTGATCCGCCCCGAATGGCTGCAACGCGAGGCGGCGGGGTTGTTCGTGCTCGCAGGTCGCGGCAGCCGCATCGGCCAGCTCGCCGTCGACGGCCACATCGAAGCGGCCGAGCACGCGCTGGCCGACCTGCAACGGCATTTCGACGGCCGCCTGTATCTGGAACTCGTGCGCAGCGAACGCGAACATGAGGACGCCTTCAATGCCGCCGCGCTCGAACTCGCAGGTCGCCGCGACTTGCCGCTGCTGGCCAGCAACGACGTGCGCTTCCTCGACCGCAGCGATTTCGATGCGCACGAGGCGCGGGTGTGCATCGCCAACGGCCACGTCCTCAACGACCCGCGCCGCCCGCGCGACTATTCGGCCGAGCAATACCTCAAATCCGAAGCGCAGATGTGCGAGCTGTTCGCCGACCTGCCCGAGGCGCTGGAAAACAGCGTCGAACTGGCGATGCGCTGCAACCTCGAACTGGAGTTCGGCCGCAACTACCTGCCGGCCTTCCCGGTGCCATCGGATCAAACGGTGGAATCGTGGCTGCGCAAGCAGGCCCACGATGGCCTGGCCGCGCGCCTGCAAAAGCATCCGCCGCACGCGGGCGCCAGCACCGCCGACTACGAGCGCCGCCTCGATCGGGAGCTGGATGTCATCGTCACGATGGATTTCCCGGGCTACTTCCTCATCGTCGCGGATTTCATCAACTGGGCCAAGGATCACGGCATCCCGGTCGGCCCGGGGCGCGGCTCGGGCGCCGGCTCGCTGGTCGCCTACGCGCTGGGCATCACCGACCTCGACCCGCTGCGCTACGAACTGCTGTTCGAGCGTTTCCTCAATCCCGAGCGCGTGTCGATGCCGGACTTCGACATCGACTTCTGCATGGAGCGTCGCGACGAGGTGATCGACTACGTCGCCCGCAAGTACGGGCACGACCGCGTCAGCCAGATCATCACCTACGGCACGATGGCGGCCAAGGCGGTGCTGCGCGATGCCGGGCGCGTGCTGGGCATGCCGCACGGGCAGGTCGATCGCATCGCCAAGATGATCCCGCTGCGTCCCGCCGACCCGCTGTCGCTGGACGATGCGCTGGGCCGCAGCAAACAGGCGCAGGAGGATGCCGAGCGCATCGTTCCCGAGTTCAAGGATGCCTACCAGAGCGACGAGGAAATCCGCGACCTCGTGGATCTGGCGGTCAAGCTCGAAGACCTCGTGCGCAATGCCGGCAAGCATGCCGGCGGCGTGGTGATCGCGCCCAGCCCGCTGACCGACTTCGCCGCGCTGTTCGCCGAGCAAGGCGCGCACGGCGCGGTGACGCAGTTCGACAAGGACGACATCGAAGCGGTCGGACTGGTGAAGTTCGACTTCCTCGGACTGCGCACGCTCACCATCATCGACTGGGCGGTGAAAGCCATCAACGTTCGTCGCGCAGCCTCCGGCGAATCGCCGCTCGACATCGCCACACTGACGCTTGACGACCCGGAAGTGTTCAAGCTCTTCCGCGAGGCGCGCACGGTCGCGATCTTCCAGTTCGAAAGCCGCGGCATGCAGCAGTTGCTGCGCGAGGCGCAACCCGACCGCTTCGGCGACCTGGTCGCGCTGAACGCCTTGTTCCGCCCCGGCCCGATGGATCTGATCCCCAGCTTCTGCGCGCGCAAGCACGGCAAGGAGGCCATCGAGTACCCGGATGCGCGGGTGGAATCCGTGCTGCGCGAGACCTACGGGATCATGGTCTACCAGGAACAGGTCATGCAGATGGCGCAGATCGTCGGCGGCTACTCGCTGGGCGGCGCCGACCTGCTGCGGCGGGCGATGGGCAAGAAGATCGCCGCGGAGATGGCCAGGCAGCGCGCGATCTTCCGCGAGGGCGCGGCGAAGAACGGGCTGGACGAGCGCAAGGCCGATGCGATCTTCGATTTGATGGAGAAGTTCGCCGGTTACGGCTTCAACAAGTCGCACGCCGCCGCCTACTCGCTGGTCGCCTACCAGACCGCATGGCTGAAGACCTACTACCCGGCCGAGTTCATGGCCGCCACGCTGTCGGCGGACATGGACAGCACCGACAAGCTGGTCGGCCTGCTGCAGGATGCGCGTGCCAATGGTTTGACGATCCTGCCGCCGCACGTCAACGACTCGAAGTTCCGCTTCGAGCCGCTCACGGATCGGCGCATCCGCTACGGCCTGGGTGCGGTGAAGGGCGTGGGGCAAGGCGCCTGCGAGGCGATCGTGCACGAGCGCGAGCGCGGCGGCGGCTTCCGCGACCTGCTCGATTTCTGCACCCGCGTGAACGCCGCCGGCATGAACCGGCGCACGCTGGAAGCGCTGATCAACGCCGGCGCGATGGACGGCCTGGCGAGCAACCGCCCCAGCCTGCTGCTGCAATTGCCCGAAGCGCTGAAGGCGGCCGAGCAACGCACGCGCGAGCGCGAGGCCGGGCAGACTTCGCTGTTCGGCGAAGCTGCGCCGACGGCAGCCGGCGCGGCCTCGCGCATCGTCCTTCCGCAGACCCACGACGCGCCACTGGAAGCCACCCTCGCCGGCGAATACGCGGTGCTGGGTCACTACCTTTCCGGCCACCCGCTGGATCCGCACCGCGCCGAACTGGCGGCGTTGACCGATGGCGCGACGCTGGCCGATCTGGATCGCCTGTGGCGCGCCGGCCGCGACCGCCGCGGCGAGGCGAAAGTCGTGCTCGCCGGGATGGTCGGCCTCGTGCGCCGACGCGGCGCCGATCAGGCCTTCGCGCAGTTCGAGGACGGTCGTGGGCAGATCGAAGTCGCTTTCTTCCGCGAAGCGTTCAGCGAATACGGCGCACTGCTCGGCCGCGGCCGCATCCTGCTGATCGAAGGCGGCCTGCGCGAGGACGAATACAGCGGCGGCTTCTCGCTGCGCGCCAGCCGCGCCTGGGATTATCAGCAACTGTGCGCGCAACAGGCACGCCGGCTGAGCTTGCTGGCCGACCTGCGCGAGGCCGGCGTGCTCGAACGCATGGAGCAGATCCTCGCCGCCTACCGCCCAGGCGGCACGCCGCTGCGCATCCGCCTGCGCACGCCCACAGCCAGCGGCAGCATCGACCTCATCGGCACCCAGGCGGTGCGCGTGGATCCGTCGTTGCTGGGCAAACTGCGGGCGCTGCCGGGGTTGCACGACGTGATGGTGACGCTGGGCAAGCCGTGGTCGAACCAGTCGCCCTGACGGCCCGGTTCGCCCTACCCGCCCAGCAGCTCCAGCATCACTGCCATCCGCACCGCGACGCCGTTGGACACCTGCTCCCGGATCAACGACTGCGCGCCGTCGGCGACCGCATCGGCGATCTCCACGCCGCGGTTCATCGGACCCGGATGCAGGACGACGGCTTCGGGCTTCGCTCGCGCGAGGCGGCGTTCGTCGAGGCCGTAATCCGCGAAGTACCGCTCCAGCGAAGGCACCAGCCCCTCGACCATGCGCTCGCGCTGCAGGCGCAACATCATCAGCGCGTCGACGCCGTCGAGCATGGCGTCGAGGTCGTGGCCGACCGTGCAGCCCTGCAGCTCGCCTGCATCGGGCAACAGGCTCGCGGGGCCGCAAACGCGGATGTCGCGGCAGCCCAGGGTGCGCAGCGCGGCGATGTCCGAACGCGCCACCCGCGAATGGCGGACGTCGCCGACGATCAACACCGAAAGGTTCGAGAAATCTTCGCCTCTGGCCTGGCGCAGGGTGAGCATGTCCAGCAGCCCTTGCGTCGGATGCTGGTGGCGGCCGTCGCCGGCGTTGATCAGCGCCGTCTGCGGCTTGGCGGCGGCGGTGAGTGCGGCGACCGCGCCATCCTCGCGCGCGCGCACCACGAAGCAGTCCACGCCCATCGCCTCGAGCGTGCGCAGGGTGTCGGCAGGGGTTTCGCCCTTGCCGGTGGACGAGGTGGACACGTCGAAACCGAGCACGTCGGCGCCCAGCCGCGACGCCGCGAAGTGAAAGGCGCTGCGGGTGCGCGTGGATGGCTCGAAGAACAAATTGCATACCGTGCGCCCGGCCAAACGCTGCCGCAATGCGGTGCCGCCGAGCGCCTGCGGACGCAGTGTTTGCGCGGCATCCAGCAGCCGTTCGAGAGTGGAACGCGGCAGGCCTTCGATGCTGAGCAGATGGCGCAGCGTGCCGTCGGGGCGGATTTGCAGATCGGATGGGGCTGGCATGTTCATGGCTTGGGGTGAAAGAAGTTTCTGTCCAACGCCCATCACTGCGAAGTCGACCTCTTCCCCCCGCTTGCGGGGGAAGGCTGGGATGGGGGGAACTCATCGCGGCCTGCCCCACCCCAACCCTCCCCCGCAAGCGGGGGAGGGAGTGCTGGTGCAGGCTCTTCAATGGCCGGATCGGTGCCAGTCGCCCCGCTCGCCTTGGCGGCATCGGAAGCATCGACTCCATCGGCGACAACACGGTCGGCATCATCAGGCGCGGCCAGCCAGCGCTCGAGGATGATCGCCGCGGCCACCGCGTCGAGGTTCTTCGCCTCGCCGCGTCGGCGTGCGCCGGCGGCGCGGCCCTGCGCGAAGCGCGCGGCGGCGTCGAGCGAGCTCATGCGTTCGTCCACCATCCACACCGGCACGCCGTAGCGCTGGGCGGCCGCGCGCGCGAAGCGCTGCGCGCGCTGGCGCGAGGGTTGAGTGAAGTCGGCGTTGCGGCCATCGTCGCCGAGGCTGCGCGGGTCGCCGACCACCAGCGCCTGCGGTCGCCATTCGCGCATCAATTTATCGACCGCGGCCCAGTCGGCGACCTCCTCGCGCATGTCCACCACGGCGATATCGCGCGCGGTGCCGGAGAACCCGTTGCCGACCGCCACGCCGATGCGTTTGGCGCCGACATCGAACCCGAGCGCGGTGGCCACCGTCATGCGTGGCCGACGTAGCCCGGGAACTGGCCGAGGTCGATCCCGAGCCGGCGCGCCGCGGCCTGCCAGCGCTGCTCGACCGGCAGGTCGAAGACGATCGCCTGATCGGCCGGCACGGTGAGCCAGGCGTTGTCGGCCAGCTCCTGTTCGAGCTGGCCCGCGCCCCAACTGGCGTAGCCCAGCGCGACCAGATGCCGTTTCGGCCCCTGCCCGCGCGCCATCGCCGCGAGGATCTCGCGCGAGGTCGTCACCGCCAGCCCGGGCGCGACGCGCAGGGTCGAGGGCCAGTCGTCGCCGCCGTCGTGGAGGACGAAACCGCGGTCGGGCAGCACCGGGCCGCCCACCATCACCGTGTCCTCGGCAATGCCGAGCGCTTCGGTCTCGATCTGCATCTGCTCGAACACCTCGCCCAGCCGGTAATCCGAGGGGCGGTTGACCAGCAGGCCCATCGCGCCGTGTTCGTTGTGCTCGCACAGCAAGGTCACCCCGCGTGCGAAGTGCGGGTCGTCCATCGCCGGCACGGCGATCAGGAAGTGGTTGGCCAGAGTGTCGCTGGTCGCGATGCGGATCATGCGGCCATTCTATCCTCCCCAGTGCCTTCCCCGACCAGCGACCCCACGAACGGCCACCGCTGGCGGACGCGCGCGCACCCGCCTACGCTAGTACGGTCGGCCATCACGGTCGATACGGGGACAGGCATGCCGGGGATCCGCGAACGCATCGGCCGCCGCCTGGCGCGCTATCTGGCCGCGCCGGTCGACCGCGTGCGCAATCCGTCCACGTCGATCCCGACGCTGGTCGCCGCGACCTTGCGCAAGGGCGACGTGCTGCTGGTGGACGGCAACAGCCGCTTCTCGGTCGCCATCCGCTACCTCACCCAGTCCACGTGGTCGCACGCGGCGCTGTGCGTGGACGACCTGTGCGGAGCGTCGGGCGCAGCGTCACCGCAACTGCTGGAAGCCGACGTGACCCGCGGCGTGCAGGTGGTGCCGCTGGACAAATACGCGCAGGTCCACACCCGCATCTGCCGCCCGGTCGGGCTGACGCCTGCCGAAATCGATGCCGTGGTGGCGTTCGCGCGCGCGCAGATGGGCCACCAGTACGACATGAAGAACGTGTTCGACCTGATGCGCTACATGGTGCGCACGCCGCCGTTGCCGGACCGGATCAAGCGCCGCGCGCTGGCCTTGGGCAGCGGCGATCCGACGCGCGCGATCTGCTCCAGCCTGATCGCGCAGGCCTACCAGTCCGTGCACTACCCGATCCTGCCGCAGATCGTGCTCGACGACGAGGACGACACCTCGCACAAGCGCCGCGAACTGCTCTCCATCCGCCACCACAGCCTGTTCGCGCCGCGCGACTTCGACGTCTCGCCCTACTTCCGCATCGTCAAGCCGACCATCGAATCGGGCTTCGACCCGCACAAGGTGGCCTGGGCGATGGGTCAGGACGAGCAGATGGACGAAACCGCTGCGGTGGACGCTGCCGCAGCGCGGCAGGAAAATGCACCCGACAGCCCACCGCCATCCGGACACGCCCCATGAACGACCCCGTGGACGCCACCGAGCTGCTGCGCGAAATCCCGATGTTCGAAGGCTTGGCCGAGGACGACCTCGCCGCACTCGCCGGCACGCTGGTACCGCGCGATTTCCGCGCCGGGCAGGCGATTTTCGCGATGGGCGACGACGGCGCCGCGATGTACATCGTGCAAAGCGGCGACGTGAACATCCATCTGCCGGGCGAGGATTCGCGGCGCATTTCGCTCAAGGACATCTCGCGCGGGGAGTTCTTCGGCGAGCTGGCGATGTTCGACGACAAGCCGCGCAGCGCCAGCGCGCAGGCGACCAGCCCCACCGTGCTGCTGGAACTCGATCGCGGCACGCTGGAAACCTACCTCGACCACCGTCCGCGCGCGGCCATGGCGATTTTGCGCACGATGAGCGAGCGCCTGCGCGAAACCAACACCCTGCTGTCAGCGCGCGCGGCGAAGAACGTGGACGAGGAATTCGACAAGAACCTGTCCTGGTCGGATCGCCTCGCCGATGCGGTGGCCGAGCTCAACGGCAGTTGGACCTACATCATCCTTTTGTTCGTGCTTTGCATCGTCTGGTTCATTTTCAACGAGCCAGCGTACTGGACATGGTTCTTCCGCCAGACCGGGTGGGCGTGGCACTGGATGGCTCAGCGCCACTGGATCGACGCGAAGGGCTGGGAACAGGCTCCTGACGCCTACCCATACCAGTTCTTCAATCTCGTACTGGCCATCATGGCCGTGTTGCAGGGACCGTTGATCGTGATGAGCCAGAACCGGCAGGCGCACAAGGACCGCGCGCGCGCCGACACCGACTTCAAGGTCAACATCAAGAACGAGATCAACATCGAAACCCTGCTGCGCGAGATGGGCGAATTCCGCGCCGAGGTCAACGACCGCCTCGACCTCGCCGAGCGCGCGGTACGCCGCGATTGAGGCGACGACGGCGGTGCCTCAGCGCGACGTGTCGAAGGTGCCGTAGGGCCGCAACTGCGGCAGCACGGCCGGATTGCCGACCACCACGATCGATGGATCGCCGGGCGCGAAGTACTTGCGCGCGGCATCCTGCACCTGCGCGGCGGTCACCGCTTCCACCCGCGGCACGAAATCGGCGAGCGACTGCGGCGGGCGCCCCGCCAGCCAGCCTGCGGCCAGCGCATCGGCCACCTGCCCCTGCGGCTGGTTGAACAGCAGGTAGCTGCCGACGAGGTAGTGCCGCGTCTGCGCCAGCTCCGCGTCCGGCACCGGCTGGTTGCCCAGTTCGCCGTAATCGGCGAGGAAACGCCCGATGGCCGCTCCGGTCACCTCGTTGCGCACGTCGGCATAGGCGATCACCGACCCGCCCATGCGGTCGGCATGGAACACGCTGCCGGCACCGTAGGTGTAGCCCTTGTCCTCGCGCAGGTCGAGATTGAGGCGGCTGCGGAAACCCTGGCCGAGCACCGCATTGGCGACCAGCAGCGGGTAGTAGTCGGGCGATGAGTAAGCCGCCGCCGGGCCACCGAGACGGATCGCCGACTGCACGCTGTCGCCGCGCGCGACGAACACCCGTTCTGCCGGCGCGGTGGCCGGCGCGGGGCCGACGCCGACCGACGGCTTGCCCTCCGCGCGCCAGTCGCCGAATACCGCATCGGCCATCCGCAGGGCGTCATCCGCACCGATCCGCCCACTCACCACCAGCAATGCCTCGTCGGGGCGGAAACGCCGGTCGTGTTCGGAAGCCAGCGTGTCCTGGGTGATCGACAGCAACGACTTTTCGGTGGGCAGCACGCGGCCATAGGGGTGGCCTGGATACAGCAGCGGCCCCAGCGCCTTGCGCGCCAGCCAGTCCGGATCGGTGCGCGCGGCCACCAGCGCCTGCAAGGCGCGCAGCTTGCCCTGTTCGACTTCATCGCGCGGGAAGGATGGCGACAGCGCAATTTCGGACAGCAGGGTGACGATCTTAGCGGCATTCGATGCCAGCCCCGACGCCGTGATCGTGATGCCATCGACATTGGCCTCGGTGTGCACCTGACCGCCCCAGGATTGCAGATCGGCGGCGATCTGCGCGGCGCTGCGCGACGCCGTGCCTTCCTTGAGCAGGTCGGCCAGCAGGCTCGACAGCCCCGGCTGCAACGGCGGGTCGTCGGCCAGCCCGCCGCGCACGGCCAGCGCGAACTGCACCATCGGCGGGCCATCGGTGCGCGGCAGCACCCACACCTGCAAACCGTTGGACAAGGTGCGTTGCTCGATGTGCAGCGGCGGCGGCGGGCGATCGGGGCCGTAGGGGGGGAGATCCTTGGGCAGGGCATCCATGGCATGTTTTTTCGATGGAGATGCTGCGGCGGGTGCGGTGTCAGGCGTACCGGGACGGGAGGTGTCCGGCGGCAACGGGCTCGACTGCGGTCGTCCTGCGTTGTCAGGCGACGCAGGCGCTTCCACGCTGACCGACGCTGGTGTGGCGGGGGGCAATACATCCGCCTCGCAACTCCCTCCCAACCTCCCCCTGCTGTCGCAAGGGGAGGAGTCAAGGCGTTGCGATCGCGGGCTTTCCCCGGCCTGCGTGTCGTTCGTTTTCGGCGGAGCATTCGTCGGCAGCACGGGACTCGTTTTCGGCGCAGTATTCGTCGGCAACACCGGATTCGCCGTTGGCACGCCATTCGGTGGGGGCGGAGCTAGCTTTTCACTCCCTCCCCTACGTGTAGGGGAGGGTTGGGGAGGGGTCGAAGGAGCAGCGGGAACTCCTTGCAAGGGCACCGACGGAATATTTGCGCTGGACGCAGATGTAACCGTCGAAGTTCCAACAGCCTGCGACTGGACTGCTTTGGTCGGCGGCGCAGTCGCTTCCATCTTTACGGACGTCGGCCTGGCAGGTGGCAACACGTCGGCCTCGCAACCCCCTCCCAACCTCCCCCTGCTGTCGCAAGGGGAGGGGTTTGATGGCGGCGACTGCTGGCTTGCTCCGTCAATGGCAATGTTCGAGGGCTGAGTAGGGTTCGCTGGCGGCGTGGCCGCGACCTGCGGATCGGTCAGCAGCAACATCAGCATCAGGGGCCACAACGCCGTCATGATCGATGCTGGCTGCTCGCCGCGTTGGTTGGGGGTGAAGATGTGTCGTTGGCGGGAGAGCCTGCCGAAGGAACGGCAGGCGGCGTGCCGGTCGTGGACGGTGCAGGTGCTGGCGTGGTGGACTTCGGCTCCGAAGTTGCCGGCTTCGAAACCTTTGCTTTCGATGGCGTCGTTTCTGGTGCCGCTGCAGGTGAAATAGCAGGTGTTGGTGCTGGTACTGGTACTGGGGTTGCATCTGGCGCAACCCTGTCGATGGTTTGGGGCGATTGATTGGGCGCGTTCGCAGGAACTGGCTGCGCGGGTTTCGCGGCTGCAGGAAGGGGCGGTGTCGTGACAGCCGGTGGCACGGCAACATGCTGCAAGTCGCCCACCACCACGGTGCCGGTCGGTTTCGTGGGCTTCGCCTGTTTCGGCTTGTCTTTGACACGCCGATCCGAGCGCGCCGGATCGTTTGGCGGCAGCATGAAGTCCGGCACACGCTCGATGATGCTGCGGTTGGCGTGGGTCAGATAGGTCGCGGCCACGCGCTGCACGTCCGCCGAAGTCACGGCGTCGATCCGGCCGGGAATCTGGTTGGCGACGTTCGCATCACCCCACAGCGCCTGCAACACGGCCAGGTGCTCGGCGCGATCCATGAACGGATCCAGATCATCGTACCAGCCAGCCAGCAGGTGCGTCTTCACCGCCTGCAAGGTCGCCGCATCCACGCCCTCCTTCGCGATGCGCGCGATCTGCGCGTCGATCGCCGCCAGCACCGCGTCGGGTTTGGCTTCGACCTTGTGGATCGCCACCACCGTGTACAGGGTCGGCCCATCGTATTCCCACGGCGAGCCGCTGCCCGTCGCATCGCCCACCTGCAACGCCAGCGCGCTGCCCTTCACCAGGGCCTGGTACAGCCGCGACGCATCGCCGCCGCCGGCGAGCAATTCGCCGAGCACGACCATCGCCGCCTGATCCTGGCTGCCGCGCGGCGGCATCTTCCAGCCCACCGCCAGCGCCGGCAGCTTGGCGAGGCCGTCTCCCTCGACCTTGCGCTTCTCCGCCGTGTTCAGCGGCTCGTCCACGTCCGCGCGCGGCGGCGTGGGGCGCGCGGGGATCGCGCCGAAATACTTGCGCGCCAGCGCGAAGCCCTGCGCGGGGGTGACATCGCCGGCGATCGCCAGCACCGCATCGTTGGGCCCGTAGAACTCGCGATGGAACGCGCGCACGTCGTCGAGGCTGGCCTTGTCGAGATCCTCGAAGCTGCCATAGCCATCGTGCGCGTTCTCCCATTTGGAGAACGCGAGCTGCGCCAGGTCGGCATCCGCGAAACCGCCGTAGGGCCGGTTGAGCACGTTGACGCGGATTTCTTCCTTCACCACGTCGCGCTGGTTGTCGAGGCTGGACTGCTCGAAGTCCAGCGTCTGCATGCGGTCGGCCTCCAGCCACAGCAGCGGTTCGAGCGCCGACACCGGCGCGCGCTCGATGTAGCTGGTGAAGTCCGGATGGGTGGAGCCGTTGTTGTCGCCGCCGCCCTGCGCGGTGACGCGGTCGAACACGCCCGCCGGCGCATCCGGCGTGCCCTCGAACATCAGGTGTTCGAACAGGTGCGCGAAACCACTACGCCCGCGCGGCTCGGTGCGGATGCCGACCTTGTACACCACCGCGATGCCGACCGTGGGCGAGCCGTGATCCTCGGAAACGACCACCGTCAGGCCGTTGTCGAGTTTCTGCACCTGAATCGGCAGCGTCCAGCGGTCGGACGGCGCAGCGGCTGCGGCAGTCATCACACAGGTAGCGGCCATGGCGGCGAGACGGCTCCAGATGCGCGAATGGGAATGCATGCCCGCATTCTACCCGTCCGCCACCGGCAACCCGTCGGAAACCGCAGATACCGCCTTGCCGCGTGCCCGCCCAACCGGCGCGTCGGGCAAGCGCGGCGGGATCAGGCGGTCACGACCACCGGGATGATCCGCGCGGCGGCTTCCTCGGCCTGCTTGCGCTTGCGCTGCAGGTTCCACGAGGGAACGCCGGTGCGCGCGTAGGACTTCTCGCAATCCTGCGTCGAGGGGCCACGCATGTTGCCCTCGAGATAGGCCAGGCCGGGGCAGCGCGTGCACGAACTGGCGTGCGTGCACTGCATCGCCAATTTGAGCTTGCAGTCCGATCCGGCCAACCACGGCGATCGCCTGATATGGCTGTACGACATGCATTTGCTGGCTTGCGCCATGACGCCGCAGGACTTTGACGGATTGGTTCGCCTCACGGCCGAACGCGGCTTGGCAGGCGCTTGCCTGGACGGGTTGCGGCGAACGCACGAGGCCTTCGCCACCCCCTTGCCGGAGGGCTTGCTGGAAACCCTGGAAACGCAATCCCGCCTTGAATCCTTCGATGTGAACCGTGCGCAAAGCCGGGCCTACCAGGAGTGGCACAATCTGCGCGCGTTGCCGCTACGGCAACGCTTTGCGTGGGTGCAGGAAAAATTGTTCCCAAGCGCGACCTACATGCGTGCACAGCATGGCGCGGAAGGGAAAGCCGGACTGGCTTTTGCCTATCTACGCCGGCTCGGCAACGGCCTGCGGATGGCATTGTTCGCACGTCATTGAATGGCTGCTGGCCCTTCCGAAGTGAGCATACATTCCGCAGTCGCAGCGCGCCATGCACCTGATCAGGCATTGGCCCATGTTGTAATGAAGCCGACACCCACCGGACGATTTCGCCGATAGGATGCCCGTCATGGGAAGGGTTCAACCCATCGAAGCGGCGACTACCTCTCCGCACCCGCGCAAGACGGCAGGAGCGGCGACACCTGGCAGGCGCGGTCATCACCCTCTGCAGGCACTCTTGCGCCCTTATCGCGGCTCGCTGATGCTGGCACTATGCCTGTTGCTGGCCGAGAGCGCGCTCGCGCTGCTGATGCCGTGGCTGGCCGGACGGTTTTCCGATGCCCTGCTGCATGCACGTCCGGTGGAAAATTTGCTGTGGCTGTGGGCCGGCCTGATCGCGGTGCAGTGCGTGCTGGCCTACGGCAACGCAGTGACGCTGGAAAACGTGAGCACCGGTTTGATCGCCGACGGTTGCACCCGCGTTTACGATCATCTGCAAGCGCTGCCGCTGGACTGGCATCACCAGCGCCGCCGCGGCGACGTGCTGGCCCTGCTCACCGACGACGTCGTGCGCTTGAGCGGCTTCGTCACCGGCGTGGTCACGCCGCTGCTGCCGCTGCTGTTCACGTGCGCCGGCGCCCTGCTGGTGATGCTGCGCATCCAGCCGTGGATCGGGCTATTGATCGCGCTCGCCATACCCGTGTTCTATCTGGCGCTGTTGATCGCCGGGCGCCCCCTGCGCCCCTTGTCGAGCCAGATCAGCGACGCCTACGCGACCAAGTCGGCGATGGCCGAACAGAACCTTTCCATGCTGCCGGTCATCAAGGCCTACACCGGCGAAACCGTGGAATCCAGACGCTTCACCGCGCACATGCACCACTTGCGCGACCTCGAAATGCGCCTGACCCGTTCGCAGGCGCTGATGGGCCCGACCGTTCGGCTGCTCGCATCGCTCGGCGTACTGGCGTTGCTCTGGCTGGGCAGTCGCGCGGTGACCGCCGGCGGCATGCGCCCGGCCGATCTGGTCACCTTGATTCTCTATGGTCTGCTGCTGACTACGCCCGTGAGCCAGCTCGCCACGGTGTACGGGCAGTCCCAGAGCGCACGCGGCAGCGCGCACCGCCTGCTCGACGTGTTTGCGCAGGCGCCCGAGCCCGATGAGGGGCGCGGCGAGATCGGCCGCGCGCGTGGCGCACTCGAATTTTCCGGTGTGCGGTTTTCCTATCCGGGTCGCTCTCCGGTGCTGCGCGGGCTCGATCTGCATGTGCGCGCCGGCGAAACGGTGGCGATCACCGGCGAAAACGGCGCGGGCAAGAGCACGCTGGCGCATCTGCTACTGCGCCTGTACGACCCGCAGGCAGGGTGCATCCGCCTCGATGGAATCGATCTGCGCGAACTGCGCATCGCCAACCTGCGCGGCCACATCGCGCTGGTGTCGCAGAACGTGCTGCTGTTCAATGCATCGGTAGCGGAGAACATCGCCTACGGTCGAGCCGATGCCACACGCGAGGATATCGAGCAGGCAGCCATCGCGGCACGCGCGCACGACTTCGCCAGCAAACTGCCCGACGGCTACGACACGCGGGTCGGCGACCAGGGCATCCGCTTGTCCGGCGGCCAGAAGCAGCGCATCGCACTGGCGCGCGCCTTGCTCAAGAACCCCGCCGTGCTGATTCTCGATGAGGCCACGGCGATGTTCGATCCGGAGGGCGAGCGCGAGTTCATCGTCGAATGCCACGCATTGCTGCGCCATCGAACCGTGCTGCTGATCACTCACCGCCCCGCGAGCCTCGCGCTGGCCGACCGTGTGCTCACACTGCGCGATGGCATACTGCATTCATCCAACGATGCCGCATGAGCGGCGATCGATCCTCGCATGCCATGATCCAGTTGACCCGTCACGGATTGAACGAACGGATTGATCGCAACGACCTGCGCGTAGCATTCGCCCGCGACCACGCGATCCGCCTGCCTGCCCTGTTGAGCGAAGACGTTCTCGACCGCATTGAACAAGGCCTGCGAGCGGGGCCATGGAAGCCGCGCGAGTTCCAGTCGATCGCATCCGAGTCGGCGCTCGCCAACAACGCCACGCTGGCACAATTGGATTTTCTAGCGAACTCGCCGGCGTTCATCGCGCTGATCGGCGACATCACCGGCTACCCGCACATCCAGCGCTTCGACGGCCGGGTCTATCGCAGAACATGCGCAGGCGACCACTACGATACGTGGCACGACGACATTCACGCCAATGTGGAACGCCTCGTCGGCCTGAGCATCAACCTCAGCGTGAAACCCTACGCTGGCGGTGTCTTCCAGATGCGGGAGACGGATACCCAGGCACCCTTGCTGACCCTGCCGAACACGGTATTCGGCGATGCCATCGTGTTCCGCATCCGCGAGGATCTCGAACATCGCGTGTCGCCGGTGGAAGGGCCGATCGCGAAAACGGCCTTTGCCGGATGGTTCTCATCCAAACGGCGATCTCTATTCGCCTCCATGCAGGATCGGTTCGGAAAATCGAACTTGGGAAGCGCTGAATAATTCCATCCTGGAATTATCAGCGCACGCCGATCAAATTAGCGTTGCCTTTGCGCCGTTGCCAACCCGGTGGCAACGGCGATCCGTTCCATCCACGCCCCCCGACATCACCGGGGGGAGGTAGCTCACGCGCTCAGGCCTTCATGTCCACCAAAGCAGGATGCACGATCTTGCCGGCCTCGACGTTGATGCCGCGGGTCAGCGCCTGGTTGCCGCGCCAGTCGCCGCCGGCGAGCTTGTTCACCCACGGCAGGATCGCCGCGCAGATCGCCTGCGACGAGGTCTGCGGCACCGCGCCGGGCATGTTGGTCACGCAGAAGTGGGTGACGCCCTCCTCGACGTAGGTCGGCTCCTTCCACGTGGTCGGGCGCGAGGTCTCGAAGCAGCCACCCTGGTCGATGGCGATGTCCACGACCACGCTGCCGTCTTCCATGTCCTTGAGCATCTCGCGGGTCATCACGTGCGGGGCCTTGGCGCCGGTGATCAGCACCGCGCCGATCACCAGATCGGCCTGCGCGACGGCGCGCGCGACGACATCGTGGTACGGATACAAGGTGGTGACGTTGTTGCCCAGGCGCATCATTTCGTCCATGCGATCCTGGCGCATCTCGAACACGGTGACATCCGCGCCGCCGGCCGCGGCCAGCGCGGCGGACGCGCCGCCGGCCTTGCCCGCGCCGAACACCACCACGCGGCCGCGCTCGGTCGAGGGCATGCCGCCGAGCAGCTTGCCCTTGCCGCCCATCGGCTGGTGCAGCAGATGGGTGCCGACCTGCACGCCGATCTTGCCGGCGATCACCGACATCGGCGCCAGCAGCGGCAGGTCGCCGTTGGGCAACTCGACCGTTTCGAAGGCCACGCCGCACAGGCCGATATCGAGCAGATGGCGGGTGAGCTTAGGCTCGGCAGCCAGATGCAGGTAGCAGAACAGCAGGTGATCCTTGCGCAGGTGTTGCAGGTCGCCGGCGATGGGCTCCTTCACCTTCACGATCAACTCGCCCTTCTCGTAGAGCGCCGCTGCATCGGGCGCGATCTTCACGCCCAGCGCCGTGTACTGGGCATCCTTGAAGCCGGACTTCACGCCGGCGTCCTTCTCGATCCACACCTCGTGGCCACGCTTGACCAGGTCGCCGGCGGCGGCGGGGACGAGGGCGACGCGGCCTTCGAGGGTCTTGGTTTCGCGGGGGATGCCGATGCGCATGGGTAGTCTCCGGATGGTGGATGAAGATACGTGAAGTGGACGATTGGCCGCCCACGAAAAATTTTTTACCGACTTCGAATCCCGGCTTGCCCCTTCTTCCTTCGGGAGAAGATCCAGCCCCCGCGAAGGCGGGGTTCCCGCAGAGCCTGCACCGGACTCGATCCGGGGGCGGATGCGGGAGGAACGCCCTCCGGCTCGCCACGCAAGCCCAGGTTCATCGCTGTGGAACGCTGCGTGCGTGACCGTGCCTTGATAACGCGCGCCTCGACCCGCATGCTGCCAAGGTTGCCAGCGCGCAGCCCATGCCGACAAGGCATCAGCTCAACACGCCGCAAGCCACGCCAGCCATCCCTTCCCGAAACCCGCGAAGTATAGACCAATCCCCATGTCCACTCCCTCCGCCAAGCCCCGCCACACCCGCCTGCTGATCCTCGGTTCCGGCCCGGCCGGCTACACCGCCGCCGTGTATGCCGCGCGCGCCAACCTCAAGCCGCTGCTGGTCACCGGGCTGGCGCAGGGCGGCCAGTTGATGACCACCACCGACGTGGACAACTGGCCCGGCGACGTGCACGGCCTGCAGGGACCTGCATTGATGGAACGCATGCGCGAACACGCCGAACGCTTCGACACCGAGATGGTGTTCGACCACATCCACACCGCCGACCTGTCGCGGCGTCCTTTCCGCCTGAAGGGCGATTCGGGCGAATACACCGCCGATGCGTTGATCGTCGCCACCGGCGCGACCGCCAAGTACCTCGGCCTGCCTTCCGAGGAAGCCAACAAGGGCCGCGGCGTGTCCGCCTGCGCGACCTGCGACGGCTTCTTCTTCCGCGAGCAGGACGTGGCGGTGATCGGCGGCGGCAACACGGCCGTCGAAGAAGCGCTGTACCTGTCCAACATCTGCCGCAAGGTCACGCTGGTGCATCGCCGCGACAAGCTGCGCGCGGAAAAGATCATGCAGGACAAACTGTTCGCCAAGGAACAGGCCGGCAAGATCGAGATCGTCTGGGACTCGGGCGTGGACGAGGTGCTCAGCGACGATGCCGGCGTGAGCGGCCTGCGCCTGCGCAACCTCAAGACCGGTGCGATCCGCGACATCGCCGTCACCGGCATGTTCGTCGCCATCGGTCACACCCCCAACACCAGCCTGTTCGAGGGCCAGTTGGAAATGAAGAACGGCTACATCCGCATCCGCACGGGGCTGGATGGCATGGCCACGCAGACCAGCGTGCGCGGCGTGTTCGCCGCCGGCGACGTCGCCGACCAGGTGTACCGCCAGGCGGTGACCTCGGCGGGCTTTGGCTGCATGGCGGCGCTGGATGCGGAGAAGTTCCTCGACGTCGAGGGGTGAAGTGCATGCGCCTGCATTGATTCCCGTTTTGCACGAGATCGCCGGCGCTGTGCAATCCGAGCTTGGCGAGAAAATGGCATTCGGCTTCGGCAGCGAGCGGTTTCCTGCCGTCGCACGCGCTACGTGACTCATATTCCGTGGCCCGATAGACCACATCGCCTTTCAATGCCGGCGTGGACATCTCCGGCTATGTGGGTGCGGCGGTTCGGGTGCTTCGCTTGCGCGATGGCATCAGCCAGGAAGAATTGGCCGATCGCGCCAGCCTCGACCGCACTTACATTTCCGGCATCGAGCGGAACCGCCGCAATCCGTCCGTACAATCGCTCCAGCGCATCGTCGGGGCGATGGGAGCCAGCCTCGACCTGCTATTCAACGAGGCTCGTCGTCTGGCCGATGCGGACAGACCTGCGAAAGCACAGTCGCGCAGGAAATAACACCGATTCCTGACCTGCCGATGGCATCCGGCATGCCCTCTTGCACAATCTCATTGTTGACGTATATTCTACATACGACGCATCGAACTGTTGAGGGCTGGCGAACGCCACAACGGGAAGAACGGTCACATCACATCGGCCCATGGATGGCCCATCACGAAGGAAGCACCATGGCCCTGAATGTCGAAGCGGCATCGAAATACCATCGGTTGCTTATCGTCACCTATGGAATCGGCGTCCTCGTCACGATTGCGGTCAGGTCGCTCACCGGCCAGTCCGGTAACACTGGGGACGATGCTGTTTCTCCGTGGTTTCTGCTTCTATTGCCCATCGTGTGCCTGCTTTCCTATTTCAGCCTGCGGCTCGCAAGGGCGATTGGTGCATCAGGCATCGCGACAGCGATTCTCGATTCTCATGTGGATTCCCACGATCAATTTCTTTGCGCTCCTGATGTTGATCAACAAATCGAACAAGGCGTTTCAGGCCGCAGGCTTGAAGATCGGGTTCTTCGGAGGCGTGAAGAAATAGCCGCACGTACCCAGGGGGCTGCGACATGCTATTCAAACTGATCGTCCGCTTCATGGGCTTCATCTACGAACTAAGTGCCCTTGCGATCATCGGCTTGAGCGCCGATTTCGCATTCAACTACGCCAGTCAGGCCGGCGCCGATTCGATGATGCAATGGATCGCCGCCGCCATCGGCTGCCTGTGCGGGTTGCTGGTGGCGGCGATAGTCCTTGGCATGCCGATCCTGCTGCTGCGCATCAACCAGAACCTGGACGAACTGAACACGAACATGCGCAAGGTGCGCGAGCGGGTGGATTCGCACGATGGATCCCAGCAATTGACGAGCGCCTCCATAGTGTGATGTCTCACAAGTAACTTTAAACAAGTTTAGCGGCAGCCCGGGCGACCGATGCCAAAATGCCGTCGGCGCTCTTGTGCCATACGAAGGGTTTCGGGTCTACGTTATAGCGCTCAAGGTAT
>JAFEBW010000020.1 GCA_018242445.1 Pseudomonadota bacterium | reverse complement strand
CGGACACGTGTACGCCCTGCATCACCTGTGGGGCGAGTTGGGTCTGGATCATGCGGTCAGCCGATCGCTGCGTTCCTCGCGCAGACAGTTCGATGCGGCCGGCCTGGTCCGCCTGATGGTGTTCATCGGGCGAGTGGTCGACGCCTTTGGCCTTGAGCTTCTGTCGCATCACCCGGTGCAGCACCAGGGCCAGGAAGCAGATCAGCGCATGCGCGCGGATGCGTTCGGGCAGTCGATGGTGCACCGGCGCGATGGCAATGTCGTGCTTGAGCACGCGGAAGCCGCGCTCGATGTCCGCCAGTGCCTTGTAGCGCTCGATCACCGCCGCCGGCGCGAAGTCGGTGTTGGTGACCAGCAGCAGTTTCCCGTCGAAGCGTTCGGCATCGACCAGCGCCGCTTCGTCCACGCCGAAGCTGAAGCGGTCGGCGTGCAGGTCGGCCTTGAGGATGCGACTGAGCCCGGTGGCCTTGACCGCTTCGCTGAAGCGCACGTAGGCGCGACGGTCATTCGACTTGCGTCCGCGCTGTGGCTTGCCGGCGTCCTCGTCGTCCAGGCGCTGCGCCATGCGCTCGCCTTCGGCTTCGATGCGCGCGACCTCCTCGCGCCGGCGCGCATGCTGTTGCTGCGCGCGCGTCTCGTCGTGGGCAATGATCAGTCGGCGATCTTGCCAGGTCGTGGCACCCACGCCTTCCTGCAGCGGCGTGGCCTTCACGATCTCGGCAAACTCCGTGTAGCGCCGTCCCGGCACCGCCAGGATGTACTGCACCGGCTGATCGTCCTTCGTGCGTAATGCTTCGATCGCCGCCAGATTGTCCAGGCTCAGCAGGCCGCGATCGGCCACGATCACCACCCGTTCGATGGCGTAGCGCTTGAGCGCTGCTTCGATCATCGGCAGCAGCGTGCCGACCTCGCCGACATTGCCGGCATGTACCTGGTGGGCGATCGGCAATCCCTCGGCCGTCTGGATCACGCCGAGCACAAACTGCCGCGCGATGCCGCCGGTTTGCTTGTTCATCCCGTAGGCACGCACGTCCTCGGGCACCTCGCCCTCGCCATGCACGCGGATCGTAGTCAGGTCGTAGAACACCACCGACAGATGGGCGTCGAGCAACGGACGCAATTGCGCTGCGACCGCCGTCTCCACCGCGTCGATGTGATCCATCAGCGCGTCCATCGAGCGCAGCAGATGATCGTGCGACACCGCGGCCGGCGTCTCAGGCACCGCTACCGTCTCCAGCCAGCGCAGCACGCCCAGTTTGGACTGCGGATCGCACAGGCGGTTGAACACCATCAGGCGGACCAGGCCGGCCGCATCGAACTGTCTGCGCGAGGAACGCAGCGATCGGCTGACCGCATGATCCAGACCCAACTCGCCCCACAGGTGATGCAGGGCGTACACGTGTCCG
>JAFEBW010000001.1 GCA_018242445.1 Pseudomonadota bacterium | reverse complement strand
TGCGCAAGCTGCTGACGATGCTCAACGCCATGCTGCGCGATAACACTCATTGGGATCCTTCGCGACATGCAAAAACTGCTTGACCTTGAACACAGTTGCTCCCCCGCTTGCGGGGGAGGGTTGGGGTGGGGGGCGCAGAAGCGAGAACCTGCCCCCATCCCGGCCTGTCCTGCCCTGCCGGGCGTTCTTCGGCGCACGAACTGCCACCGGCAGTTCGCATGCGCGCCTCATCACCCCCCGCAAGCGGGGGGGAAAAGCCGTTTTCCCCGGACACCGTTTCCCGAGCCCCGAGTCCCGAGCCCCGAGTCCCGAGTCCCGAGTCCCGAGTCCCGAGTCCCGAGTCCCGAGTCCCGAGTACGGAGCGCTCCTGCGCTCCGCCCTTCGGGCCGGCTTCGCCGTTCGCTCCGGCATCCTGCCTCCGCAGTCCCGAGTTCCGAAATCACAGCAAGCTGCCGCCGAGGATCATCGCGGCGATGGAGAAATAGATCACCAGCCCGGTCACGTCCACCAGGGTGGCCACGAAGGGCGCCGAGGCGCTGGCCGGGTCGAAGCCCAGGCGTTGCATCACGAAGGGCAGCATCGAGCCCGACAGCGAGCCGAAGGTGACGATGCCCACCAGCGCCGCGGCCACGGTCAGCGCGAGCAACTGCCAGTGCGGGCCGTAGTCGTAGATGCCGGCGAGCTGCCACACGCCGATGCGCAGCAGCGCCAGCACGCCGAGGATCGCGCCCAGCACGATGCCGGTGGGGATCTCGCGCAGCGCCACCTTCCACCAGTCGCGCAAACGCACCTCGCCCAGCGCGAGGCTGCGGATCAGCAGCGAGGTCGCCTGCGAACCGGAGTTGCCGCCCGAGCTCATGATCAGCGGGATGAACAAGGTCAGCATGATCGCCTTCGCCAGTTCGTCCTCGTAGTGCTGCATCGCGCTGGCGGTGAGCATCTCGCCGATGAACAACGCGCACAGCCAGCCGGCGCGCTTGCGGACCATCGCGGCAAAACCGATGTGCATGTACGGGCGGTCGATGGCCTCCATGCCGCCGAACTTGTGCACGTCCTCGGTGCTCTCGGCGATCAGCGCGTCGAGCACATCGTCCACGGTGACCACGCCGAGTACGTGGCGGGCCTCGTCCAGCACGGGGATGGCGAGCAGGTCGTGGCGGCGGATCAGGCGCGCGACTTCCTCCTGGTCGGTGGCCGGCGTCACCGACACCGGCTCGGTGCGCTGCGCGACCGCGCGCACCGGCGCGTCGGCATCGCCGGAAATCAACCGGCGCAACGAGACCATGCGCTCGAGCGCGTGGGTGGCCGGATCGAGCAGGTAGATCGCGTACACCGTCTCGCGCGAGCGCTCGACATGGCGCACATGCGCCAGCGTCTGCTCCACCGTCCAGTCGGCGGGCACCGAAACGAACTCGGTGGACATCAGGCTGCCGGCGCTGTGCGGCAGATAGCGCATCAACCTGCGCAGTGCTTCCAACGTGCCAGCGCGCAAGCGTCCGGACAGGCGCGCACGATCGGCCTCGCCCAGCTCGGCCAGCACGTCGGCGGCGCGGTCGTCGGCCATGCCTTCCAGCAAGCCGGCCGCACGCTCATCGGGCAGACGCGTCATCAACTCGCCGGCGCGTTGCAGTTCCGGGCGGTCGAACATGTCCACCGCGCGCTGCAACGGCAGGCGCGCGAGTGTCTCGACGGCTTCCTCGAGTTCGTAGGAGTTCAGCAACTCGATCGCGTCGGCGCTGTTGAGCGACGCGAATGCGCGCAGGTCGGGCCGGGCCGTCGGGAGGGTATGGGTCATGGCTCACCTCATCACGGCGGTCGCCGCGCGAGCCGGCCCTGGATCAGCCCGCCGCGCGCAACGACAACCCGGTCGATCGACTGCAACAGTCGCGGGGCTAAGACGTCAGCGGTGGATTGTCGCCAGTGGTCGCGACGAATGCCACCGCGAGCGCGGGCGCACTGCTTCGGGGACGGGGGAATCGGGAATCGGGAATCGAAAAGCAGCAGTCCGCGAAGAACGCAAATGCAATCTCGTGATGCGGGGGCAACGTTTCTCCCTTTGCGTCCTGCACGTTTTTCGCCGACCTATGTTCGCCGACAATGCGCTTGCTGCCGTGCGGGCATGGGCGCGGGTCGCGAGTCCCGAGTCCCGCGACCCGGGCAAGGCATCCCCTCGCTATCCTGCACGCATGGAACCATTGGACTTCCCCATCGCCGAACTGCTGCCGGCGATCCGCGCCAGCCTCGCCGCGCATCCGCGGCTGGTATTGGAAGCGCCACCGGGTGCGGGCAAGACCACCCAGGTGCCCTTGGCGCTGCTGGATGCGCCGTGGCTGGCCGGGCGCAAGCTCGTGCTGCTCGAACCGCGGCGCGTGGCCGCGCGTGCGGCGGCCGGGTTCATGGCCAGCCTGCTCGGCGAGGCGGTCGGAGATACGGTCGGCTATCGCATCCGTTTCAAGAACCAGATTTCCTCGCGCACGCGGATCGAAGTCGTCACCGAGGGCATCCTCACCCGGATGATCCAGGACGATCCCACGCTGGAAGGCATCGGTGCGCTGTTGTTCGACGAGTTCCACGAACGCCATCTGGCCTCGGACCTGGGACTCACGCTGGCGCTCGACGTACAGGCGCAGATACGCGACGACCTGCGCATCGTGGCGATGTCGGCCACGCTGGATGGCGCGTGGTTGGCGGATTTCCTCGATGCACCGCGCTTGCGTTCGGAAGGACGCAGCTTTCCGGTGCAGGTGGAGCATTTCCCGGCGCGGCGCATGCAACGGCCGATGCAGGGCGATCACGGCGAACCATTGGCCGCCCATGCGTGCCGTGCCATCGAGCACGCGCTCACGCAGCACGAAGGCGACGTGCTGGTGTTCCTGCCCGGCCAGCGCGAAATCGCGCAGGTGCAGCGGATGCTGGGAGACCCACTCCCTCCCCCGCTTGCGGGGGAGGGTTGGGGTGGGGGTGATATCACGAAGGACTCAGCCCCCCTCCCGACCTCCCCCCGCTCGCGGGGGGAGGAGTTATCTGTAGAGCATCTATCTGCAGGGCATCCGAACGATGGCCCCTCTCCTCTTGCGGGAGGTGATGAGGAGCGCTTGCGAACGGCCGGTGGCCGTTCGCGCGCCGAAGAACGCCCGGCAGGGCCGTCCGGGCCGGGGAGAGGGGGTGAGCGCATCGCCGTCCTGCCCCTGCACGGCGAGTTGCCGATCGCCGCGCAGGCGGCGGCGCTGACGGCGCACGATCCACGCGAGCGTCGCGTGGTGCTGGCCACCAACGTCGCCGAATCCTCGGTGACCCTGCCCGGCGTGCGCGTGGTGATCGACTCCGGGCTGGCGCGCGAGCCGCGCTTCGATCCGAATTCGGGCTTCTCGCGCCTGCAGACGGTGGCGATCTCGCAGGCATCGGCCGAACAGCGCGCCGGCCGTGCGGGACGTGTGGCGGAAGGGTGGGCGTATCGGCTGTGGTCGCCCGCGCTGCGGCTGGAGCCGCAACGCCGCGCCGAGATCACGCAGGTGGATCTGTCCGGGCTCGCGCTGGAACTGGCCGCGTGGGGCGCGTCGAAGCTGCGCTTCCCCGAGCCCCCACCACCCGGCGCGCTGGCTGCCGCGCGCGACTTGCTGGTGCGCCTGGGTGCGTTGGAAGGCGTTGCCGCAACGGCACCCGATCCTGCCGCAGCCGCAAGCACTGCAAGCAATACCATCGCGGCTGAATCATCGACGCTCGGCACCATCACCCCGCTCGGCCGCCGCATGCTCGCGCTCGGCACACATCCACGCCTTGCTGCGATGTTGCTGGTGCCGCGTAACGATATCGAACGTGCGCTGGCCTGCGATCTGGCCGTCTTGATCGAAGCGCGCGACCCGCTGCGCTCGCGTTCGGACGCGCTGGCCGAGCGCTGGCAGGCGCTCGCCGCTTTTCGCTTGAACTCCCTCCCTTCCGCAAGGAGGGGAGGGTTGGGGAGGGGTGGCGCGAGCGCCGAAGGACTCCCGCCTTCCGAACGCGCTCCCTCCCGGCTTCCCCCTGCTGGCGCAAGGGGCGGAGCGAGCAACGCCCTCGATGTCGCGCGCCATGCGTTGGGATCCATCGACCTGGCCGCGAAACAATGGCGCCGGCGCCTGCATCTGGATGCCCTGCCGTCTCGCGATGTACCGGCGCACCTCCTCGGCGATCTCCTCGCGCACGCCTTCCCCGATCGCATCGCCCGCCAGTCGGCGCTCGATCCGCATCGCTACCAGCTCGCCAACGGCCGCAGCGCGCGCTTGCTTCCCGATAGCGCCCTGTATGGCGAACCGTGGCTGGTGGTATGCGAACTGCGCGATGCAGGCGCGAGTAGCGGTCGCGGCCCGCGCGAGGCGCTGATCCTGCGCGCCGCACCGCTGGACGAGGCACGCCTGGAGCGCGACTTTCCCGAACGCTTCATCGAAACCGATCGCGTGCGCTGGGATGCGACGACGCGCGCACTGGTGTCGCGCCGCCAGCGTCGCTTCGATGCCATCGTGCTGTGGTCGAAGCCCGCTGGCCGCATCGATCCGCAACAGGCCGCGCAAGCCTTGTGCGATGCCATCGGCGAACTGGGCCTGGCGGCGCTGCCGTGGACGGAAGCCCTCGTGCAGTGGCGCGCGCGCGCGCGCTGCCTGCGCGCATGGATGCCTGAACTGGCGCTGCCGGATCTGTCCGACGCAGCCTTGCTCGCCGCGCGCGATGACTGGCTGCTGCCGGCGCTGCACGGCAAAACGCGGCTGGATGCGCTCGACGAGGCCAGCGTCGCCGCCGCGCTCCAGCAGGGCATCGACTGGAATCTCCGCCAGCGCATCGACACGCTCGCGCCGCGCCGCATCGCCGTGCCATCCGGGCTCGATCGCGCGATCGCCTACGCTTACGACGAGTCGGCCGACGCACCGCTCGCGCCGGTGCTGGCGGTGAAGTTGCAGGAACTCTTCGGCCTGGCCGACACCCCGCGCATCGCCGACGGCCGCATACCCCTGACCTTGCACCTGCTCTCGCCCGGCGGCAAACCCTTGCAGGTCACGCAGGATCTGCGCGGCTTCTGGGATCGCACCTATCCGGAGGTGCGCAAGGAGATGAAGGGTCGCTATCCGCGCCACCCGTGGCCGGATGATCCATGGTCGGCGGTGGCGACCCACCGCGCGAAGCCGCGGGGAACGTGAATGCGGCCACGGGCGGCGTCGCCGACATCGGTTCGGCATCCTGCCTCGCCGTGACGGTCCGGCGCTGCGCAATCCGTGCTTCGCGCGTTCGCCGCTGCGCGAACCGGTGGTTCGCACACGCAGCGGCTTGCCCGTGGCCGGATGATCCATGGTCGGCGGTGGCGACCCACCGCGCGAAGCCGCGGGGAACGTGAATGCGGCCACGGTGGCGGCGCGCGGGGCGCGATGACCACCGCCCCTTGCGGCGGATCCACTGCGAGCAGGGGGAGGAGGCAGCAGCTACAATTGGCAGTCTTTCCGCCGCGCCAAAGGACGAGCCATGTTCCCCCGCGACTGCCGTATCGAAGGTTTCGACCCCGAACTCGCCCGCGCCATCGCCGATGAACGGCAACGGCAGGAGGATCACGTCGAGCTGATCGCCTCGGAGAACTACGCCAGCCCGCGCGTGCTGGGGGCGCAGGGCAGCGTGCTGACCAACAAGTACGCCGAAGGCTATCCGCGCAAACGTTATTACGGCGGCTGCGAATTCGTGGACGTGGCCGAGCAGCTCGCCATCGACCGCGTGAAGCAGTTGTTCGATTGCGACTACGCCAACGTGCAGCCGCATTCGGGCTCGCAGGCCAATCAGGCCGTGTACCTCGCCCTGCTCAATCCCGGCGACACCATCCTCGGCATGTCGCTCGCCCACGGCGGCCACCTCACCCACGGCGCCAAGGTCAACGTCAGCGGCAAGCTCTTCAACGCCGTGCAGTACGGCGTGGACGAGCATGGCCTGATCGATTACGACCAAGTGCAGCGGTTGGCGACCGAGCACCAGCCGAAGATGCTGGTCGGCGGCTTCAGTGCGTATTCGCAGGTGGTGGACTGGGCGCGCATGCGCCAGATCGCCGATTCGGTCGGCGCGATCTTCTTCGTGGACATGGCGCACGTCGCCGGCCTGATCGCCGCCGGCGTCTATCCCAGCCCGCTGCCGCATGCGCACGTCGTCACCTCGACCACCCACAAAACCCTGCGCGGCCCGCGCGGCGGCATCGTGCTGGCGAAGCATCCGTCCGAGGACATGGTCAAGAAGTTGCAGTCCATCGTCTTCCCCGGCATCCAGGGCGGCCCGCTGATGCACGTGATCGCTGCCAAGGCGGTCGCCTTCAAGGAAGCGCTGGAACCGGCCTTCACCACCTACCAGCAACAGGTGGCGAAGAACGCGCAGGCGATGGCCGGCGCGATGCTGGCGCGCGGCTACAAGGTCGTTTCCGGCGGCACCAAGAACCACCTGTTCCTGCTCGACCTGATCGGTCGCGACATCACCGGCAAGGATGCCGAAGCCGCGCTCGGCAAGGCCCACATCACGGTCAACAAGAACGCCGTGCCGGGCGACCCGCGCTCGCCTTTCGTCACCTCGGGCCTGCGCATCGGCACCCCGGCGGTGACCACGCGCGGCTATGTCGAAGCCGACTGCATCGACCTCGCCAACTGGATCTGCGACGTGCTCGACGCGCCGGGCGATGCGGGCGTGATCGAGCGCGTACGCGAGGCGGTGACGGCGCAGTGCCGGAAGTATCCGGTGTATGGCTAAGCTGCCGGGAATCGGTCAACGGGAATCGGGAATCGAAAAAGTCCGGTTCACGCCTTGCAGTTGCTTCAACCGGTTCCCCGTTCCCCATTCCCCGTTCCCCGCTTCCTGATGCACTGCCCCTTCTGCCAGCACGAAGACACCCGCGTCATCGATTCGCGGCTGACGGAGGACGGGGGCACCGTGCGCCGCCGGCGCGAGTGCCCGGCCTGCGGGGAGCGTTTCAATACGTTTGAAAACGCCGAATTGAAATTGCCGGCGGTGGTGAAGAACGACGGCCGCCGCGAGCCCTTCGACGAAAACAAGCTGCGCACCAGCTTCGATCGCGCCTTGCAAAAGCGCCCGGTTTCGCCCGAGCAGGTCGATGCCGCCGTGCGCCATGTGCTGCACCAGTTGCGCCTGCGCGGCGAGCGCGAGATCCCCTCGCGCCGCATCGGCGAGCTGGTGATGGCGCAGCTCAAGCCGCTGGATCAGGTCGCCTACGTGCGCTTCGCTTCCGTGTATCGGGCCTTCGAGGACGTGGCCGCGTTCCGTGCCGAGATCGACCAGCTCGAACGCGACCTGCCATCCATCGACGGCCTGCAACTGCCCCTGCTCGACGAGCCGCCGGAGCCTGAAAAACTGGCGCGGACGAGGCGCTAGATGACCGCTTCCACGATTCCCGATTCCCGATTCCCGATTCCCGGCTTCACTGCCACCGATCACGCCCTGATGGCACGCGCGCTGCGCCTGGCCGAGCGCGGGGCGTACACCACCCGGCCCAATCCGATGGTCGGCTGCGTGCTCGCGCAGGGCGATGTTGTCGTCGGCGAAGGCTGGCACCAGCGTACCGGCGAGGCGCATGCGGAGGTGCTGGCGCTGCGCGAGGCGGGCGAACGCGCGCGCGGGGCGACCGCCTATGTGACCCTGGAGCCATGTCCGCATGAGGGCCGCACGCCGCCGTGCGCACCGCAGTTGATAGCGGCAGGCGTGACGCGAGTGGTGGTCGCTTGCGGTGATCCCTCGCCGCAGGTGGGCGGTCGTGGGCTGGACTTGTTGCGGCAAGCCGGTATCGACGTGCAGCTCGGCCTGCTGCAAGCGCAGGCGCGCGAGCTCAATCGCGGTTTCCTTTCGCGCATCGAGCGCGGGCGGCCGTGGGTGCGGGTGAAGCTGGCGATGAGCCTGGATGGGCGCACCGCGCTCGCCAGCGGCGAATCGAAGTGGATCAGTTCGATGCCCTCGCGGCAGGACGTGCAACGCTGGCGCGCGCGCAGTGGCGCGCTGCTGACGGCCAGCGGCACCGTGCTCAAGGACGATCCGCACCTGACCGTGCGCATGGACGATGGCATTCCATTCGCGCCGCCGCTGCGGGTGGTGATCGATCCCGGGCTGGCGATCCCGGAAGGCTCGCACATCCTCGACGACAACGCGCCGACCCTGCTGCTGCACGCGCCGGAAGCGCGCGTGCCGAAATACCTGCGCGGGCGCGATCGCACCGCCATCCCCGCGCGCGATGGCGTGATGCTCGACCTCGGAGCCGTGCTGCATCTGCTGGCCGAGCGCGGCATCAACGAGGTGCAGACCGAAGCCGGCGCCACCTTGTGCGGCGGGCTGTTGCAGGCCGGCCTCGTCGATGAATTGCTGCTCTATGTCGTGCCCATCCTGCTGGGCGCGCACGGCAAGCCGTTGTTCGGTGGCTGGGACGCCTCGACGATGGCCGAGCGTTTCGATTTGCGGATCGTGGAGACGCGACGCATCGGCACCGACATGCGCTTGCTGTTGCGGCCGCAGGCGGGCTGATGTTCACCGGGCTGATCCAGGCCGTCGGCCGCATCACCATGCGCGAGGCGCAAGGCGGCGATGTGCGCCTGCATGTGGAACCGGGCAGCTTGCCGGTCGCCGACATCGTGCCCGGCGAAAGCATCGCAGTGTCCGGCGTGTGCCTGACCGTGGTGGCCTGCGGTGCAAGTGGACTTGTCTTCGACGTGTCCAATGAGACGCTGGCGCTCACCACGCTGGGCGCGCTCGCGGCGGGTGCGCCGGTAAACCTCGAGCGCGCGATGTTGCCGAGCGATCGACTGGGCGGGCATCTGGTATCGGGCCACGTCGATGGCGTCGGCGGCGTGTTGTCGGTCACGCAGGATGCACGTTCGCAGCGCTGGCGCTTCGCCGCGCCGCAATCATTGCTGCGCTACATCGCGGTGAAGGGCTCGATCTGCGTGGATGGCGTGAGCCTGACCGTCAATGCCGTGGACGCGGAAGGCTTCGAGGTGAACCTGATCCCGCACACGCTGGCGCATACGGCATTCGGCGAAATGCGAGCCGGCGATCGGGTCAATCTGGAAGTCGATCTGGTCGCGCGTTATGTCGAACGGCTGGCGATGGCACGCTGGAGCACAGACGAAAAAAAATTAGCTACAGACGACGGAAGCCGGTGATCCACTCCCTCCCTTGCGCGCAGCGCAGGGGAGGGTTGGGGAGGGGTGCTTCGGCTTGCGATCTTCCGCAAGATCGACCCCCTCCCAGCCTCCCCCTGTGCTGCGCACAAGGGGAGGTGACATCAGCGCGGCACGCACCTGATCCCCATTCCCCAATGCCCATTTCCCAATCCCACCCCATGCCCTTCGCCCCCATCCCCGAACTGCTCGCCGACATCGCCGCCGGCAAGATGGTCGTCGTCGTCGATGACGAGGACCGCGAGAACGAAGGCGACCTCATCATGGCCGCCGAGCTGGTGCGGCCTGGCGATGTCAATTTCATGGTCACCCACGCGCGCGGGCTGGTGTGCCTGGCGCTCACCCGCGAGCGCTGCCGCCAGCTCGCGCTGCCGCCGATGGTCAGCACCAACCGCTCGCAACACCACACCAATTTCACCGTATCCATCGAGGCCGCCGAGGGCGTGAGCACCGGCATCTCGGCCTACGACCGCGCGCACACCATCCGCACCGCGGTGGCGCCGGCGGCGCGGCCCGAGAATCTCGTCCAGCCCGGCCACATCTTCCCGCTGATGGCCCAGCCCGGCGGCGTGCTCAACCGCGCCGGCCACACCGAGGCCGCGGCCGATCTGGCGCAGTTGGCGGGGCTGGAGCCGGCCGGCGTGCTGGTGGAAATCCTCAACGCCGATGGCTCGATGGCGCGCCGCCCGCAACTGGAGGTCTTCGCGCGCGAACATGGACTGAAGATGGGTTCGATCGAGGCCCTGATCCGCCATCGACTGGCCACCGAGCACACCATCGAGCGCGTGGACGAGCGGCAGATCGCCACGCCGTTCGGCGCATTCCGACTGATCTGCTATCGCGACCGCTTGAGCCATGCGATCCATTTCGCGATGGTGCGCGGCACGCCGGATGCGAACACGCCGACGCTGGTGCGCGTGCACGTCGGCAACGTGCTCGCCGACATGCTGCACTGGCAACGCGCCGACTTCGGTATTCCCGTGATCGAAGCGCTGCGCGCGATCGCGCAGGCCGGTTGCGGCGCGCTGGTGGCGCTGACGGAAACATCGTCGGCAGAGGCATTGCTCGCGCGGGTGCAGCACGACTCGGCGCAGGAGTCTCATCCCACCGCGGCCACCGAATGGCGTCGCACCGGTGCCGGTTCGCAGATTCTTGCCGACTTGGGGCTGCGCAAACTGCGCGTGCTCGGCGCGCCACGGCGGCAGGTGGGGCTGGGCGGTTTCGGGCTGGAGGTCGTGGAATACGTCGAAGGCCCTGCGGCACGATAGACTGGCGCACTTGGTAACGGAAACATCCATGAGCCATCTCGAAGGCGAGCTGCGCGCAGCCCAGGGCGCGCGCTTTGCCATCCTCGCCAGCCGCTGGAACCCGCGCATCGTCGATGCGCTGGTGGCCGGTGCGAACCGCGCCTTCGCTGAGCACGGCGTGACCGGGGACGCGGTGGACGTGATCCGCGTGCCCGGCGCGTGGGAACTGCCGCAGGCCGCGGCGAAGATCGCCGCCGCGCGCCGCCACGCCGGCATCGTCGCGCTGGGCTGCGTGGTGCGCGGCGACACCCGCCACTACGAACACGTCGCCGACGAATGCGCGCGCGGCTTGATGCGGGTGTCGCTGGAAGCGGGCATTCCGGTCGCCAACGGCGTGCTCGCGGTCGAGCGCCACGAGGACGCGCTGGCCCGCGCCGGCGGCAGTCGCGGCAACAAGGGCGCGGACGTCGTGCTGGCGGTGCTGGAAATGGCAGACTTGTTCGCGAGGCTCAGATGACCGACCGTCACCGCCCCGATGGCATCGATCCTGCCGCGCGTTCGCGGGCGCGCCGACGCGCCCTGCAGGCCCTGTATGCGTGGCAGGTGGCGCGCGCGCCCGTCGAGCAGGTGATCGCGCAATTCCAGCACGAGCAGGACATGGAAGTAGCCGACCTGGCCTACTTCGAGGATCTCGTGCGCGGCGTCGGCCAGCACGCGGCCGGGCTGGATGCGCGACTGGCGGCCTTTCTCGATCGCGGCGTGGAAGCGGTCGATCCGGTCGAGCGCGCGATCCTGCGCATCGCCGCCTACGAGTTGCTGCATCGCCCCGACGTGCCCTATCGCGTGGTGCTCAACGAGGCCATCGAATTGGCCAAACGCTTCGGTTCCGACCAAGGCCATACTTACGTCAACGGCGTGCTCGACAAGGCGGCCGCCTCGTGGCGCGCGGCGGAAGCGGGCGCCGCGCGATCGCGCTGATCGCGTGGGCGACAAACCTTCCGAATTCGACCTGATCGCCCGCATCCGCACCCGGGCGATGCTGCGCGAAGATGTGCTGCTGGGCATCGGCGACGATGCCGCGATCCTGCGCGTGCCGACCGGTTGCGACCTCGTCGTCAGCACCGACACCCTCAACGCCGGCGTGCATTTCCCGCACGGCACCGCGCCGTTCGACATCGGCTGGAAAGCGCTGGCGGTGAACCTGTCGGATCTCGCCGCGATGGGCGCGCAGCCGGCGTGGTGCACGCTCAACCTCACGCTGCCGGCTGCCGATGCGGCATGGCTCGACGGCTTCCTCGATGGCTTCCTCGAACTGGCTGCGGCGCACCGGGTGGCACTGGTGGGTGGCGACACCACGCGCGGGCCGCTGTCGATCACCGCCACCGTATTCGGCTTCACACCGCACGATGCGGCCTTGCATCGCGACCATGCGGTCGTTGGTGATGATGTATGGGTGAGCGGAACCCTCGGCGACGCGGCAGCGGGGTTGGCACTGTGGCTGGCCTCGAACTTTTCTCCCAGTACTGTCGCGCCATCCGACCCATATCCATTCCTTCCGGAGATCAATAAACAGACTCCTTCCCCCGCCAGCGGGAGACGGCAGGGAAGGGGGAACGATTTTTCGCATACCCGCCCCCACCCCAACCCTCCCCCGCAAGCGGGGGAGGGAGTGCTTGCGCAATCTTTTGCAAGCTCGGGGAGAGTGCCGGCCATCCTGACCGTTGGCAGCCCCTCTCCCCTTGCGGGAGAGGGGTTGGGGAGAGGGAGAGAGAACGCATCGAATCTGCTCGCACGCCTGCATCGCCCCACCCCGCGCGTGGCCCTCGGCCTGGCCCTGCGCGGCATCGCGCATGCCTGCATCGACGTTTCCGATGGGCTGCTGGCCGACCTCGGGCACATCCTCGATGCGAGCAAGGTCGGTGCGCGGATCGACACCGTGGCGTTGCCGACATCGCCGGCGTTGAGTACGGCCTTCGATGAAACCGCACGCCAGCGCTTCCAGCTCGGTGGCGGCGACGATTACGAACTGTGCTTCACCGCGCTGGCGGATCGCGCCGACGATGTGCTCGCGGCAGCGCGTGCTGCCGGTGTGGCGATCACCCGAATCGGCGTCGTCGAAGCCGAGCACGGGCTGCGTCTGCGTCAGGATGATGGCACCCTCTTTGATGCGCCCACGCTCGGTTATCGCCATTTCGATTCATCGCGTGAGCCGGTGGATCCGGCATGAACGCGCCGATTCATCCTTTGCCTGCACCATCGTCGCTGTCGCCCGGCAGCCTGCTGCGCCATCCGCTGGGCTTCATCGCCACCGGCTTCGGCAGCGGCCTGTCGCCGCGCGCGCCGGGCACGGTGGGTACCTTGGCCGCGCTGCTGCCTTGGTGGTGGCTGCGGTTGCTGCCGTTGCCGTATTACCTCGTCGCGCTCTTGATCGCCTTTGTCATCGGCGTGTGGGCGGCGCAGTGGGTGGTGACACGCAGCGGCGTCAACGATCCGCAGGTGGTGGTGTGGGACGAGTTCGTCGGCGTGTGGATCGCGCTGCTCGCAGCGCCGCCGGGTTGGGGCTGGATGCTCGCCGGCTTCGTGCTGTTTCGCCTGTTCGACATCGCCAAGCCGTGGCCGGTGAGCTGGGCCGATCGCCGGGTGAAAGGTGGGCTGGGGGTGATGCTCGACGACGTGTTCGCCGGCATCTACGCGCTCGTCGCGATGCAATCAGCGGCGTGGGCGATCGCGCGCTGGGGCGGGTGAAACAATCGCTGGTGAAACCGGCGCGTCGGCAAGCGCGACCGCCACGCGCTCGCGCAGCAGCGGCAGGATGGCTTGCTCGAACCACGGATGCCGCCGCAGCCACATCTGGTTGCGCGGGCTCGGATGCGGCAGCGGCAGGTAGCGCGGCAGGTAATCGCGCGCGTTGCGCACGGTCTCGGTGAGGTTTTCCCGGCGCAGCTTGCCGAGGTAACCGGCCTGCGCGTACTGGCCGACCAGCAGGACCAGTCGCACCTCCTTCAGCAACGGCATGATCTGCGGGTGCCAGGTCGGCGCGCACTCCGGGCGCGGCGGCAGGTCGCCGCCACGGCCGCGCCCCGGATAGCAAAAACCCATCGGCACGATCGCCACGCGCTGCGCGTCGTAGAAGGTTTCGCGATCCATCGCCAGCCACGCACGCAGGCGGTCGCCGCTGACGTCGTTCCACGGGATGCCGGTGTCGTGCACCTTCACGCCCGGCGCCTGCCCGACGATCAGCAGCCGCGCGTGCTCGCCAGCTTGCAATACCGGATTGGGCCCCAGCGGCAGATGCGCCTCGCAGATGCGGCAGGCGCGGATGCGCTTGAGCAGGGTTTCGAGTTTCATGTTGCAGCCGGCAGAGGTCAGGATGCTGCGGATTGATCGTTTGCTCCGCCCGATTCGCGATCGAAACGGCATTTGCAGTTGCTTCCCCGCCTGCGGGGGAGGGTTGGGGTGGGGGCGAGGCGACAGTCCGCCCCCATCCCAGCCTTCCCTCGTAAACGGGGGAAGGGGCAGAAACCAGCGCCTGACGAACCCACCGTTTTCCACTTTCCGAATCACCCATCACCATTCACGAATCACGGCTTCTTCACGGCACCACCTTCCCCGGATTGAGCAACCCATCCGGATCGAACTGCGCCTTGATCGCGCGCATCAAGTCCAGCGTCGCCGGCGAGTAGGCCTTGCCCATGAACTCGCGCTTGGCGATGCCAATGCCGTGTTCGCCGGAGAGCTGGCCGTCGAGGGCGAGCACGGCGTCGAACAAGGCGTGCATGCCGCGCTGCGCGCGCGCGGATTGGTCGGCATCGGCGGGATCGAAGAGGATATTGACGTGCAGGTTGCCGTTGCCGGCATGGCCGAAGCTCACCATCGGCAGGTCGATGGCCTTGCCGATCTCGTTCACGCGCGCGACCAGGGCCGGGATCGCGGACACGGGCACCACCACGTCCTCGTTGATCTTGCCGGGCGCGATCGTGCGCAGCGCCGGCGAGAGGGCGCGGCGTGCCGACCACAGTGCGGCGCGGGCGGTTTCGTTCGGGGCGATGTCCAGGCTCAGCAGGCCCTCGCCCTCGGCGGCCTGCGCCAGCGCGATGCTCGCGAAATCGAGCATCTCCGCAGCGCCATCGACCTCGATCATCAGCATCGCACCGGCCTCGGGGATGTTGGCACCGCCGACCTCGCGGGCCAGTTTCACGCTGGCGGCATCCATGAACTCGAGCATCGCCGGTGCCACCGGCTGCGCCATCAATCGCGCCACCGCGGCGGCGGCGGCATCCGTGTCGCGATACAGGGCGCGCAGGCAGCGCTGATCCTCGGGTTTGGGCAGCAGCCGCAAGGTCGCCTCGACGATCAATCCGAGCGTGCCCTCGGAGCCGATCAGCAGGTGGGTGAGGTCGTAGCCGCTGGCGTTCTTGGTGACCGCCGCGCCGCAGCGGATCAGCTCGCCACGGCCATCCACGAAGGCCAGCCCCAGCACGTTGTCGCGGGTCGCTCCGTACTTCACCGCGCGCGGGCCGCCGGCATTGCAGGCGAGGTTGCCGCCGACGCTGCACGACGGCGAACTGGTGGGGTCGGGTGGCCAGAAGAAGCCGTGCGCGCCGACCGCCTCCTGCAAGGCACCGTTGAGCACGCCCGGCTCGACCACCGCCACCCGGTCGGCCGGGCGGATGGCGAGGATGCGATCCATGCGCTCGAAGCTCACCACCACGCCGCCGGCGACCGGCACCGCCGCGCCGGTGGTGGCGGTGCCGCAGCCGCGCGCGACGATCGGCAGCTGCGCCGCGCGGCAGATGCGCACCAGCGCCTGCACCTGTTCGACCCGCGTGGGCAAGGCCACCGCCTGCGGCTGCGCCTGCCGGCGCGAGTCGTCGCTGCCGTAGGGCTGGCACTGGGCTGGATCGGTCAACAGGCCGTCGGCGCCGAGAGCAGCATGCAGGGCGGTGATCGTGGGGGCGGTGAGGTCGGGCATGGGGTTCAGAGGACAGGGGACAGGGGACAAGGGACAGGGGACAGGCAAGGCACCCTCATCCGGCGCTTCGCGCCACCTTCCCCCGGAGGGGGAAGGAAAAACGCATCTTCCTCCGTTTGCCATCCCGAGCAATGCGAATCCCCAGCCCCCAGTCCTCGCTCCTCACCCCGCCTCGAACGCATGCTTGATCCACTCGATTCGCGGCGCCTGCGCATCGCCTTCCACCGCCACCACGTCGAAGCGGCAGGGCGCGCGCGCCAGCGCCGGGTGGCCGGCGAGGAAGGCTTGCGCGGCCAGCACCAGTTTGCGCTGTTTGGCCGTGTTCACCGAGGCCGCGCTGCCGCCGAAACCTGCGCTGCGGCGGTAGCGCACCTCGACGAACACCACGGCCTCGCCGTCGCGCATCACCAGATCGATCTCGCCGACGCGATAGCGCGCGTTGGCGGCGAACAAACGCAGCCCGGCGGCCTCCAGATGCGCGCGGGCGATGGCCTCGAAATCCGCGCCCGTCGCGTGGCGATCGCCATCGGGCAGGCGGCGTGCCAAGCTCGCTCAACGCGCGCCGGGAGCGGCGGGTTCGAGTTGCAGGGCGTCGTCCTGCACCGGACGCGGACGCCCGCCGGAAAACACCGCCCACGCGGGGTCGTGCACCACGTTGCCCAGCCCGTCCAGATGCAGCTCGCCGGTGGCGCCGGCCACGCTGGCCTGCGGGCTGGCGGTGAGCGATTCCATGTACGCCGCCAGACGCCAGGCGTCGGCACCGAAGGCGAACAGGCGCAGGCCGCCGCCGCGCGCGCTGGGGAGTTTGCTGCCCAGCGTGGTGGAATCGGGCAGGCCGTTGACCGGGTGCAGCAGCCACGCCAGCTCCGGGTACTGGATGCCGTCGAGTTCCTGATCCAGCCGCGCATTGCCGCCGCCGGACAGGATCAACGTGGTCGCCAGTTCCGGCACCTGCTTATAACCGCTGTCCGGCAGTTGCGCGGCGAGCATGCGCGCCGCCGGGGCGCGCAGGGCGATCACGATGGCATCGTAGCCACCGCCGGCCTTGGCCAGCGTGTCCTTCAGGATCGGGCCGTAGTTCGGGCCGCTGTCGGCGATCGTCGCCTCGGCGGCGATGCCGCCGCCGCGCCGCGCGTAGGCCTCGCGGAAGGCGGCCATCGCGCGCACGGCGTTGTCCTCGCGGGAGGCGAACACGATCGCGTGCTGCGCATGCCGGGCGATGAGCCGGTCGGCGATCGCCACGCCCTCGTCCTCGGGGGCGAGCGAGAAGCTCTCGCTGCCCGGCGGCGCGGGTTTGTCGGAGCGGTTCAGCGCCAGCACCGGCACCGGCAGGTTGGCCTGGTTGAACAAGGCGCCGACCTGATCGCGGCCGAGCGGGCCGATCACGTAATCGCAGCCGTCGGCGACGGCCTTGCGGTAGGCATCCACGGCACCGCCGGCGCTTTCGGAACTGTCGTACACCTTCACGTCCGGGCGTCGCCGCTGGTCGCTGAAGTACGCGGTCATGAAACCATCGCGCACCGCCGCCCCGGCGATCGCCACCGAACCGGAGGTCGGCAACAGGAGTGCGACTTTCAGCGGCGGGCGATAGCCGTCGTCGTCCGCAGGCGGGCGGTTCGGATTCAGCATCGCGGCGCTGGCCGGCAGCGGATGCGGCAGCGGCAGTCCGCGCGCCAGCAGCATGCGCGCGGCATCCGGATACAGCGGATGGCCCGCCGGCAACGCGGCGGCACCGCGCGCCAGCGTGGCATCGTCGGTGCCCTGCAGCAGCTTGTGGATGCGCTGGCGGGTGGCGGCGCTGGCGTGGTGCGGTTGGGCCGCCATCAGCAAGGCCCACTCGGCGGCGGCATCGAAGCGGTCGCCGGTGGCTTCCAGCGCGCCGGCGCGGGCTTGATGCCAGCGCGCGGACAGATCGGCGGGCGGTGGCGCGTGGCCGAGGTTCAAGTCGGTCGCCGCCTGTGCGGGACGGCCATCGGCGATGGCGAACTCGGCGTGCAGCAGGCGGTAGCGCAGACCATCCTCGCCGGCCAGATGCCGCGGATCGGCCTGCGCGAAATCGCGGCGCGCGGCCACGTGATCGCCGGCCACCTGCCAGGCATTGGCCGCGCGGATCAACAAGACGCTGCGCAAGCGGCCATCGGCGGTGGCGACCTGCGCCTCGTAGGCGCGGGCGGCCTCGCGAGGATGGTTCTGCACGAGCATCCGGTCGGCGGCGAAGGACTGCGGCGCGGCTTGCTCGACATCGCCCACGCTGGCGCAACCGGCGATCAATGCGGCGAGCAGCGCCGGGAGAAGGAGGCGTTTCATGCGGGCATCGTGCAATCGGGGAAAGACGCTGGAATCATACCCGCAGGCGCAGCGCGCCGTGGGAGGACGAATGACGGCGGGAACCTTGCATGTGGTGGCAACCCCGATCGGCAACCTCGACGACCTGTCGCCGCGGGCGGTCGCGACCTTGCGCGCGGCGGCGGCGATCTGCTGCGAGGACACCCGCCACAGCCGCCCGTTGCTCGCGCGGCATGGCATCGACAAGCCGCTGGTGGCGCTGCACGAGCACAACGAGGACGCCATCGCCGCGCGCTTGGTGGAACGCCTGCTGGCCGGCGAGGATCTGGCGCTCGTGTCCGACGCCGGCACCCCGCTGGTCAGCGACCCGGGCTATCGGCTGGTGCGCGCCGCGCGCGAGGCAGGCGTGCGGGTGAGCCCGGTGCCGGGCGCCTGCGCGGCGATCGCGGCGCTGTCGGTGGCCGGCCTGCCCAGCGATCGCTTCTGCTTCGAGGGCTTCCTGCCGGCCAAGCCGGCTGCACGCCGCGCGCGGCTGGCCGAACTGGCCACCGAACCGCGCACGCTGGTGTTTTACGAATCCGCGCACCGCATCGAGGAGATGCTGGCCGATGCGCGGATGGCGTTCGGCGATGCACGCCGTGCCGCACTCGCGCGCGAGCTGACCAAGCTGTTCGAGACCGTGCTCGATGGCGATCTGGCCATGCTGCACGAGCGCGCGTGCAACGACGCCGACCAGCGCCGCGGCGAGTTCGTGGTGATCGTGGCCGGTGTCGGCGATGCCGCCGCCGCGCGCTTGGCCGAAGGCCGCCGGCTGTACGCCAGGCTCGTCGAGCACCTGCCGCCCTCGCAGGCGGCCAAGCTGGCGGCCGAGCTCAGTGGCGCGCCGCGAAAGGCGTTGTACGTTTCAGAGGACAGAGGGCTGAAGACAGAGGACTGAAGAAGCAGCGATGGTTAGCCATCAGGTGCCGGGATCGATGCGCCATCGGCGTCACCGCGACGATCTACGGTGTGCGAAGCATCTTTCTGTCCCCTGTCCCCCGTCCCCCGTTCCCTGTATTCTGGCAACGGCGGAGTCGGCCAGACAGTCGCGTCATCCCTTGCGGATGCCGAGGAAAGTCCGGGCTCCACAGGGCACGGTGCCAGGTAACGCCTGGGCGGCGCGAGCCGACGGAAAGTGCAACAGAAAGATACCGCCACGGCTTCGTCACCCCTGTGCATCCACGATCAAGCAGGATTCGGACTTGGCGTCGCGAAGCGGCGACCAAGTCCCCTCCCAGCAGTCGGACGAATCGGACTCGTCCGAACGATTGAGGAAGCACAGGGGTGGCGAAGTCGAGGTAAGGGTGAAATGGTGCGGTAAGAGCGCACCGCGAGCCTGGTAACAGGCCGGCACGGCAAACCCCACCGGGAGCAAGGCCAAATAGGGACCTCATGACGCGGCCCGCGTCGGGTCCGGGTAGGCTGCTCGAGCGTCGCGGTGACGCGGCGCCTAGAGGAATGACTGTCCACGACAGAACCCGGCTTACCGGCCGGCTCCGCCACTTCCCTCTTTGATCAGATTTTCCCGGCGCAGGGCTGATGCAGTGAATGGCACCGCCCTCACCGGGAGCAAGGCCAGAGGGACCTCATGACGCGGCCCGCGTCGGGTCCGGGTAGGCTGCTCGAGCGTCGCGGTGACGCTGCGCCTGGAGGAATGACTGTCCACGACAGATGGGCTTGACGGCCGGCTCTGCCACTTTCCTCAAACCGTGCAAATTCAGTGAATGGCGTCGCCTTCACCGTGCGCGCAACGCCAGAAGATACCCATGCCGCCGCACACCCACTGCGCAACGGGTGGTGTGCGCGGATGGGCTCAATCTTTTTTCGATACAGCGTTGACAGATATATCTGTTACAGATATAGTTTCTGCCAATCACCGACCGAGCCCCGCCGATGCTCAGCCCAGCCCCGTCACCCGCACCGCTGTCCCCGGCCATGCACCACATCCTGCTCGCCCTGCTCGATGGCGACCGCCACGGCTACGCGATCATGCAGGCGGTGGAAGCACTCAGCGACGGCGCGATGCGCATGGGCCCGGGCACGCTGTACGGCACCCTCAAGCGCCTGCTTGAATTGCGCATGGTCGAGGAAACCGGGGAGCGCCCCGTAGCCGACGACGACGAGCGCCGCCGCTACTACCGGCTCACGCCCGCCGGGCGCGAGGCGGTGCGTGCGGAAACCCTGCGCCTGTCGCGGCTGGTGAAGTTCGCCGCCCGGCATGCGCGCGGCATGCTGGAGGTGCCGGCATGAACCCTCGCCACGACCCACGTTGGATAGGCGTGCTCGACCGCGCGTACGCCGCCGCGCTGTACCTGTACCCGCGCGCCCATCGCGAGTATTTCGGCGGGCAGATGCGCCATGCCTTCCGCGACCGCTGCCGCGAAGCGCATCGCGCGGGCCGCGGGCCGGCGGGCGTGTTGCTGGGTGAGCTGTTGCCGGATCTGGCCGCCAGCGCCAGCCGCGAGCGCATCGATGCCATTGCCGGACTGCCGCCCATGAAACGCATGCTGTTGCTCGCCTTGTTGGTTGCCTTGGCCGCCTCGCTGGTGTTCCATGCCCGCCTCGGCGATGCCGCCCTCGCGCTCAAGGATCGCTGGGATCAGTATCAGCTCGAACTCGACAACCGTGCGCTGCGGGGCCACGAAGCCGCGCTTGCCGCCGCCGTGACGCAACGCGGCCTGCCGCATGCCGATGTGCTCGCCGCGCAATTGTATTTCTCGGCCAGCGACGGCTTCCGGCGTCGCTATCCCGATGCGTCCGGTCTGCACGAAACGCCCGCCGAACAAGCCGCATCCGACGGCCTGCTCGACCGCGCTGATGCTTCCTTCGCGCGCGCCCTGCGTGCCGACGACCGCTGGGCGCTGTGGCTGGCGGCGACGAACACGAACTGCCCCGCACGGCAGCAGACATGCGCTGCCGATACCGCAACCGCGCGATTGCATCAGATCGATACCGACAATGGCGCGGTGTGGCTGCTCGATCTCGATCAGGCGAAACAGGCCGGGGACGTGGCGCGGCAGCGCATCGACCTGGCGAAGATGGCGCAGGCGACGCGCTACGACTGGCACTTCGCCGACTCGATGCGCGGCATGCTGATGGCCTTCGATCTGCGCACGCTGCCCAACCGGCTGAAGCAGAAGTTCGCCAACGGCAGCACGGCGGATGCGCAGGATTCGGCCAGCTTGCTGGCCGGTTCCATCGGCAGTGCCAACGCGGTGATCTCCATGCCCGGCGCGCAGCCGCTGTTCGACCTGTGCAAGTCCATCGAACCATCGGTGCTGGCCGATTGCCGCGCCGCCGGGCGACTGCTGGCCGAACGCAGCGATGGCATCATCGACCGCCTGCTCGGCCTGGCGTTGTGGCGACGCGTGGCGATGCCCGTCGAGCAGGCTCAGGTCGCACGCTGGTATCGCGATGCACGCTGGCAGCAACAACAATACGCACAGGTCGTCCCCGAAAACTCCGCCGCCGCCCTGCATCGCTGGCGCGCAGCGTGGGCTTCGGAACCCGGAGAATGGCAGGTGCTGCAACGCTTGCTGCGCGAGCAGGGCATCCCGCTGCAGGCACCTGCGGATTTCCAGGCGCCCGACGCGCGCTGAGCCGCACCTCAGCCCGTCAGACGGACATGGCGACTGGCACCACCCCGGATGATGAAAGAGCTTGCGCTAGCACTCCCCCCGCTTGCGGGGGAGGGTTGGGGAGGGGCTGGCGTGCGACAAGAGCTTCCTCCCAACCTTCCCTTCCATGGGTAGGGGCGGGGGTTTTCCCGGCGGACGTTCGGCAGAGAGTTTGTGTCCGCGCGGATGCCGGAGTTGCGGTACGCCTGTCGTCATCGCCCCGCGCGGGGTAGAGTGAAAGCCCCACCGCAGCCAAGGCGCAGCCCATGCGCGAGTTGATCCTGTTGCGTCATGCCCATGCGGAAGGCCCGCTGCCGGGGCAGGACGACCGCGACCGCGCCCTGTCCGCGCGCGGGCGCGCCGAAGCCGCCGCCGCCGGCGCGTGGCTGCACGAGCACGGCTATCTGCCCGACCGCGCGCTGTGCTCGACCGCGCGGCGCGCGCGCGAGACCCTCGACCTGGCCCAGGATGCACTCGCGCAAGGCAGCGGCGGGTACGCCCAGACCGAACGCATCGACGCCATCTACGAGGCCACGCCCGGCCAGCTCATCGCGCTGGCCGACGCCCACCGCGACGTGGCGCGGCTGCTGATGGTCGGCCACAACCCCGGTTTCGAACACCTCGCCGCGCTGCTGAGCACCGGCCAGTCCGGCGATTTCCGCGGCATGCACACCGCCGCCATCGCGGTGCTGCGCCTGCCCGCCGATGCCGCGCTGGAGCCGGGCATCGCGAAGCTGGTGGCGTACTGGATGCCGTGAACTGGATGATGCGGTCGCGGTTCCTGCCGCCCCCCGGCATTTCACCGGAACCATCCATGGAGCCTGCGCCTCGCAATTCCGATTCATGCGATATCGGCGCGCAAAGCCCCTGTCCAGAAGCCGCCCTCCCGGGAAACCGAAAACAGATTCCTTCCCCCGCTTGCGGGGGAAGGTTGGGATGGGGGCAAGCACAGGCAACGGATCTCTCGGACATTCGTCTGAATCCGTCCCCACCCTGTCCCTTGTAAGTTGTTTCCGCCTCCGCCCCAGACCGATATCCCTGAGATTACGAGATCGTGGGGGAGCCAGGGTCGGTGCGGAGTCTTTCTTCACATCCCGAACAGTTGCCAGGGCCACGAGCCC
>JAFEBW010000019.1 GCA_018242445.1 Pseudomonadota bacterium | reverse complement strand
TGGCTGCGGAGCAGGCCGAAGCCGAACGTCTTGCCGCCGAGCAGGCCGAGGCCGAGCGGGTGGCTGCGGAGCAGGCCGAAGCCGAACGTCTTGCCGCCGAGCAGGCCGAAGCCGAACGTCTTGCCGCCGAGCAGGCCGAGGCCGAGCGGGTGGCTGCGGAGCAGGCCGAAGCCGAACGTCTTGCCGCCGAGCAGGCCGAAGCCGAGCGTGCCGCCACCGAAGCGATGGGCGCGCAATTGGCCAGGGCAGCGCAGGAGGCGGCTTCCGAACATGCGTTCGAAGCGCAACACGAAGTTGCGCCGATTGCCGAACAGCCGCTGCCATCGCCGGCTCTTGCGGTCATTCCGGCAGGCGCGGATCCGGATCCGAACGAGCCCCTCGACATGACCGATGTCGATCCGGATTTGCTCGACATCTTCGTCGAGGAAACCACCGACATCCTCGATCATTCCGACGGTTTGTTGTCGCGTTTGAGCGAAATGCCCACGGAACGCGAGTTCGTGACGGGCCTGCAGCGCGACTTGCACACGCTCAAGGGCGGTGCGCGCATGTGCGGCATGATGTCGATGGGCGAACTGGCGCATGCGATGGAATCGGTGCTCGAAAGCGCCGCCGATTCGCGCATGGAACTCGGCTCGCAAGGCGTGGCGGTGCTGGAGCAGGGCTTCGACCGCCTGCACGGCATGCTCACGCGCATCACCAACCGGCAGGCCGTGGCATTGCCGCAGCAGATGATCGGCGTGTTCAACGCACTCGCGCGCGGCATCCTGCCGTCGGCGGCCGCTGCGGTCGCGAGCGAGGCGGCGTCCGAGCCGGTGGCTGTCGAGCCGGTCGCCGGCATCGCGCCAGCAGCGGTCGAACAACCTGCGAGCGAGCCCGCCGTTTCCGAAGAACATCCCGTCGAAGCCACGCCTGCGCCGGGTCGGGTGGTCGCGGAGGAAGCCGGCGGCAAGCAGAAACTCAAGCCGTTGTCCGCGCCGGTGGAAGCCGCGTTCGATGCCGATGACGATGTCGGCGTGCGCGCGCCGCAGGAGCAGGTGCGCATCCGCGCCGACCTGCTCGACCGCCTCGTCAACTACGCCGGCGAGGTGGCCATCTACCGCGCCCGCCTCGAGCAGCAATTGGGCGCGTTCCGCACCCACCTCGACGAAATGGAGCAGACCACCACGCGCCTGCGCCAGCAGTTGCGCAAGCTGGAGATCGAGACCGAGGCGCAGATCAGCGCGCGTTACCAGCGTGCCGGCGACGAGGAAAAGTCCTTCGACCCGCTCGAGCTCGACCGCTTCTCGACCCAGCAGCAGTTGACTCGCGCGCTGGCCGAGGCCGCGGCCGACATGTCCAGCCTGCACACCTCGCTGGACGATGTCACCCGCCAGTACGAAACCCTGTTGCTGCAACAGTCGCGGGTGAGTTCGGAGCTGCAGGACGGCCTGATGCGCACGCGCATGGTGCCGTTCGACGCGCTCGTGCCGCGCCTGCGCCGCGTGATCCGCCAGGCTGGCACGGAAACCGGCAAGCAGATCCAGCTCAAGGTCGAAGGCGCGCAGGGCGAGATGGATCGCAACGTGCTCGACCGCATGACCGCGCCGCTGGAGCACATGCTGCGCAACTCCGCGGTGCACGGCCTGGAAACGCCGGCCGAGCGTGGCGAAGCCGGCAAGCCCGAGGAGGGCTCGGTCACCGTCAGCATGCGCCGCGAAGGGTCGGAAGTGGTGATGCAGGTGTCCGACGACGGGCGTGGTCTGAATCGCGATGCGATCCGCCGCAAGGCCATCGATCGCGGTCTGCTCAAGGCCGACGCCACGGTCGCCGACAACGTGCTGTACGCCTTCATCCTCGAAAGCGGCTTCTCCACCGCCGACACCGTCAGCCGCCTGGCCGGGCGCGGCGTCGGCATGGATGTGGTGCACAACGAGATCCGCCAGCTCGGCGGCACCTTGCAACTGGAGTCCGAGGCCGGCAAGGGCACCACCTTCACCATCCGTCTGCCGTTCACCCTCGCGGTGACCCAGGCAGCCATCGTCAAGATCGGCGAGACCAGCTTCGCGGTGCCGATCTCCTCGGTGCAGGGCGTGGGCCGCATCGCCCGCGGCGAACTGGAAAAGCAGCTGGCTTCCGGCTCGCCGGTGTTCCAGTACGGCGGCGAGGATTACGCCATCCACGACCTCGGCCGCCTGCTCGAACAGGCGCCGGCCAAGGCGGCCAACAGCCTGCAGATGCCGTTGCTGCTCTCGCGCTCGGGCGATGTTCGCGCCGCGATCTGCGTGGACGAAGTGCAGGGCAGTCGCGAGATCGTGGTCAAGCCGGTCGGCCCGCAGGTCAGTTCGATCCCGGGCATCTTCGGCGCGACCATCATGGGCGATGGCCGGGTGATGATGATCCTCGACGTCGTGCCGCTGGTGCGCCGCGCGTTCGCGCAAGCCGCGTTGCCGGCCGAGCCGGTCGCCGAGGAAGCGCCGGAGGTGCGGCGCATCCCGCTGGTCATGGTGGTGGACGATTCGATCACCATGCGCAAGGTCACCGGCCGCGTGCTCGAGCGCAACAACCTCGAGGTGCTGGCGGCCAAGGACGGCGTGGACGCCATCGAAAAGATGGCCGAGGTGGTGCCCGACGTGATGCTGCTGGACATCGAGATGCCGCGCATGGACGGCTACGAATTGGCCACGCACATGCGCAACGATCCGCGCCTGCGCGACGTGCCGATCATCATGATCACCTCGCGTTCGGGCGACAAACACCGCCAGCGCGCGTTCGAGATCGGCGTCAACCGCTACCTCGGCAAGCCCTATCAGGAGGCCGAGTTGATGCGCAACGTGTTCGAACTGCTGACCCCGGTGCAACAAGATGGCTGACACCCCACTCCGCGTAGTAATCCTCGGCGCCGCTGGCGAGGCTCAGCAGCAGTTGCGCAACGCGCTCGACGAACTGGGCGCGCAGACGCTGGCGGTCGGCGACTTCGATCAGCTCGACCCCGACGGCCTGCGCCAGCAGAAGCCCGACGTGTGGCTGGTGAGCATCGACGAGGGCACCGAGTCGGGCCACATGGATCGCTGGCAGCCGCTGTTCGACGATCCGTCGGTGCGGGTGGTCTTCGACGATGCCGATGTCACCCGTCGCCTGAGCGGCTGGGATCTCGCACGCTGGGCGCGCCATCTGGCCGCCAAGGTGCTGGGCCGCGACGACGTGCTGTTGCCGCCGGTCAATCCCGGCGCGGAGCGCGTGCCGCAGAAGGGCTCGGGCGAGAGTGAATCGGATGCAGGCGATGCCAGCCTGGCCGCACTCAATGCCAGTTTCGAGGCCGGACGTTCGCGCACACGCGACGAAGCGCCAGCGCCCAGCCTCGACGATCTGCTCAGCGGGCAGGCTTCGGCTCCAGCCGCGCCTGCTGCCGTCGCTGCGCCCGCGCCGGTTGCGGCGATCGCGGGTGCCGTGGCGGCACCTGCGGCCGCCAAAACCGAGTTTTCGCTGGTGGATGAGGATGCCGACCTGAGCGTGCCGGCGAGCGCGCCGAAGGCGGCGGTGCCTGCGCCGAATTTCGATCTGAGCGGCCTGTCGCTGGAGCCGTTGGCGACGCCCGAGCCGGAAAAGAAGGTCGCCGTCGAACCGATGCACGCGCAATCGGCACTGCCGGCGCGCGGGGTGATCGCGATCATGTCGGGGTTGGGCGGTCCGGATGCCGTTCGGCAGTTCCTCGGCAAGCTGCCCAACGATCTGCAGGTGCCGGTCGTGCTGTGGCAGATTCTGGAGGCAGGCAAGCACGACCGTCTTGCGCAGCAAATGGCCAAGTCCACCACCTTGCCGGTGTATCTGGCGCAGCCGGGCGAAACGGTGCGCCCCGGCGAAGTGGCGGTCATGGCAGCGCGCATGGGCATTCAAGCCAGCGGCGACTGGGTGGTGCGCGAAGGCAGCCCCAGCGCCAGCCACGCCTTGGCCCCGGCGCTCAAGCACCCGCGCAGCGTGCTGGTGGTGCTCAGCGGTTCGGAGCCGATGATCGTCGAGTTCGCGCGCAACCATCAGGCAGGCGGCGGCACGGTGCTGGTGCAGTCGTCTTCATCCTGTTTCGATGGCGCCGCGGCCAGCGCGCTGGAGCGGCAGGGCATGGCGTCCGGTTCCCCGGCCGGGCTCGCCGAACAAGCGGTGCAGGCGGTGAATGCCAAATGATGTCTGCTAGGCATGATCCTCGTGCGATGCAAGGTTTCCGTCGCGCGATGCACGAATTGAAAGACACGAACCGGATGCCGACACGATGAACACGACGGTGCGACAGGACATCCGCGGGGTGCTGATCTCCGTCCATGGCGGCAAGCTGATCCTGCCCAATGCCACGGTCGCCGAGATCATCACCTATTCCAACCCGGAGCCGGTCGCCGGCGCGCCGTCGTGGCTGCTCGGCCGCGTGCGCTGGCGCGGTTGGGGCCTGCCCATCGTCTCGTATTCGCAGATGGTCGGCTGGCCCGACGAGCCGGCCACCCTCGGTGCAAAAGTTGCGGTGCTCAAGGGCGTGGGCGGCTACGCCAAGATGCCGTACTTCGCGGTTCTCACCCAGGGCTTCCCGCGACTGATCACGATCGTCGATGCGGAAGTGATCGAGCGCTCCGCGCGCGATGCGTGGCTGCCCGATGGCATCTATTCGGAAGCCACGTTCCACAACGACGATTGCGTCGTTCCCGATCTGGCCGCGCTCGAGGCCAGGGTCGCGGCGGTGCTGGACGACGCGCGCAAGATGTCAGCGGCCTAGCGCAGATCCCCCAGCAGGCTCTGCAACGCGGTCAGTGCGGCCATGCCGGCCGTCTCCGTGCGCAGGATGCGCGGCCCCAGCCGCAAGCCCTGGAACCCCGCCGCGCGCAAGGGCGCCTGATCGCGCTCGGACAGGCCGCCTTCGGGGCCGATGACGACGTGGATCGTCGTGCGTGCGGCGTCGAAGGCATTGGCGTCCAGTAGCGCCGCCAGCGATTCGCCCTGCGGGTCCAGCGTCAGCCCAAGGCTGTCGCCGCCGACGCTTGCAAGATACGCGCCGAGCGTCGTCGGCGCGGCGATCTGCGGCAACCGCGCCCGTCCGCTCTGCTCGCAGGCGGCGATGGCCACGCCGTGCCAGTGCGCGAGCCGGCGTTCGGCGCGTTCGGCATCCAGTTTCACTTCCGTTCGATCAGTCGCGACCGGCGCGATCTGCGTCACGCCGAGTTCGGTCGCCTTCTGGATGATCCAGTCCATCTTCTCGCCGCGCGCCAGCGCCTGCGCCAGCACGATCCGCAGGGGCGACTCGGCGCGGTTGGGCGCGGCCTGCAGGATCTGCGCACTCGCGCTGCGCTTGCCCGACAGCGTCAACTGCGCGCGGTAATCGACGCCATCGCCGTTGCACAGGATCAACTGCGCGCCCTCGGGCAGGCGCAGCACGCGCAGCAGGTGCTCGCAGGCGGCCGCGGGCAGAGCGACGAGCGCGCCTTCGCGCAACGGCACATCGACGAAACACCGAGGAATCCTCATCGGCGGACCGCCTTGGACTGGGATCGATTCATGGCGTGCTGGCCGCATCGATGGCTTCGTGGGTAACTGTGGTGAGCAACGCCAGTTCGTCCTCGTCGATGCAGTACGGCGGCATCCAGTACAGCACGTCGCCCAGCGGGCGCAGCAGCACGCCGCGCGACAGGGCGTGCCGATAGGCGCGCAGGCCACGGCGTTCGCGGGCCTCGAAGGGCCATCGCGTGCGCGCATCGGCAACCATCTCGATGGCGAGGATCATGCCGGTCTGGCGAACCTGCGCGACGTTCGGATGCTCAGCCAGTGGCGCGGCCAGTGCCGACATCCGCGCTGCCGTGGCGCGATTGCGTTCCAGCACAGGTTCGTTGGCGAAGGTGGCCAGCACGGCACGCGCCACGCTGCAGGCCAGCGGGTTGCCGGTGTAACTGTGCGAGTGCAGGAACGCCTTGCCAGTAGCGTGCTCGGCGTAGAAGGCATCGTAGATGCGCTGGGTGACCAGCACCGCGGCCAGCGGCAACATGCCGCCGGTGAGCCCCTTGGACAGCAGCATCAGATCGGGCGCGATGCCGGCCTGCTCGCAGACGAACAAGGTGCCGGTGCGCCCGAAGCCCACCGCGATCTCGTCGGCGATCAGCAGCACGCCATGCGCATCGCACAGTTGGCGCGCTTCGGCGAGATAGCGGGGATGGTGCATGCGCATGCCGCCGGCGCATTGCACCAGCGGTTCGAGGATCATCGCGCAGATCGTGTGGCCGTGGCGTTCGAGCAATTCGCGCAAGCCTTCGGCCGCGCGCAGCGCGCAGGCTTCGGCGTCTTCGCCCGGTTCTGCGAGGTACGAATCGGGGGAGGGTGCGAACAAGGGTTCCAGCAGCAACGGTGCATAGGTTTGCCGATACAGCGGCACGTCGGTCACCGCCAGCGCGCCGAGGGTTTCGCCGTGGTAGCCATTGCCCAATGCGATGAACTTCTTGCGCTGGACATCCCCGCGATTGCGATGGAAATGGAAAGCCATCTTCAATGCGACTTCCACCGCCGCCGAGCCGTTGTCGGCGTAGAACGCTTTGGCCAGCCCGGGCGGAGCCACGCGCAGCAGGGACTCGGCCAGTTCGATCGCCGGCGCGTGGCCGAAGCCGGCCAGCAGCACGTGATCGAGCTCGTCGAGTTGCGCCTTGATCGCCGCAACCAGACGCGGATCGCGGTGGCCGAACAAGCACGTCCACCAGCTCGAAACGGCATCCAGATAGCGACGACCTTCCATGTCGGTCAGCCACGCGCCCAGCGCCGAACGGATCGGCAGCAGCGGGATCGCGCTGGTTTCAGTCCGCCCGTCGGCGTGGTCGTGCATCTGCGTGCACGGATGCCACAGCGCGGCGAGGTCGCGCGCATTCCAGGATGCGTTGCTGGCTTCGAGGGAAATCATTTCCGGAAGGGATGTTGCAAGGCTGTCCATGATCGCGATGCGGCACGCCGATGTCACGCGCTGGTTGTGTCGCGCACCGCCGCGATGGCGGCATGGCTTATCATGGCAGGCCGCCAACCGTTTCATGAATCCGCCGCAAGGACGCCCCGCCGATGACCGATACACCCCCGATTCCACCGCCGCGGCCACTGCCCATCGTGCATGGCCGGCAAGCGCGCGAGGAGGGCGGTCGGCTCGTCGAGGACGTGGATCTGGAGTTCGCCAATGGCGAGCGGCGACGCTACCGGCGCGCCTGCGCGCGCGGGCCGGGTTCGGTGATGATCGCGGCGATGCCCGATCCGCACACCGTCCTGCTGGTGCGCGAGTTCGCTTGCGGCACGCATCGTTACGAAATCGGCCTGCCCAAGGGCCACATGGACGCCGGCGAAACGCCCGAGGAAGCGGCCAATCGCGAGTTGAAGGAGGAAGCGGGGTTCGGCGCACGCCGCCTGATGCGCTTGCGCTCGCTGGCGCTCTCGCCGGCGTACATGGAGTTCACGACGCATCTGGTGCTCGCCGAAGATTTGTATGCCGAGCGCCTTGCCGGCGACGAGCCGGAGGAGATCGAAGTGCTGCCATGGAAACTCGACAACCTGCACGCGTTGATGCTGCGCGAAGATTGTTCGGAAGGGCGATCGCTGGCAGCCCTTTTCATCGTGCGCGAACTGTTGGCGCGGCGCGCAGCGGGAGAGGCAAGGGCATGAGCGAATGGACGATCGACGATTGCATCGACATCGCGCGCCGGGCGGGCGCCGCGATCATGGACGTGTATGCGCAGGATTTCGCGGTTGAATCCAAGGCCGACGCTTCGCCCCTGACCGCGGCCGACATGGCGGCGCACCGCATCATTTGCGCCGGCCTTGCGCAGCTCACGCCGGACGTGCCGATTTTATCGGAGGAATCCAAAGCCACCGACTGGAGCGAACGCCGTGGGTGGCAACGCTATTGGTTGGTCGATCCGCTGGATGGCACCCGCGAGTTCGTCAAGAAAAACGGCGAGTTCACCGTCAACATCGCTTTGATCGAGAATCATGAACCCGTGCTGGGCGTGGTGTTCGCGCCGGCGATGGATTACCTCGTGCACGGCGAGCGTGGCGTGGGTGCATTCCTGCGCGATGGCGAGCAGGAGGTCGAGTTGACCACGCAGCGGCCCGCGCCGCGCATGCTGCGGGTGGCCGCCAGCCGCTCGCATCTGGATGCGCGCACCGTCGCCGCACTGGAGCGCATGGGTTCGGCTGAGCGCATCGGCATGGGTTCGTCGCTGAAGTTCTGCCGCATCGCCGAAGGGCGCATGGACGTGTACCCGCGATTCGGACCGACCTCCGAATGGGACACCGCCGCCGCGCAATGCGTGCTGGAAGCCGCCGGTGGTGTGGTGCTCACCCTCGATGGCCAGCCCCTGCGCTACAACACCAAGGATTCGCTACTCAACCCGGATTTCATCGCACTGGGCGATGCCAACCTGCCGTTTCGCAACTGGCTGGGCGAGGGCGTGTGACGGACATGGATGGCGAGCGTGGGAGTCGCGGCGACATCGCGCACCTGTTGGCAATCATGGCGCGCCTGCGCGATCCGCAGCACGGTTGTCCGTGGGATGTGCAACAGACCTTCGCGACGATCGCCCCGTACACCATCGAGGAAGCCTACGAAGTCGCCGATGCGATCGATCGCGGCGACATGCACGATCTGCGCGACGAACTCGGAGACTTACTGCTGCAAGTCGTATTCCATGCGCGCATGGCGCAGGAGGCCGGGCATTTCGCTTTTGCCGACGTGGCGGCGGCGATCAGCGACAAGATGCAGCGCCGGCATCCGCATGTGTTTGCCGCGCAAGGACAGCCCGCCGATGCCGACGAACAAACGCGCCAGTGGGAGGCGCACAAACGCCGCGAACGCGAAGACAAGGATGCGGATGCCAGCGCGCTGGCCGGCATCGCCCGTGGCCTGCCGGAATGGCAACGCGCACTGAAGCTGCAAAAGCGTGCGGCCACGGTGGGTTTCGACTGGCCCGATCACGGCCCGGTACTGGACAAGCTGCACGAGGAAATCGAGGAAGTGCGCGCGGAGTTCGATGCGTTGTCCGCTGTGCCTGATGACACCGCATTGCGGGCTCGTCTGGAGGACGAGATCGGCGACGTGTTGTTCGTCACGGCCAACCTCGCCCTGCGCGCCAAGGTCGATCCCGGCGCGGCCTTGCGTCACGCCAATGCCAAGTTCGAGCGGCGCTTCAGGGCGATGGAAAAACTCGCCGCAGGCGAAGGCGTGACGTTGTCCTCGTTGCCGCTGGATGCGCAGGATCGTTATTGGGATCGGGCGAAGGCGGGGGAGCTGGAAAACCGCGAATCGTGAATGGTGATTCGTGAATAGTTGAAGCGTCGTGTGGTCGCCCTTCACCATCACTCCGCAAAAATCAAAAACGCCGCGGCCACGATCAACACGAAGCCGGCGATGTGGTTCCAGCGGATCGGCTCGCCCAGATACCAGATCGAGAAGAACGCGAACACCACGAGGGTGATGATCTCCTGCATGCCCTTGAGCTGGGCGGCGCTGTAGACGGTGTGGCCGAGGCGGTTGGCCGGCACCTGCAGGCAGTATTCGAAGAAGGCGATACCCCAGCTCGCCAGCACCACCAGCCACAACGGCCGGTTGGTGAACTTCAGATGGCCGTACCATGCGGCAGTCATGAACACGTTGGAGCCGATCAGCAAGGCGATCGGCAGCAACCACGGGCGCAGCGGAGTGGTCATGACGAATCCTGAAAAGTCGCGAAAGGCGACGATGCTACGCCCGCTGCCCGCATCGTGCGCAAGGTGGATGGTTGACGGGCACTGCGTTCGCCGGCGGGGAGATGACGGCTTCCGGTATCCTGTGTGCCCGCTGCGCAGGTGCGCGGCCGCCACGCCTTGAAATCCGTCGATCGCCATGACGACTCCTGCCGAATCCGCAATCGCCCATCCTTCTGCCCACACCGATGGCACGCCGATCACCGCCTTGGTGATCCACGGCGGGGCCGGCACCATCGGCCGCGCGCAACTGATGCCCGAACGCGAGGCTTCGATCCGTGCCGGCTTGAATCGTGCATTGGATGCCGGTCATGCCGTGTTGCAGTCCGGTGGCAGCGCGCGCGCTGCGGTGGTGGCCGCGGTGGTGACGCTGGAGGACGATCCGAACTTCAATGCAGGCCGTGGCGCGGTGTTCAGTCACGAAGGCGTGAACGAGCTCGACGCCTCGATCATGGATGGCCACACGCTGCAAGCCGGTGCCGTCGCCGGCGTGCACCGGGTGAAAAATCCGATCCGGCTGGCGCGCGCGGTGATGGAACGCTCGCCGCACGTGATGCTGGTCGGTGACGGTGCGGAAACCTTCGGCAAGAGCGTGCCCGGCATCGAGTTCGTCGATCCGGGGTATTTCCATACCAACGAACGCTGGCAGCAATTGCAAGCCGCCAAGGCTGAGGAAGCCGCCGGCGCGGCCAGTCCGCCGAGCGCGCATTTCGGCACGGTCGGCGCGGTGGCGCTGGATGCGCACGGCCATCTGGCCGCCGCCACATCCACCGGTGGCATGACCAACAAACGCTGGGGCCGCGTCGGCGACTCGCCGATCATCGGTGCCGGCACTTACGCCATCGCCGATTGCGCGGTGTCCGCCACCGGCTGGGGCGAGTTCTTCATCCGTCTGAATGTCGCCGCCGATATCTGCGCGCGCGTGACCTACCGCGGCGACAGTTTGCAGGCCGCCGCCGGGGAAGTGGTGATGCGGCGATTGCCTGCGCTCGGCGGCGACGGCGGCGTGATCGGCATCGACACCCACGGCCACATCGCCATGCCTTTCTGCACCGAGGGCATGTACCGTGGCTGGATCCAGCCCGACGGCTCGCGCGGGACCGGGATTTTCGCGGACGATGGGTGTCATGGGAAGTAGGGTCGGCATGCAGCCACCCAGCCCGCGAAGCCGTGAGTGCGCTATGGCAAACTACGCATCTCCGTCCATCACGGTTCCGCATCCATGCTGATCTTCGAGCAGTCCCAGCCCGGGCGCACCGCCGCCGCCCAGCTCCCGGCCGACATCGCCACACCCGACTTGCCCGAACGCTTCCTGCGCACGACGCCGATCGGTTTGCCCGAGGTGTCGGAATTGCAGGCGGTGCGCCATTACACCAATCTGTCGCGCAAGAATTTCTCGATCGACACCCAGTTCTACCCGCTGGGCTCGTGCACGATGAAGTACAACCCGCGCGCCTGCCATTCGCTGGCGATGCTGGATGGTTTCCTCGGCCGCCATCCGTATGCGCCCGAGTCGTTGAGCCAAGGCTTCCTGTCGTGCATGCACGAATTGCAGGAGATCCTTGCCGATGTCACCGGGATGAAGGGCGGGGTGTCGCTGGCGCCGATGGCCGGCGCGCAGGGCGAGTTCGCCGGCGTGGCGATGATCATGGCCTACCACAAGCATCGCGGCGACACCGAGCGCACCGAGATCATCGTCCCCGACGCCGCCCACGGCACCAATCCGGCCACCGCGACGGTGTGCGGCTGCAGCGTGCGCGAGATCCCCACGCTGGGCAATGGCGACATCGACATCGAGGCGCTGAAGACGGTGCTCGGCCCGAAGACCGCCGGCATCATGCTCACCAATCCATCGACGATCGGTGTATTCGAAAGGCGCATCGTCGAGATCGCAAAGCTCGTGCACGAGGCCGGCGGCCTGCTGTATTACGACGGCGCCAACCTCAACGCCATCCTCGGCAAGGTGCGCCCGGGCGACATGGGCTTCGACGCCATCCACATGAACCTGCACAAGACCTTCAGCACGCCGCACGGCGGCGGCGGCCCGGGTGCGGGCGCGGTGGGCGTGAGCGAACGGCTCAAGCCCTTCCTGCCGATCCCGATGGTGGAAAAACTCGACCATCGACCGCTGCCCACGCAGCCGGCAGCCGTCACCGAGCACAAGGGCGGGCGTTACACCAAGGCCCGGCAGAAGCCCGTGGCGGCGGCGACGCCCGTGGCGGCGGTGAAAGCCAGCGAAGGGCCGTGGTACCGCTTCGTGCGCAAGAAGGATCGGCCGCTGTCGATCGGCCGGCTCTCCGCGTTCGCCGGCAACGCGGGCGTGTTGCTGCGCGCCTACGTCTACGCGCGCCTGCTCGGCCGCGAGGGCATGCCGCGGGTGGCCGAATACGCCACCCTCAACGCCAACTACCTCGCCGCGCAACTGCGCAAGCGCGGCTACACGCTGGCCTATCCGCAGCGCCGCGCCTCGCACGAGTTCATCGTCACCGTCGCGCCGCAAAAGAAGGCCAACGGCGTCACCGCGCTGGATTTCTCCAAGTCGCTGCTCGACCACGGCATCCACGCGCCGACCAATTACTTCCCATTGCTCGTGCCCGAGTGCCTGCTGATCGAGCCCACCGAAACCGAGAGCAAGGACACCCTCGACCGCTTCGTGGTGGTGATGAAGATGTTGCTCGACAAGGCGGCCAAGGATCCGGCGTGGATGAAGGGCGCGCCCTACACCACGCCCGTGCGCCGGCTGGACGACGTGAAGGCGGCGAAGGAACTCGATCTGGCCTACGTGCCAAGGCAGGCGTGAGGCAACGGGTTCGGACAGGGGACTGAACGATGCCGGGTGCCACCACCAGCCATCTGCCGCGCGGCCCTGCGGGGGTCTGGCGCGCGCTGAAATGGTCGCTGCAGGGCATCGGCATCTGCTGGCGCACCGAGGAATCGTTCCGGCTGGAGGGCTGGCTGTTGCTGGTGTTCGTGCCGGCCGGCATCTGGCTGGCGCACGATGGCATCGAGCGCGCGATCCTGCTTGGCAGCCTGCTGCCGGTGCTGGCGGCCGAACTCGTCAACTCCGCGATCGAGGCGCTGATAGAACGCTACGGCGCCGAACATCACGAGATGGCCGGGCGCGCCAAGGACATGGGCTCGGCGGCGGTATTCGTGCTGATGATGAACGTGTTGCTGTGCTGGGGGCTGGTGCTGGCGCCGCACTGGCTGCACGGCTGATCGCTGGCATTCGACATGGAATGGCTGCTCGACAGCAACGTCTGGATCGCCCTGTTCACGCTGGCCGTGCTGGAAATCGTGCTCGGCGTGGACAACCTCGTGTTCATCTCGATCTCGGTCAGCAAGCTGCCAGCAGAGCGCCGGCCGCTGGCACGCCGTTTCGGCCTGGCGCTGGCCTGCCTGACCCGCATCGGGTTGCTGGTCGCTTTGGTCGAGCTGGCGCGGCTGACGCAACCGTTGTTTTCGTTGTTCGATCGACCGGTGTCGATGCGCGATCTGGTGCTCGTCGCCGGCGGCGTGTTCCTGCTGGTCAAGGGCGCGCTGGAAGTTCGCGACACCATCCAGGGCAAGGGCGAGCTGGAGGACATTTCGGCCAATCCCTCGGCGATCTTCGGCATGGTGATCGCGCAGATCGCGGTGATGGACATCGTGTTCTCGCTGGACTCGGTCATCACCGCCGTGGGCATGGTCAACCAGTTGCCGGTGATGATCGCGGCGATCGTGCTGGCGGTGCTCGTGATGTTGTTTGCCGCCGATCCGGTCGGCGATTTCATCGACCGCCACCGCACCGTGAAGATGCTCGCGCTGGCCTTCATCGTGCTGGTCGGCGGTTTCCTCGTGGCCGAGGGCCTGCACATCCACGTCGAACGCGAGTACCTGTATTTCGGCATGGGGTTCTCCGCAGCGGTGGAGGTGCTCAATCTCATCGCTCGCGCCCAGTCCGACCGCCGCGCGCAATTGCGCGCGCACCGATCCGAAGGGGATCAATGACGGCACCGGCGGCATGACGTCGTATTCGCTACCCACCCCAATACAAGCATGACCCACTACTTCCACGACATCGATCCCATCGCCCTGCATCTGCCGGCGTTCACCTTGTTCGGCGCGCACTACCAGCCGGCCATCCACTGGTACGGGGTGATGTATCTGCTGGCGTTCATCACGGCGTGGTGGCTGGGTGCGCGCCGCGTGCGCACGGGGCGGCTGCCGGGCGTGGATGCGCAGTCCTACGGCGATTTGATGTTCTACGCCATGCTCGGCGTCGTTCTCGGCGGGCGCATCTGGTACATGCTCACCTATGTTTCGCCGAGCTGGATCATCCACGACCCCGGCGCGATCGTGCGCGTGTGGGACGGCGGCATGAGTTTCCACGGCGGCCTGCTCGGCGTGCTCACCGCCTGCTGGCTGTGGTCGCGCAAACACGCGCTGCATTTTTTCGACACCATGGATTTCATCGCCCCGCTGGTGCCGCCGGGTCTGTTCTTCGGACGGCTGGGCAACTTCATCAACGGCGAACTATGGGGCAAGCTCAGCGACGCGTCGTGGGCGGTGATCTTCCCCAAGGGCATCACCTCCGGCCCGTACCAGAACCTCGATGCCGGGCAGTTGCGCGTGCTCGCCCATCAGGGTGCGCTGGAGGCGTGGGCGCGCCACCCTTCGCAGCTTTACGAAGCGGCGCTGGAAGGGCTGACGATGTTCATCGTGCTGTTCACGTATTCGGCCACGCCGCGCAAGCGTTACGCGGTGTCGGGCTGGTTCGCCTTGCTGTATGGCTGCTTCCGCTTCCTCGTGGAGTTCGTGCGCGTGCCCGACGAGCAGCTCGGTTACCTGGCCTTCGGCTGGCTGACGATGGGACAGGTGCAGTCGGTTCCACTGGTGCTGTTGGGGCTGGTGCTGCTGTGGATGTCGCGCAAGGCGCCGGTGTTGCAGCCGCAGGTGACAACCACTCTCCCACAGGCGGACAAGAGTTGAGGTGAACGTGCGTTTTCCTTCTTCCTCGGTCTGTCGGCAAGTCTGCCTTGACCCCTTCCCCTGCTTGCGGAGGAGGGAGCAAGCATGAAGGCACGTTCATCCAGGCAGTTGCTGCCGTCCGCCATGATCGTTGCGCCGATGAAATCATGAAGGCCTACCTCGACCTGCTGCGCCACGTCCTCGAAAACGGCGCGCACAAGCCCGACCGCACCGGCACCGGCACGCGCAGCGTGTTCGGCTGGCAGATGCGTTTCGACCTGCGCGCAGGTTTTCCGCTGCTCACCACCAAGAAGCTGCACCTGCGCTCGATCGTGCACGAGCTGCTGTGGTTCCTGCGTGGCGAAACCAACGTGGCCTACCTGCGCGAAAACAAGGTGACGATCTGGGATGAGTGGGCGGATGAGCACGGCGAACTCGGCCCGGTGTACGGCAAGCAGTGGCGACGCTGGGCGGGCGCGGATGGCATCGAGATCGACCAGATGCGTTGGGTCGTGGATGAAATCAAGCGCAACCCCGATTCGCGGCGGTTGATCGTCTCGGCGTGGAACGTCGCCGACCTGCCGCGCATGGCGCTGATGCCCTGCCACAGCCTGTTCCAGTTCTACGTCGTGGCTGGCAGGCTGAGCTGCCAGCTCTACCAGCGCAGCGCCGACATCTTCCTCGGCGTTCCGTTCAACATCGCCAGCTACGCCTTGCTCACGCACATGGTGGCGCAGGCTTGCGATCTGGGTGTGGGCGATTTCGTGCACACGCTGGGCGATGCGCATTTGTACGACAACCACGTCGAACAGGCGCGCGAACAACTCTCGCGTACACCGCGCGTGTTGCCGCAACTGCGTCTGCATCCGGACGTGCGCGATTTGTTCGCGTTTCGATTCGAGGACGTGGCAATCGACGGTTACGATCCGTGGCCGGCGATCAAAGCCCCGGTGGCGGTGTGAAAAGCCGGGAATCGGGACTCGGGGTTTTCCTTCCCCCTCCGGGGGAAGGTGCCCGTAGGGCGGATGAGGGCATGTTGTGTCAGATCGCCACGCTTCAGGGCGCGTGCGCTGCCGTTGCGTAGATGAAAACTGAGCGCGGAGGCACTCAGCTATCGGTAATCGGGACTGGGGAATGAGGAAACGATGGATAACGCCCAAACAACCATCGCCAAGCCTTGCAACGTTGCCCGCATCTCCCTCATCGCCGCGTTGGATCGTCACCGCGCCATCGGTCGCGGCAATGCCTTGCCCTGGCATCTGCCCGACGATCTGAAACGCTTCAAGGCACTCACCCTTGGCAAACCCGTGCTGATGGGGCGCAAGACCGCGCAATCGCTGGGTCGCGCGTTGCCGAAACGGCGCAACCTCGTGCTGTCACGATCAGGTCAAGCTCCGTTTGCCGGCATGGAGGCAGTCGCTTCGCTCGATGAAGCCTTGCGCCTTGTCGGTGATGAAGAACTCATGGTGATCGGCGGCGGTGAGGTGTTCGTGTTGACGCTGCCGCTGGCCACGCGCATGCATCTCACCTTCGTGGATACCGTGGTCGAGAGCGCGGATGCGTTCTTTCCGACCTTCGATGCCTCGCGCTGGCGCGTCACCGCATGCGAGCAGCATCCCGCCGATGCCAAGCATGCGTTCGCATTCGAGTTCGTGGATTATCGGCGCAATGATGGAAATGACGTGACCTGAGCACCCGAGAACGAGCTACTCCGTCGGATGATATTCGTTTCACACCCTGCGTCCAGCCACCTGCACGACACGCGGCACTTCGCCTGGCGGCGATAACTCCAGCGCGGTCAACGGCCCGCCCCAGACGCAGCCGGTGTCGATGGCATGCACGCCGCCGGCGATGGAAAGGCCCAGCGTGGACCAGTGGCCGCAGACGATGCGCATCCCGCGCTGCGCCATGCCGGGCACGGAAAACCACGGGTACAGCCCCGGTGCTTGCGTGCCGGGCGCGCCCTTGCTGTCGAAGGCGATGCGCCCGTGCGGGGTGCAGTAACGCATGCGGGTGAACACGTTGATGATGGCGCGGTCGCGCTCGATGCCGCGCAGCTTGGGCGACCACGCCGGCTTGTCGCCGTACATGTTGCGCAGCAGCTTGTCGCGCTCCGGGCCGTGCAGGTGCGCATCGACCTCGGCGGCGCGGCGCTGGGCGATCTCGATGCTCCACCTGGGCATCAGACCGGCGTGCAACATGCACCAGCCCAGCGTGCGATCGACGTGCATCAAGCCCAGCGAGCCCAGCCACGCCAGCAGCGGCTCGCGGTCGTGGGCGAACAGGATGGATTGCAGGTCGGGGTTGACCCGGCGCTGCTCGGCCTCGCGGCGCTGCGCGATCGCCAGCAGCGAGAGGTCGTGATTGCCCAGCACCACGGTGCCGTGGATCGCCAGCGAGTGGATGAGGCGGAGGGTTTCCAGCGATTGCCCGCCGCGGTTGACGAGGTCGCCGACGAACCACAGGTGGTCGTGCGCGGGATCGAAGCGGATTTTTTCGAGCAGGCGGCAGGTGGCGTCGTAACAGCCTTGCAGGTCGCCGATCGCCCAGGTGGTCACGCCGCCGCGCCGTCGGTTCAGTGCAGGGTGCGCGGCACGGCGAGGGTGAACGCCGGGATCGGCGCCTCGAAGCGGGTGCCGTCGTCGGCCTGCATGCCGTAGCTGCCCTGCATGGTGCCCACGCTGGTTTCCAGCACCGCACCGGAGGTGTATTCGAAACGCTCGCCGGGGCGCAGCCAGGGCTGTTCGCCGACCACGCCGTCGCCGCGCACTTCTTCCACGCGGCCGTTGGCGTCGGTGATGATCCAGTGCCGGTCGAGCAGGCGCGCCGGCATCTTGCCGGTGTTGCGGATGCCGATGGTGTAGGCGAACACGTAGCGATCCTCGCCCGGCCGCGACTGCTCGTCGAGGAAGCGCGTGGTGATCTCGATCTCGAAGGAATAGGTGGACTCGGTCATGGGATCATTTTACGACATCGACGGTGGCCGCTGGCGCGACAGATGGTTGGCCAGCGCGACGAAGCCGGCAACCTCGACCTGTTCGGCGCGCGCCGACGGCAGCAAGCCGGTCGCTGCGATCGTGTCGGCGTCGCATTGGCTGCTCAACGCGTTGCGCAGGGTCTTGCGGCGCTGGCCGAAAGCGTCGCGCACCACGCGCGCGAACAACGCGCGATCGCGGATGGCGATGTCGGCAGGCTGGCGCGGGGTCAGCCGCACCACCGCCGAATCCACCTGCGGCGGCGGGCGGAAGGCTCCCGGCGGCACGTCGAACAGCGGCAGTACTTCGCAATACGCCTGCAGCATCACGCTCAAGCGGCCATAGACCTTGCTGCCCGGCGCGGCGGCCATGCGCTCGACCACTTCCTTCTGCAGCATGAAATGCATGTCGATGATGTGCGCGGCGTGGTCGAGCGCGTGGAACAGGATCGGGCTGGAGATGTTGTAGGGCAGGTTGCCGACCAGGCGCAGCTTGCCGTCGCCGGCGAGCGCGGTGAAATCGACGTTCAGCACGTCGGCGTGGACGATCGTGAGCGCGCCGCTGCCGCCGTCGAGGGCATGCAGGCGCGGGAGCAGGTCGCGGTCGAGTTCGATGACGGTCAGCGCGCCGTGCCGGCGCAGCAGGGGCGCGGTGAGCGCGCCCTGGCCGGGGCCGATCTCGACGAGGCGTTCGCCGGGGCGCGGGTCGATCGCGCGCACGATGCGCTCGATGATCGCGCCATCGTGCAGGAAGTGCTGGCCGAAGTGCTTCTTGGGTGCGTGGCGGGGATCAGCCATGCGCGCCGCTGGCAGCCGGAACGGGCAACGACGGATAGGCGGGCAGGCTGCCCTGGAACACCAGGTTGCGGCTGGCGTGGGGCAGGTAGAACGCGCATGCGGCGAGCGCCACCAACACCACGGCGCCGACCAACACCCAGCGGCCCGAACGCTGCGCCGCAGTGCCGCGCAGCACACGGGTGGGCCCGAGCACCCAGGCGCCGGGCGGAGGGAATTGTGCAGAACGGAAGATGCGCTGCGCGTAGCGCCACGCATGCACGGCTACGGCGAGCAGGCCGAACCCGACGAGGTACGACAGCCAGAACATGCCGCGGACGATGACGAAGGCGTCGGCGTGCATCAGCCAGTACCGGAACGACAGCCCGATCACGACCAGCCCGATCAGCGTCACGACCGAACCGCGCAGCAACCGTCGCAATTGCGCAGGATCGCTGTGCACGAACTCCGGCTCGATCGCAGGATCGGCATACGAAGGCGGATCGATGGGAGGGTCGTCGTCGCTCATCGCGGCCATCTCAGTCGTGTCGCGGGGCGGATGCCATGCGCGTGGCCACGGCAATGGCATGTTCGAGGCTGGATGGGTCGGCGCTGCCGTGCCCGGCCAGATCCAGCGCGGTGCCGTGATCGACCGCCACGCGCGGGTAGGGCAGGCCCAGGGTGATGTTCACGGCATCCTCGAATCCGGCGTGCTTGAGCACGGGCAGTCCCTGGTCATGGTACATCGCCAGCACCGCGTCGCACGTCTCCAGCACGCGCGGGAGGAAGGCGGTGTCGGCGGGCAGCGGGCCCAGCAGGTGCATGCCTTGCGAGCGCAGGGTATCGAGGGCGGGGATGATGACGTCGATTTCCTCGCGCCCGAGGTAGCCGCCTTCGCCCGCGTGCGGGTTCAGGCCGAGCACGCAGATGCGCGGCTGCGCGATGGCGAAGCGCCGCCGCAGGTCGGCATCGAGGATGCGCAGGCTGCGCACGAGCCCGGCGTGGGTGATCGCGTCGGCCACCGCGCGCAGCGGCAGGTGGGTCGTCGCCAGCGCCACGCGCAGCGGTTTGTCGCCGACTTGGGCGAGCATCATCACCACGTCGCAGCCGGCATCGGCGGCGAGCAGTTCGGTGGTGCCGGTGTAGGCGATGCCGCCGGCGTTGATGCTGGCCTTGTGCACCGGCCCGGTCACCAGCGCGTCGGCCAGCCCCTCGCGGCAACGCCGTGCGCCCAGCAGCAGGGCGTCGATCACCGCGCGCGCATTGGCAGGATCGGCTTGGCCGAATGCCGTCGGCACGGCTTGCGGTACCGGCAGCACGGCCAGTTCGCCGGGGCCCGTTTCGGCGTCGGGGTCGCGGATGCGCAGCGGCAGGCGCAGCGCATGCGCGGCGCGCAGCAGGGTGTCGGGGTCGGCGAGCGTCAACAAGCGCGCGGCGCGATCGCCTTGGGCGATGCGCACGCACAGCTCCGGCCCCACGCCGGCCGGCTCACCCGGTACGAGGGCCAGGCGAGGGCGCATCGGGGGTCAGCCGGCGTCGTGCAGGCGGATGTCCACGTAGGCGTCGGAACGGATCTGCCGCAGGAAAGTGTCGTACTGGTCGGCTGCCTTGCGGCGCAGGATGGCCTGCCGGGCCTGCTCGCGCAGCGCCTGTTCGCCGATGTCGGTGGTGCGCGTGCCGAGCAGCTTGATCACATGCCAGCCGACGTCGCTCTGGAAGGGCGCGGAAACTTCGCCGTCCTTGAGCTTCTGGATCTGTTGCGACACGGCGGTGCCCCAGCCATCAGCCGAGAACCAGCCCATGTCGCCGCCCTTGTCGCGGGTCTCGGTGTCGTCGGAATCCTTCTTCGCCAGCGCGCCGAAGTCGCCGCCGGCCTCCACTTGCGCGCGGAAGGCATCGACCTTCGCCCTGGCCTGCTCGGAGGTCACGCCCGGGCCCACGCGCACCATCATGTCCAGCGCGTGGTATTCGGTGACTTGCTTGGGCGCGACGTGGCCCGCCTGGCGCGTCTCGACCAGCTTGAGCAACTGAAAGCCGCTGGATCCGCGGATCGGCGCGGTGACCTCGCCGGGCTTGAGCGTCTGGATGACGCTGGCAAAGGCCGGCGGCACCTCGTCGGCGCTGCGCCAGCCCAGATCGCCGCCTTCCAGCGCGTTCTGGCTGTCGGAGTAGCGGATCGCGGCGGTGTTGAAATCCATCTTGCCGTTGACCACCAGGTCGCGGATGTCGCTGATCTTCTTCTGCGCCTTGGCCACCTGTTCGCTGGTGGCATCCGGCGGCAGGCCGACGAGGATGTTGGCCAGATGCAGTTGCGGGCCGCCGGCACGCTGGGTGGCCAGTTCGTTGTCGATCTCGGTGTCGCTGACCGCGAGCTGGTTCTCCATCACCTTCTGCTGCAATTTCTGGATGGTGATCTCGTCGCGGATGGATTTGCGGAAGGCGTCGTAGCTCATGCCGTCGGCCGCGAGCTTGGCCTGCAACTGCGGCATCGTCACATGATTCTGCTGGGCCAGCGTGGCGATGCCTTGATCCACTTCCGCATCGCTGGTCTTGATGCCGTTGTCGGCCGCGCGCGCCAGTTGCAGGTGGGCGAGCACGAGGCGCTCGAGCACCTGCTTGCGCAGCGCGTCCTCGGGCGGGAGCTGGTTCTCGTGGCCGGCGTACTGCGCCTTGACGTTGCGCATGGCCTGATCGAGCTCGCTGCGCAGGATGATGTCGTCGTCCACCACCGCCACGATGCTGTCGATCGGCTGGACGGAGGACGTGCTTGGCGCGGAGGGCGCGGCGGCTGGCGGTGTCTGCGCGAGCGCGGCCGGCGTCGCGGCCATGGGAGCGACAAGCAACACAAGCGCGAAGATCGATTTCGTCATGGACGTGGGGAGGGGCTCGCGTGGGGAATGGGGGCGGAACCGGCGGGCATCGCGTGGTGCGGCTGCCGGATCAGCGCGAATAGCCAAGAATATCACGAGCCAGCACCCGATCCGGGCTGCTGCCCAGCGAGCCCATGCCCTTGAACTCGATCTCGAGGAAGGCCACCGTGTCCTTGTCGCCGCTGGTGTCGTGGATGTAGTGGCGGGCGAGGAAGCGCACCGCCATGCAGCAGTCCTGCCATTCCACGCCGCCCATGCCTTCCAGGGTGGAGCGATCGCGCAGCGAATAGTTCCAGCGCCCGAGCAGGCGCCAGTTCTCGTTCAGCGGGTACAGGAAGGATACGTCGGACTGGCGGATCTGCCCCGGTCGGTAACGGTAGGCGACGTTGACCACGCCGCCGTGGCCGAAGCGGTATTGCGAGCGCACGCCGAACAGGTCGGTGCGGTGGTCTTGCGGGTCGTACAGGTATTCGCTGCCCACGCTCCAGCGGTCGTCCAGCGCCAGGTCGGTGTTGAACACGAAATCGCTGTTGGTGATGTTGGCGTAGGGCTGGCCTGGCAGGGTCACGCGCGGGGGCGTGAAGTAATGGATCTGGCCGACGCTGGCGCTCAGCCATTCGCGCCCGTCGGCCGCATCCAGCAGGCGGGTGGTGACCGCGGCGGTGAGCTGATTGGCGTCGGACTGGCGGTCGGCGCCGGTGAAGGCGTCGGTGCGGAACAACTGCTCCCACGCGAAGGAGTAAGCCTGGGTGTCGAAGATCGGGATGTCGTCCTGATCGCGGTACGGCACGCGCAGGTAGAACAGGCGCGGTTCGAGCGTCTGCACGAAAGCGTGCCCGAACAGGCTGGCGTCGCGCTCGAAATACGCGCCGGCGTCCAGGTCGACGATCGGCAGCCCGCGCGTGGGGCTGGTGTTGCCGCCGGGAACCACCGGTTGTTCGAGGCTGTAGCTGGTGTAGCGATAGCCGAATTCGGGGCGCACGTACCACGCCGGCTGCACGAAGGGCAGGGCGAGGTAGGGGTACACGTCGATCCGCGTGCCGTCGGACAGCACGGATTGCTCGAAGCGCACGGCCTCGCCGCGGAACCCGACTTCGAGGTGCTCGGCGAAGGGCTGCTGCCAGCGCAGCCAGGCATCCGGCAAACGGCTGTAGGGCTGCTGCGACTTGACCAGGCTCGGATCCGTGATCTGCCAGCCCTGCGCGTACAGGCCTGCGCTCCAGAACTCGCCCTTGCCCTGGAGGCCGAGCGTGCTGGGCAGGAATCCGATCGCGGCGGCGAAGGGTTCCTGCCGGAAGTCCCGCAGGTACTCCGCGTCGCTCACGCGGTGCACATCGACGCTGGCGTACCAGTTCGGGCTGAGGTTGGTGACCGAGCCGATCTGCAAGGAGCCGCGGTCGGCATGGGTTTCGCGGTCGTCGGGCAGCCACGTCGCCTCGATCGTGCCGTGGCTGCTGGCGGTGAGGTAGCGGAACTGGCCGTCGAGCATCAGCCCGCGGTCGCCGTACAAGATGCCGGTGAGGGTGGCATCGTAGTTGGGCGCGAGGTTGAAGTAATACGGCAGCATGAAGATGAAGCCGCTGTCGCTGGACGCGCCGAGGCTGGGCGTGAGGAAGCCGCTCTTGCGCTCGTTGTCCAGCGAGAAGGTCATCCATGGCAGGTAGAACACCGGCACGTTGCCCACCTTCACGGTGGCGCCATGCGCGGTGCCCACGTCGGTGGCGCGGTCCATCTCGATGCGGTCGGCGTGGATCTCCCACTTGCGGTCCTGCGGGTCGCAGGTGGACCAGGTCGCGTCCCAGAAGGTCTCCTGATCGCCCTCGACCTTGCCGTGATCGCCGACGCCGTTGCCGCGGGTGTTGCGCAACTGGTACTGGATCGGCTGGGCGACCCCGTTGACCGTGGTGATGTCCTTGTCGCGGTCGCCGTCGGCGCGGTCGGCGGTCAGGCGCACGGTGGCGTCCTGATATTTCACCGCACCGACCGCCTTCCAGATGCTGGTCTCGTGATCCCACGTCACCTGATCGGCGAACAGCCACTGGTCGGCGTGGCGCATCTCCACGTGGCCGTCGAACACGCTCACGCCCACCTTGCGCATGTCGGTGCTGTCGGCCTGCACGTCGGCCGGCGCGGTCGGGCGGTCGGCGGGCTTGCCGATCGGCGCGATGCCGGGAAACTCCGGCACCGCGTTGCCCCGGCACAGCAGGAACTCGTCGGCGGGATGCTTGAAGGCGGCGGCCTTGTTGGGTGCGCCGCCACCCGGGCCGGGCCGCGCGTAGGCGGTGCAGGCCAGGGCGAGGGCCAGGCTCAGGGGCAGCAGTCGAAGGCTGGGGCGCAAGCAATATCTCCGCGGACAAGTGCCGTCGCCGGCAGGCAGCGCGCCGCAGTGGCGGTGGCCACGCGGCGGGGCGAAAGCATGCCGGAATCGGCCGTCATGCGCGAGGGGCGCGGCGCGCGCGCCGAGGTGGGGCGGCCCGGAAAGGCAGCCAGGCACGGGGCAGCCTGGAAAGATGCAAGTTGCGATACCCCCGCAGCGGGGGGCAATGCGGCCGCGTCGGAAGGCTGCGACAGGGGGTGGCCTCTCTCGCTTCCAGCTTTTCACGTCGCCGGCCTTTCACGCTACCGGCTTTTCACGTCGATGAGAGGATCCGCAAGCCCCCGATCAGGCACTTGCCGCCGCGCTTTTCGCCGCGACCATCAGCGGGCGCAGGACGCGCAGGGCGTTCTCCAGCACCTGATAGCGCTCGCGCTTGCCCTCGCCCCTGGCGGCCAGCCAGCGCGAGCCCACGCCCGCCAGCAAGCCGATCCACCAGGTCTGCGTGGCGATCATGGCGGCCTTGCCGGCGGTGACCGCGACGCTGGCCTTGGCGCTGCGCTCGCCGAAACTCCGTCCGGCCATCTCCCACGTCAGCTTCTTGTCCATCAACACCGACAGCGCGATCACCGCCAGCGACAGGCTGAATGGCACGAAGTCGAGGCCGTGGTAGTGGACGGATGCGTGGTCGATGGCATCGGCGACTTCAGGTCTGCATCTCCGCGCGCAAGGCCTGGATGTCGCCCTCGCTGATCGCCACGGCGTCGCGCCGCCGGCATCCCCGCCGAGGCAGGGCATGCCAGCAACCTTGCCACCGCTTTCGGGCCGTGATCGCCTCGGCGGCGCGCGCCCGACCGAACTTCGAGCTACTGCGCCGTGCCGTCGTCCTCGCCGTCTTCGTCGTCCGCCTCGCCCGCATCGCGAGGATCGCCCACATCCTCGTCCTCGTCGTCGTAGTACCAGCCTTCCTCCTTGTCGCGGGCATGGTCTGCGTTGTCGATGTCGGCCTCCTGCATGACCAGCTCGTGCTCGTCGTCCATCTCGTCGAAGTCCAGTTCATCGTCCCCGAAATCGTCCATGTCGCCCGCATCGGCCAGATCGGCCAGCGTCGGCACGTACGCGGGCGCATCGCCTGCGGTGGCCATGGGTGCGCCCGGCCAATTTTCGTCGATACTGATGTCGTAGAAGCCGTCAATCACAGGCGGCTCGGACATCGTGGGTGCCGGATTGTGCGTGGGCACGGGCACGGCCGGGCGGCGCAGGCAGGCGCGCACGGGGGCGTTCGGCTGGCCATCGACGGGGGTGTTGGCATCGTTGCGGTCGTGCTGGCTCATGGCATGTCTCCGGATGGCGTGGTTGGCGATGCAAGGCGGGGATGCGCGTGCGGAGGCGTGTTTCGTGCCCTGCGCGACATGTTGCTCCTGCGTGCGGCCGTGGCTTCGATCCGCAAGCTTGCCGTGGCTGCAGCGCGAAGGTTCGATGCATGCTTCAGGTTCAAAGCTGCTTCAGGATTTTTTAGTCATTCGCGAGTGCTTGCGTGTGCTTGCCTTGCCGTGTCGGGTGCATCGGCATCCGCCGGCACCAGCACCATGCTTGCCCGATGCCCGAGTCGCCGCGCCAGCGCGCGAGCCTGCGCGTAGCGGTGTTCGAGCACGGCTCGCACCATCTGCCGGCACAGATCCGCGCGGCCGCCCTCGGCCACCACGAGACGCAGGGCAGGCGGCTGCCGGCTCATGGGAACCCTCCGAAGCCGTTGCCGCTGCTGCCCCACGGATTGCCGGCGACGTCGAAGCCGCTGCCCAAGTCGCCACTGCCTCTGCTGCCCAGCATCGGCAAGCCGGTCGCGGGGTTGGTCGACGTTCCCATTCCGCCATGCCGTCCATGCGTGTTGAATCCATACGGATTGCCCATCACGTCGAAATGCCCGTTCACCTGCATCGGCAGCCCTGAAGCCGGGTTGATGGTGTGGCCCTGCCAAAATCTGTCGATGGTTTCCCCGGCACCAGCCTGCCAACCATGACGCCGCGCCTGCCGTTGGTTCGACCATCCGACCAACCAGACGAACCCGTACATCGACAGGCCAATTGCCGTCGAAACCAGCCAGATTTCCAATGTGCTCATATCGATGTCTCCTGCAATGATGAAGGTTCAGGCGCGCATCGCCCGGCGTTCGTGTTGCTTGTTCTGCGGTGATTGCCGGCGCGCCCGATGGTGCGCGTGGTCGCGCCGCAGCAGCTCGACCGCCTGCGCGCATTGCGACGGTGACAACGTGACTGGCAGGGCGAGGACGGTGTTCTCCAGCTTCCAGCGCGTCAGCTCGACCACGATCACGCTGGCCTGATCGCGCGTGGCGATGCGCGCCCTCGGGTGCGACAGCACCACCATCGGGCGGCAGGCGAGGGCAGGCATGCTCTTGCGCAGCCACGCCAGCATCTGCGCCGTCGTCTCGCCAACCTGCCGGCCGGGCGAGCGCCCGCCCTTGTCGGCCAACACCTCGCCGACCTTCACCAGGTTGCCGTAGCGGTCGTGTTTGTCGCGCGTCCACGCATCGCCGCGCACATGGATGTCGCCGGCGACGTGCTTGACTTCGATGGCGAACACGCCGGTGGGGCCGACGAGCACCTGGTCGATCTCCCCGCGCGGGTTGTGGTAACCCGCCAGCAGCGTCCACTCCGCGCCGAGGCGCTGGCCGAGGAAGGCGGCCACGTTCGCCTCGCCCTCCCGGCCGGCCGCCCAGATGGCCTCCTGTTGCCCCGGCGCGCCGGCCGCCACGGCAGGCGCCTTGCGCCACAGCATGCAGCGCATCCACGCCGCGCGCAGTCCATGCCCGATGACCGCGAAAAGTTTCCGCTGCCACCAGGCCTGCCGCATGCTCGCCCTGGCCTGCGCGAGCGCTTCGCGCCGGCTTGCCTGGCGTTGCCGCCACGTCGCCAGTTTGCCGTCGGCCTGCGCCATGCGCGCCTGCCTTGCCTGCTGCAATTGGGTGCCGGTGTGGTCGGAAAGGGTGATCTGCTGCATAGGTGCACTTCCTTGTGGTGAGGGTGCCCGGGCATCGGGCGGGTGAGTCGAAACAAAAGGCGATCGCGGTGGCCCCGGTTTCAGACGAATTTCTTGAACACCCCGTGGTACCGCTCCCAGCCGTGCGCCGTCAGGCGCTCGAAGCCGAACAGGTAGCGATACACCCGCAGCGAGATCGAGAACATGATCGCCGCCAGCTCGGCCTGCAGCAGCCCGAGGGTGGAGGTGCCGAGGAACAGGAAGATGACCGTGCCGTGCAGCACCAGATCCACCAGCCCCTTGTGGCCCACCAGCCGGCGCATCCATTTCGCGCTGACGTGGGTGAGCAGGAACCAGATCGAGCAGAACGAGATGAAGGCGGCGAGGACGACCATGGCGTGTACTCCTGCGGCGGGGTGGGTCGAATCGACGGGGTGGATGATTGGACGGGGTATTCGAGTGGCTGGCTTGTCACCGGGGCCGGGGTTGCGCCATCTGGAGCCCATGGTTTCGTGAGGCTTGACACGACATTCCCTCACCCGCCGCGCCTGTGGCGCGGCGGCCTCTCCCGGAGGGAGAGGCGTTTGTTTCCTTCCCCCTCCGGGGACTGCATGCGCAGGATGCGCCTGCGAACAGCGAAGCTGGCCCGAAGGGCGAGCGCCAAGGATGGTGCGAGTCAAGGTGCCCGCAGGGCGGATGAGGGCAGCCACTTCGACTGCGATAGGCTTGCATGGCAGGCATGGCGTAGTGATGGATCAGGTGGGTTGGGGTGGCATGTACATCAATCTGATCAAGAGCCATCGCCTGCCGCGGGCACCGGATTCGTCTCCCGCAGCACCCGATAGCCCACCAGCCGCGGCGACAGGCGCTGCATCGCCGCCAGATCCAGCTCGCAGCCGCGCAGCTGCGCCGGCAGGTCCAGCTCCAGGTGCACGTAACGCGCCCCGCGCTCGCACACCCCGGCCGCGAGGTGGATCGGCAGCGTGCCCAGCACGCTGTCGCCGGACTGCACGCTTGCCAGGTCCAGATGCCGCACCCATTGCGCATCGATGCCCTGCGCCCGCGCCCAGTCGATCGCACCCGGGTGGCGGCTGATGAAGTAGGTGGCCATGGCAGAACTCCACGTGGCAGGGAAGGGCATCGGCGCAGCGTCGCAAGGCCGCCGCTGCCGATGGCGGGCAGATTGCATCCGCCTTCCATCGGCGCCTGCAAACGCAAGCTTGCGCGCTTGCAAGCTTGCATCCGCACTGCACGCGGTTTTGCGCGTGCAGTGTGCAAAACCCGCCCTTGTCCGCGGAGTGCGCATGCCCAGCCTCGCCCTGATCGCCTACGACATCCACGACCACGCCGTGCGCCGCCGCCCCCCGCGCGACCCGTTCAATGCCCTGTTGTCCTACGGCTACGCCCTGGCCGGCGCCGATGCGCTGGCCGCGGTGCAGCGCCTCGGGCTCGACCCTGCGCTGGGCTTCCTGCACAGCCTCTACCCCGGCCGCCACGCCCTCTCGCTGGATGCGCTGGAATGCGTGCGCCCGCTGGTGGACCGCATGGCCGTGGCCCTGCTCGCGCCCGGCGCACTGGCTCGCGATGATTTTTCCGACGATGCCAGCCACGGCTGCCGCCTGTCCAAGCGCGCCCGCGGCGAACTCATCCAGGCCTGGTATGCCCTGCGCCGCGATACGGCGGTGCCGCGCCTGCACGCCTGGGCCAACGCCTTGCGCGGCCTGCTCGGCGAGCCGCTGGAGGCGGGCCAAAACGAGCATGGCTCTGCCATGTGAGCGATTTCCCGCCTGACCCAACTCAGGCGCAGCAGGTGCGGCGTGCGCAATCGAGCGCCTTGTCGGCGTCTGTGCCTTGTTGTCCGGCGAAGGCAACCCCTTGTTTGTCACCGCGTAGAAGGTGGCGCACACCCTGGTCGTGAAGTTGACGCCCGTGCCGGTGTAACCCGAAGCGACTCGGCACAGCCGCCCCATTCGGGCATCGCAGGCTTGACCGACTGAACGCGGATCTGACGCGGTCAGACTAAATGGTGGACTAGCCGTCGCTGAACGTGTGCCCGCAACTCAGGCACACGTGGTTGTTCAGCAGGTTCGTGTCCACCGCCTTGCCGGCCATGCCGCCCGCCGTGGCACCCGCACCGGCACCCACCAGCGCGCCGAGTATGCCGCCGATCAAGGTGCCGATCGCGATGCCCGGAGGGCCACCGAACGCCCCGATCGCCGCCCCGGTCTCGGCACCCGCCACCCCGCCGGACCACCCGCCCACCGCGCCGGCGGCTCCGCCGAGAGCCGCGCCGGTATTGCGGGCGATATGGCGTTGGTCGATACGGTCACTGTTGCAATTGGGGCAGGGTGTCATGGCATTTCTCCTCGTCAGTGGAATGGTTACAACAGGTCAACTTCGCTCATTGCGCATCGAAAAGTCGCCAAACCGCGCAAACCGTCACCTCGGGTTCGATCGTTGCTGCCCGATGTCTTCCAGCAACAAACCCAGCCCGTAAGCGGCAAATCCATACACCACCAGCGCTCCGATGATCTTGAACATGGCGGATTCTCCTGTATTGAAATGAACTTCGAATGGCATTGGTTCCCGATCCCGCATCAGCCGTCCGGCCGCATCATTTGCGCCAGCGCCAGTCCGGGCTGACTTTCAACGACCAGCATCGCGGGCACATCACGATGAGCCGTTGCGCCGTGCTGAAGGCATGTCCGCAACACCGGCAACACCAAAACCACGGAGGGGCGTCGATCACGCGGGCCATTCGCTGCTCCTTTCTGGCTGGCCGTTTGGTTGTCGGCGAACATCCTGCAGCACGCCGAAGGCAAGAGGGCGAACCGCAAGCTTTCCGTGCTAATTGCGCCCTCCCCGCAAAACTTTCGTGTGTGTGCAATTCCCGGTGTGAAACACCAGGCCATCGTGCCAGGTGAGCAAGCCGGGCAGTCGATTCGCAAGCTTGCCTACCCGACGCTCTGGCCATCCAGGCAACATGCCGCAGCATGCAACCCGATGGCCAGTTCGCGCTTGGTTGCAAGCTTTCCGGCCCCGGATGGCCCATCTGCATGATCCGTTGCGTACAGTGCATCAGGCTTTCGGCAGGCGCCGGCAACGGAACGCTTTCCAGCCGCATCCTGATATCGACGGCTTGCCGGCAGGGCGCCGTGCCAACCTGGCGTGCCACCGTTGCCTGGATGTGTTGCGGCAGGGGCTGCCAT
>JAFEBW010000018.1 GCA_018242445.1 Pseudomonadota bacterium | reverse complement strand
GCACCATCGACAACCCCGCTTGGAACTGCACCCGGTTCATGGCCATGTCGGCTCTCCGCCTCGTAAGATGGCAACGAGGTTGCGCCGAGTGCGTCTCAAATCACGCGACAGCTGGCTGAGCGTCGCCGCTAATCAGGTAAACTGATGCGCCGAGCGGGATGAGATTTGCCTGATTTAACCCCGACATCCGCCAAAATCGGCACGAATTGCCGATGCGTATATAGGTTTCTCATGGGTTTTAGCGCTAAATTAAAACGCGTCGTTGTGGCTAGATCTAGTTTCCGTACATCGGTGTTAACGCTGGTTGCGGGTGCTGTGTCATCTCAACTCATTACGTTATTGATTTCTCCCATTCTGGCGAGGCACTATTCAGTTGCCGCTTTCGGACAATGGGCACTGTTTGTCGCCGTATCTGCACCGCTTGGTATTGTATCAGCGGCTAAATATGATTCTGCTGTGATGCTCCCCAAGGAGGACAGCGAGGCACGAAAGATTGCGTTTGCAAGTCTTGTGCATGTCGCAGGATTTTCTTTATTGGCGGCAACCATACTTTTCATAGCGCTTAATTCGCATTTCACCTTCAGCGGTACTGTTCGCGTGTGGATGATCCTCCCCATATCCATATGTGCCCAAGGAATCAATTTGGTTTTCGCTACGCTACTAAATCGCTCGGGGGCCTATAGCGACATCTCCAAGAGTCGCGTTATTCAATCCACTGTTACTGCTGTTGCTAATTTAACAGGAATGATTCCAGCGAGTAAAGGATTAATAGATGGTGGTTTAATTTTGATTTGTGGGACTGTGTTGGGGCAGATTGCAGGCTCTGTAACTCTGGTAATGGGGTATGGCAAAAAAAAATTTAAGCTACTTATTTATCGCAATCGATATGATCGCAATCTTGTAAAAAAATATTTTGATTTTCCACTTTATTCAATGCCGGAAGCTGCGATTGGTGCGATATTATCCAACTTTCCGATTTATGCATTTTCATATTTTTTCGGCGGCGCCGCCACTGGGCAGTATTCATTTGCACAACGCTGCTTGATGTTGCCTGCAGCAATCGTAGGCACGGCTATCTCCCAGGTTAATTTCAAAAAATTTTCCAGCTTGTATGCAGTTGGAAAATTCTCTCGTTCGGTTTTCTTGGCAGCTTTGATAAGAAGCGCTTCTATTGCGTTATTGCCGGCAATTTTTTTTCTTCTCTTTGGTCGGGAAATCTTTATTACAATATTTGGTGATAAATGGCATCAGGCGGGCGAGATGACAGTAATGCTTGCTATTCCAGTTTTTATTTTATTTGTTTTTTCAACGATAAGCGGTGCGCATGTTGTTCTTAGAATTCAGCATGCATCTTTAGCCAGCGCAATTGTGTCGTTATTAAGCAAATTTATGGTGCTATTCGTTTTTTTTAGGGATGGGGTGATAATTATTCTTGTATTGTTTTTTATTGTTGATGTTCTGGTATCACTGGCGATGAACATCTTTACCTTTGCTAGGATAGATGGTGCCACGTCATGACTACCGTCGGCATTTTAACTCTTTCGGCCATGGACCATGATTCAAGGGTAAAAAAAGAGATTCAATCACTAAGAGATATGCGGCTCAATATAATGGCTGTATCAGTCGGCTCTAGAGAAAAAGAGAGTGGCTTCCATTCGTTTTCTCATCCGGCAAGACGATTCTTGATGCCGGGTATCTCAGGTCTTGTATTGCACTGTCGATTTATTATTTGCGTAATTCGAAACTTATTCGGAGTCGACATTATTCATTGCAATGATCTGAATACGTTGCCTGCGGGTGCATTGTTAAAAATTCTGTCGTTGGGTCGAATAAAGGTTGTGTACGATGCGCATGAATTCGAATCAAACCAAATACCACATCAGAGTTGGTGGAGTATCAGAACGTTACGGTTTCTGGAAAGCGTGCTGATTCGTTTTGCTGATGCGGTAATTACGGTTTCTGATGGGATAGCTAGAGAATACGCTAAACTGTATGCCATCGAAAAACCGGCACTGGTTATGAATTGCCCCCCATATCAAGATATCGAAAAAAAAGACCGGTTCAGAGAACGGTTTGGAATATGTGCAGATGCATCGATTTTTTTGTATCAAGGCGGAGTTTCTGCAGGAAGAGGTATTGAACGAATGCTCGATGCCTTTTCAGTGCTGAATGATCCGAAACATGTGCTGGTCGTGATGGGGTATGGCCCATTGGTTGGGTTGGTAGAAATTTATGCGACCAAGAATTGCAATATCCATTATCACCCAGCAGTTGCACCTGAGGGGTTACTTGAATACACAGCATCCGCTGATTGCGGATTGTGTCTGATAGAAGATTCTTGCTTTAGTTACCGATACTGTTCGCCAAACAAATTATTCGAATACATTATGGCAGGGCTCCCTGTTCTTGTTTCAAATATTGAAGGTCTAAAATCTATTGTGAATGACACGGGGGTTGGTGGCGTTGTCGATGACGAATCAATCGATGGATTGGTAAAATCGATAAAAGATTTCAAAAATAAGGACAGCCAATCATTTTTGACAAATGTTCGATTGGCTTCAAAGACGTACTGCTGGGAAGTGCAAGATAAAACTTTACATGCCGTATATCAGCGAGTTTTGGCTAAAAGCTGACCAAATAGCTCTTCCCTGGATATTAAAATGTGGCTTGAGGGATAATCATGTGCGGATTTGTGACTCTTCTGAACACCAAAAAACTCCCTATCACAATAAGCAACCTCCTAGATACGATCAATCATCGGGGGCCTGATGATCGCGGATGGATGGCATACGAAGGTGGGATCATTGAACGTGGAAAGGATAAATCATCCCTGTCCGGCAAATTGTTGCTAGGGCATGTGAGATTGTCGATCATTGATCTCTCAGAAGCAGGTTGGCAGCCGATGAGCTCTGCCGACGGGAAATACCACATCGTATTTAACGGGGAGATATACAACTATCGAGAGCTTCGCATTGAACTAGAATTGATGGGGCGCTCCTTTCGAACCCAAACGGATACCGAGGTCTTGTTATTGGCTCTGGCAGAGTGGGGAATTGATGCTCTATCAAAATTGCGAGGGATGTTTGCCTTCTGCTTTTTTGATTCCGATGCCAGAGAATTGACTGTTGCTCGTGATTTTTTTGGGATCAAGCCACTTTTTTATTGCAAATGGAATGGTGGTTTCGCTTTTGCATCCGAACAGGCTCCTTTGTTGGCACTGCCGGGGGTTGCCGCTGACATTGACCCTCAAGGTCTTTACGAATACCTGTTGGCTGGCACCAGTGATGTTGGGGTGGGAACAATGATAAGAGGTATCAGTCAGATACCGGCCGCGAGCTATATTAAATTCCCAATCGATAGTCAGGTTTTGCCTTCGCCATTGCGCTATTGGAGAATTGACCTGAGAAATAGGAGGGGACCTGATTTTAATACGGCATGCAGCCGTGTTCGCACTTTATTCCTCGATAGTGTCGAGAAGCATCTGCGCAGCGACGTTCCGATAGGCACTGCGCTTTCCGGAGGGATAGATTCGTCGTCTATCGCTTGCGCAGTCAGACATTTAAATCCCAAACAGGAAATTCATACCTTTAGTTTCATTGTGGATGACAAAACCATAGGCGAAGAATCCTGGGTAGACGTGGTCAATTCGCACATTAACGCAATTCCGCACAAGGTTAGGGCAACTAACGAAGAACTGGTCAATGATCTGGATGAGTTGATATTGGCTCAGGGGGAGCCGTTCGGGAGCACCAGTATTTATGCGCAATTTCGTGTGTTTAAGGCGGCCGCCAGTTTCGGCATCAAGGTTATGCTGGATGGGCAAGGAGCAGATGAAATGCTCGGTGGATACGTTTCGTATCAGGGTAGCCGTTTTGCCACCTTGCTTCACAAGCTAGACTTTGGAGCTGCATACAAGTTCTTTCGGTACGCACGCCGACGGCCTGGTTGCACTGGCAAGTCGCTTGCTATGTTTGCCGGCCGTGAATTGCTGCCAAACTGGGCACGTTTTCTCGTCCGACAAATCGTTTCGAAGAATGTTCCGCCAAAATGGCTCAATGTCAAATGGTTTAAATCACATGGTGTCAATCTTCGCCCTGATTTTCTTCATGGAACCAGGGGGCCGGATCATCTACGAGAACGACTGCTAGAGACGCTGGAAGTTTCGAGTTTACCATATTTGTTGCGGTACGAAGATCGCGATTCAATGCACTTTTCGATAGAGAGCAGAGTACCTTTCCTTGATGTTCCTTTGGTCGAATATCTGTATTCGTTGCCGGAAGCGTATCTGATTTCACCAGAAGGAGTCAGCAAATATGTCTTCAGGGAGGCGATGCGAGGCATTGTGCCGGACGTTATTCTGGATCGACGTGATAAAATAGGTTTTGCCACTCCGGAGCGTGCCTGGCTCACGAAAATGGATATCTGGGTAAAGGATTGTCTTCGTCGTGCCGAGCAATTGGACTACTTTGATGCAAACGAAGTTAATGCCGAATGGCAAAGGGTGTTGACGGGAGGAGCGGAGTTCAATTTCCGATGTTGGCGATGGTTGAATGCCATAGAATGGTGTTCGTATATGGGCCGATAACAAAACCTGACTAGCTATTTTCTTTGCCGCACGTCTTCGTCACACCCAATGACAGTGCCGTTTCAGGGTGTTTTTCCTCAACGATTCCCACATCAGCACCGAAATTACCTATTTGACGCATTAGCGCGGCTCCAAGAGCATAAGTAGCCGTGGTAAATCGATAATCAGGTACCAATATATGAAATTACGATTGGCTTCATTCGCCATAAATAATGTCACTAACGATAGTCGAGTGATGAGGATCGCGGAATGGTTAAGTATCAATGGTTTTGATGTCACCGTTTTCGGCTTGCACGAAGAAGGATCTGCTTATTTGGAAATTATTGATGGATATCTGATAAATCGAGTTTCCCTCTTTACCAGAAAATTTTCCAAACACAGGACGGTTCAGTTGTTCAAATATGTTGAATGGCTTCTGCGTGTTATATGGTTATCGAAAAGAATGAATGTCGTTCATTGCAATGATTTGAATACGTTACCAGTGGGTGTATTATTGAAGGTTTTGACGTTGGGCCGGATGAAGGTTGTGTACGATGCACACGAATTCGAGTCTAACCAGGTGCCGAATCAGAGCCGGTGGAGTATCAAGGCGTTGCAGTTTTTGGAAAGTGTGCTGATTCGTTTTGCTGATGCAGTCATTACGGTCTCGGATGGAATAGCTAGAGAATACGCTCGGCTGTATGCCATCAAAAAACCGGCGCTCGTCATGAACTGCCCCCCATACCAAGAGATTGAAAAAAATAATAAATTCAGGGAACGGTTTGATATTCATATAGATGCAACGATTTTTTTGTATCAGGGAGCTGTTACCAAAGGCAGAGGAATCGAGCGGATGCTCGACGCCTTTGCGGTACTGGATGACCCGAAGCAAGTGCTGGTTGTGATGGGCTATGGCCCACTTGTGGGGCTGGTCGAAACTCATGCAGCCAAGAGTAAAAATATTCACTATCATCCAGCAGTTGCACCAAAGGGATTGCTCGAATACACGGCATCCGCTGATTGCGGGCTGTGCCTGATCGAAGATTCTTGCTTTAGTTACCGGTACTGTTCCCCCAACAAATTGTTTGAATACATCATGGCTGGGCTTCCTGTACTTGTTTCAAATATTGAAGGTTTAAAGACCTGGGTGAATGTTACTGGAGCTGGTGGCGTTGTTGATGACGAATCAACCGAAGGATTGGTTAGATCGATAAGAAATTTCAAAAACGCTGACAAACAATTACTTCGTGTAAACGTTCGGCAGGCATCAAAAAAATATTGTTGGGAAGAGCAACTTTGCGTATTGAAAGCGGTCTATGGGGGGCTGTCTTGTTTGCAGTCTGATGTAACCTTAGCCTAACCCTAAACCCATGATCTCGATGAACAAAACATTGTTTTTTGTAATTTATTTGTGCTACGGTGTAAATCATTTTCCGGATGAGGTTGAGCGTGACCACGCTGATTGCCAATAGCAGCCCTGCGAGCTGAGTTTCAACGCCGGGCTGGCTTTGCTGGGGCAGTATCTCAGGCACAACGAGATCAACCCGTTGATTTATGATTATCTCCCCTCTAGTTAGCAGGCTCCGAATGTGGACCTTCCTCGAATTCTGACCTAACCCGAGGAGATTCCATGAAAACGTCCCGCTTCATCGAGAGTCAGATTATTGCTGTTCCCAAACAAGCTAGGCTGACGCGCGGAGTCTGAGCTGTGCTGCGAGCACGGCGTCAGTTTGGTCATGCTTTACAAGTGACTCAGCAAGCTCGGCGGCATGGATGCGTCGTTGATGTTCCCACTTAAGGAGTTACAGGGAAAGCGCCCGGGGACGCCAGCACCTAGCTTTTGGCTTTCGAGTCGGATCACCCCCGGTTGCCAGTGATACGGAGTTACCCCCTGTCGCCTGGATCAGTTTCCGGGAAACTGGGGCAGAATCAATATCAGTACATTGCCATCAGCAGGGGGGGGGCCTTGAAAATTGCATATGTGGTCGAGACGCTTACGAACGGACTCGGATACATTGACAATGTGTTGCCGCCCGAGCTTGCCAAGCTTGGCGCGGAAGTACATGTGCTTACATGCAGATTGCCCCCATATTACGCACGCTCGGCGGCGCATTTCGGTGTCATGCTGAACACTCAGATCGAACCGAACGAGGTAGTTTGTGAAGGCGTGACCATCCATACGTTGAAATTCCGCTTCATCGGTCGCCGCGTGGTTATGAGGGGATTATGTAAAAAACTGCGTGAAATTCAACCCGATGCGGTAATCGTCCGAGGCATATCGTCCATTGTATTGGGGCAAGTCATTTTTATAAAATTGGTGCTAGGATTTCGACTTGTAACTTCGACGGGGCAGTCATACAGCGCTGTTCCGGTTTCGATACGCAAATGCCGAAAATACTCGTTGGCTGGAGTAAAATCGTACTGGTCACGGTACATCATGGGCCGCCTGTTTTCATTGTTCGTCACCAAGTGCGTACCTTCTGTCGACGATGGTGGAGAAGCGCTTGTCGAGTTTTATGGCGTACCGCGTTCCAAGCTCCAAACGATTCCGTTGGGCGTCGATACTCGGCGATTCTTCCCGGTCGGCGATGCCGCGTCCATCGACGAGAGGGCTCGGGTCAGGTCGAATTTGAATATCGAAAACGATGAAATCGTGGTAATTTGGACGGGCAGGATGGAAATGAGCAAGGGGATTGATCTGCTTGCTGCTGCGGTGCAAAGCCTGTTCGAAAAGGGATGGTCGATTCGATGCGTTTTCGTTGGTGATGGTCCCGCGGCGGTGACGTTGTCCGGCTATAGTCGCGCCATTCATGTGCCATTCATGCCATGGATCGAATTGCCGGCCTATTACCGTGCCGCAGATATTGCGGTCTGGCCGCACGGCATTACGACCAGCACGCTGGATGCGTCTGCCTGTGGGTTGCCCGTGATCATGAGCGATACGGAGAAGGCCAAGGAGCGCTGGCAGGGCATTGGTATGGTCTATGATGACGGGAATGTCGAATCCTTGATGGCCGCGATATTCTCGTTTTGCGATGATCGGCATCGGCATAACGTTGGTGCGCGAGGCTCGACGCTCATGCGAGAACGGTATAGTTGGCCGAATATCGCCAGGCAGTTTCTCGCTGTATTGTCACAAGGCGATGTAATACAATGAACCTGAATTGGCTCAGAGGGAGTAACTCGGCATATATAGCCTACCGAAATTGGGTAATGTGGTACAAGCGACTGAAATTTGGGCTTCGGAACGTTGCCACAACTTTTTATATGGCCGGGTCGGGGCGTGTTTCCAAGGATTTTGTTGCGGGTGAATACAGTTTTATGGGCGATGGTTGCCGGATATGCCCGCGAGTGCGAATCGGTGCTTACGTGATGCTCAGTTCCGGAGTCACGGTCACGGGCAGCGATCATCGTTTCGATGTTGCGGGTGTTCCGATGATCTTTTCCGGGCGACCCGAGTTGAAAGAGACTATCATCGATGCAGACGTTTGGATCGGGCATCGTTGCATCATCATGAGCGGCGTACATATCGGACGTGGGGCCATCGTGGCTTCCGGCAGCGTCGTTACCAAGGATATCCCTCCCTACGAGATACACGGTGGAATGCCTGCACGAAAAATCAGGGATCGATTTTCGAGTGCGGCGGAAAGAAAAACGCATGATGCGATGCTGGCGAGCCCGCCGGCTCGCGGAACATTTTGCTTGAAGATCGGGAGCTGACGTTAACTCATGTTCGAGAACAAGGTACTTTTGATCACCGGTGGCACTGGCTCGTTCGGCAATGCCGTGCTCCGCCGCTTCCTGCAGACGGATATCGGCGAGATACGGATTCTCAGTCGCGACGAAAAGAAGCAGGACGATGTACGCAAGCGCTATGCCAGTGACAAGCTCAAATTGCACATAGGCGACGTGCGCGATCCGGCCGCGGTGACCAACGTGATGCGGGGAGTCGACTACGTGTTCGGTGCGGCTGCGCTCAAGCAGGTGCCATCCTGTGAATTTCATCCGATGGAGGCGGTGAAAACCAACGTGATCGGTACCGAGAACGTGGTCGAGGCGGCCATCCAGTGCGGGGTTCGCAAAGTGATCTGCCTGAGCACTGACAAGGCAGTGTATCCGATCAATGCCATGGGTATCTCCAAGGCGATGATGGAGAAGGTGTTCGTGGCCAAGGCGCGCACCGTCGATCCGGCGCACACCACCATCTGCGGCACGCGCTACGGCAACGTGATGGCCTCCCGCGGGTCGGTCATTCCGCTGTTTGTCGACCAGATCAAAGCCGGCACGCCGATCACCATCACCGACCCGGACATGACCCGGTTCATGATGACACTGGATGATGCCGTCGACTTGGTGCTCTACGCTTTCGAGCATGGCAGTAGTGGCGATATTTTCGTGCAGAAGGCTCCTGCCGCCACGATGCAGACGCTGGCCAAGGCTCTCACCGAATTGCTCGGCAAGCCGGAACACCCGATCCGGATCATCGGCACGCGTCACGGCGAAAAGAAGCACGAAACCCTGCTCAGCCGTGAGGAAATGGCCCATGCGGAAGATCTGCCCGGTTATTTTCGCGTGCGTCCGGATTTGCGCGATCTGAACTATGGCAAGTTCGTCGAGCAGGGCGAGAAGCGCATCAGCGAGGCGCACGACTACACTTCTGCCAATACCGTGCGCCTCGACGTGGAGGGTATGCAGCAACTGCTGATGAAGCTGGATTTCATCCGCGACCTCGTCGCCGGCCGTCCAGCAGTGCCGGTGGATTGAGATGAAGATCCTCGTCACCGGTGTCGACGGCTTCATCGGCAGGAACTTGTGCGTAGCCTTGGGCGAGCGCGAAGGATTCGATGTCCTGCCCATTACACGTGCCAGCAGCCCGGAAGACTTGCGTGCCGCAGCCGCACAGGCGGATGCCGTCATCCACCTAGCGGGCGTGAACCGGCCACAGGATCCGGCCGACTTCGTCTCGGGCAATGTGGATTTCACGGCCGCGCTGTGCGAGGCGCTGGCTGCCACGGGTCGCCCCATCCCCGTGGCATTCGCCTCATCCATTCAAGCCGAGCGCGACAATCCGTACGGCACCAGCAAGCATGCTGCGGAAGGCCATTTGCGGCATTACGGGGAGCGAAGCGGTGCACCGGTTGCGTTGTACCGACTGGCCAACGTGTTCGGTAAATGGAGTCGTCCGGAGTACAACTCGGCAGTCGCCACCTTTTGCAATAACATTGCGCGTGGCTTGCCGATTCGCATCGATGATGCCACGGCACAAATTCGTCTGGTCTATGTCGATGATGTCGTCGCCGAGTTGATCCGTTTCATGGGAGTACCCGGCCAAGGTGTGCGGCAGTCCGAAATCGGGCCGGTGTATGCGATCACGGTAGGTGAGCTGGCGCGCCAGATCGAGGCGTTCAAGGATGTACGCAGCAGCCTGACGACTGAGCGCGTGGGCACCGGTTTGGTACGAGCCCTGTACGCGACCTACGTCAGTTTCCTGCCGCCGGATGCCTTCAGCTATGGTGTGCCGAAATACGGCGATGCCCGCGGCGTGTTCGTGGAAATGTTGAAGACGCCAGACTGTGGGCAATTCTCGTTTTTCACCGCACATCCGGGTATCACCCGCGGGGGGCATTACCACCACACCAAGACGGAGAAGTTCCTGGTGATCAAGGGCAGGGCGCGCTACCGCTTCCGCCACCTGATCACCGACGAGACCTACGAAGTCGAGAGCGACGGCGAGGATCCGCTGATGGTCGAGACCATACCCGGCTGGGCGCACGACATCACCAACATTGGCGACGACGAACTGGTGGTGATGCTGTGGGCGAATGAAATCTTCGACCGGCAGAAACCGGATACGGTGGCGAGCAGGGTTTGATTATGCGCAAGTTGAAAGTCGCCACCATCGTCGGTACTCGCCCGGAAATCATCCGTCTGTCACGAGTGATTACAGCACTGGATGTGCATTGCGGCCACACATTGGTGCACACGGGCCAGAACTACGACTACGAACTCAACGGTATTTTTTTCGAGGATCTGGGCATCCGGAAACCGGATATCTTTCTCGAAGCAGCCGGTGCTACCGGCGCGGAAACCATCGGCAAGGTGATCATCGCTGCCGATGCCGCACTGTCTGAACTCCGGCCGGATGCCGTGCTGGTGCTGGGGGACACCAACAGTTGTCTGGCGGTGATTCCGGCCAAGCGGCGAAAGATCCCTACTTTCCACATGGAAGCTGGTAACCGTTGCTTCGACATGCGTGTGCCTGAGGAGATCAACCGCCGCATCGTCGACCACACCGCGGACATCAATCTCACCTACAGCGACATCGCGCGCGAATACCTGCTGCGTGAGGGCTTGCCGCCGGACATGGTCATCAAGACCGGAAGTCCGATGGCGGAAGTCTTGGCGCACTACGGGCCGCGCATTGACGCTTCCGACGTGCTCGCGCGCATGGGGCTGGAAGCTGGCGGGTATTTCGTGGTCAGCCTCCATCGCGAGGAAAACATCGATTCCGAAGCGCACTTCGGCCGCCTGATGGAGATCCTCGATACGATCGCAACGACCTACGGCCTTCCCGTCATCGTGTCGACCCATCCCCGCACGCGCAAGCGCGTCGAGGCCGGTGGCGTGTCGCTCGACCCTCGCGTGAGGATGGTCAAGCCGCTGGGATTCAGCGATTACGTGAACCTTCAGAAACACGCGAAGGCCACGTTGTCCGACAGCGGGACGATCAGCGAGGAATCCTCGATCCTGAATTTCCCGGCGTTGAACATGCGCGAGGCACATGAACGTCCCGAAGGCATGGAAGAGGGCGCGGTGATGATGGTGGGCGCCAACTTGGAAAGGGTGATGCAGGGACTGGCCCTGCTGGAGTCCCAGCCGAGCGGATCGGAACGGCTGCTGCGGCAAGTTGGCGACTACAGCATGCCCAACGTGTCCGACAAGGTCGTGCGGATCATCCATAGCTATACCGACTACGTGAACCGGGTGGTGTGGAAGAAGTACTGAGAATCAAAGGGCGGGTCGGGTCGGCCCGCGACGTGGTTTTTGCTTCAGGAAACAGGGTGTCGAGGCATGGATGGAATGAAAGGGCAGACGAGCTTCTTCGAAGCGCTGGTAGGGCAGATTCGCCTCATCCACGGCGACGGCCCGGTGCCTTTGCACCGACCGGTGTTCGAAGGCAACGAGAAGCGTTACTTGTCGGAGTGCATCGACTCCAACTTCGTGTCCTCGGTGGGCGCCAGGGTTGCCGAATTCGAACGGCAGATCGCCGAATTCACCGGCGCGCGCCACGCGATCGCGACGGTGAACGGAACGGCGGCGCTGCATGTGGCCCTCCGGCTCGCCGGCGTCGAGCCCGGCGACGAGGTGATCAGCCAGGCATTGACATTCATAGCCACCTGCAATGCCGTCAGCTACATCGGCGCCGTCCCCGTATTCGTCGACGTCGATCTGGACACGCTCGGAATGAGCCCGAACGCCCTGTGCGCATGGCTGGACGCGCACACCGAGCGACGTGACGGCGAGGCGTACAACAAGACCACGGGCAGGCGCATCGCGGCCTGTGTCCCGATGCACACCTTCGGCGTGCCTTGCCGCATCCAGGACATCGTCTCGACATGCCGGGACTACGGCATCCCGGTCGTCGAGGACGCAGCGGAGTCGCTCGGCAGCTATGTCGGCAAGCGCCACAGCGGAACGTTCGGAGCGTTGGCGACGCTGAGCTTCAACGGCAACAAGACGATCACCACCGGCGGCGGCGGCATGATCATCACCGACGATGATGCGCTGGCCAAACGTGCCAAGCACATCACGACCACCAGCAAGGTGCCGCATCCGTACGAGTTCGTGCACGACGAGGTGGGATACAACTACCGCCTGCCGAATCTGAATGCGGCGCTGGGCTGCGCACAGATGGAGAGACTGCCGGCCATGCTGGCGATCAAGCGCGAGATAGCGCATCGCTACCGCGATTTTTTCGCCGGCCGCGCGGGCGCTCGGTTCGTCGAGGAGCCCGCGGGGACGACCAGCAACTATTGGCTCAACGCGATCGTGCTCGACTCGCAGCGCGATCGCGACGAGCTCCTGCGCTACACCAACGAACAGGGCGTGATGACGCGGCCGATCTGGCGGCTGATGACCGGTCTGCCGATGTTCAAGGACTGCCAGCACGATGGCCTGGTCAATTCCCTGTGGCTGGAGGAGCGCGTCGTGAACCTTCCGTCCAGCGTGCCCGAGGGCGCGTTCGGGAGGCTGCGCACATGAATGTGCTGGAGCTCATCGGGCGCAGCCAGCCCCTGTTCGACGAAGACATCCGGCGCAACGAAAAAGAGCTCTCCGCCAGGGCCGCCGCCAGCCGCTTCCTGGTGATCGGGGGAGCCGGATCCATCGGGCAGGCGGTGACCCGCGAAATCTTCAAGCGCAAGCCCAGGGCGCTGCATGTCGTCGACATCAGCGAGAACAACATGGTCGAACTGGTGCGGGACATCCGCAGCACGCTCGGCTATATCGACGGCGATTTCCGCACCTTCGCGATCGACTGCGGCAGCCGCGAGTTCGACGCGCTGATGCATGCCGAGCGCGGCTACGACCATGTGCTGAACCTGTCGGCGCTCAAGCACGTCCGCAGCGAGAAGGATCCGTTTACCCTGATGCGCCTGATCGAGGTGAACGTGCTGAACACGATCGCCACGATCGAGCAGGCACGCATCGGCGGTGCCAGCTCGTATTTCTGCGTCTCCACCGACAAGGCGGCCAACCCGGTCAATATGATGGGAGCCAGCAAGCGGATCATGGAGATGTTCCTGATGCGCGCGAGCGAAAGCCTGCCGATCTCCACGGCGCGCTTCGCGAACGTTGCGTTCTCCGATGGCTCCCTGCTGCATGGCTTCAATCAGCGCTTCGCCAAGCGGCAGCCGATTTCCGCTCCGAACGACGTGCGTCGCTATTTCGTGACCCCGCAGGAATCCGGCGAACTCTGTCTGAGCTCGTGCCTGCTGGGCGAGAACCGCGACATCTTCTTCCCCAAGTTCAGCGAACAGCTCGATTTGACGCGCTTCTCCGATATCGCCGTGCGCTTCCTGCAGGCGCTCGGCTTCGAGCCCTACGAATGCGGGAGCGAGGACGAGGCGCGCGGACGCGCCGCCGAACTGATCGCCGCCAAGCGCTGGCCGGTGCACTTCTTCGCCAGCGACACCACCGGCGAGAAGGACTTCGAGGAGTTCTATACCGGCGCCGAGGTTCTCGACATGGATCGATTCGAAAGCATCGGAGTGATCCGCAACGCGCCGGTCTACGATGAAGAGCGCTTGCGGCATTTCAGCGAGACGATCGCGCGCCTGCGCGCGCAGCCGACCTGGGACAAGCCGGAGATCGTCGCGCTCTTCAACGAGATGATCCCGGATTTCGCGCACAAGGAAACCGGCAAGTACCTCGACGGCAGGATGTGAGCATGCAGCGGATTCTGGACATCCTGCTGTCGGGATTCGCGCTGCTGGTGCTGTCGCCGCTGCTGGTGCCGGTGGCGATCGCGTTGCGGCTGACCGGCGAAGGCGAAGTGTTCTACGTGCAGCAGCGTGTGGGCAGGGAAGGCAGGCTGTTCGGCCTCTACAAGTTCGCCACGATGCTCAAGAACAGCCCCAGCCTCGGCACCGGCACGGTGACCGTGAAGAACGATCCGCGCGTGCTGCCACTCGGGCGGTTTCTGCGCAAGACCAAGATCAACGAGCTGCCGCAGCTGATCAACATCTTCCTGGGCGACATGAGCATCGTCGGGCCGCGACCGCAGACGCAGCGCTGCTTCAACGCGTTTCCGGAGCGTTCGCGGCAGGAGATCGTCAAGGTTCGCCCGGGGCTCTCGGGCATCGGTTCGATCGTGTTTCGCGACGAGGAAGACCTGATGCATGCCCACGCCGAGGCCGAGCGTTATTACGACGACGTGATCATGCCGTACAAGGGCCTGCTTGAGGAATGGTATGTGATGAACCAGGGACTGCGCACGTACGTGCTCTGCATCTTCACGACGGGCTGGGTCGTGATCTCGCACAGGTCGACCGTGTTCTGGAGCCTGTTTCCAACGATGCCCAGGCCGCCGGAAGAATTGGCTGAACTGCTTCATTGAATCCGGCCAAGACCCCCCAAAGTTCCGCAGTTCGTGAGTGGTGGGGTACATCAAGGGCAAGAGTGCGATCCGCATGGCGCGAGTGTACGGAGAGCGACAGCGAAATTTTGCAGGGCAGCACTTTGGGGCCCGAGGCTACTTTGTAACGACGGTGGGACGTGACGAGGGGATGATCCGCAGCTACATCCGCGAGCAGGAAGAAGAAGATCGACGAATGGATCAGTTGAACCTGTTGCGCTAGTCAGCCACCTTCAGGTGGCTCAACCAAGGGAGGCGCGAAAGCGCCCCCTGCCAGCCGCTTTGAGCGGCTCACAATCTAAAGCCCCCGGCTCTGCCGGGAGATATTTACTTTCGGTGTCCATCGTTCAAGCAAATCAATGAGTTGTGCGATTAACTGTGGAACTTGGGGAGCTCGGACATTCGCTGGACTCGGTGCGTCTGAACATGGCCAGAGCTTGCCCCACGAAAGGGGCTTGGTCAGTCCATCCTTAGGAATCAAACACAAGCAATTGGATCACTGGATACGTCAATGAAACTGTATGGAATGCCGCCGCCAGGAACTCGTTCAAGCCGGGCGGTCTCGCCCATCGTCATCCTCGGCGCCGCTCGTTCGGGAACAAAATTCCTGCGTGGCGTTCTTGCCGCGGCCCCAGGCCATGTTGCGACGCCATTTGACTCGAACCACGTCTGGCGCATCGGCAATGCGGGCGCAGCCGACGACGAGCTCGACCCGGCCAGCATCTCGGATCGCACGGCACGAGTGATTCGCGATGCGCTGTGGAAGCTGGCCGTGCCCGGTGGCGTGCACGACGGTGGCACGCTGGTGGAAAAAACAGTATCTAATTCTCTGCGGCCGGATTTCGTCGAGCGTGTGCTGCCGGAGGCGCGTTATATCCTGCTGATTCGTGACGGTCGTGATGTCATCGAGTCCACCTTTCGCATGTGGCAGGCACCTCCCGATGCTGCCGGATTGAGGCAAAAGCTGGCGTCCTTGCCAGTTTCTGCCATTCCCTACGCGGCCTGGTATGGCGTGAACATGGTTATGGGCAAGTTGCGTGGCCGCGGGGTTGGTGTTTGGGGCGTGCGTTACCGAGGAATAGCTCAGGACTTGGAGCGACTTTCCGTTCCCGAAGTCTGTGCGCATCAGTGGCGAACTTGCGTAGAGTCCTCACTGAGAGTCGCGCAGAAAATGGATTCGTCAAGATTCATTCAACTTCGCTATGAAGATCTCATCGCGGATGAAGCGGCACTCGACCCCGTTGCAGAGTTTCTGCAGGTGACCTCTCATGGCCGTGACTGCCTTCGAAGCGCGCTGCGACGTACAATTCGTGCCCCAGAACGATCTCGCTGGACTGAAACGTTCGACGAAGCGGCTCGCGTGAAGGTGCTCGCGGCCATTTCGACGCTTCAGACCCGTCTAGGTTATCCCGACCAATAGTTGTTGCATGCGGAACGCGTGATAGATCCGTGTGTTGGTGCTTGATCCGCGTTTCGCGCCCCTGGTTGGCCTCGAAGAAAGAATCTCGGAATACCGCTCTCCAGATAGGATCTATTTGTTGACATGAATCAATCTGACCGGCTCAAACAGCTCGTTTCACGGCAGTTCGAAGGCGACGCGGTGTTCCTGTTCTGGAAAGGCCGAGTCGGCTTGTATGCCATCCTCAAGGCTTGGGGCATTGGCCCGGACGACGAAGTCATCGTACCGGCCTTCACCTGCGTGGTCGTGCCCAATGCGGTGCTCTACCTAGGTGCGAAGCCCGTCTATGTGGATGTCGAGGAGCAGTCGTTGAATACAACGCTGCGCCGAATCGAGGCTGCCAGGACCGGCAAGACCAAGGCCGTGATCTGTCAAAATACCTTCGGACTGAGTTCAGAAGTGGATGTCATCGCCGGTTGGGCTGCGAGCGAAGGCCTGCTTTCCGTGGAAGATTGCACGCACGGATTCGGTGGGAGCTTCCACGGCAGGCCGAACGGCAGCTATTGCGACGCCGCGTTTTTTTCAAGTCAGTGGAACAAGCCCGTCTCCAGTGGCATCGGTGGGTTCGTCGTTGCACGTGATGCAAAGCTGGTCAAGGGATTGAGCAAACTGGAATCGCAGCTGGCCAAGCCGCGTCGGTCGGAACTGGTGAGTCTCAACGTCCAGCTCTGGGCGCGTAGAAAATTGCTGACCGATGGAACCTATTGGACGTTGCTCAAATTGTACCGGTGGTTGTCGAAAACCGGCGTCATCATCGGCTCTTCGTCAGGCGAGGAGATTGATAGCGTAACCATGCCGAAGAACTACTTCAAGGGAATGAGCGAACTTCAGGCGCGAACCGTGGCGTGTGAAATTGCGAAACTCGATCAACACAACCAGCAGAGGCGGGAGGCGGCTGTGCGATACTCGGCGTTCCTAGCCGGACATGGAAAATATCATGTCGACGCCGGGTTGGTCGAGGATCACATGTTTCTCAAGTACCCCATCCTGGTAAGGAACAGGGACGGGTTTTTTCGGGCGGCAGAGAAGTTTCGGGTCGAATTGGGAGACTGGTTCAATTCTCCGCTGCACCCGGTTCAGGGCGATCTTTCTGCTTGGGGACTTGACATTGCCGGCTTTCCGAACGCGCGCCGCATTGCGACGCACATCGTGAACCTCCCAACCCGCTCAAACTCGGATCGGGTCGTCGATTTCTTGAATAGCCAGCTTGACGAGCTGATGTGAGCTTACTAGTGTGATGTCTCACAAGTAACTTTAAACAAGTTTAGCGGCAGCCCGGGCGACCGATGCCAAAATGCCGTCGGCGCTCTTGTGCCATACGAAGGGTTTCGGGTCTACGTTATAGCGCTCAAGG
>JAFEBW010000017.1 GCA_018242445.1 Pseudomonadota bacterium | reverse complement strand
GATCAGGCGTTCTCGCAGGGCGTGGCGCAGGGCCAGACCTTCTCGATCTCCACCGGCGACTCCGGCGCGGACGAGTGCGGCAACGGCGGCACCACCCCGAGCTGGCCGGCCAACTCGCAGTACGTAATGGCCGTGGCCGGCACCACGCTGGACGCCTCGACCGGTTCGAGTGCGACGTGGAACAGCGAAACCGTGTGGAGCAAGTCCGGCGGCTCGCCGTCCAAGTACGAGCCCAAGCCGAGCTGGCAAAACTCGGTGTGCAGCGGCTCGTACCGCTGCGTGGCCGACGTGGCCTTCGATGCCGACCCGAACTCGGGTTCGCAGTTGTATCTGAGCGGCGCGTCGCCCAGCAGCTCCACCCAGGTCGGCGGCACCAGCCTCGCGGCGCCGCTGTTCGCCGGCGAGTGGGCGCGCGTGATCGCCACCAAGGGCACCAGCGTCGGCTTCGCCGCTCCGCTCATCTATGGCCTGCCGTCTTCCGCGTTCCATGACATCACCTCCGGCAACAACGGCGGCGAGTCCGCAGGACCGGGCTTCGACCTCGCCACCGGCTGGGGCAGCATCATCCTGAGCAACATGGTGTCCAGCCTCGGCGGCGGCGGCGGTGGCGGCGGCGGCACCACGCCGACGGCCAACTTCAGCTACACCACCAGCGGCCTGACCGCGACCTTCACCGACAGCTCGAGCGATGTGGGCGGTTCCATCACCGGCCACTCCTGGACCTTCGGCGACGGCGGCACCTCGACCGCGACCAACCCGAGCCACACCTACGCGGCGGCCGGCACTTACAGCGTGACCGAGACGGTGACCGACAGCGGCAGCAAGACGGCGAACAAGACCTCGTCGGTGACGGTGGCTTCCAGTGGCGGCGGCGGCGGTGGCGGTGGCACCCAGTTGCTGGGCAACACCGGTTTCGAGACCGCCGGTGGCGCGTCGTGGAGTGGTACGGCGAGCATCTTCTGCACCAACTCGACCTGCTCGGGCGAGACGGCGTATGCGGGCACCGGCTTTGCCTGGTTGGACGGCTACGGCACCACCCATACCGACACCCTGTCGCAGACGGTGACGATCCCGAGCGGCAAGACCACCGCGAACGTGCAGTACTACCTGCACATCGATACCGCCGAAACCACCACGACCAGCGCCTACGACAAGCTGACGGTGGCTCTGTACAGCGGTTCGACCAAGGTCGCGACGCTGGCGAACTTCTCCAACCTCAACGCCAACACCGGCTACACCCTGCAAAGCAACACCGTCAACATCAGCAAGTATGCTGGCAAGAAGCTGACGCTGAAGTTCACCGGCACGGAAGACGCCTCGCTGCAGACCTCGTTCGTTCTCGACAACGTGACGATGACGGTCAAGTAAGCAATCGCTTCCACCGCTGCACCTCGACCCCGGCCTCGCGCCGGGGTCTTTTTTTGGGAGATTGCCAAGGCAGTGCCGCAGTTGCCCCTGATTCGAAACACGTGGGTCGAATCGAAGGGCGTATTGGCATCCCAAGCAGGGTACGTCGGTGCGTTCATCCCTCATGCGCGCCGTGGTGCAGGCTTGCGATCTCGCCACAGCGCGAGATGCATCCGTGCTGCGGTGTGCGAACGTGGGGTGCGCGCACGCCATGGCGTGGCATGCGCCAGTAGATCGTTAAGTGTGGATCAGGGCTGCCTCATGCCGCGAAAGCATGGATCGGCGGCATGCGTTGAATCGGGTGTGGCCGGGATTTACAGATCCTGATGGTAGCGGACGTAGGGCACGGTGCCCTCGTCCAACTGTCCCGACTTGGCTGCCGGGGTCAGGGGCGTGCTGCCGGTGGATTTCTCTGCGCCGAAGCTGAGCTTGCCCTTCCACGGGGTCGTCCACGACAGGCCCACGCCGAGCGAACTCAGGCCGTTGCTCACGCCCGGCACATCGACCACGCGGCCGATCACCTCGCCGCTGATGCGCCCGCGCCCGACCGCCACGCCGACGCTGGTGGTGTTCCAGCGTTGCAGATCCGCCGCACTTTGCCCGGCGGTGGGGATCAATTGCGCGCGGGCCAGGGTGCCGCCGATCGACACCCAGCCATCGTCGCCGATGTTCATGCGGCCGCGCGCGGTGACATCCTGCGCGCTGACGTGCCCGGCGAGGATGCCCAAGCCCGGCAGCAACCCGGAGTTGGGAGAGAGCCAGTCGTTGGCGTTCGTGTCGAAGTCGGTCTGGCCGATGCTGACCTCGAACAGCCCTTCCGGGCGGGTGAAACGGGTTTCCGCGCGCAGCGATTGACCGCTTGCGCCGCGGCTGGAGAAGGGGCTGGCCGTCGAGCCCGGGGTGTCGAGCGAGGTCACCAGGCAGCGCCCGGCGAGCGAGCCCAGCGTGTCCAGGCCCGAATTGCTGTTGCACAGCAGGGCAAGGTTTCCCGCGCCTTCGACGCTCACGTCGGCCTGCAACGTGCCGTGCCCGGTGTTCATGCGCGCGCCCGCGCCAAACAGCATGGAATCGCCCGACGCATGGGCCGGCTGCAACAGCAGCAGGGCCTCGACCTTGCCGCTGTGGTTGTTCCAGACCGGCAACACCTCGGTGTTCTTGCTGGTCAGCAGGGGCTCCGCTTTCTTGCTGGAAAGCGTCTGCCCATGCGCCGACATCGCCAGCAGGGCGAGGGTGACGGCAGTGGCCAGACGATTCGGCATGGAGGCGATTCCGGGCGGCAGGGCCGCAACGTTCCTCGTTGGATATGGATGGTCGGTCATGGTTCCCCGACCGTGCAGCGACGGTAGCAGATTTACGATCATTTAACAAGTCTTGTGATGCGCCGATCCCCGCTCGATGGATGTTCGCTTAACATGTGCGGGCGCATCATGGCGCGCGCTCGCGCAGCCTCGCCAGCCGCACCATGGAGAGAAAATGCCTCGTTGCATCAATCGTTTCTGGGTGTGTGGCAGGTGGCCGAGCCGGGCCTTGCTGGTCGCCCTGGCGGGCGGCCTGGCGGCTTGCCATCATGGCCCGCCGCCCATGCCCAGCCATCCGTTCACCGCCGCCGGCGTGACGATGGCGCTGGATCCGCCCGCCGCGCCCGATTGCCACCCGGGCACCACCTACCGCGCCGTGCTGACGTGGTCGGTGCAGTCGGATCTGCCCAAGACCGACGTACGCATCGGTTCGCCCACCGGGCCGCTGTTCGCACGCAGCAACGACACCAAGGCGCATCAGGAAACCGGGCATTGGGTCAAGCCGGGAATGTGGTTCGTGCTGCTCGACCGCGGCGGCGACGAGGTGCTGGGCGCAATCCAGGCCGGCCCGCGGCCTTGCCCCTGAGGCTCGACGCGCGCCTGCTCAGGCCTCGCGGCGCAGCCATTGCAGGCGTTGTGCAGCGCCATCCTCGCCCACCGCTTGCAGCAGTTCCGGCAGGGTCGCCGTCAATTCCTCGGCGAGTCGCCACGGCGGGTTGAGCAGCAGCATGCCGCTGCCGTTCAGGCGCAGCGGCGAATCGTCGGGACGGATCAATAATTCGGCGAGCAGGATGTCCTGCGCCGGAAGTTGCGCCGCGCGTCGCAGGAATCGCTGGATGTCGCGGCCACGCTTGATCGGGTACCACAGCGCGAACACCCCCTGCGACCAGCGGCGCAGGCCCTCGCCGAGAGCGGCCAGCGCAGTGTCGAACTCGGCGAGTTGGGCTTCATAGGGCGGGTCGATCAGCACCAGCCCGCGGCGCGGGGTCGGCGGCAGCAAGGCCTTGATCGCGGCCCAGCCGTCGCCGGCCTGCACCTGCACGCGGCGATCGTGCGCAAACAACGCGGCGAGCGCCTGCGCTTCCTCGGACTGGGTTTCGCGGCAGATCAGCCGATCCTGTTCGCGCAGGGCCATCGCGGCCAGCAGGGGCGAACCGGGATACACGCGCAGGCCGCCGTCGGGATTGCAGGCGCGGATCGCCTGCTGGTAGCGCACGAGCGCCTCCGAATTCGAGTGCAGCCCCAGCGCACGGGCCACGCCCGATTGCGCTTCGCCGGTGCGTTGCGCCGCCGATGAGGCCAGGCTGTAGCGGCCGCGCCCTGCGTGGGTATCGAGCACCATGAAGGGCGCGGGTTTGCGCTTGAGCGCATCCAGCACGGCGAGCAGGACGACGTGTTTGAAGACGTCGGCGTGGTTGCCGGCGTGGAAGGCGTGGCGGTAGTTCATCGCCACAGTCTGGCATGCGTGCGTTCCCGTGTGGTCGCCGTGATGGGCGCGCATCGCGAGCATTGCCGGCGACCTGCTAGGCTGGGCGTCCCGCATCGGAGACGTCGCCTGCATGGCGCAGTGGAAGCCCCTGCTCAAGTGGTTGTCGTCGTTGGGCGCGCTCGACACCACCGCGGTGGCCGCGATCGGCGTGATGGCGTTTTTGATGCTGCGGCGCGAGCGCATGCTCGCGGTGCGCTACGCCATCCTGCTGTGGCTGGCGATGGCCTTGGGGGTGTGCTCCAAGCTCGCCTACTACGGCTGGGGCATGCGCTTCGGTCTGGGCGCATTCCACGGCATGAGCGGGCATGTCTTGCGTTCCTTCGCGGTGTATCCGGCATTGGGCTACGCGATCGTCGCCGGGCGCTCGGCCGGAGCGCGGATGCTCGGCGTGGGTCTGGGCGCGATGATGGCGATCGCGGTGCTGGCCGCCATCGTGTGGTCGCATGTGCATTCGCCGCTGGAGGCGATTGCGGGCGGTGCGGCGGGCTGGATGGTGTCGCTGTGGCTGGTACGCAACGATCGGCTCACTCCCGCATCGCTGGCCTGGACGACCCTGCTGGCCGCGGCCACCATCGCCGGCTGCGCGTGGGTCGCCTGGCAGCCGCTGACCGACTACGACTTCGAGGACCGGCTGGCCCTCGCGGCGCGGCAGGCGCGTCGCTGGACCGGCGCGCCACCGTGCAAGGTGCGGCATGGGCTGGTGGAATGCGATGATGCCGGCACCGACGGGGGCGCGCGCTGAGGCCGCATGGCGAAGGAGAAAAAAGGCGTGCCGCCGAGCCCGAACGTGTTCGAACGGGCGGCAGCTCGTTTCATCAAGACGTGGGGTCTGTACGAACGCGCGTTCGGACGCACGCTGAGCGCGCTGGCCTCGCGCCTGCGCTTCACGTTTTTCCTGGCGATGACGGCGATCGCGCTGGGCTTCCTGTTCTGGGACTACTACGGCATCGGCGCGTGGGCGGGCGAAAGCCTGCAAGGCGGGCATCGCTCGTTGTCGGCGGTGGAGGATTCGCTGTTCGACTGGGTGATCGCGCGGCGCCCGCTCGACCCGGCGATGTCGGGCAAGGTGGTGATCGCCGAGATCGACGAGTGTTCGATCTCGCATTTCGAGAAGAAGGGCCTGCCGGGCTGGCCGTGGCCGCGCGACCGCCACGCCGACCTGCTGACGGCGCTGTCCGATGCCGGGGTGGCCGCGGTCGGCTACGACGTGCTGTTCCTCGACAAATCCGCCCAGTCCGACTCCGACGCGATGCTGGCCCAGGTGGCCGACCTCGGCGCGCCGACGTTCTTCGCCGCCAATTTCGGCGACGCCACCGAAGACACGCCCGCCACCAGCACCGTGAATCGCTGGCCCGCCGCGTTGCCGCTGGTGGCAAGACCGAAACCAGCGCCGCTGGCGACGATCCAGTTGCCCTATGCGCCGGCACTGGCCCGGCACGCGGGTTTCGTCAACATCCAGCGCTCGGGCGATGCGGTGGTGCGCGATTTCGACCTCTGGCAGCGCGAGGGCGACTGGGGCGTGCCGTCGATGGCCGCATTGGTCGCCGGGCAATACCTGCATCGCCCGTTCACCCGCTTTCCGCAACACATCCGCCTGAATTGGCGACCGCACCATCCCCTGCCGGTGGTGGCGGCCGTGGATCTGCTGCCCGACGAGCACACGCCCTGCCTCAAGCCCGGGCAGAAGCTGCCCGACCTGAAGGGCAAGATCGTGCTGGTCGGCTATGTCGCCTCGGGCATCAACGACTTCAAGCCCACCCCGATCGACCCGCAAATGGCCGGCGTGGTGCTGCAGGGCGAGGCCGTCGAGAATCTCGTGGGCGACACCTGGATCCGGCTGCCGCATGAGGGCTTCAAATACCTGCTGTCGGCCATCCTGATCGTGTTCATCGGCTGGTCGTTCTGGCGTGGCGAGCCCTCGCAGGACATCGACGCGATCTTCACCGCGACCAACCTCGTGCTCACCGCGGTGGCGATGCTGACGCTGACCTTCAGCACTTATTTCTTCGACATCTTCACCGTGGTGGGCATCTCGCTGACCTTCTTCGGGCTGTGCCGGACGTATCTGGCCGGCATGCGCGGGCGCGCGCTGGGCAACGACGACCACGTGCCCGAACTGGGCGAAGGCGGCCGCCTGCACGTCGTCCTGCTGATCCTGCGGGTGAGCGTGGGCGAGCATCTGGAGGTGCTCGGCCGCAATCCGCAGGCGCGGCGCTTCTGGGAAACCAACGAATACCGACGGCAGATCCGCCGCACCTTGTACGCCCACGGCTACGCGAAAATGCACGAGGGCCTGATCGAGCGGAAGACCTTCCTCGCCTCGGATTTCCGCGAGGTGATCCTGATGATCTGCGACGCGCCCTCGGTGGAAGAGTTGCGCTGGGAAATCCTGCACGACCTGAAGCTGATCAACGAGGTGCTCGCGAAGATCGCCCACCACCACCGGCTGGAGCAGGTGGTGACCGCCAACGCCGCCTATGTGGATCTGAGTGACATGGATCAATCCAGTCGCTCGATGGCGTTGCAAAATACGCTTGGCAACGTGTTGCAGATGCCGGCCACCACCAGCCTGCGCGCCTTCATCGCGGCCGATGTGGATTGCCTTCCGCGTTATATCTATCCGGGCAGTACTCCAGCGCCCGCCACCGGGGAAACGCCATGCGCCAGTCCATCCGAATCCTGAGCCTTGCCATCGTTCTCGTGCTGGCGACCGAGCCGGCGCTGGCCGCGAGGAAGCGCCCGCCCGCGGCGCCGACGCCCGCGCCGGCACCCGCACCGCAGCCGACCGGCAACACCGCGGCGACGGTGTACAAGGACGGCGTCGCGCTCCATCAAGCCGCGACTACCTCGTCGCCCACGCTCGCCACGCTGGCCCGTGGCAGCGCGGTGGAAGTGGATCGGCAGGATGGCCTGTGGTTCAACGTCAAGACCCAGCCCGGTGCCGTGGGTTTCGTGAGGATCAACGAGGTGCGCCTCGCGCAGGCCAAGGGCTCCGGCAACGATGGCTATTCGATGTTCGGCGGCCGCCCGAAGGCGGGCGAGACGGCCGGCGTGCGCGGCATCAGCAGCGAGGACTTGCGCGGGGCGACCTACGATCCGGCCGCCGTGGCGCAGATGGATACCTTCCGGGTGGATGACGCCACCGCGCGCGCCTACGCCAGCCGCGACCATCTGCAAGCGACCCAGGTGGCCTACAAGAAAGAGCCGGGGATCGGCCAGGGCCACCGCGAAACGTCGGGTTCGCCGGAGGATGCGCAAGTCCACGCAGCCGAAAATTCGGCTGCGAAGAAGGGGCTGTTCGGCATGATCGGCGGGCAATTGGGCCTGGGCAGCTCGGTTGCCGACAACGCTGCCGATGCCATGCCCAAGAGCGAGCAGGAAAAGTACGACGAGGAAATCGCGATGGGCCCGCAGGTCGCCGGCCGCGTGCTCAGCGTGATGCCGATCTGGAACAATCCGCAGGCGCAGCAGCGGGTCAACACCATCGGCCGCTGGGTGGCGCTGCAGACTCCGCGCGACGACCTGCCGTGGACCTTCGTGGTGGTGGACAGCCCGACCATGAACGCCTTCGCCGCGCCGGGCGGCTACATCATCGTCACCCGCGGCCTGTACGAGGTGCTGGCTTCCGACGACGAGGTCGCCGCCGTGCTCGGGCACGAAATCAGCCACGTCGTCTCGCGCGACCACTACAACGTGATCCGCAAGCAGGCGATGACCTCGATGGCGCTGAACGTGGGCACCGACCAATTCGTCGGCGCGATGGGCAAGGCCGGCGCCAACCCGTTCGCGCAGAAGCTGGCCGGCTACTTCGCCAAGGAAGGCGCGGCGGTGTTGCTGACGGGCTTCGACAAGTCCGTCGAATACCGCTCGGATGCGGCCTCGATGATCTACATCGCGCGTGCCGGCTACAACCCGCTGGCCATGTACGCGGTGTTGCAGAAGCTCGAGGCCGCCGCCGACCCGGGCCGCACCGGCAACCTGCTGAGCACGCATCCGGGCTTCGAAAGCCGTCTGGACAACCTCGACAAGCACGGCATCGACGCGGTCTCGCAGTACACCGACCGGCCGTACACGATGGCGATGCGCTGAGGGCCGCGCGACGTTCAGGCCAATCGGATCGTGAGCGTGTAGCCGATGGCGGCCATCTCGCTGCGCTCGCGTTCCAGATCCTGACGGGTCAGGCTGTGCCGTTGCAGCCAGTCGGCCGGCAGGCCCAGTTGCACATGCTTGCCATCCACCGACAGGCGGGCCGCCGGCGCGGCATCGCGGTCGTGGCTGCGGTGCAGCAGCACGGCCAGCCGCAGCAACAAGGCGCAGCGCAGGGTCGGTTCTTCCAGACGTGCTGGCAGGGCGTCGATGACCGGCATGGCGATCGCGCGGCGGTGGCAACGCACCAGCGCGGCCAGCACCTGCTGCTCGGTGCGGGAGAAACCGTCGATGTCGGAATGCTCGATCAGGTAAGCGCCGTGCACATGGTATTGGCTGTGCGCGACCGCCAGGCCGATCTCGTGCACGCGTGCCGCCCACGCCAGCGCGCGGCGTTCGTCGGCAGCCAGTCGCCAGTCCTCCGCGCATTGGTCGAACAGATCCAGCGCACTGTGCTCGACCCTCGCGGCTTGTTCGCGATCGACGTCGTAACGGGCCATCAAGGCATCCACCGAGGCTTCGCGCGGGTCGCGTTCGCTGCCGCGACCGAGCATGTCGTGCAGCAGGCCCTCGCGCAGCGCGGCCTTGCTCGGCTGCATGCGCTTGAGGCCGAGTTCGTTGAACGCCGCCTGCAAAACCAGCGCGCCGCCGGCGATCACCGGGCGGCGCTCGTCGGGCAGGCCGGGCAATGCGATGTCGTCGATGCGCTCACAGGCCTGCAGGCGCTCGCACAATGCGGCGAGCGCGGTATCGGTGATGGCCCCGCGGGTGAGCTTCATCGCCGCCACGATTTCGCCGATGGCCTTGATCGTGCCCGAGGAACCCATCGCCTCGTCCCAGCCGCGTTCGCGGTAGGCGCGTGAAAATTGCTGGAACTCGGCGGAAATCTCGGTCAGACCTTCCTTCCAGCGCTTGCGGCCGATGCGGCCGTCGGCGAAGAAGCGGCGGGTGCTGGCCACGCAGCCCATCTGCAAGCTTTCGCGTTCCAGCGGTTCGTAGCCTTCGCCGATGATGAACTCGGTCGAGCCGCCGCCGATGTCGATCACCAGCCGCCGCTTGCCGCTGGGCGCCATGCCGTGGGCGACGCCCAGATACACCAGCCGCGCTTCCTCGCGGCCGGAGACGATTTCCACCGCGTGCCCGAGCGCGGCCTCGGCGGGTTGCAGGAAGCCGCGCGGATCGCGCAACTGGCGCACCGTGTTGGTCGCCACCACGCGCACGTTGCCGGCAGGCAGGTGACGGATGCGCTGGCCGAAGCGCGCCAGGCATTCCAGCGCGCGCGCGCGCACGTCCTTGCGCAAGCCGCCGTGGCCGTCCAGCCCTTCGGCCATCCGCACCATTTCGCGCAGGCGATCGACCACCCGCAACTGCCCCAGCACGCGCCGCGCCACGACCATGTGGAAACTGTTGGAACCCAAGTCCAGCGCCGCCAGCAGCGCATCGTTGCCGTCTGCGCGGCTGGTGGCGTCGGCCTGCTTGATCTTCGCGGGCGCCATCAGCCGCCGCACAACCGGGTCAGCAGGTCGGCCTGCGCCGCGAAGGCGGGTTCGCCGGGTTGCGGATGCAACTGGGCGTAGCTGCCGTCGCCGCGCAGTTCCCATGCCTGGCTGTCGTCGCGCAGGTAGCACTCCAGCTCCTCGGCTTGCACGCGCGCGGCCAGTTCCTTGTCGATGATCGGGAAGCAGGTTTCCACGCGACGCAGCAGGTTGCGATCCATCCAGTCGGCCGACGAGCACCAGATCTGCGGCTCGCCGTCGTTGGCGAACCAGCACACCCGGCTGTGCTCGAGGAAGCGCCCGACCACCGAGCGCACACGGATGTTGTCCGACAGTCCCGGCACGCCCGGGCGCAGGGCGCAGGCGCCGCGCACGATCAGGTCGATCTTCACGCCGGCGCGCGAGGCTTCGTAGAGCGCGTCGATCGCGCCGACTTCGGTCAGCGCGTTCATCTTCGCCACGATCCGCGCCGGCTTGCCGGCGCGCGCGTGTTTCGCCTCGCGCGCGATCTTCTTGAGCAGGGCGCGGTGCAGGGTGAAGGGAGACTGCAACAACCGCTGCAATTTGATCGTCGGCGCCATGCCGGACAATTGCTGGAACAGCAGATGCACGTCTTCGCCGAAATCGGTGTCGGCGGTGAGCAGGCCGATGTCGGTGTAGGCGCGCGCGGTGCCGGCGTGGTAGTTGCCGGTGGACAGGTGCACGTAGCGGCGCAGCTTGGTGCGTTCGCGGCGCACGATCAGCAGCATCTTGGCGTGGGTCTTGTAGCCGACCACGCCATAGACGACCTGCACGCCGGCTTCCTGCAGGCGGTCGGCGAGGCGGATGTTGGCTTCTTCGTCGAAGCGCGCCCGCAGTTCGATGACCACGGTGACATCCTTGCCGTTGCGCGAGGCGTCGATCAGGTGCTCGACCAGCACCGAGTCGCGGCCCGTGCGGTACAGGGTTTGCTTGATCGCCAGCACGTCCGGGTCGCGCGCGGCTTCCTTGAGCAGATCCACCACCGGGGTGAAGGCATCGAAGGGGTGGTGCAGCAGGATGTCGTTGCGGCGGATCGCGTCGAACAGTTCATCGGCCTCGGCATTCAGGGTGCGCGGACGGAACGGCGGGAATTTCAGCTCCGGCCGATCCACGAGGGCGTGGATCTGCAGGGCGCGGTTGAGGTTCACCGGGCCGTCCACGCGATACACCGCGTTGTCGTCCAGTTCGAAATTCTTCAGCAATAACTTGACGATCGCCGGCGGGCAATCGGCGCTGATCTCCAGCCGCATCGCGCGCAGGAAGCCGCGGCTGGCCAGCTCGTCCTTGAGCGCGTGGGCGAGGTTCTCCATCTCGTCCTCGTCCACCATCAAATCGGAATTGCGGGTGACCCGGAACTGCCATGCGCCCTTCACCTGCATGCCCGGCAGGATTTCCTCGACGAAGGCGGTGAGCACGTGGCTGAGCAGGACGAAGTCGTGCGGCCCGCCGGACAGATCCGGCGGCAACTGGATCACCCGCCGCAGCGAACGCGGCGCGCGCACGATCGCCATGTGGCTGTTGCGGCCGAAGGCGTCCTTGCCTTCGCAGGCGACCACGATGTTGAGCGATTTGTTGAGGATGCGCGGGAACGGGTGCGCGGGATCCAGGCCGATCGGCGAGAGCACCGGCAGGATTTCGTTGCGGAAGAATCGCCGCAGCCAGCGCTTGTGCGGCGTGCTCCAGTCTTTCGGTTCGAGGATGCGGATGCTCGCCGCGGCCAGCTCCGGCACCAGCGACTTCCAGCGCGCGTACTGCGCCTGCACCAGTTGACTGGCGCGTTCGTGCACCAACCGCAGCGCGGTGGCCGGCCCCAGCCCATCGGGCCCGGTGACGCCGCCGAACTGGAGCTGGTGGCTGATCGCGGCAACCCGCACCTCGAAGAACTCGTCGAGGTTGGTGCAGGAGATGCACAGGTAGCGCAGGCGTTCGAGCAGCGGCATCGACGGGTCGCCGGCCTGCGCCAGCACGCGCTCGTTGAAGGCGATCTGCGACAGCTCGCGGTTGAGGTAGGGCGAGCGCGGCGCGGCCTCCTCCACGGCCGGCACGCCGTCGGGCACGGCGATGCTTGCGGTCGGCGCGGCCGGGGGCGCCGCTGCGATGTCGGCAGCGCGGCGCTTCTTGCCGTGCTTGCGGTCGGCGGCAGGCGTCTTCCCGGGTTTGGCGGCGTCGTGGTTCATTCAGGTCGCGCGGCGGTGGACGCCGAGTGTCGCATGCCTGCGGCGATTCGGCAGCCCGCACGCATCGATCGCTTGCGCGATCGATTCGTGGTCGGCCATCCTTGGCCGACAAGATCCGTCGGCACATCAGCGTCTCATGACGGTAACGCTCCCATCGACTTCCTTGCCGTGAAAGCCCGCGTCGCCCACGAAATTCCGGTCGCCCCGTCGCTGGGCGCATGGTTGCGTTTGCGCGGCGGCGCGGCGGCGCGAGGAGCGCTGTGCGTGCTGGATGCTTCGGCCGTGGTCTCTTCGATGGAAGTAGCCACGCGCGATCTGGGCGAAACCCTCGACCTGCTCGACCTGCTGCGTGCCGACGAGGAAGTGCTGCTCGCCGCCATCGTCCACGCGATGCCGGCATGGCGCACACGCCTGGATGCGCTCGATGCCGACGCGCGCACGCGCGTGCAGGCGTTGCTGGAAGGCCTGCACGCAGCCGGGCAGGTGTGGATCCTGCATGCCGGGCGCACCCAGCATGTGCGCGCCGAAGGCTTGCGGCGCTTGTTGCTGGCATTGGTGAAGGATCTGCGCGCGATCCTGATCCTGCTGGCGTGGCAACTGGTGCGCATGCGCCACGCCGCCGACCTGCCCGAGGCCGAGCGCGTCGCGCTGGCGCAGTTGACGGCCGACATCCACGCGCCGCTGGCGAACCGGCTGGGCATCTGGCAGCTCAAGTGGGAGCTGGAGGATCTCGCCTTCCGCTGTCTGCAGCCGGATCGCTACCAGCGCATCGCGCGGCTGCTGGACGAAAAGCGCAGCGATCGCGAGCGCTTCATCGAGGAGGCGAAGGCGCGCATCCGTGCGGCGTTGAGCGATGCAGGCATCGTCGCCGACGTGGCCGGGCGGCCCAAACACATTTTCAGCATCTGGAAGAAGATGCAGCGCAAGAACGTGCCCTTCGGCGAGCTTTACGACGTGCGCGCGGTGCGCGTGCTGGTGGACGACATCGCCACCTGCTACGCCGCGTTGGGCGTGGTGCACCAGTTGTGGCCGCCGGTGCCGGCCGAGTTCGACGATTACATCGCCAACCCGAAGGGCAACAACTACCGATCATTGCACACGGCGGTGATCGGCCCGCAGGGGCGCGCGCTGGAAGTGCAGATCCGCACCCACGAGATGCACGCGCATTCCGAGCTGGGCGTGGCGGCGCACTGGCGCTACAAGGAGGGTCAGGGCGGCGTCGGCAAGGCATCCGCGAATGCCGATGCCAGTTTCGACCGCAAGGTCGCATGGATGCGGCAACTGCTCGACCGCGGCGAGGCCGAGGGCGGCGAGGAGACCCTGCTCGCCGGCCTGCGCGCCGACCTCGTCGAGGATCGCGTCTACCTGCTCACCCCGCGCGGCGAAGTGATCGACCTGCCGCGCGGCGGCACCGTGCTGGATTTCGCCTATCACGTGCACACCGAGGTCGGGCATCGCTGTCGGGGCGCCAAGGTCAACGGCCGCATCGTGCCGCTGAACTTCCAGCCGGTCACCGGCGATCGCGTGGAAATCCTCACCGCCAAGACAGCCGAGCCGCGTCGCGACTGGCTGCTGGCCGGCAGCGGCTTCCTCGCCAGCGCGCGTTCGCGCGACAAGGTGCGCGGCTGGTTCCACAAGCTCGACCGCGCGCGCAACCTGCAGGCCGGGCGCGAGCTGCTGGACAAGGAGCTCAAGCGGCTCGCCCTGCACCAGCACGACCTGACCCCGGCGCTGGCGCGGTTTCGCCTCACCACGCTGGACGAACTGCACATCGCCGTGGCGCTGGGCGACGTCGGCTCCAGCCAGGTCGCGCGGGCCCTGCACGACCACGCGCAGGCGCAGGCGCGATCCGAGGCCGAGAAACAGGCGCAGGCGACGCGCGCCGAAGCCAAGGCGCGGCCGGCGCGACCGAACGACCGTTTCGTCGTCGAGGGCGTGGGCAACCTGCTCACGATGCTCGCGCGCTGCTGCCAGCCGGTGGCCGGCGATGCCATCGCCGGCTATCTCACCCGCGGGCGTGGCGTGAGCATCCACCGGCAGGGCTGCGCGGCGCTGGCGCGCCTGTTGACCGGGCACCCCGAACGCCTGTTGCCGGTGGAGTGGGGCGAGCGCGGCGGCGGCAGCTACAGCGTGGACGTGCAGGTGCGCGGGCTCGATCGCAAGGGCTTGCTCAAGGATCTGACCAACCTGATCGCCCAGCACGGCGTGCATGTACTGGCGGTGAGCAGCCGCCTGGAGGAAGCGCGCGGGCTGGCCGAGGTGCGCTTCACCCTGAAGGTGAAGGACTTCGACCAACTCGGGCAACTGCTCGGCCGTCTGAATGCCGTGCCCGGCGTGGACGATGCAAGGCGGCTGGGATGATGGGCGGGGGACAAGGGGCAAGGGACGATTTCCCAGTCCCCTGTCCCCAGCCCCAGCCCCTGTCCCCGATTCCCCACACTGCTATCCTGCGCCGATGCCGCACACCCTTTGCGCGCCATGAGCGATCGCCGCGAGCCTGTCATCGGCGAACCATCGCAAGACGCCGATCCCTCCGCGTGGGCGACCGCGATGCGCCCGGCGCGGACGCGGCAAGCGAGCAGCCGTCGCTCGCGCGCGTGGTGGATCGTCTTCGTGTCGCTGCTCGTGTTGGCTGCGGCCGGCTTCGCGCTGGTGCACTGGCGCAGCGCCATCGGCGCCCGCCTCGTGCCGGTGCCGCAACAGAATCAACTGGTGCTGCAGGCGCAGGCCGCGTTGCGCGCCGGGCGCCTCACCTCGCCGGACGGTCGTGGTGCGCGCGAGTTGTTCGAGGCGGCGATGGCGCGCAATCCCGACGATCTCGGCGTGCGCGAGGGCCTGACCCACGTGGCCAGTGCCGCGGCGGCAAGGGCACAGTCCGAGGCGGATGCAGGCAAGCTCGATCTCGCCCGGCGCGACCTCGCGCTCGCCCGCGACCTTTCCGCGCCGGTTGCGGCGATCGCGCGCGTGGAGGATGCCCTGCGCCGCAAGGCGGGCAGCGAGACGCAGATCGCCGCGCTGCTCGATCAGGCCGATGCCGCAGCCCAGGGCGGGCACCTCGACGATGGCGATGCGTCGGCGCTGGCCTTGTATCAGCAGGCGGTTGCGCTGGCTCCCGACAACGCGCTCGTGCTCGATCGTCGCGCCGCCTTGCTTTCGCGCATGCTGGGCGACACCCGGGGGCAGATCGCCCAGGGCCGCATCGATGACGCGCAGAAGGTGATCGATCGGGTGGCGGCGGTCGATCCGGGGCACCTGGATTTGCCGGATGCGCGCGCGCGCCTGGCCGATGCATTGCAGCGCCGGCGCCAACGGCAGTCGCGGCAGATGGATCGTGCCGATGCCGACATGCGAGCCGGCCGCATCGACGCCGCGGCGGCGATCTGGAAGCAGACCCTGGAAGCCACGCCCGACGATCCGCGCGCGCATGCCGGCTTGCGCGCTGCGGCCGAGGCCTGGGTGCGCGAAGCCAACCGGGAGACCGCGGATTTCCAGTTTCCGCAAGCCGCGGCCGCACTCGAGAAAGCGCGTGAGCTCGCGCCGGATCTGCCGTCCGTGCGCGTGGCGAGCCAACGCATGCGCATGGCCCGCTTGCAGCGCTCGGGGCTGATGCGGGGCCGGCACGACAAGGCGCGGATCGCCGATTTGCTTGCCGCCGCCGACAACGCCATGGCCCGTGGCGAGCTGGTGGAGCCGCCCGGCGACAGCGCCTTCGACAAACTGCACGAGGCGGCTGCGATCGCGCCCGGCGACCCGCGCGTGGTCGCCGCCAACCATCGTTTCGTGACCAGCATCCTCGCCTGCTATCAGCGCGCGATGACGGACAACCATCTCGTCCACGCGAGCGATTGCCTCGATGCCTTGATCTCCGTCCAGCCCGGGTACGCCACCCTGCCTTCGCTGCGCAGCGAATTGGCCAAGCGCTGGCTGGGTTACGCGGACGAGCGCTTGGGCGCGGGCGAGATCGACAATGCCCGGAAAGCCGTCGATGCCGCGCATCGCCTCACGCCGCGCGACCCGGCGGTGGCGGCGATGGATCGGCGCGTGCGCCTGGCGAACGGCGGACGTTGAAGACCGTCGGTGGGAGTGGCGCGCTTGCTTCGGGCGGGTTCTCGTACCAAGCTGGGTTCACCGTTCCGTTCCAGGTTCCCGCCGATGCCGCGTGTTCCGTTTCGCCAGGTTTCCATCCTCGCCATCGCGTCGATCCTGCCTGCTTGCACCCAGCACGCCGCGCAGGAAGCCGCGCAACGGCAGGCGCAGGCCCAGGCCGCCGAGGTGGCGCGCGATCTGGATGGCTATCGACAAGCGTTGCGCGACCACAACGATGCCTCGGCGCTGGCCGCCGGGCGCGATCTCGTGCAGCGTTTCCCCCACGATGCGGCCGTGAAGGAAGTCCAGCAGACCTTGCCGGACATCGAAAAACGCTGGGCGGAAAAACAGGAGCAACAGCGTCTGGTCGGGCTGTGGCAGTACGACGTGGCGCCGATGGCCGGCGGCACCCAGTCCACCGCGGTGATCTACGACAGCCAGCCGTCCGAGCTGTCCGTGCGTCTGGTGTTGCGCCGTCACACGAAGTGGGGCCAGAGCGTGTACCTGTTCGGCGACGGGAAAGGCTTCGTGTGCAAGGGCAACTGCAGCATCCCGGCGAAGTTCGACGGCAAGCCGCGTGCCATCGTGGCGTTCGCGCCGCCCACCGGCGAGCCGGCGCTGATGTTCCGCGACGACAAGGCGTTCATCGCCGCGCTGGCGAAGGCGAAGAAGATCGAATTCGACGTCACCTTGCGCGATGGCATGAAGAAGGTGGACTTGCAGTACGAGGTGTCGGGCTTCCTGCGCGACAACTGGAAACCCTTGCAGGTTCCTCCGGGGAAAGGTTGACGTCCGAAGTCGCGTCATCGCGACGCGTTGGCGACACAGCCGTTCGTATTCGGTTCAACGCCGGCGCAGCACGCTCACCAGCGCGACACCGAGCGCGATCGCGCCGCCGAGCGCAGCCCATGGGTGACGGCGGATGCCGGCTCCGGCCTGCGCGAGCAAGTCCCTGCCGTCATCGACCCATCCGCGCAACCCATCGCCGGCCCCGGCCGACAACGTGCTTGCGGCGCGTTTGGCCGACTGCGCGGCATCGGCGATGCCGACAACCAGATGATCGCGCGCCATCGACAGGTGCTCGCCGGTCTCGCGCATGCGGGAGGATTGCGGGGTGGTCATGGATGGATCCTCGTTTTCGAACGGACGTCCTCACTATCGGCAGTTTCGCGTGAACCCAGCCACAATCGGCGGATCCTGCCGACGACGGCGCGCGGGTCGATGGGGTGATCGTTGCCGGCGCTTGCTATCATGACGTTCCCCCGCCGGCGCGCGATCCCGCCGGCGCGCGATCTTGCGCCGGCTCCCTCCGCATGGCTTGCCCGATGCCCGAATCAACCCAACCCACCTGGCTGGTGACCGGCGGTGCCGGATTCATCGGCGGCAACTTCGTGCTCGATGCGGTCGCATCCGGCGTGCGCGTGGTCAACCTCGATGCGCTGACCTACGCCGGCAACCGCGACACGCTGGCTGCGCTCGACGGCAATCCGAATCATGTCTTCGTGCACGGCGACATCGGCGACCGCGAGTTGGTCGCGCGTCTGCTCACCGGGCATCGCCCCGACGCGGTGGTGAACTTCGCCGCCGAGTCGCACGTGGATCGCTCCATCGACGGCCCGGCCGCTTTCATCCAGACCAACGTGGTCGGCACGCTCGCGCTGCTCGAATGCGCGCGCGATTACTGGCGCGGTCTGGAGGGCGCGGCGAAGGATGCGTTCCGCTTCCTGCACGTATCCACCGACGAGGTCTACGGCTCTCTCGGCGATACCGGAGCTTTCACCGAGGAAACGCCCTACGCGCCCAACTCGCCGTATTCGGCGTCCAAGGCCGCGTCCGACCACCTCGTGCGCGCCTTCCATCACACCTACGGCCTGCCGGTCCTCACCACGAATTGCTCGAACAACTACGGGCCGTTCCAGTTCCCCGAAAAGCTCATCCCGCTGGTGATCTCCAAGGCGCTCGCCGGCCAGCCGCTGCCGATCTACGGCGACGGCATGAACGTGCGCGACTGGCTGTTCGTGAAGGATCACTGTGCGGCGATCCGCCGGGTGCTCGAAGCCGGGCGCGTGGGCGAGACCTACAACGTCGGCGGCGATGCCGAGCAGCCGAACATCTCGGTGGTGAAGACGATCTGTACGTTGCTCGACGCGCGACGTCCACTGCCAGAAGGTCGCCAACACGAATCGTTGATCATCTATGTGAAAGATCGTCCCGGCCACGACCGCCGCTACGCCATCGACGCCTCCAAGCTCAAGCGCGAACTGGGCTGGAAGCCGACCGTGGACTTCGGGCAGGGCATCGCGCATACGGTGGACTGGTACCTGCGCAACGAGGCTTGGGTAAAGCGCGTACTCGATGGTAGTTATCGGCTGGAGCGGATCGGGCAGGGCTGACGCATGTCCCCTCCCTTTGGGAGAGGGTGCCGAAGGCGGGTGAGGGAATGCTTCAGAAATGTTGGCGTATTCCCTCATTCGGCTCTGTCGCGCTACATCCGCTTTCGCGGGAACGGGCTCTCCTCCCGGAGAGAGAAGAGAAAGCAAAACAATTCGATCGCTGTTTGAAGGACATCTGAAAACCCCATGACCCAACGCAAAGGCATCATCCTCGCCGGCGGCTCCGGCACCCGCCTGTACCCGATCACGCAGTCGATCAGCAAGCAATTGCTGCCGGTGTACGACAAGCCGATGGTCTATTACCCGCTGAGCACGCTGATGCTGGCGGGGATCCGCGAGGTGCTCGTCATCAACACGCCGCACGAGCAGGAGTTGTTCAAGCGCCTGCTGGGCGACGGCTCGCAATGGGGCATGCGCATCGAGTACGCGGCGCAACCCAGCCCCGACGGGCTCGCGCAGGCCTACCTGATCGGTCGCGACTTCCTCGCCGGCGGCCCGAGCTGCCTCGTGCTGGGCGACAACATATTCTACGGCGACGGTTTCACCTCACAGTTACGCCGGGCTGGCGCACAGGAACACGGCGCGACCGTGTTCGGCTATTGGGTGAACGATCCGGAGCGCTATGGCGTGGCCGAGTTCGATGCATCCGGGCGCGTGATCGGCCTCGAGGAGAAGCCGACCCATCCGCGCTCGCACTATGCCGTCACCGGGCTGTATTTCCACGACGGCCGCGCCAGCGATTTCGCAGCGAGGCTGAAACCTTCACCGCGCGGTGAACTGGAGATCACCGACCTCAACCGTTGCTATCTCGAAGACGGTTCGTTGCAGTTGGAAAAACTCGGCCGCGGCTATGCCTGGCTCGATACCGGCACCCATGAATCGCTGCAGGAGGCATCCAATTTCATCCAGACCATCCAGTCGCGGCAGGGCTTGCGGGTGAGTTGTCCCGAGGAGATCGCCTGGCTCAACGGCTGGATCGACGCCGAACGGGTGCGCGAACTGGCCAGGCCTCTGGCGAAGAACGGCTATGGGCAATACCTGTTGGCGCTGGTCGAGCGCGGGCCGGTGGCTTGAAGAAAGTGATTGGTGAAATGTGATTGGTGATTTGTTCAAGCCAAACATAAAAGCTTGACATGCCGCGTTTTGGCGCTTGACAAGTACGATCCTCACCCAAAATCTTTCACGAATCACGAATCACGAATCACGAATCACGAATCACGAATCACGAATCACGAATCACGGCCATGAAAATCACCCCAACCGACCTCCCCGGTGTGCTGCTGATCGAGCCGCGCGTGCTCGGAGACGATCGCGGTTGCTTTTTCGAAAGCTACAACCGCAGCGCTTTCAATGAGGCCGGGCTGGATCCGCATTTCGTGCAGTCCAACGTCTCCGAGTCGGTGCGCGGCGTGTTGCGCGGCTTGCATTACCAGTGGCCGAGCCCGCAGGGCAAGCTGGTGTCGGTGCTGGAGGGCGAGGTGTACGACGTGGCCGTGGACATCCGCCGCGGTTCACCGTACTTCGGGCGCTGGACTGCGGCGATGCTCAGCGCACGCAACCGTCGCCAGTTATGGATCCCGGAAGGCTTCGCCCACGGCTTCGTGACGCTGAGTGAGCGGGCGATCTTCGCCTACCAGTGCACCGCCTTGTACGAGCGCGCGGCCGATGCCGGCATCCGCTGGAACGATGGCCGCATCGCCATCGACTGGCCGGTCGCGCAGCCGCTGTTGTCGGACAAGGATGCGATCGCACCCTTCCTCGACGAGATTCCGAGCGAGCGCCTGCCGGAGTTCGCCGCATGAGCATCCTGCTGCTGGGTGCCGATGGTCAGGTCGGTTACGAACTGCACCGCGCCTTCGCCCCGTTTGGCTCCATCGAGCCCTGCACCATCAGTGGCGCATTGCCGGATGGTTCGTCATGCACGCGGATCGACTTCACCGATGCCGGAAGCCTCGCGCGGCTCATCGCGCAACGTCGGCCATCATTGGTACTCAACGCGGTGGCCCACACCCAGGTCGATCACGCCGAGGATGAGGCCGACCTGGCTTTTCGCATCAATGCCGGGGCGGTGGGCGAGCTTGCGCAGGCCTGCGCCGAGCACGCCGCGAAACTCATCCACTACTCCACCGATTACGTCTTCGGCGGCGGAGGTAGCCGACCGTGGCGCGAGGACGATGCGACCGCGCCGCTGGGCGTCTACGGGCGCAGCAAACTCGCAGGCGAAGAGGCGGTGCGCGCCAGCGGTTGTCGGCATCTGATCCTGCGCACCGCATGGGTGTACGGCGCACGCGGCACGAACTTCCTGCGCACGATGCTGCGTGTGGGGCGCGAGCGCGACGAGCTGCGCGTGGTCGCCGACCAGATCGGATCGCCCACCCCGGCGCGCTGGATCGCCGCAGCTACGGCGCTGGCGCATGTACGCAAGTCCGAGGCCAGCGGCACCTGGCACCTCGTCGCCGATGGGCAGTGCAGTTGGCATGAATTTGCCTGCGCGATCTTCGAGCGGGCTCTTGCTTCAGGGCTCATCGAACGCGCACCGCGCGTGCATGCCATCGCCAGCGCCGACTATCCGACGAAGGCCGCACGTCCCGCGTATTCGCGCCTCGACACCTCGCGCATGGCTGCCGATTTCGGCCTGCGCTTGCCGGACTGGAGTGAGGGACTGCGGCAAGTGATCGCGGAAATGGCCGAAGCTCGGCGGATGTGAGGCTTTCGCTGGTGAGAGATAATGTGAGCAGGCTGATTGCGGCCGACATGTCGTTTGGGGAAATTTCGTGAAAATTCTTGCTTTGGCGGCTCTTGCCGCGGTATGCCTGTGCGCCAGCGCATTCGCTGCCGATACGCCATCGACGGTTGCTGTACCGACAACGGCCAACGAGGCTTCCGTGCCGCCGCTGAAGGATTTCCTCCGGCGCGATACCTTCGGCGCCATCAAGATTTCGCCCACCGGCGAATACCTTGCGGCGACGGTTCCGTTGTCGGATCGCACCAGTCTGGTCATCCTGCGGCGCAGCGACAACACGATGGTCGGCCACGTCACCGTGGGCGAACACAAGCACGTGACGGACTTCCAGTGGGTCACGCCGCAACGCATCCTGTTCGGCGTATCGGTGAAGTTCGGGTATCTGGATCGGCCGCAGTCCACTTTCGAGATCTTCGCCACCAATGCCGACGGTTCGGATCAGCGCGGGGCGATCAACTACGGCTACGTCATCGATACGGTCGGGCACGACGACAAGTACGTGCTGATCGGCGGCCACGCGGTGAATGGCTATACCGAAGTGCAGAAGATGGACGTGGGTAACGGCATCGCCACGCAGGTTGCCCGCGCGCCGGTGCAGAACGCCAGCTTCCTGCTCGATGGCCACGACGTGCCGCGTTTTGCGTGGGGCATGGTCAGCGACGGCAAACTCAAGACCTATTACCGCGCCGGTGCCGACGCGAAGTGGGAGATGATCAACGACGAAGCGCAAACCGGCTTGCAGGTCACCCCGATCGGTTTCGCCGCCGACGGCAAGACCTTCTACCTGCAAAACGAACAGACCAACGCGCCCGACGCCATCTACGCCTTCGATGCGGCCACGCGCAAGAGCGAGATCGTGTACCGCGCGGCCAAGGTCAGCCCGGCCGGTTACCTGCGCTCGCCGATCGACGGCTCGGTGTACGCGGCGGTGTTCGAAGACGGCTTGCCGCGCGTGGAGTACATCGATCCGGACAATGAGTACGCACGCCGGTTGCGCGCGGTGCAGGCAGGTTTCAAGGGCGCCATGGTGCTGCCCACCTCGTACACGCGCGACGGCTCGCAGGCCGTTTACGTCGTCTACTCCGACCGCATCCCCGCCGACTATTACCTGTACGACCGCAAGGACAACCGGCTCACCTTCCTCGCCAGCAAGGCGGCGTGGTTCAAGCCGGACATGCTGGCAGCGATGAAGCCGATCAGCCTGACGGCGCGCGATGGCATGCCGCTGGAGGGGTATCTCACCCTGCCGCGCGGCAGCGACGGCAAGAACCTGCCGCTGGTGGTCAATCCGCACGGCGGGCCGTTCGGTCCCTTCGACCAGTGGGGCTACAACCCGGAAGTGCAGTTGCTCGCCTCGCGCGGCTATGCGGTGTTGCAGCTCAACTATCGCGGCTCTGGCAACTACGGTCGTGCCTTCGAGCACGCCGGCTACAGGCAGTGGGGCGGGGCGATGCAGGACGACCTCACCGACGCCACGCGGTGGGCGATCGCGCAGGGCATCGCCGACCCGAAACGCATCTGCATCTACGGCGCCAGCTATGGCGGCTATGCGGCGCTGATGGGCGTGGCCAAGGAGCCGACGCTGTACCGCTGCGCGATCGGTTATGTCGGCGTGTACGACATGAATCTGATGTTCAACGGCGGCGACATCCACGAATCGATGTTTGGCCACAATTTCCTCGTCGAAACCTTGGGCGAAAAGAACCTCGATGCGATCTCGCCTGACGATCTCGCCGACCGCATTCAAGTGCCGGTGATGCTGGTCGCCGGCGCCGAGGATCGCCGCGCACCCTTCAAGCACACCGAATTGATGCGCGATGCCCTGCAGGCCGCGCACAAACAGGTGGATGCGCGCATCTACGCCGGCGAGGGGCATGGCTTCTACAAGGAGACCGATCGCCTCGATTTCTACACACGCATGCTCGCCTTCCTCGACCGCAACATCGGTGCGGCACACTGAAAATTCGGGACTCGGGAATCGGGACTCGGCGGATGCCTGAAACGACATCTGACAATTGACTATCGACGACCTCCTTTCCCCAGTCCCAAGCCCCAGTCCCCAGTCCCCCGAGCCTCACCTCACCCCATGCATCCAGCGCTTGATCAGCGGCGTCAGCAGCAGGGCGAGCACGGCTGCGCCCAGGCCCAGCCACAGCATGTGGCCGAACAGGTCGCCGTACTTGTGCTGGGCCACGACGAGGTCGATTTTCTGGCCTTCCTGGATGTCCAGTGCGGCCCAGCGGCCGAACATCGCCGCGGCCTGTTCGGACAGCGAGGTCGCCAGCCAGTACGCGCCCATCATCAGGCCGACCACGCTGGGCACCGATAGCTGGGTCACGGCGGCAAGCCCGATCGGCGAGAGCGTGATCTCGCCGATCTCCAGCACCACGTAGGCCAGCAGCAGCCACCACACCGAGGCGAGGTGGCCTTCGGAGACCGTGCCGTTGGCGGCCATCAGCACGAGGAAGGACAGCCCGCAGAAGGCCAGCCCGATGGCGTTCTTCAGCGGCTTGCTCGGGTTGGCGTTGCGGCGTTCCAGGAACGGCCACAGCCAGCCGAACAGCGGAGTGAGCATCACCAGCACGAAGGATGCGAGGTACTCCAGCGATTCGGCGGTCTGCGGCAGCACCAGCACGTCGCGCAGGAAAAACGCCAGCCCCAGCAGGCCGACGCAGGCGACCAGCCGGCGCGCGGTCTGGGGTGAGGAGCGCAGCGCCAGCGCCACCGTGGGCGGGGCGAGCACCAGCGGGATCACGCACCACGGCCAGGGCTTGCCGTGCAGCAGCACCATCCACGAGGGCAGCGCCGACCACGGCCACGGCAGGCGCTGCGGATCGGCGATCACGATGGACGGGAAAAAGTCCTTGTCCAGCATGTGCTCGGTGAACAGCAGCCACGAGCCGTAGGTCTGCTCGTACATCGCGAAGAACAGCAAGGCGCTGGCGATGAAGAACACCACCGCCAGCATCTGCTCGCGCTGCACCTTGGCGCAGCGCGCCACGAGGTACCACGCCAGCCACGCCAGCCACGCGGCGACCAGCGCGAATTGCACGTACAACACGCCGCCGCCGAGCTGCATCAGTGCCCAGATCGCCGGCAGGCCGAGCACCGCGCCGAGGTAGATCGCATGCTCCACGGTGAGCGGGCCGAGCAGGTGTCGCCGCAGCTTCGCAGGCTCGCGCGGCTCGGCGTGGCCGTGCAGGTATTTCTGCCCGCTGACGAACATGCCCAAGCCGGCGAGCATGCCGATGCCGGCCGCGCCGAAACCGTAACCCCAGCCATACACTTCACCGAGGTAGCCGCAGATCAGGCTGGAAAACAACGCGCCGACGTTGATGCCGGCGTAGAAGATCGTGAAGCCGGCGTCGATGCGCGGATCGTTCTCCGGATACAGCTTGCCGACGATGGTGGAGATGTTGGGCTTGAGGAAACCCACGCCGCTGATGATCAGCGACAGCGACAGGTAGAACACCGCCAGCGCGAAGCGGTCCTGCTGCACGACGCCGTTGACCGTCGTCGCCGCGTGGCCTTCGTAGGCCATGCCCAGGTGCCCGAGGCACAGCAGGATGCCGCCGAGCACCACCGCCTTGCGCATGCCGAGGAAGCGGTCGGCGAGGATGCCGCCGAGCAACGGCACCGCGTACACCATGCCGCCGTAGGCGCCGGTGACCACCAAGCCCTGCGATTCGAGAAAGCCGTGGTGCTTGATGAGGTAGAGCAGCAGCAGCGCCTTCATCCCGTAGAACGAGAAGCGCTCCCACATCTCGGTGAAGAAGCACACGTACAGGCCCTTGGGGTGGCCGAACATCTCGTCGGTACGGACTGGCTGGATGGCGGCGGCGCTGGCGGACATGCGTGCTCCCGGCTGGATCGCGGGAGTATATCGGCGGCTGAACCTTGCGCCCGATTGTGCGGCGCCTACCGCTCACCAATCAGAACGGCTGAATGGGGCCGATAGTGCGGCAGGCATGCCCGTTTCATCCTTCTCCCTCCGGGAGAAGGTGCCCGAAGGCGGATGAGGGCGCCAACTTCGGCAGCAAGGGCTGCTTCTGCACTCGCATCGATTTACGGACAGGGCAGCGAGATGCGAAATGCAGCGTGTTCGAGGGCTGGCGAGTCCATGAGACATCGGAGCCACCCGCCTGCGTTACCATCACCGTTTCATCGCGCGCTTGTTGCGCGATCCCGGTCCCGAGGAGTGCCCCATGCCGCGTCTTCGTCTGCGCCCCATCCCCCTGCTGTTGCTCGGCTTGCTGCCGATACTCGCCACCGCCGCCGATGCGCCCGCCAGGCGCCCCATGACCGTGCAGGACATGATCCGCTTCGACCGCATCGCCGAGCCGGCGCTCTCGCGTGATGGATCCCGGGTCGTGTTCTCGGTAGCCAGCCTCGATGCGGCCGGAGTCAAGCGCCATACGAGCTTGTGGGTCGGCGAGACGAAGGAAGGCGCGGCCGCGCCGCACCGGTTGCTGGCCGAGGGCGTGGAGGGCGGCACGCCGGCGTTCTCGCCGGATGGCAAGACCGTGTATTTCATCTCGTCCAAATCCGGCAGCGACCAGCTCTGGCGCGTATCCGCCGCCGGCGGCACGCCGGTGCAGGTCACCGATTACCCGCTCGACGTGGGCGCGTACAAGCTCTCGCCCGACGGCAAGGCGCTGGCGCTGAGCTTTGCGGTGTTCACCGATTGCGGCAAGGATCTGGCGTGCACCCAGGCGCGGATGAAAGCGAACGAGGAGCGCAAGGCCACCGGCGTGATCTTCGACAAGATCTTCATCCGCCATTGGGATACGTGGGCCGATGGCACGCGCAATCAATTGTTCACCGCCGCCATCGGTCCCGACGGCAAGGCCGCTGCTGCGCCCGTGCTGGTCAGTGCCGGCATCGACGGCGACATCCCTTCCAAACCCTTCGGCGACACCAGCGAATTCGCATGGTCGCCGGATGGCCAATCGCTGGCCTTCGACGTGCGTATCGCCGGCCGCAGCGAACCGTGGTCCACCAATTTCGACATCTACCTCGTGCCCGCCGATGGCAGCGCAGCGCCGCGCAACCTGACCGCGAACAACCTCGCCTGGGATGCCGGCCCGGTGTTCTCGCACGATGGCAAGACGCTGTATTACCGCGCGATGAAAGTCCCCGGTTTCGAGGCCGACCGCTTCGGCCTGATGGCGATGAACCTCGCCACCGGCGTCACCCGCGAGATCGATCCGAACTGGGATCGCTCGGCCGACGGCATCACCCTGTCCGCCGATGGCAAGACCATCTACACCGGCACCGACGACATCGGCCAGCACCCGCTGTTCGCGGTGGACATCGCCAGCGGCAAGGCGAAGAAGATCATCGCCGACGGCAGCGTGTCGGCGGTCGCGCTCGGCGGCAACACGCTGATGTTCGCGCGCAACTCGATGAAGTATCCCGATCAGGTCTATGTCGCCCGCATGGACGGCAGCCATGTGCGCAAGCTCTCGCGCAACGACGATGCCCTGCTGGCGCAGGTCGCGATGGCCGACTACGAACAGTTCTCCTTCCCCGGCTGGAACGACGAGAAGGTGTATGGCTTCGTGCTCAAGCCGTGGAACTGGCAGCCCGGCAAGAAATATCCGGTGGTGTACCTGATCCACGGCGGCCCGCAGGGCAGCTTCGGCGACGACTGGAGCTACCGCTGGAACCCCGAGTGGTATGCGAGCCAGGGCTATGCCGCGGTGATGGTGGACTTCCACGGCTCGGTCGGCTACGGGCAGGCGTTCACCGATGCGATCAGCCAGCACTGGGGCGATCGCCCGCTGGAGGATCTGCAGAAAGGCTGGGCCGCCGCCTTGCAGAAATACAGCTACCTCGACGGCGACAAGGCCTGCGCGCTGGGTGCCAGCTACGGCGGCTACATGGTCTACTGGCTCGCCGGCAACTGGAGTCGTGCCGACGGCAGCAAGCCGTTCCGCTGCCTGGTCGATCACGATGGCGTGTTCGACAACCGCATGATGGGCTATGCCACCGAGGAGCTGTGGTTCTCCGAGCACGAGAACGGCGGCACGGTGTGGGAGAACCCGGCCGGCTACGAGCGCTTCAACCCGATCGACCACGTCAAGGACTGGACGACGCCGATGCTGGTCGTGCACAGCCAGCACGATTACCGCATCCCGGTCGAGCAGGGCATCGGCGCCTTCACCGCGCTGCAACGCAAGGGCGTGGAGTCGAAATACCTGTACTTCCCCGACGAGAGCCACTGGGTGCTCAAGCCGCAGAACAGCGTGCTCTGGCACGACACCGTGGCGGCGTGGCTGAAGGAGCATTTGCAGTAGCGGGGAACGGGAATCGGGAATCGGGAATCGGGAAGCGGCCTGCTGCTTTTACCCCTCCCCTTGCGTAAGCAGGGGGAGGCTGGGAGGGGGTTGCTCTCTGCGCGTTGTTCGTCGGATCCGTTACAGCCAGCGGATCCGCCGCAGCATCACGTACAGCCCCACGCACACGGTGATCGCGATGAGGATCAGGATCAGGTAGCTGTAGCGCCCGTGCAGTTCGGGCATGTCGGTGAAGTTCATGCCGTACCAGCTTGCCATCAGGGTCGGTACGGCCAACAGCGCGCCCCAGCCGGCCATGCGTTTGACCGTCTCGCCCTGGGCCATGGTCACCAGCGACAGGTTCATGCTCATCGCCGCGGTGAGCATCTCGCGCATGGTCTCGGTGGCTTCGTTGACGCGCGCCATGTGGTCGGCGACGTCGCGGAAATACATCCGCACGCCCTCGTGCACCATCGGCGCAGGGAAGCGTTGCAGTTGCTGCAGAATGTCCTGCATCGGCGCCACCGCCATCTTCAGCGAGGTCAGTTCGCGCTTGAGCTGGTAGAGCTTGCGCACGGTGTCGCGACGGAAATCCTCGGCGAACAGGTCTTTTTCCAGCGCGTCGAGCTCCAACTGGAAGGCCTGCACCACCGGCAGGTAGTTGTCCACCACGAAATCGAGCATCGCGTACAGCGCGAAGCTCGGCCCCAGCGCCATCAGCCGCGGCTCGCGCTCGCAGCGGTTGCGCGCCGACGCGTAGGTGAGCGAGGCGCCGTGGCGGATGGTCACGAGATAGCGCTGGCCGAGGAAACCGTGGGTCTCGCCGAATTCGACCCGTCCTTCCACCGCCTGTGCGGTCTTGATCGCGATGAACAACGAATCGCCATAGGGTTCGACTTTCGGCCGCTGGTGCGCGCTGTGCGCATCCTCGACGGCCAGATCGTGCAGGCCGAATTCCTCCTGCATCTTCTTCATCAGCGACTCGTCGGGCTCGTACAGGCCGACCCAGACGAAGCTGCCGTCGTCGCGGGCCAGCACGTCGCTGACCTGCTCGAACTCGATCGGCGGCAAGCGCGTACCGTCGGCCGCGTAGGCCACGCAGGCCATCACCTGTCCGGGTGCGTTCTCCGTGTCCATGACCTCCCCCCAAGGCTAGGCGTGTGCGGGTGCCTGTCGTGCGCGTCCAGCGTAAGCCAGCGCGAGGTGGATGGGCAAAAACAGCGCGATCCAGTCGCCGTTGCGCTGGATGCGGAACGGCAGGAATTTCAGGAACAAGGCGATGCCGGCGCTGATCGCCACCAGCAGCAGGATGCGTGCATGCCAGCGGCCGGGCGTGCGTCCACGCAGGCGCGCCCACGCGCCCGGCAGCAGGGCGAAACACAGCGGACTGGTCAGCAGGATGTTCTCGTTGCCGTAGATCGCCACGTGCGCGGTGCAGGCCCAGATCGCGAGCAGGCCCGTGCCCAGCAGGGCGCAGGCCAGCCAATACCCGCCGGCGAACAGCGCGGTCGTGCGCGGGGCGATGCGCGCACCGAACAGAAACAGTGCTGCGACCAACAACCCGGCCGCCACGAACCACACGCGCCATGCGGGAAAATCGGTGGGTGCGGGTGGCAGGCGTTGCGGCAGCAAGGTCTGTTCGCCGATTACCAGCGGCGTGCCGCGCGATGTGTGCAAAGTGGCCAGCGTGTCGTGCAGGCGCGAGGGGATGAAGGCCTCGTCCCACAATGACAGCGGGCGGTCGGCATACGGGCCGAGCGCGAAGTGCATCGACAAGCCCAGCCACCATTCCGGCGCGCCCAGCCGCACCGCCTCGGAGCGATACGTCAGCCCATGCGATGGCGTGATCATCTGCGCGCGCAGTTGCCCGTCGAGTGCGTAGTCGAGCGCATCGCGCACGCGGGTGGTGCAATCATTGGTGAAATAGTCGTAGGGATAGCGCGCGTTCTCCGGTCGTGCATTCCATTCCAGCCGCCGTTGCAGCTTGGTCGCCTGATCGGGCGTGAGGTCGAGCCACTGCACCACCGCGCCGCGCCCGGCGGCGGCGTACTGGGCGAGATCCTCGCTCGCCGGCAGCGCGACCAACTGGTAGTTCGCGTGGCCCTGGATGAAGTGCAGGAAGAACCCGGGCTCGTCGAGGTCGAAATAACCGAAGTTGTAGAGGATCGGCACGCTGGCCGGATCGTCGGCGCGATCGTCGATCAGGATGGCGTCGTGACCGAAGCGCGCCCAGTATTCGTCGCCAGGCCCCATCGTCACCACGCCCACGCGCGGGGCGGCGAGGCTTGCCGATGACATGAGCAGCGCGAGAGCAGCCAACAACAGCATGCAGATCGAATGCAGCCGTATGAATCCAACGGGTGGTGTTTGCTCGTTGGTCATGGCTGGTTCGGGTTCATGGTGAATCGGGAAATGGGCTGCGGGAATCGGCTTTCCTTCCCCCAGAGGGGGAAGGGAGAAGCCGCAGGTTTCGATCCGTCCTGCGAACCTTGCTGCTGACTACCAGCGACGGAATACCTTCCGTCATCCGTCATTCGTCTTCTGTCCTCAGTCCTCTGTCTGCACGCTCACGATCAGCGCCTTCACCCGCCGCGCGTCGGCGCGGGCGATGCGGAAGTGGAAGCGGCCCATCGCCAGTTCCTCGCCGGATTCTGGCAGGTGGCCGATGGCGTCGGTGACCAGCCCGCCGACGGTGTCGTACTCGTCGTCGGGAAAATCCGCGTTGAAGCGTTCGTTGAAATCGGCGATGGGGGTGAGCGCATCCACCACGAACTGGCCGTCGTTCTGCGCGGCGATCTGCGCGCTCGGGTTGGCCTCGTCGTGTTCGTCGTCGATCTCGCCGACGATTTCCTCCAGCACGTCCTCGATGGTCACCAGCCCGGACACGCCGCCGTACTCGTCCACCACGATCGCCATGTGGTTGCGCGAGAGGCGAAACTCCTTGAGCAGCACGTTCAGGCGCTTGGACTCGGGGATCAGCACCGCCGGCCGCAGCAGTTCGCGGATGCTGGCCGGGCCGCCGTCGGCGACCACCCCGCGCAGCAGGTCCTTGGCGAGCAGGATGCCGAGGATTTCGTCCTTGTCCTCGCCATGCACCGGGAAGCGCGAATGGCCGGACTCGACCACCGCCTTCATCAGGTCGATGAAGCGCGCATCCACCGCCAGCACCACCATCTGTGCGCGCGGCACCATCACGTCGGCGACGGTTTGCTCGGAGACGCCGATCGCGCCTTCCATCATCTTCAGGGTGTCGGGCGCGATCAGGCCGTCGTCCTGCGCCTCGCGCAGCACTTCGACCAGTTCCTCGCGGTTGCGCGGTTCGCCGGAAAACGCCTGACTGAGGCGTTCGAGCCACGAGCGGCGATCCGGCGCGGGATGCTCGGGCGTTCGACTGTCGTCGGACATGGATGCGTAAAGCGCGCCCGGGTGGGCGGAAGTACAGTGTAACGCAAGCGGGTTGCCCTCTGCCGGGCGCGGACTTTGTGACGGGCAGCCGGTGAAGGGGGTGTGCCTTCAGTCGAACACGTACTCGCCGTCGGCGGTACGCCGGCAGTTGTCGGGCGGGCCGTAGCGATCCCACAATGCGGTCAGGCCGAACTTGCGGGTAGACTCGCGAAATTCGGGTGTGGCACGTGCTGCGCGCATCTGCGGGCTCCACAAAATATGGAGGTACTGCGCGTTGTTGATCGTGTGGAATTCACATGCGAGACGCAACGCGAGCGATACCTGATTCATGTGCAGTAGCGCCAGTGGGATCACATCGGGCAGCCGGCGCGGGCGCGTACCGACGAATTGTTCGATCCACCCCAGCGCCCGCACTCGGTTGGCGGCGCTGCCGTGCACGCCGAGCGCCAGTACCGAGAACCCGTCTTCCGGCAGATCCGCGCCGAGCACGCGCATGCCCTGGGTGAGTCGTGCGATCGCCTCGTCCCTGCGGCCGTGCGCCGCCGATACCAGATGCAATCCCAGGTCGGCGTGCAGCAGGCCGGTTTGCGCCGCGCGCCGCAGCAGTGTGTCGGCGCGATTCACGTCGCCGGCATAGAAGTGCTGGATGCCGCGCCAAAGCAATGCGTTCGGATACAGCGGGTCGAGCGCGAGCGCGTGGTCGAGCAAGGCGCAGCCGCGTGCGATGTGACCGGTATTGATGAGCATGGAGCCGGACCAGAACACGGCGGTGATGTCGTCTGGATCGAGCGCCAGCGCGCGGTCGCTTGCCTCCCGACCCTCCACGAAACGATGCTCCTGCACGGCGTTCAACGCGATCGCCGCATGCGGTTCGGCCAGGCGCGGGTCGAGCGCGATCGCGCGAGCTGCATCGCGCCGCACCGAGGCGGATGCGGAATCGGCTCGTTCCGGGACGTAGATCGGTTCGAGCGCATGGATCGAGGCCAGTCGCGCATGCGCGCGCGCGAATTGCGGATCCATCCGCAGCGCCTGTTCCAGATAACCGACCGCTTCGGGAAAGCGCGGCCCTTCGCGGCGGTTGAAGATGCCGGTCGCCTGCAGGTACAGCGCGTAAGCTTCCGGATCGCGGGTGGCCACCGGCACCAACCGCTGCTGCGCGTCGCCGTGCAGTATCACGTCCAGTTCGCGCACGATCGCGCGAGCGATCCGTTCCTGCAAATCGAACACGTCCGCCAGTTCGCCGTCGTAGCTTTCCGACCACAGGTGGTAGCCGTCGTCCACCTGGATCAACTGTGCGGTGATCCGCACCTTGTCGCCGTGCTTGCGTACCGAGCCTTCCAGCACATGCGCCACGGCGAGCGTGCGACCGATTTCGCGCAGATTTTCATTCTTTCCCTTGAACGAGAACGATGACGTGCGGCCGGCGACTTTGAGGTCTTTCAATTTCACCAAGGCGTTGAGAATCTCCTCGGCGATGCCGTCGGAAAAGTAGTCCTGGTCGTGGGTCGGCGAGAGGTCGGCGAACGGCAACACGGCGATGGATTTGCGCGGCGGCGAGGGCGTGACCGCAGTGGAGGAGTTGGATGATGCGGCCTGCGCCGCCGTTGCTGCGCTCGCCGCTTTCGCGTCTTCGGCGTCGCGTTGGATACCTTCGGGGGTGATGTCGAAGAACCAGGCCAGCGCCAGTGCGATCGGAAAGCCGAGCCCCACCAGCACGGTCACCAAAGTCGGCAACCAGTCGGGCAGTTTCAGTTGCGGCGCGATGGTCGCTGCGACCTGGATCAGCACCCAGCCGCCGACTGCCCACGCCGCGGCGACCTTGAACACCTTGCGACGTTGGAGTTCACTGACCCAGTGCATGCGCGCGCTGCCCGTCCCCCGAATATGCGTGGATTGTGCACGAGTTGGGCGGAGGAGGCGCGAGGAAGCGCTATTCCGATGAAGCAGGTGGTGCGACCGCCTCAGCGATACGGATCGGGCAATCCGAGTCCGGCGAGGATGTGGCGTTCCAGCGCCTCCATCGCCTCGGCCTCGCGCTCGTCGTCGTGATCCAGGCCGAGCAGGTGCAGCACGCCGTGCACGGTCAGGTGCGCGTAGTGCGCCTGCAGATCCTTGTGCTGTTCGCGCGCCTCGCGCGCCACCACCGGCGCGCACAGCACGATGTCGCCGAGCAGCGGCAGCTTCACGCCTTCGGGAATTTCGGCCGGGAAGCTGAGCACGTTGGTGGCGTAGTTCTTGCCGCGGTAATGGCGGTTGAGGCTGCGGCCCTCGCGCTCGTCCACGAGGCGCAGGCACAGGTCGGCGCGCAGGATGCGGCCCTCCAGCGCGGCGGCGACCCAGCGCCGAAAACTCTGCGCTGCGGGCAAGCCCTTGCGCGGCAGTCCGTAGCTGACGGACACGTCGAGCTGGACGGGGCCGCGGGTCATCGGCGATCCCCCGCAGGTCCGCGTTCAGGCGGCGACGTCGTTTTCAAGGCTCGCAGATGCATGCGTCGTTCCCGTGTCGGCCTCAGCCCTTCGTCGGGGCATTGCCCTCGCGCGCATCGTAGGCCTGCACGATGCGCTGCACCAGCGGATGCCGCACCACGTCGCGCGCCTCGAAGAAGGTGAAGGAAATGCCCTCCACGCCGCGCAGCACCTCCACCGCGTCGCGCAGGCCGGACTTGATGGCCTTGGGCAGGTCGATCTGGGTGAGGTCGCCGGTCACCACCGCGCGCGCGCCGAAGCCGATGCGGGTGAGGAACATCTTCATCTGCTCGATGGTGGTGTTCTGCGCCTCGTCGAGGATCACGAAGGCGTCGTTGAGCGTGCGCCCGCGCATGTAGGCCAGGGGCGCGATCTCGATCACGTTGCGCTCCAGCAGCTTGGCGACCTTGTCCACGCCGAGCATCTCGTAGAGCGCGTCGTACAGCGGCCGCAGGTAGGGGTCGACCTTCTGCGCCAGGTCGCCGGGCAGGAAGCCGAGCTTCTCGCCAGCCTCCACCGCCGGGCGCACCAGCACCAGCCGCTGCACGTGGCCTGCGTTGAGCGCCTCCACCGCGCTGGCCACCGCGAGGAAGGTCTTGCCGGTGCCGGCCGGGCCGATGCCGAAATTGACATCGTGGATGGCGATCGCGTGCAGGTACTTCGCCTGATTCGCGCCGCGCCCGCGGATGGAGCCGCGCTTGACCCGGATCACCACATCCTGCGTTTCGGCGGGCGCTGGGGCATGCGCCAGCACCGGCGAGCTTGCGTCGGCGGCGTCCACCACCTCGGCCAGCAGCAGGTGCAGTTCGTGCGCGTCCAGCGGTTGTTCGTCGAGGCCGTCGTAGAGTTTGCGGATGAAGCGCTGCGCGCGTTCGGCCATCGGCTCCGGGCCGCTCACGCGAAACACGTTGCCGCGATTGGCGATCTCCACACCCAGCCGCAGTTCGATCTGCCGCAGGTGCGCATCGAACGGCCCGCACAGGTTGGCGAGGCGTGCGCTGTCGTCGGGTTCGAGGGTGAAATCGTGCGGGGGCGGCGGGCTCATGCGACGACAGCGTAGCGCGATGCGCGATCGCGGTCATCCGCGCCGACCCGTGCAGAAATGTTCCATCGGCACCCTGCTAGGATTCGGCCTGCGATGCAATCGCCGGAGGATGCGATGGCCGACCAGTCGAACCCACGGCAGCGATTCGGGATCGTCGGTCGTGCGGTGTCCTGCGCCATGGTGCTGCTGGTCGCCGGCTGTGCACCGAAATCACCGCAAGTGCTCGGTACCGTGGAATGGGATCGCATCACCCTGCCGGCACCGGTGTCCGAGCGCATCGCGAAGGTGGATGTGCGCGAGGGCGACGCGGTCGCCGCCGGGGCGACCGTGATGACGCTGGAGACCACGCGCACGCAGGCCCGACTGGATGCTGCGAAGGCCGATGTCGCGCGCTTGCAAACGGCGCTCGACGAACTGCGCGCCGGTCCGCGTCGCGAGGACATCGCGCAGGCACGCGCACGCCTGGCTGGTGCACGCAGCGTGGCGACCAATGCGCGTCAGGCGCTGCAACGCGCACAGGCCGAATTCGCGAAACAGGTGATCCCGCGCGCGAGTCTGGATGCGGCGATCGCCCAGTCCGGCAGCGCCGAAGCCGACGCGCAGGCGGCGCAGCAGGCGCTTGCGATCCTCCTGCACGGCAGTCGCCCCGAAGACATCGCGCAGGCTCAGTCTGCCGTTGCTTCCGCGCAGGCACAGGTGGACTCGATCACGGTGGACTTGCAGCGCGTGCGCATCGCCGCGCCGCGTGTCGGGCGTATCGACAGCCTGCCATATCGACAAGGCGATCAACCACCGATCGGTGCGCCGCTGGCGGTCGAACTGGTCGGCGATGCGCCTTACGCGCGTGTGTATGTGCCCGAACCCTTGCGCGCCGGCGTGAAGATCGGCGCTGCGGCGCGCGTGACCGTCGATGGACGCGCCGGTTCATTCGCCGGCCGCGTGCGCGCGATCCGCGCCGAGCCATCGTTCACCCCGTACTACGCCTTGACCGGCGAGGATGCTTCACGCCTGTCGTATCTGGCCGAAATCCAGTTGGGCAAGGATGCCGCCGACCTGCCCATCGGTGTGCCGGTGCATGTCGAGTTCGCCGGCGGAGCAGGGCGATGAACGTGCAGGGCGTCGTACATCCAGGCCCCCTCCCTTGCGAAGCAGGGGAGGGCGGGGGAGGGGTGCTTTTCTGCGAGGTGTCATGGCCTGCGGACAGCACCCCACCCCAACCCTCCCCTGCGCTGCGCGCAAGGGAGGGAGTCGAGGCGCGTTGCGATGGCTGAGCCCATCGCCATCCGCGCCCGCGGCCTGACCCGCCGCTTCGGCGCTCTGCTGGCGGTGGATCGTGTCGATCTGGAAGTGCCGGCGCGGCAGGTGTATGGCTTTCTCGGGCCGAACGGCTCGGGCAAGTCCACCACCATCCGCATGCTCTGCGGCCTGCTCACGCCCAGCGGTGGCGACATCGACGTGCTGGGATTGCGCATCCCCGAACAAGCCGAAATGTTGCGTCGGCGCATCGGTTACATGACGCAGAAGTTCTCGCTGTTCGAGGATCTCACGGTGCGCCAGAACCTCGAATTCCTCGCCGCGATCCAGGGCGTGCCCAAGCACCACACCCGCCAGCGCATCGACGATCTGATCGAGCGCTACCGCTTCGCCGATCGCCGGAAGCAGCTTGCCGGCACCCTGAGCGGCGGCCAGAAGCAGCGCCTCGCGCTGGCCTGCGCGGTGATCCACGAGCCCGAGTTGTTGTTCCTCGACGAGCCCACCAGCGCGGTCGATCCGGAATCGCGCCGCGATTTCTGGGAAAAACTCTTCGAGCTGGCCGACATCGGCACCACGATCCTGGTGTCCACCCACCTGATGGACGAGGCCGAGCGCTGCCATCGGCTGGCGGTGCTCGATCGCGGCCGGCTGGTGGCCGACGGCACGCCCGCCGCGCTGACCGGCGCGCTGGCCGGGCGCACCTTGCTCGTCCACGCACAGCGCCCGCGCGAGGTGCAGCGCGTGCTGGCCGCGGTGCCCGGCGTGCTCGGCATCGCCCAGGTCGGCACCGCGCTGCGCGTGCTGCTGGCCGCCGGCGTGCAGGAAGTCGCGCGCCCGCGCATCGCCGCGGCGCTGACCAACGCCGGACTCGTCGCCCAGATTGAGGATGCCGCGCCCAACCTCGAGGACGTGTTCGTCGCCGTCACCCGCAGCGACAGGCGCGATGGTGAACAGGGGCGCGCGGCATGAACCTGCGCCGGCTGTGGGCGATCCTGGTCAAGGAGCTGCGCCAGCTCCGCCGCGACCGCATGACCGCGGCGATGATCGTCGGCATCCCGGTGATCCAGCTCACCCTGTTCGGCTATGCGATCAACACCAACGTGCGCGGGCTGGACGCGGGCATCGTCGATCAGGCCAACACCACGGCCTCGCGCGCGCTGGTGATGGACATGCTGGCGACCGAGGTGATCGCGCCGAAAGTCGTGGTGCGCACGCCGCAGGAATTGACCACGCTGCTGCGCGAAGGGCGCATCAGCGTGGGCATCGTCGTCCCGCCGGACTTCGAGCGCCGCAAGGCCGAAGGCCGCGAAGCGGTGCAGGTGATGGTGGATGGCAGCGACACCGCGGTGCAGGGCGCGGCCGCGCAACTCGTGCAGATTCCGCTGGACAGCCACCTGCCGGATACCCGCGTGCCGGCGACGGGCACGCCGCCGACCGGGTCGATCAGCGTGGTCAGCTTCTACAACCCCGAGCGGCGCTCGGCAGTCAACATCGTGCCCGGCCTGATCGGCGTGATCCTGACCATGACGATGGTGCTGTTCACCGCGATCGCCATCGTGCGCGAACGCGAGCGCGGCAACATGGAGCTGCTGATCGCCACCCCGCTGACCAGCGCCGAGCTGATGATCGGCAAGGTGCTGCCCTACGTCGTGATCGGGCTGGTGCAGACCAGCCTCGTGCTGGTGCTGGGCATCTGGGTGTTCGCGGTGCCGGTGCGCGGCAGCCTCGCCGACGTGTACGTCGCCGCTGGTTTGCTGATCGCGGCCAACCTGGCGTTGGGTCTGCTGATCTCCACCCTCGCGCGCACCCAGTTCCAGGCCATGCAGGTGTCGTTCTTCCTGTTCCTGCCCTCGATCCTGCTGTCGGGATTCATGTTCCCGTTCGCAGGCATGCCGCAGGTGGCGCAATGGATCGCCGAGGTGCTGCCGCTCACGCATTTCCTGCGACTGATCCGCGGCGTGATGCTGCGCGGCGGAACCCTGGCCGAGCTGTGGCCGGACGTGCTGGTGCTGGCGGCCTTCACCGCGCTGGCGATGACGCTGGCGATCGGGAGATTTCGCAAGCGGCTGGATTGATTACGGATGGTGGATCACGCCACCCGCCCCCGCAGCGAATTGCTCATCGCCTGGGTGATGGTCACGTCCACGAACTGGCCGACCATGCGCGCATCGCCGGGGAAGTTCACGTAGCGCATGTTCTCCGTACGCCCTGTCATCTCGTTCGGATTCTTCTTCGACGGGCCTTCGACGAGCACGGACTGCACGCTGCCGACCATCGCCTCGGAAATCTTCCGCGCGTTCGCGGTCAGCGCGGCTTGCAGGCGCTCCAGTCGCGCGTGTTTGACCGCCATCGGGGTGTCGTCGGGCAGGCTGGCGGCCGGGGTGCCGGGGCGGGCCGAGAAGATGAAGGAAAACGACTGGTCGTAGCCGATGTCCTCGACCAGCTTCATGGTCTGCTCGAAATCGCGATCGGTTTCGCCGGGGAAGCCGACGATGATGTCGGTGCTGATGCAGATGTCCGGCACCGCCTCGCGCAGCTTGCGGATGCGCGCCTTGTATTCGAGCACGGTGTGGTTGCGCTTCATCGCCGACAGGATGCGGTCGGAGCCGGCCTGCACCGGCAGGTGCAGGAAGCGCGCCAGCTTGGGCACCTCGCGATGGGCGGCGATCAGGGCGTCGGAGAACTCCAGCGGGTGCGAGGTGGTGTAGCGGATGCGGCCGATGCCGGGCAGGGTGGCGATGGCGCGGATCAGCAGGGCCAGATCCGCCTTGTCGTCGGTGCCATCCATCGCGCCGCGGTAGCCGTTGACGTTCTGCCCGAGCAGGGTGACCTCGCGCACGCCTTGCTCGGCCAGCGCGGCCACCTCGGCGAGCACGTCGTCGAACGGGCGGCTGACCTCTTCGCCGCGGGTGTAGGGCACCACGCAGTACGAGCAGTATTTCGAGCAGCCTTCCATGATCGACACGAAGGCGGTCGGCCCTTCCGCGCGCGGTTCGGGCAGGCGGTCGAACTTCTCGATCTCCGGGAAGCTGATGTCCACCTGCGGCGCGCCGGACTCGCGGCGGGCGTCGATCATCGCCGGCAGCCGGTGCAGGGTCTGCGGGCCGAACACGAGATCCACGTAGGGCGCGCGATCGACGATTGCCGCGCCTTCCTGCGAAGCCACGCAACCGCCCACGCCGATGATGAGCTGCGGCTTGTCCTTCTTCAGCAGCCGCCAGCGGCCGAGCTGGGAGAACACCTTTTCCTGCGCCTTCTCGCGGATCGAGCAGGTGTTGACCAGCACCACGTCGGCCTCGGACGGGTCGTCGGTCAGCTCCAGGCCGTGCTCGGCGGCCAGCACGTCGGCCATCTTCGCCGAGTCGTACACGTTCATCTGGCAACCGTGGGTGGTGATGTGCAGCTTGCCGGCCATCGGCGTGCATCCGGAAAGGGAAGCGGCTATTGTAGCCTGTGCGAAAACGCGCCAAGGGGTTGATGGGCAAGGCCAAGGCGCAGAGCCAATTCGTGGGTGAATGGGCTGGGCAAGAATGCGATGCCGTCCATTCAGGCTCTTTCGCAAGCGAAGTGGGTGCCCTCATCCGCCCTGCGGGCACCTTCCCCGGAGGGGGAAGGAAATAAATGCCTCTCCCTCCGGGAGAGGCCGACGCGCCGTAGGCGCGGCGGGTGAGGGAACGTCGTGGCAGGTCGCTGCGAAGCCATCTACGACGAACGATGCGAGCTTGGTTTGAAAGCAGCCGGCGAGTTAGCTGAGTACCAGCAATTGTGTGATTTGGGTTGAGAGCATTGAGCATGAACTGGTGTGGGCACATCCTGTGGGCATCGATCCTCGCGCTGGGCCTGTGCGGCCCGGCGGCGGCGGGGACGCTGTACCGCTGCGAGGGCGGGCCGGACGCGCCGACCAGCTATACCAGTACCAAGGTGCCCGGGCAGGTCTGCAAGCCGATCCATTACGCTGCCCAGCCCGCAACCTCGAGGCGTTCGCCGGTGGCCTTCGGCTATGGCGCGGGTGCCAATGCCGGCGGCATGACCGGCGGCGGAGCGCCCGTCGCGACGTCCGCGACGCCCGTCCCGATGGCCGAGGCTGGCCTGGCCGGGTCGGTGGCGATCCCGGCGCCGGCGAGCGCGCCCGCGGTGACCGCCGTGGCGGCAGCTCCCGCGCGGCCGGCGGGTTCGTCCTCCGGCGGTGCCGGCAGCGCCCCGCGCGTGGTCTTCCACACCTCCGAGGACGGCCCGCTCACCGCACCGGTCATCCCCACCGGCGTGCAGGCGCGGGTCACCCGCGGCACCATGTACAAGTACAGCCACGACGGCATCAACACCTATACCAACATCGCCCCGCCGGGCAATGTCGGCGCCAAGGTGCTGTTCACCTACATCGAAACCTGTTTCGCCTGCGGGGCCATGCCGGGGGTGAACTTCGGCCGGCTGGCGCTCAACACCACCGCCTACGCCGCCGAGATCGCCGCCGCCTCGCGCGCCTACGGGGTGGACGAGGGGCTGATCCGCGCGATCATCCACGCCGAATCCGACTTCAACCCGAATGCGGTGTCCAACAAGGGCGCGCAGGGTCTGATGCAGCTCATGCCGGCCACGGCGGCGCGCTTCGGGGTGGCCAATGCCTTCTCGGCGGCCGACAACATCAGCGGCGGGGTGCAGTACCTGGCCTTCCTGTCCAAGCGCTACAACGGCGACGTGAGCCTGATCGCCGCGGCCTACAACGCCGGCGAGCGCAACGTGGACCGCTACGGCGGCATTCCGCCGTTCGCCGAGACCACCCGCTACGCGGCGCGGGTGGCCACCCTCGCCGAGCGCTACCGCGCCGGGAAATAGGCCGTTTCGGGGTCGGCCGGGGGCGGAATCTTCCGTTTCGCGGCCCGCCGACGGGGTGGGGATGCGTTTGCGGGCGATCCGGCGTTGTCGGCTGAACGGGCGTTCCGCTACACTTCGCTGTCCGCGCGCGGCTGGGGGTTGCCGTGCGCGTCGTCCTGATGGATTTCCTGCGGAGAGTCGATGGCTAACGAAGAGGTCAATACCGGCCGCCGCCGCTTCCTGACCGCCACCACCGCCGTGGTCGGCGCGGTCGGGGTCGCCGGCGTGGCGGTACCGTTCGCGCGCTCGTGGTTGCCGAGCGTGGAGGCTCTGCTCGCCGGCGGCCCGGTGGACGTGGACATCAGCAAGCTCGACAACGAGCCGGGCATGTTCGTGCGCGTGAAATGGCGCGGCCAGCCGGTGTTCGTGTTCAAGCGCACGCCCGAGGAGCTGGCGATCCTGCCCACCCTCGATGCGCTGCTGGTGGATCCGAAGTCCGACGAGGCCAGCCAGACCCCGGCCTTCGCCCGCAACGACGCGCGCGCGATCAAGCCGGCGATCGGCGTGCTGGTCGGCATCTGCACCCATCTGGGCTGCGTGCCGATCCACAAGCCCGAGGTGCAGCCGCAGCCGTTCGACCCGAACTGGAAGGGCGGCTTCTTCTGCCCCTGCCACGGCTCGCGCTACGACCTCGCCGGCCGCGTGTTCAAGAACGTGCCCGCGCCGAAGAACCTCGAAGTGCCAGACTACCGCTACGTGGACGACAACCATCTGGTCGTCGGCGAGCCGCCGAAGGGAGCCGCCTGATGTCCGGCAATGTATTTACCCGCGCCGCCTGCGGTGCGATGGACTGGGTCAACGAGCGCGCGCCGGGGCTGCTGCCGGCCTACCGCAAGCACATGACCGAGTACTACGCGCCGAAGAACTTCAACCTCTGGTACTACTTCGGCTCGCTGGCCCTGCTGGTGCTGGTCAACCAGATCGTCACCGGCATCTTCCTGACGATGCACTACAAGCCCGGCGCGGACACCGCCTTCGCCTCGGTCGAGTACATCATGCGCGACGTGCCGGCGGGCTGGCTGATCCGCTACATGCACACCACCGGCGCCTCGATGTTCTTCATCGTGGTGTACCTGCACATGTTCCGCGGGCTGATGTACGGCTCCGGGCGCAAGCCGCGCGAACTCGTGTGGCTGCTGGGCATGGTGATCTTCCTGACCCTGATGGCCGAGGCCTTCATGGGTTACATCCTGCCGTACGGCAACATGAGCTATCACGGGGCCAAGGTCATCATCAATCTGTTCGGCGCGATCCCCTACGTGGGCGGTGCGCTGACCGAATGGATCCGCGGCGACTTCGTGGTCGGCGACGCCACCCTGAACCGCTTTTTCGCCCTGCACGTGGTGGCCCTGCCGCTGGTGCTGCTGCTGCTGGTGGTGCTGCACCTGGGCGCGCTGCACGAGGTGGGCTCCAACAACCCCGACGGCGTGGACATCAAGAAGGGCCCGAAGGGCAACCGCTGGTCGCCCAAGGCGCCGGCCGACGGCATCCCCTTCCATCCGTACTACACGGTGAAGGATCTGTTCGGCGCGGCGTTCTTCGTCACCGTGGCGGCGTTCATCATCTACTTCGAGCCCACCGTCGGCGGCTGGTTCCTCGAGCCGGACAACTTCACCCCGGCCAACCCGATGGTCACCCCCGAGCACATCAAGCCGGTGTGGTACTTCACCCCGTTCTACGCGATGTTGCGCGCGGTGCCCTCGTTCCTCGGCACCCAGATCTGGGGCGTGATCGTGATGGGCGCGGCGGTGCTGATCCTGCTGTTCGTCCCGTGGCTGGATCGCGGCGAGGTGAAGTCGATCCGCTACCGGCCGGGGTTCCACAAGGTGCTGCTGATGGTGTTCGTGGTGGATTTCCTGGTGCTGATGTGGATCGGCACGCAGCCGCCCACCGCCACCATGAACACGCTGGGCCAATCCTTGACCGTGGTGTATTTCCTGTACTTCCTGCTGATGCCCTGGTGGTCCCGCATGGGCACGACCAAGCCAGTGCCCGACCGGGTGACGATGCATGACTAAGCGCAGCTCCTTTTTTGCCCTTGCCCTGGCCGCGCTCGCGGCGCTCGCCCCGTCGCTGGCCTTTGCCGGCGAAGGCGAGGGCCTGCTGGAAGCCAACGTCCACCTGACCGACCGCGCCTCGTTGCAGCGCGGTGCCGCGTTGTTCATGAACTACTGCTCGGGCTGCCACTCGCTCAAGTACCTGCGCTACGGGCGCATGGGCGACGACCTCGGCCTGACCGAGAAGCAGGTCACCGAGAACCTCAATTTCACCGGCGCCAAGAACCTCGACCACATCAACGTGGCGATGAATCCGACGGACGCCGAGAACTGGTTCGGCAAGACCCCGCCGGATCTGTCGCTGGAGGCGCGTTCGCGCGGCACGAACTGGATCTACACCTATCTCAAGTCGTTCTACGTGGACGAGTCGCGGCCGTCGGGCTGGAACAACACCCTGCTGCCCAACGCGGCGATGCCGAACGTGCTCTGGCAGTTGCAGGGCAGTCAGGACGCCGTCACCGAGCCCAAGCACGGCAACGAGCCCTGCGCCAGGGGCGAGGTCGAGGGCAAGTGCATCAAGGATCTGGCGATCGACCCCAACCGGGTCGGGCAGATGACCCCGGCGGAGTTCGACCAGGCCGCCCGCGACATCAGCGCCTTCCTGCAGTACGCCGGCGAGCCGGCGGCGATGGAGCGCGAAGAATGGGGCTGGAAGGTGGTGCTGTTCCTTGCTTTCTTCACCTTCCTGGCGTATTTGCTCAAGCACGAATTCTGGCGCGACGTGCACTGACATGGCACGGATCGCTGCGCCAGCCGAATCGGGGGCCGGAACCAAACCGGCGGCGGGGGGAGGCAACATGGTTGCAAGTCCGCGTCTGCGCAACGCTTTGACCTTGTTTTCATCGCGCGACAGCGTGGTATGCCATCGCGTCCGGCTGGTGCTGGCCGCCAAGGGCGTCAGCTACGACCTGATCACGGTCGATCCGGCCAATCCGCCGGAGGATCTGGTCGATCTGAACCCGTACCACTCGGTGCCGACCCTGGTCGATCGCGATCTGGTGCTGTACGCCGCCTCGGTGGTCACCGAGTACATCGACGAGCGCTACCCGCACCCGCCGCTGATGCCGGTCGATCCGCTCTCGCGCGCGCGCCTGCGGCTGGCGATGCTGCGCATGGAGCACGAATGGGTGCCGCACGTGCAGTCGATCCAGCACGGCACCAAGGTGCAGGCCGAAGCCGCGCGCAAGCGCCTGCGCGAGCTGCTGCTGGCCGCGCTGCCGCTGTTCAAGGCCAGCAAGTTTTTCCTCAACCCGGAAATGAGCCTGGCCGACTGCGCGATGGCGCCGATCGTCTGGCGCCTGCCGGCCCTGGGGATCGTCCTGCCGAAGGATTGCAAGCCGATCGAGGATTACGGCATGCGCATCTTCCGCAACCCCGGTTTCCTGCGCAGCCTCACCCCCGAGGAAAAGCTGCTGCGCGAGATCGCGCCTTGACCCTCATCGCCCCGTGACCGCCGCGCGACTGCCACCGGTGATGACCTCCAACCGCCCGTACCTGCTGCGGGCGATGTACGAGTGGATCAACGACAATGCGATGACGCCGTACATCCTCGTCGATGCGGGCATGCCGGGGGTGATGGTGCCGCCGCAGGCGGTGAAGGATGGCCGCGTCGTGCTCAACATCGCCGCACGCGCGGTCAGCCAGCTCAGCCTGGGGGATGCGGAAATCCAGTTCATGGCGCGTTTCGGCGGGGTCAGCCAGCCGGTGCGCGTGCCGATCGGCGCGGTGCAGGCGATCTATGCGCAGGAGAGCGGGCAGGGCATGGCCTTGCCGGAGGATGCGTCCGGCACGCTGGCCGCAGCGCCGGTGGAACCGCCCTCCGGCGATTCCGCCGAGCCGCCCGAAAAAGGCCCGCCAACGCCGGGGGCGCGCCGCGGGCCGAAACTGCGTGTGGTGAAATGAGCCATCGGCCCGGTCGAGCGGCACCCGACCGGAGCAGGTTGCAGGCTGCCACGGATCGGCAATGACATACCTTGGTCGCGGGGCGTCCCGCGGAAGTTGGAGCGGTTGGGGATCAACATGAAACTCGTATTTCCAGGCGGCGATCATCCACAGGCACTGCTGGTCACCGGCATCAACCGGATCGGCTCGGCGCCCGACTGCCAGATCGTGCTCGATCGCCCGGGGATCGTCCCGGTGCATTGCGAGATCCATCAAAGCGGCATCGGCGTGAACCTGCAGGTGCCGTCCGACGGCGGCATGGTGCTGGTCAACGACAAGCCGGTGCGCGAGATGATCGCGCTGCGCGTGGGCGACAGCATCAACATCGGCGGCATCATCGCCCGCGTGGCCGCGGCCGACGCGCCGCGCCCGGTGGCTTCCAGCGGCACGACCGGCTCGTTCGCCCCCGCCGACGAGGACAGCGGCGCCACCCGCATGCGCGCGGCAGTGCCCAAGTTCATCCTGCGCGGCGTGTCCGGGCCGGTGTTCGGCAAGATGTACCCGATTACCGGGCCCACCGTGATCGGGCGCGCTCCCGAATGCACGATCCCGGTGGCGGTGGACGAAATCTCCCGCCGCCACGTCGAGATCAAGCCGGTGGCCGACGGCGTTTCGGTCGAGGATCTGGGCTCGGCCAACGGCTCCTACGTCAACGGCCAGCGCGTGCAGAAAGGCTTCATGAAGGCCGGCGACGAACTGCGTCTGGATGCGGTGCGCTTCATGCTGATCGCGCCGGGGCAGGAAGTGGCGGCCACGCGCAAGATCGAACCGTCCCACGCGGGCGGCGGCACCAAGGGCGGCAAGACGAACGTGATCGGCATCGTGGTGATCGTGGTGGTGATCGCCGCAGTGGCGGTGTGGTTCGCGATGTCGCACTGAAGGCGGGGACAGGGAACAGGAGATCGCTGAACGGAGCGATCCGCGCACCCTCAACGTGACAGAGTTTCCTCCCCGGCACGATCTTGTCCGAAGTCGACCCCTTCCCCCGCCTGCGGGGGAAGGCTGGGATGGGGGGGCGCACGCGAGCCCCCACCCTAACCCTTCCCCGCAAGCGGGGAAGGGAGTACTGGCACCGTCTCTTTCGTCATCCGGGGTGGTGCCGGCCACCGTGACCGTTACGGATGCGGCGGTGCACCGAAGCGCATCGACAGATCCACCGCCTGCACGTGCTTGGTGAGCGCGCCGACCGAGATGCAGTCCACGCCGGTTTCCGCGAGTGCGCGCACCGTGTCCAGCCCCACGCCGCCCGACACCTCCAGCGGAACCTTGCCATCCGCACGGCGCACTGCTGCGCGCAGGTCGTCCATCGAAAACTCGTCCACGAGGATGCGGTCGGGCCTGCCGGCCAGCGCCTGATCGAGTTCGTCCAGCGTCTCCACTTCGACGATCAGAGGGATATCCGGGTGCGTCGCGCGCGCGCGGCGCATCGCCTCGCCGATCGAGTCGGCGGCGAGGATGTGGTTTTCCTTGAGCATCATCGCGTCGTGCAGCCCCATCCGGTGGTTGCGGCCGCCGCCGGCGCGCACCGCGTACTTTTGTGCCAGCCGCAGGCCGGGCAGGGTCTTGCGGGTGTCGAGGATGCGCGCACGGGTGCCGCGCACGGCCTCCACGAAGGCCGCGGTGGCGGTGGCGGTGGCGCTGAGCGTTTGCAGGAAATTGAGCGCGGTGCGCTCGCCGCTGACCAATGCGCGGGAACGACCGTGCAGCACGCACACGACGCTGCCGGCGGGGACGCGCTCGCCCTCGGCGACCCGCCAGTCGATGCGCGCATCGGAGTCGAGGGCGTGGAAGGTGGCGTCGAACCACGGCCGCCCGGCGATCACCGCGGCCTGCTTGCACACCACCCAGGCCTGCGCGGGCGCGTCGGGCAACAAATCGGCGGTCGCGTCGCCGCTGCCGATGTCTTCGGCCAGCGCGCGCTCGACGTCCGCGCCCACGCGCGCGGGATCGGGTGAAACCAGGGGTTCTTTCATGCGCGAGAGTGTACTGGATGCGCCGGCGGCATGGCCGCGCCGACCAGCCACGTCGCCAGCACGAACGGGAAGGTGAGCGCGGGCAGCCCGGCTTGCAGCATGAGGTGCGTGATGACCGTCGCCAAAGCGGCCGCCAACGTGGCCGCGATGGCGGCGGCGAGCCGGTGCGGCGTGAGCAGGCCGATGGCGATGCCGGCGAGCACCGCGTTGTAGCCGTACAGGCCGGATGCGATGCGTTCGCCGGGCCAGCCCAGGGCGAGCGCGAGCGCGCAGGCGACGAGTGCCCCGAGCGCCCCGAACGCCGCCGATCGCGGTGCGGCGATGGCGATGGCGACGAGGAACAGCGCGCCGGACAGGGTATTGTCGAGGAACATGACCTGCCCGAAGGACTGCGCGAAGGCGTCGATCGGCGCGATGTGGGTCGCGAGCGGATGGGTGAGCGCGCCGCCGTCGTGCGCCATTGCGGCAAACGCGAGCCATGTCGTCGCGACGAAGGGAAAGGTGTAGGGCTTCAATCCATGTCGGCGCATGGCGTGCATCAGCGCCGTCGAAAAAATCGATCCCGCCAGAGCCACGCCCGCGGCGACCCATCCGGGCGTATGGAACACCACCGCGGCGATCGCCGCCAGCGCGGCGTTGTAGCCGTACAGGCCGTCGTCGATGTCCGTTTGCGGCCAACGCAGGGCCCGCGCCAGCGCGGTGCCGACCAGCGACCCCAGAAACCCCGCCAGCGCGAGCAGCGGCGCATGCGCGCCCAGGCCCAGCAGGAACAGCGCGCCGACCGCTGCATGGCGCTGGAACATGACCTGGCCCACGCCGCGCAGCGTGGCGGTCAGGATCGACGTGGCAGGCGTTGACGATGAAACAGCGGTGGCGTCGGGCATCACGGCGCGGGCAGGGCTTCGGGGCGGGCACTGGCGGAATTCGTGTCCGTGCCTGAGACGTGTCGCGTCAAACGTCAGTCCGGCGGCAGCCGGCCAGTGCGATGGACTGCGTGAAGTGTATCGAAGCGAGGAGGCTTCAGGCGCTGCGTGCCGCGTCTTCGCCACCGCCCTGTTCGCCGTCGCCCTTGCGTGCGCGCGTGAGCGCATGCGAAATCGCCCGGTGCAACACCTCGTCGGCGCCATCGACGATGTTCGCCAGACCCTGCTCCAGCGCGTGCGCCAGATCCTCGGGGCGTTGCTCGCGGATCTTTTGCCCGTTGCGGTTGACGAACAGGCAGCGCCCGGAATACGGGCTCACCCAGGACAGTTTGACGCGCTCGGCGCCGGCCTTCTGGTCGGCGAAGGTGAACCAGGTGCCGGGGCGCAGGCCGCGCACGCGGGCCAGCACCTCGGGGTTGACGTTTTGCGGCAGCGGCTGTTCCTCGACGCTGCCCGGGTCGGCGGACAGCGCTCCGGGCGCGCTGCCTGCGGGCGGCTCGGCCTCGATGAAGGCCGGTGCAGGCAGGTCGCCGACGCGGTAGCGGATGTACTGCTGCAGTTCGTTGACGAGCTGGCCGATCTCGTTGTCCTGATAGGCCACCGTCGCCAGCCCTTGCTGCAACTGCGCTTCCATGATCGGCAACAAGGCGCGCATACGCAGCTGCTCGACCCGGCTGGTGCCGGCGCCGGCGCACCACGCCAGCGATTCGGCGAACCCCAGCGCGTCGCGATAGGCCGGCGAGGTCGGGCCCTGGCGCAACCACAGCAGCACCAGATAGTTCATCCACGGGCGGGTGATCAGGTAACGTACCCACGATGGAATACTGGCGTTGCCGAGGATTTGCACGAGCGCCTGATTGACCTGGCGGCGCGCCTGCCAGAGCCGCTCGCGCCCGGCATGCGCCTCGACGGCGCGCTGCTCGGCCAGCTCCGAGCGCCGGCGCTGCTGCTCCAGTTGCGCGCGCAATTGCGCGGCGACGTGGTCGGCGTCGTGCGCCGAGGCGCTGCCGGCCATCCGTTGCAGGGAATACTGCAGGTCGTTGAGCGCGCGCGAACCCGGATCCACGCTCGGGCACCAGCCCACGGCGCTGTCGGCGACCAGATCGATCAATTGCCGCAGCGGATGCGTGTTCTCGGCGATCAGGCCCGGATTGCGCAGGGATGCGCGCAACACCGGCAACATCAGCGCCTGCACGACCGGCTGCATCGGCACGGGGATGCTTTCATCGCCGGTCATGGCCTCGAACACGCGGCCGAGCAAGTCCACCGTGGCCACTTGTTGCGCCGAGGGCATCGCCGCTTGCGGGGCGTGCAGCGCGCCTTCCAGCACCTGCTGGACGATCGCGCGCGGCGAGGGCAGCGGCTGGCCCGCCAACGGGCCCTGCCCGAGTTGCGTCAACGCCTGATCCATCGCATCGGCGGCCTGCGCCGGGTCGGGCGCCGGGGACGAGAGCTGCGCGGAGAGCGCCATCACCGTTTGCCGCGCGACCAGTTCGCGCAGGGTCGCGAGCATTTCGTGCTCGTCGTGATCGCGCGCGATCGCGGCCCCGGAGGCGGCGGCCATGTGCTCGGCAGGCTGTTGCGCGGTGGCGTGTTCCGGCGCATGCGGATGCGCGTCGTGGCGATGGCCGGCCGGCGTTGCGTGATGACGGACGCGGCCATGACCGAGCATCGGCAGCACGCCGGCGGCGGCCAGGCGCACGTTGATCTCGGCGTAGGCCGGTTCCAGCACGCCGAGCACATGGCGTTCGAACAATTTGTAGAGGATCAGGCGCGCCTGCAATTCGATGTCGAGCGCCTCGGCGGCCACCCGGAATGCGCCGCACAGGCTTTCGACGCGGAGCGGGTGGCCCTGCGCGTCCACGTTCGGCACGCCCAGCACCACCGCCATGCGCTGATCGAGGGCATGCAGCACATGCGACAGGCGTTGATTCAGGCGCGCGGCCATGCCGTCGATCGCCAGCTCCACTTCGAGTTCGTCGGGATCCACCAGCGCGAGCCGCTCGGCGGATTCGGTCCGTGCGGCGTGTGTGGCGTGCATGCTGCCCAGTGCGGCGAGGAACTGCTCCTGCACGGCGAGGCGCTGTTTGCGGCATTCGCGCAGGGCGTCGAAATGGCGCTGCTGCACGTCGCCCGAATGCGCGCGCTCGCCGAGGTCGAACAGGGCATCGTCGAGCGCATCGAACATCGCCACCAGCGGTTCGCGCAGGCGCGCGCGCAAGCCATCGACGAGGTCGGCAAGCGTGCGCGTGGCCGTCGCGGTGGTGTGCGGATGGAGGCGTTCGTCGCTCATGGACTGGCCCGAAGGATCGACGCGGTCATGGCGGAAGCCCGCCATCGGAATGCTGGCAGCGTAGGTCGCTCATCCGGGAAAATCTGTGACCTGGGCAGAAGAAATCGATTCGTCGGCGAGCAAAACCGGGATGCCGTCGTCGATTCGATACACCAGCGTGCGATCGCGGGTGATCAGGCCCTCGCGCAGCGGCTCGGCTTGCACACTGCCGTCGGCACGCCGCAGACTGCCGCCTTCGACGGCGCGGTTGATGGCGGCCAGTTCGTGCGACTGCAGCATCGCCAGCGGTTGGCGGGTGCTGGGGCAGCACAGGATGTCGAGCAGTCGGCGATCCATCGAACCTCACCTTGGCACAGCGCGCCTGACATGGGCAGGTAACGGATTTTCCCTTGTCGGGCGGGCATTGACAACAAAAAATTCACATTTGACCGGTGTGCGGAGCCATCACCTCATGAAAGCATCCATCGCAGCGCCGCGCATCGGCATCGTCATGGGCTCGCGCTCGGACTGGGACACCTTGCAGCACGCCAGCGCGCGGCTGGAGGCGCTGGGCATCGCCCACGAGGTGCGGGTGGTGTCCGCGCACCGCACGCCGGATCTGTTGTTCCAGTACGCCGAGCAGGCGGCAGGGCGCGGCCTGCGCGCGATCATCGCCGGCGCCGGCGGCGCGGCCCACCTGCCGGGCATGCTGGCGGCGAAAACCGCCGTGCCGGTGCTGGGCGTGCCGGTGCAGTCCAGGGCGCTCAACGGGCTGGATTCGCTGCTGTCCATCGTGCAGATGCCCGCCGGCATCCCGGTGGCGACCTTCGCCATCGGCGCGGCCGGCGCGGCCAATGCGGCGCTGTTCGCCGCCGCGCTGCTCGCCCACGAGGATGCGGACGTGCACGCGGCGCTGGAGGATTTTCGCGCGCGCCAGACCCGCGACGTGCTCGCCGATGCCGATCCGCGCCTGCCGGTCGTGGCCTCGGGGGCGACGCCGCGATGAACACGGTCGGCATCCTCGGCGGCGGGCAACTGGCGCGCATGCTGGCGCTGGCCGGCGCCCCGCTGGGCCTGCGCTTCCTCGTGCTGGACAGCGTCGCCGATGCCTGCGCCGGGCAGTTTGCGCCGCTGCTGCACGCCGACTACACCGACCACGATGCGCTGGCCCGCTTCGCCGCGCGCGTGGACGTGGCCACCTTCGATTTCGAGAACGTGCCGGCGACCAGCGCGCAATGGCTGGCGCAGCGGGTGCCGGTGTTCCCCAACCCGCGCGCGCTGGCGGTGGCGCAGGATCGGCTGGCCGAGAAATCCCTGTTCCGCGAATTGGGCATCCCGGTGCCGGCCTTCGCCGACATCGCCACGCGCGCAGACCTCGACGCGGCGATCGCCCGCATCGGCACGCCGTGCATCCTCAAGACCCGGCGTCTGGGATACGACGGCAAGGGGCAGTTTCGGATCGGCGCGGGAATCGGGAATCGGGAATCGGGAATCGGAAAAGGCGACGTGGACGCCGCGTGGGCTGCGCTCGGCGCGCAGGCGGGCACCGTCGGCTTGATCCTCGAAGCCTTCGTGCCCTTCCAGCGCGAAATCTCGGTCGTCGTCGCGCGCGCGCGCGATGGCGAGTTCCGCGCCTGGCCGCTGACCGAAAACTGGCACGAGCACGGCATCCTCGCGGCCAGCCTCGCCCCGGCCACGGTCGCTGCGGACATTGCCGAAACGGCCGTCGCCTACGCGCGTGCGGTCGCGCAGTCGCTCGATTACGTCGGCGTGTTCGCACTGGAGTTGTTCCTCGCCGACGGGCAACTGCTGGCCAACGAGATGGCCCCGCGCGTGCACAACTCCGGGCACTGGACGATCGAGGGCGCAGAAACCTCGCAATTCGAAAACCACCTGCGCGCCGTGCTCGGCCTGCCGCTGGGCAGCACGCGCATGGTCGGCCACGCCTGCATGCTCAACTGGATCGGCCAACTGCCCGACGCCCACGGCGTGCTCGCCGACCCGTGCGGCCACTGGCACGACTACGGCAAATCGCCGCGGGCCGGCCGCAAGGTGGGCCATGCCACGCTGCGCGCCGACCGGCCCGCCGAGCTGGCGGATTCATTGCGGCGCGTGGGCGACGCGCTGGATCGCCGCCGTCAGGTCGGGCCGGTCATCGCCCGTCTCGACGCATACACAGCCAGCTGAGGACTGCGATTGGCGATCCGGTCGGCCATCCGCCGGGTCTGCCGATAGATACGACGGACACCGCGATTTCGTGGTTGATTTCCATGCGGCGCACTGGCGAGCACTGCGTCCTGCAAATCGCTCTATTTTCGTGAGGATCACGCTTGCCGACGAGACGTGGCGGTACACTGTTTGGCGACCGTGACGAGGCCGCGATGCACGATCCAGCCAACGCCAACGCTTCCGGAAGCGATGCCCCGCATCGTGGCGGCGAGCCGTTCGACGTTCCGAGCATCCCCGGCTACCGGATCCGCAATCGCCTCGGTCGCGGTGGCATGGCCAGCGTGTATCTGGCCACCCAGGAATCGCTCGATCGCCCGGTCGGCATCAAGGTGATGGATGGCGATGTGCTGGCCGACGAGGTGGCTCGCCAGCGCTTCGAAAACGAAGCGCGCACCATCGCGCATCTGAGCCATCCGCACATCGTCGCCATCCACGAGGTCGGCCGCGCCGGCGACGGGCGGCCGTATTACGTGATGCCGTACCTGGGCAGCGGCGACCTGACGCAGCGCGATTTCGCCGCCGATGAAGCGAAGGTGGCGCAGGTGTTGCGCGCGTTGCTGTCGGCGCTGGGCTATGCGCATGCGCGCGGCATCGTGCATCGCGACGTGAAGCGCGAGAACGTGTTGTTCGATGCCGACGACCGGCCCATGCTCACCGATTTCGGCATCGCCACGATGCACAAGCGCGATGTGCGTTTGACCACGGTCGGGCTGGCGGTCGGCAGCTCGAATTACATGTCTCCCGAACAGGCGCGGGGCGAGGCGGTGGATGGCCGCGCGGACCTGTACAGCGTGGGCGTGCTGGCCTTCGAATTGCTCGCCGGGCATCCGCCCTTTCGCGCCGACGATGCGCTGGCGCTGGCGTTGATGCACGCGCAGGACGCGGTGCCGGCGTTGCCGCCCGAGCGCCGCCATTGGCAGGCGTTCATCGAACGCGCGATGGCCAAGTCGCGCGATGCGCGCTTCGTCAATGCGCAGGACATGCTGCAAGCGCTCGAGCACGTCGTGCAGCGCCATGGCAGCCTCACCGGGCAAGTCCTGCAGGCCGTGCAGGGCGCTCATGCGGGGCGCGGGAAGAAGCCCCTGGCGCTGGGCGCGGCGGCGCTGCTGGTGCTGGGCGGCGCGTGGTATCTGCACGCCCGGGATGGCAAGCCCGCAGCCGCAGCCGCGACACCGGCAGCGGGTGAACCGGCATCGGCGGCGAGCCGCGTTGCGGCAAATCCTGAAGGAGCTGCCTCGCTCGTCGATGCGGGGGCCGCAGCACAGGCCGCGGCATCGCCGGCAGGCGCGCAACCCGCGTCGGACGCATCGGCATCCGCGCGGAATCCATCCGCGGCCTCGCCGAACGGCGATGCGAGTCCCGCCTCGCCATCGGCCGGCCAGGCTTCCAGCGCCGCATCCAAAGACAAGAAGCCGGCCCGGCATGCGCGCCCCAGACGCAAACCGCCCAAGCGCAATTTCATCCAGCGGTTTTTCCACAACCTGTAGGCGGCAAGGCCGATCTCCGCGTTGACCTGCGGGCAACGAAAAACCGCGCCGTGGCGCGGTTCCGTGGGTGTTGCGTGGGATTGGGTCATGCCCTGATGGTGCCGGTGGAGGGAATCGAACCCACACACCCTTTCGGATAATTGATTTTGAGTCAATCGCGTCTACCGTTCCGCCACACCGGCACTGTCGCGGCGCGATTATGCGGGATGCGGGGCTGTCGCCGCAATGCGCGGCGTGGTTCGTGCGCTGCGGTAACCGTTGCGGCCGGAAGTTGCGGAACGGCACCCGCTGGAGGCGGGGGGCGCGTGGCCTTCGATGGCCTACGCCACCGCGTCGGTCAACAGGATGCTGCCCTCGCGGGCGTACCACTCGCCGCCGAGGGGATGGAACTTCGAGCAGCGCTCCATCACCGCCTGGTAGATGTGCAAGGTCACCGCGATGGCATCGGGGCTGGGGTTGCGGATGGTATGGAACTCGTGCGGCGGGATCAGGCTGCCGGCACTGCCGGGGCCGGCCTGCATGCCGCCGCCGGCGCGGAAACGGAAGCGCTCGCCATCGCTTTCGAGCAGTTCGTACTGGGTGATTTCCAGCTCGCCGCGCCACACGCCTTCCACGCACCACAGGCCGGCGTGGTCGTGTACGGGCGTGCCCTGGCCGGAGCCCCAGGTCATCGCCACCACGCTGTAGCCGTGGCGCGGGCTGCGGTAGATCTCGCGGCGTGCGTAGTGGTCGGCGATGGGCTCGTGGACGAACGCCGGGAGGCGCACGTCGGGGTCGCGGATCAGGCGGCACAGCGCATGGCGCACGGCCTTGGTGACGGCCTGATCGTCGCCGCGGGAAACCGCGTCGTCGATCGCCGCGAGCAGGCGATCGCGGCCCGGAAAGTCCACGGACGGGCTGGCGGCTTCGGGGCGGGCAGGGTCGGTCATGAGGACATTCTACCGATTCATTGGATCGAATCGACGAACATGTGCTACGCACGTTTCGTCGGCGCTCGAACCATGGCGTGCCGTTCGCAATCGTTCCGGTTTCCGCTGATCCGTAGGGGGCTGCCCGGTTCGCGGCAGGGTCGTGACGGCAGGCGGTCTCGGACGAACGGATCCGCTGCGGGCCGGCGACGGCTTGGCGGGGCGACCGGCGGCGCGGTACCGTAGCCTTGCCGATGAACGCTGTTGCCGACCGTGCAGGTGCGCTTTCCGTTGCGACGTGGCCAGTCGCGAAAAGGCTGCGGTGGGCATGCGCCCTCGCCGCGGCCTTGTTCGTTTGCTGCGCCTGGTCGATCGCGTACACGCGCGGGCCGCTGGGGCTGTCCTCGATGTGGGTGGCCAGCGGCGTGTTGTGCGGGGTGCTGCTGACATCGCCGCGCGCGTTGTGGCCGCTGGGTCTGGCCATCGGGTTCGCCGCATCGCTGGCAGCCAATGCCCTCCTGCACGGCATCAACCCGCTCGGGGTCGCCTTGAGCATGGCGAACACGCTCGAGCCCTGGCTGGTCGCCACGGTCGTGGCGCGGCATGTGGACGATCCGAGCCGGCTCGCGCAGATCCAGCGCAGCGTTCTGGTCGCCACGCTCGCCACCCTGGTGGCATGCGGCCTGTCGGGCCTGCTCGCCGCCGTGGCGCGCGAATACTGGTCGAGCGGGCATGTCTACATCGGCGCGTTGCTGGCGACCTGGTTCGCATCGCATGGGGTGGGGATGACGATCTTCGCCACCTTGACGATCTCCGCCCGCGTGGAAGGCGTCGGCCTGATCGGCGAGCCCGGGCGTCGGCTGGAACTGGCCGCCACGCTCGCCCTGCTCACCGCCATCTGCCTGCTCGTGTTTTCGCAGTCGCGCCTGATGACCTACTGGATATTCCCGCCGCTGCTGCTGTGCATCTTCCGCCACCGTTTCAGTGGTTTCGTGCTCGGCACGGCGGTGATCGCCGTGGTCGCGACGATGCAAACCGTTGCCGGCAGCGGTCCGTTCACCATCGTCGTCGGCGATGTCGAGCGCACGTTGCAACTGCAGGCCTTTCTCGTGTGCGTGTGCCTGGTCGCCTTCCCCATGGCCGCCGCGTTGACCGAGCGCCGGCTGCTGGTCGGGCGGGCGCAAAAGAGCGAGCGCGACTATCGCTTGCTGGCCGACCACTCCGCCGATCTGGTGGGCCGTTTCGCGGAGGACGGCACGCGCCTGTACATTTCTCCGTCGGTGGCCGATGTGTTGGGATGGAAGCCGGAAGACGTGATGGGGCCGATGAAGATCGATTGGCTGCATCCGGATGATCGCCATCTGCTGGACGATGCGTTCCGGGAGGTATTCCAGACCGGCCGCGACGTGAACATCCAGCACCGCGTGCGCCATCGCGATGGCCGCTACCTGTGGCTGGACACCAAGCTGCGCCGCGTGCGCGGGCTGGACGATTGCTCGGTGCCGGAGTTGGTCTACGTCGCCCGCGACGTCACCCGTCGCGTGGAGGCCGAGCAGGCCGTGGCGCGACTGGCCCGCCACGACAGCCTGACCGGGCTCGGCAACCGCCTGCATTTCGGCGAGCGCCTCGATCTGGCGATGGCCCGATACCGGCGTTCGGGGCAGCCGCTGGCCGTGCTGTACATGGATGTCGATCGCTTCAAGCAGATCAACGACACGCACGGCCATGCGGCCGGAGACATCGTGCTGCGCGAGTTCGCCGAACGCCTGCGCGGTTGCGTGCGGCATGTGGACTTCCCTGCGCGCCTGGGCGGTGACGAGTTCGTCGTCCTCGTCGAGGATCTCGACACGCCGGAGGTGCCGCAGACGATCGCCGAAAAACTCATCGCCAGCATCGGCGAGCCGATCGATGCCGGCGCCGCGACCTTGCGCGTGACCGCCAGCATCGGCATCGCGGTGGCGGACGACGCCAGCCTCACGCCCGACGAATTGTTGAATCGAGCCGATGCGGCGCTCTATCGGGCCAAGCAGGCCGGGCGGAACACGTGGCGGACGGCCGGGTGAACGTTGCGCGCAGTCGGCGGCTCGTGCGCGATTCGCCGGCGTTCATCAAGTCGTCACCCGAACCCCCTCCCAACCTCCCCCTGCTGCGCAAGGGGAGGGGTGAAGGCACGGCGTCTCCCGCAGCTGCGCAAGGGGAGGGGTGAAGGCAGGCGTCTCCCGCAGTTGCGCAAGGGGAGGGGTGAAAGCCTGGCGTCTTCCTTCGCAGCGTCGGAGCAATCCGGGGGCAATTGCCCATGCCCTCAAACTTTCGTACTCCTCACGCCGCCCGCAGCGCATCGGTGACCTGCATGCGCGCCGCGCGCAGGGCGGGATACAGGCCACCGATGAAGCCGATCGCCAAGGCCCACTGGATCCCGGTCCACATCAGTCGCGGCGAGACTTCAAACTGGAAAGTCAACTGGCCGATGCCGCCGGCAAGGGTCGATGCGGTGTAGCCGTTGAACAACACCCATGCGACCCCCCCCCCCAGCAAACCGCCAAACAGGGCCAGCAGCATCGTCTCCAGCATCACCGCGACCACCACCGGCAATCCGCCGAAACCGATCGCGCGCAGGGTGGCAATTTCCCGAGCGCGCGCTGCCACCGCGGCGAACATCGTGTTGAGTGCGCCGAACATTGCGCCGATGGCCATGATCAGTCCGACCACGATGCCGATGATCCGTATCACTTTGGTCATCGTTTGCGATTGCTTGGCGTAGTAGTCGGCGGTGGTGGTCGCGTCCACTTGCAGCCGTGGATCGGCGGCCAGCGAAGCGGCGAAGGTTTTGAACGCAGCCGGGCTGGTCAGGCGCACCAGCACCGATGTGCGCGAACTTCCGCGTCGATAGGCCGAAGCGACGACATCCGCGTCGGCCCAGATCTCCGAGTCGAACGCGTTGCCGGCTCTGAAAATGCCGACGATCTTCCACATTTGCGCGCCGAGTTTGACCTCGTGCCCGAGTTCCAGTCCGGCGAACTTGTCCTGAGCGCCCTGTCCCACCACCAGTTCGCGCAAACCAGGCTGGAATCGGCGCCCGGCCACGATCTGCAATCCGGGTCTGGCCGTCCAGGCTTGCTCTCCTACGCCTCGCAATTGCACGCTGCCGGTATCCGCGCTTCCCTTGAGTTGCAAGTTGGCGGCGACGGCCAGCTCCGGCGATGCGATCGGCTTGCCGGCCGCATCGCGCGCGATGCCAACCGCCTGTTCGATCACCACGACGGCGTCGTGACCAAGCACCGAGCTGACTTCCGAATCCGAACTGCCGCGCAGCACGATCGCGGTATCCGGGCTGCCGCTACGACGCAGGCTGCCTTGATAGCCATCGGCCATTGCCAGCATCGCGACCAGCACCGCGACCACGCCGGCTATGCCGATCACTACCACCGAAGACGCACCGACGCGGCGGCCCAGCGTGCTCACGCCCACCATCGTCACCGAGCCTGCCTGCCTGCCGGTTCGCGTCAGCGCCATCCACAGCACGAAGGCGACGCCCATAACCGCCAGCAGCGGCCACGGCGCCATGGCCCATGCCGAAACACCCAGGGCGATCAACAGCACGATCGCGAGGTTGCCGAGAAACGCAAGGATTTTCGTGCCCATGTCCGTGTCTCCCTCAACCCTGCCGCAGTGCATCGACGATGTTCAGGCGCATCGCCCGCAAGGCCGGCAGCGCGCCTACCAGCAAGCCGATGGCGAGCATCAGCAACAATCCCAGCGACCAACTGGCCAGCCCCACCGGCGGCATGTTGATCACGTTGCCGCTGCCGGCACTGACGACCGGCCCGATCACGGTCGCCAGTGCCAGCCCCAGCACGCCGCCGAGCACCACCAGCAACACCGATTCAGCGAGCACCAGCAGCAGCACGGCGGTACTGGAAAAGCCAATCGTCTTGAGCACGGCAATCGCGAAGGTGCGCTCGCGCACGGACTGCGCCATGGTGTTGCCGGTCAGCAGCAGCAAGGTGAAGAACACCGCGCCCATGATCGAGCCGACGATCAGGCCGATGTCGGCCAGCTGCTTGATCCATGCAGCAGTCGCCGCCTGCTCGGTCTGGGTTTTGGTCTCGTGGTCGGAATTGGCCGACAGCGCGTCGATTGCCTTGGCGATGCGGTCACTCTGATTCACGTCGGATACACGAGTCACGAACCAGCCAGCCTGACCTCGGTTGTAAGGCGTGGCATCGTCGAAGTATTTCCAATGCATCAGGATCCCGCCCTGAAAAAACTCTCTGTGCGATGGATCCTTCGGCCGCAGGATGCCGACGATGTCGAACGCCCAGTTCTTGCTGCCGTCGGCGTTGGGAAAGATCGTCGAGATCAACGGCAGCTTCTGTCCCACCTTCCAGTGAAACTTGGTCGCCAGCAGGTCGCCCACCAGCACGCCGGTCTTGGTGGTGTCGAAAGCCTTGCGCTCGGCTGGTGACAGCGACATCTCCGGGTACAAGTCGATGTAATTCGGACTGACTGCAAAGGTGAAGATCTGGTTGCGCGGCTCCTGATAGGCGCCGCCAAACCAATTCGCATACGCCACGTCCTTGACGCCGGGTACCTGCGCAATGCGCGCCTGCAACGACATCGGCAGGGTCTGGATGAACGACAGGCTCGATCCGGTCTGCAAGCGCTCCGCGCCCAATGCGCTCTTGCCGGCATTGTCGAAACTCTGCCGCACCCCGTCGAGCAAGCCGAACAGCAGAAACGCGGCCATGATCGACAGCACCGTGAGCACTGTGCGGGTCTTGTGACGAAACAACTCTGACCAGATCAGGTGCAGGTATTTCATGGTTTCATCCTCATTCCAGCCACTTCCACCAACCCACTCCACCAACCCCTTCCCCGCCTCCCCCTTCGCTACGCGAAAGGGGAGGAGGCAAGCTGTGTTCTTGCGCTTTCGCCAGATCTGCTCCCTCCCTTGCGCCGAAGGCGAAGGGGAGGGTTGGGGAGGGGTTGCTTTTCGGCAACCCACCACCCCCTCCCGGCCTCCCCCTTCGCTACGCGAAAGGGGAGGAGACAAGCTGTGTTCTTTCGCTTTCGCCAGATCTGCTCCCTCCCTTGCGCCGAAGGCGAAGGGGAGGGTTGGGGAGGGGTTGCTTTTCGGCAACCCACCACCCCCTTCCGGCCTCCCCTTCGCTACGCGAAAGGGGAGGAGGCAAGCTGTGTTCTTTCGCTTTCACCAGATCTGCTCCCTCCCTTGCGCCGAAGGCGAAGGGGAGGGTTGGGGAGGGGTTGCTTTTCGGCGGCCCACCACCCCCTCCCGGCCTCCCCCTGCTTCGCAAGGGGAGGAGTAGAGCTCACGCCGCGTGCGCGACCTGTTCCACCAGTGTGCCCTTGTCCAGATGCAGCGTGTGGGTGGCGTACTCGGCGGCCTTCGGGTCGTGGGTGACCATCACGATGGTCTTGCCGTGTTCGCGGTTGAGTTGCTGCAGCAGGCCGAGGATGTCCTCGGCCGACTGCCGATCCAGATCGCCGGTGGGCTCGTCGCAGATCAGCAGTTGCGGGTCGGAGACGATCGCGCGGGCGATCGCCACGCGCTGCTGCTGGCCGCCGGACAACTCGCCCGGACGGTGCGCGCCGCGATCGGCCAGGCCCACCAGTTGCAGGGCGATGCCGGCATTGCGCTTGCGCTGCGTGCCGGACAGGCGCGTGAGCAGCAGCGGCAGCTCGACGTTGCGCTGCGCGCTCAGGTTGGGCATCAGGTTGTAGAACTGGAACACGAAGCCGACATGGTTGCTGCGCCACGTCGCCAACTGCCCGGAGCTCAGGTGGTCGATGCGCGCGCCGCCGACTTCGATGCTGCCGCCGGTGGGCGAATCCAGCCCGCCGATGAGATTGAGCAGCGTGGTCTTGCCGGAACCCGACGGCCCCATCAGGGCGACGAAATCGCCTTGCTGGATGTCCAGATCCACGCCGTGCAGCACCTCCACGCGCTCGGCGCCGCGCTGGTAGGTCTTGGTGAGATTGCGCAGCGATACCAGGCTGGCCATCGTGTCGTCCTCCGTCGGATGCGTGTCGAAAGGGTTACTGCGAGTCGGTGCCATCGGAGGCAGCCGAAGCCGCCACGCTCACACGCGCGCCATCATTCAAGGATGCTGCCGGGTTGAGCACCACCTGCTCGCCGCCGCTCAGGCCCGAGGTCACCTCGCGGTCGTCGCCCAGCGTGCGCCCGAGCTTGAGCGCGCGGCGCTGCACCTTGCCGCTGGAAACCACGAAGGCGACATCGCCGCCGTCGCGCTGCACGATCGCCGCGGCCGGTGCCAGCACCGCGGGCGTGGCGGCGGTCGGCGTGGTCGCGACTTTTTCGAGGAAGCTCACGCGCACGCCCATGTCCGGCACGATGCGCGGGTCTTTGCTGTTGAGCTTGATGCGCACTTTCACCGTGGCCTTGCTGCGGTCGGCGGTGGGGATGATGGCGATCACCTCGGCCGGAATCTTCCAGTCCGGATAGGCGTTGAGCACCGCTTCGACCGGCATCTTCGGCTGCACGCGGCCGATGTAGGACTCGTTGACGTCCACCTCGACCTCCAGCGAATCCATGTCCACGATGGTGCCGATGCCGGTGCGGGTGAAACCGCCGCCGGCGGAGAACGGCGAGACGATCTCGCCGACCTGCGCGGCCTTGGCGATCACCACCCCGGCGAAGGGCGCGCGCACGATCGTGTTGTCGATGCCGATGTCGGCGATGCGCAGGTTGTCGGCGGCCACCTGCACGTTGTGCTGGGCGGCGGCGAGCTGCGCGGCGAGGCTGTCGCGCTGGGCGATGGAGGCATCCAGTTGCGAGCGCGCGACGAGCTGGTGCGCGGCCAGTTCCTGCGTGCGCCGCGCATCGGCCTGCGCGGACTTGAGCTGCGCGGCGATGGAGTCGGCCTGGCTGCGCGCGGCGGCGAGCTGCGCCTGCGCCAGGCTTTTCTGCGCATCGGCATCGACCGGATCGAGCGTGGCCATCACGTAACCTTCCGGGATGTGCTGGCCTTCCTCGATGAACAATTCCTTGAGCTTGCCGCTGATCTTCGCCGACACCGTGGCCTCGCGCCGCGCGGTGACGTAGCCGGTGGCATCGAGCACCGATGCTGCATCGCCGGACTTGCCGATCGCGGTGACGGTGGCCACCTGCACCTGCGGTGCATCGGCGCGATGCAGCAACTTCCAGCCGGCGAAACCGGCAACGCCGAGCACGGCCACCACGCCGAGCGCGATCCACGGCGCACGCGAAGGGCCCGGCGGCGGCGCGTTGCGGTCGATGCGCAATTCGTTCAACAGATTGGCGGGCTGGTTCATGCGCGGGGCGTTGCCTTGCGGGAGGTTTGCCAGCATAGCCGTCGATGCTGGCAAGGCACCGTTGAATCGGCAAATGGGCAGGTGGTGCGCATTGTTCGACAACGCGACCGCGCGCGGTAGTGACGCAAGTCACCCGTGCGGGTGCGGATCGTCAGGTGAAGCGTCGTCACGGTGGTTGTTGTCGGGATGTTCAAAAGCCTGCTCGACTTGACGAAGTGCGGTGAGCGGCGGAACAATCGTGGGTACTTGAAATGGTTTCGAGATCGAATCTCATGTCCGATCTGCTTTCTGCTGCCGATGTGGCCGACCGGCTCGCATGCTCCGAGCAATACGCGCGCAAGCTGATGCGGGAAGGGCGGATCGCGGCCGAACGGGTCGGCTCGGCGTGGGCAGTGCGTGAAACCGCGCTCGATGCCTATCAGAGCGAACAAAATCCTCCCATTGAAGATGTCGCCGATCATCCGGTGGCATCTCGCCGACGCGATGGTGTGATTGCACTGAGTTTTTTCAGCGGCGCCATGGGCTTGGATCTTGGGCTTGCACAAGCCGGCATCGCACCGATCTTGGCTTGTGAATTCGACAAGGCCTGCCGCGCGACGATTCAGGACAACAAACCCGACATGGCACTGCTCGGGGACATCGCAGCCTATGATGCCTTGCAGGTGAGGGAAGCCGCAGGGTTGACCTCGTCGCAGGACATCGACCTGATCGCCGGCGGGCCGCCGTGCCAGGCATTCAGTTCAGCGGGGCATCGTCGCGGCTTCGAGGATGCGCGTGGCAACGTCTTTTTGAAGTACATCGAGTTGGCGTTGGAGCTGCGCCCACGTTTTCTGGTGATCGAAAACGTTCGCGGGTTGCTTTCGGCACCGATGCAACATCGTCCGCACCAATTTCGTGGACGCAATTTCCCGCCACTTTCCGAAACCGAGCAATCCGGTGGCGCGCTGCGGTTCGTCGTTGATCTGCTCGAGTCGGAAGGCTACGGCGTCAGCTTCAATCTCTACAACGCCGCGAACTTCGGTGCGCCGCAGATTCGCGAGCGCATCATCCTCATCGCCTGCCGCGATGGGTCGCGGGCACCTTTCCTCACCCCGACCCACAGTCAGCATGGCAGCCACGGTTTGCCGCCGTGGCGAACGTTCCGCGAAGCGGTCGCCGGGCTGAAGGAAACCCAACAGGAGTTCGTCCGCTTCCCCGAAAAACGTTTGGTTTATTACCGCCTGCTGTCGGAAGGGCAGAACTGGCGCCATCTCCCGAAACCCCTGCAACGCAAGGCGCTCGGCAAATCGTTCGAAGCCGGCGGCGGCAAGACCGGCTTCCTGCGCCGACTGGCGTGGGACAAGCCTGCGCCGACATTGGTGACGCACCCGGCCATGCCCGCCACCGACCTGTGCCACCCGCAGGTGGATCGTCCCTTGAGCGTGCAGGAATACGCGCGCGTGCAGCAGTTTCCCGACGCCTGGCGCTTCGCCGGCACGCTGCTGGATCGCTACCGCCAGATCGGAAATGCGGTACCCGTGGGTTTGGGCGAGGCGGTAGGCAGGTCGATCATGGAGCGCATCGCCGGGTGTGCTGGCCGCGTACCAGAAGGCTTCGCTTACTCTCGCTACCGGGGCACCAGCCATCTGGACTGGACGTTGGCACGCACCGAATCCAAGCCAGAACCGCAGTTGGAATTGGCCCTTTAGACGCCTGATGTTCCACGCATGGCCTCGATGCGTGGACGGGTCTGGCGGCCTACTTCCACTGCGATGCCCAGCACGAGATCGTAGGTTCCATCGCCACCCAGCGTGTCCCAATAATCGCGCCCGATCAGGACGACGGCGTCGTTGGCGAAATCGAAGATCCGCATCGGTGGTGACCATGCATAGTCACTGCGACGCTCACCGAATGGGTTGTAGTACAGGCCGAAGTAAACCTTGGCCTGAGGGTCGTGCAATTTCAACTTGAGCAAGTCGCGCTTGGCCTCGGCGGTCTGGTCGATGTTGGGCTTGACCGTCTTGATGCTCAGGTAGTGGTTGATGCCGTTCTTGACCCACCAAAGGATATGACGCGGCTTGCGTCGACCGGTTCGGCCACGGACTGGCCTTGAACCTCGCGCAAATCCTGTAGCCAGTTAGCAGCTCGTCCGAGTTGCCCGGTGCGCAATCGCATCATGTGCGCATCGATGGCGGCATGCTGGGCGCGCGACAGCGATACCGACGTTTGCTTTTGGTTGGCGGCCTGACTCGCACCATTGGCTTCCACCACGATGCGGGAGATTTGCTCAATCGCACGTTGTCCGAACGAGGTCGAGAACGAACGTTCAAAGCGGCTCCAGAACAGGGCTTCCTCGCTCAACAGCGCGGCATGAAACGGGCGATGGGTGTCCTCGTGCCCGATCCGCACGATGGTGTTTTCGATGCAAGAGCGAAACTCATCGGCAATACGTGTTTTATCGGTGGCATCCAAGCTCCGTACCCCGCCAGTTCAAGCGTTGAAGTTGCCGTACATACCTTGCGGGATCACTCACGCGGCTCCAGCCCGCGCCTTCAGCACCGCATGCATCGCCCGCAAGCCCAAGGCCTCGCCGCCGACCGGATGCCCGGGGCGGTCGCGGTCGTTCCAGGCGTAGGTGTCCAGATGCGCCCACGGCAGGCCCTCGGGCACGAAGCGTTGCAGATACAGCGCGGCGGTGATCGCGCCGGCCATGCGGCTGGCGCCGGAGTTGGCGGTGTCGGCGATGGTGCTTTTCAGGTAGCTCGTGTACGGCTTCCACAGCGGCATGCGCCAGAGCGGATCGCGCGAGGCAGCCGAGGCGGCGAGACAGTCGGCGGCGAGTTTTTCATCGTTGCAGAACAGTGCCGGCAACTCCGGGCCGAGCGCCACCCGCGCCGCGCCGGTGAGGGTGGCGAAGTCGAGCAGCAAGGCGGGCTTCAGCTCCGCCGCGTAGGCCAGCGCATCGCAGAGCACGAGGCGGCCTTCGGCGTCGGTGTTGTCCACCTCCACGCTGATGCCGGCGCGCGAGACGATCACGTCGCCGGGGCGGAAGGCATTGCCGGCCACGGAATTTTCCACCGCCGGCACCAGCACCGTCAGGCGGATCGGCAACTTGGTGGCCATCACCAGTTGCGCCAGTGCGAGCGCATGCGCGGCGCCGCCCATGTCCTTCTTCATCAGGCGCATGCCGTCGCCGGTCTTGAGGTTCAATCCGCCGGTGTCGAAGCACACGCCCTTGCCGGCGACCACCACATGCGGATACGCGGCATCGCCCCAGTGCAGCGCGATCAGGCGCGGCGCGCGGTGCGAGGCGCGACCCACCGCGTGGATGACCGGGAAGTTGTCCTTCAGCAAATCATCGCCCAGCGTGGTGACGACCTCGCCGCCGTAGGCCTTGGCCAGACGCAGGGCGACGGCTTCGAGTTCGTCCGGGCCCATGTGCTCGGTCGGCGTGTTGACCAGATCGCGCACCAGCGTGCAGGCCTTGAGGATGGCGAAGGCTTCGGACGATGGCGCGCGCGCATCCTCCAGCACCAGCCGCGCCGGCGCGCGCGCGGGTTTGCGGTAGCGCTCGAAGCGGTACGCGCCCAAGCCCCAGCCGAGGATGGCATCGCCCAGCGCGATGCGCAGGCCTTCGCCGGCCACGCCGGGTTTGCCCAGCGCGTAGATGCCCGGCGGCAGGCCGAAGGGGCCGGCCGACAAGGCGAACGGATCGTGCGCGTCGGCCACGCCGATCAATGCCGCATGCGGCGCGCCGTCGTCGCCGGGAATCAACAAGCTGGCGTTGGCCTCGGCCTTGAAGCCGGACGCCGCGACCCAGCGCCGCACGCGCCCGGGCTGCTTGTCGAGATAGGTCGCCAGCGCCGCGGCATCCAGCGGGATCAACGCGATCGCCTGCGCGACGTCCTCGTGGGTGGGGCTGGCGAAACAGGGGGGCAAACTCATGCGGCGCTCCGGGGGCGTGTGTCGATGTGCGGTACGTGGTTGGCCGATGTGGGCATGCGCGCATCGAGCCAGCCGGCGAGCGCGTGCAGGTCGGCGAAGATCAAATCAGGCCGCGCCCCGGCATGCGTCCATGCGCGGCCGTCGCGAGCGATCCATGCGCTGCGCAGGCCCGCGCGCGCCGCGCCGGCGACATCGTGCTCGGGATCGTCGCCGACGTGCAGCACCTCGTGCGGGTGCAGGCGCAGCCGCGCGCAGGCGGCGTGGAAGATGCTTGCATCGGGTTTGGCCGCGCCGTGCTCGCGTGCGTTCAACTGGAACGCGAAGCGATCCATCAATCCGATGCGCACCAGACAGGCATTGCCGTTGCTGATCGCCGCCAGCGGCAGGCGCGCGGATAATCGTGCAAGGGCATCGACGGTATCGGCGTAGTGCTCGACTTCGCAGCGCGCGGCGAAATAGCACTCGAACGCCGAAGGCACCAGCGCGAGATTTTCACCGGCATCGGCCAGCATGTGTTCGAGCGTTAGCAGGCGTTGCGCGGTGAAATCGTGCGCCAGTTCGGGGTGCTCTGCCTGCACGCGATCGCGCAGCGCGCGCCGCGCATCCAGCGGCCAGCGATCCGCCGCGCGTGGTGCGTGCTCGTGCAACCAGGCCTCCAGCGCCGCCTCGGCGCGGTCGATCGCCGGCGCGATCGGCCACAGGGTGTCGTCCAGATCGAGGGTGATGGCGCGCGGACACCAAGGCATCCGGCCATGATATCGCGTCCGCGGGTTCTCGATCTTGATCGATCCGTGCGCCGACGGTCATTCCAGCAACTGCGCCCAGCGCTGGCAGCCCTCGATGCGGGCCAGCACGATCTTCACGCAGGCCAGCAACGGCACCGCCAGCAGCAAGCCGGCGATGCCCCACAACCAGCCGAAGGCCATCAACGCGACGATCAGGATCAGCGGCGAGATCGCCATGCGCCGGCCGAGCACGATCGGGGTGACGAGTTCGCCTTCCAGCACATGCAGGCCGAGATAGATCAGCGCCGGCAGCAGCGCCGGCAGCACGCCTTTGAAGCTGGTGAAGCCCATCAGCAGCATCAGTCCGATGCCGATCATCGGGCCGACGTAGGGCGCGTAGTTGAGCAGCGCGATCAGGGTGCCCCACAACAGGGCCTGCGGCAGCGGCAATCCGAGCGCGACCAGTGCGCCAGCGAGCACCGCGCCGACGATGGCGTTGATCAGGGTGATGGTGGCCACATAGCGCGACAGTTCGCGCTCGATGGCTTGCAGGATCTCGCCGGTGATGCGCTGGCGACGCGCGCCGGGCAGCATCGCCACCGCGCGCAGTTGCAGGCGTTCGCCGTAGACCATGAAGAAGTAGGTGAGCAGGATCACCGCCAGCACCGAGGCCACGCGGCGCGGCGTGGCGAGCAGTGCGTCCCATGGGTCGCTGGCGTCGGTGCGCACCACCCGCACGGGTCGCGATGAGCCGCTGGTGGCGGCTTGTGCGATGGACTGCGCGGCCGAACTGGCCTCGCGCACCGGGCGCAACAAGGCGCGCAATTTGGGTTCGAGCTGGCGCAGTTGCACCGGTGCCTGATGAATCCATGCGCTGGCCGGCGCGGCGAGCTGATCCACCAGCAGGCCAGCGCCCGCCACGCCGATGCCGAGCACCAGCAAGCCGCCGATGAAGCGCGGGATGAACGCACGGCGCAGCAGGCGGATCACCGGGTTGCCGATCAGGGCGAGGAACATCGCCAGCAGCAACGGGATCAGCACGTCGGCAGCGACCCAGGCCGCGAACAGCACGGCCAGCGTCGCCAGCACGATCTGCGCGGGAGTCGAGCGCGGACGGCGCGGTGATGCGTTCGGTGGCGACGTGTTCCGTGACGGCGGAGCGAGTGCGCCGGAATCCAAGTCCGCTGCTCCGCTCACGGCTGCTGCTGGCTCATGGCTCATCCGCAACGATGATCGCGATGCGTTGATGCCGCTACCGATGCGTTCACGCGCCTTCGTCCTCGGCGGCGGCCATCGCCGCGCCGGCGGCGAACTCCGCACCGAACAAGGCGAAGCCGCGATCGACCAGCATGCTCAACAGTTTGGTCGTGAGCGAGCTGCCCGACCCCTTGCCGCCCGCGCGCGGCAGGCCGAAGAGGAAACCGGCGACGAGTCCGATGACGACGATGCGTTGCGGCGTGGCGGCGGCGCCCGTTTCATCCTGCAAGCGTTGCCACGACGCCGCGACCGCTTGCCGATGCGTGGCGCAGTCGGCTTGCGCACGGGCGACGCGATCGCGGCGGGTACGCAGGTTCATGGGGTGGTCTCGTCCGTCGAGCCATTCGCGGCGACCGAGGATGCCGCCTGTCGCGCCTCGGCCAGCACCTGCGCGAGTTGCTGCCGCGAGGCTTGCAAGTCGGCCAGTTGGATCGCGCGGATGCCCTGCCGGATCGCCCAGCCGCCGAGCACGATGCTGACGGTCAGCGGTGCGGCAATGGCCCAGCCCCAGCCGATACCGGCGTGGTGCAGCGCCCAGACCGCCAGCGCGGTCAGCAGCGCCCACGCGGTGCCGACGAGGATCGTTGCCGCGACCAGCAGCACCAGCGCGTGCACGAGCGCCGTGCCGGCCAGCGCCACGTCGGCGGCCAGCAGGCTGCGCCACGCGGACAGCCGCCCACCCCACGCGCTGGCCAGATCGCGCGCGGCGCCGAACAGTGCGCGCGCGGATTCATCCAGCGGCGGCGGCGATGCCGGCGTCGGCTCGGTATCGCTCACGGCATCAGTTCGAAAGTCGCGCAGCGACACAACCGTCCCTCTCTCGCGCAGCGGGGGAGCAACTGTGTTCAAGGTCAAGCAGTTTTTGCATGTCGCGAAGGATCCCAATGAGTGTTATCGCGCAGCATGGCGTTGAGCATCGTCAGCAGCTTGCGCATGGCAGCGACGATGGCG
>JAFEBW010000016.1 GCA_018242445.1 Pseudomonadota bacterium | reverse complement strand
CCGCATCCTGATATCGACGGCTTGCCGGCAGGGCGCCGTGCCAACCTGGCGTGCCACCGTTGCCTGGATGTGTTGCGGCAGGGGCTGCCATCGGTTCGTCACCGATCGGATGCAAGGTTCGAATCAGGCTGGCTGGCGGCTCGGTGGCAGCGCGCTCGATCTGTACCGGTCGCCCCCGCGTAGCGCTTGCAATCCGGTCGCTTCGGGGGTAAAGTTTTTCCATGGGTCGGGCCTTCCTTTTTTTGCGTTTTAACGCATTGATTTCCAAGGAAGAAAAATTGTTAAGAGGGGTTCGACCCCTTGCCCCGTTTGGAAGGGGATTAAGACGGTCCAGGATCGCTGCCGCCTGCTCTGCACGATGTTCGACCCCTTGCCCCGTTTGGAAGGGGATTAAGACCTACACGCCGATGGGGCTCAGTTCCACGCAGTACGTTCGACCCCTTGCCCCGTTTGGAAGGGGATTAAGACATTCTGCCCGATGACCAGGGGAACCGTGAGTTCCTGTTCGACCCCTTGCCCCGTTTGGAAGGGGATTAAGACGACTACCCTCACTACGATTGCAATCTCCTCCGGTTCGACCCCTTGCCCCGTTTGGAAGGGGATTAAGACCGTAGTAATCCACGTCGTTTAGTTCGCACACCTGTTCGACCCCTTGCCCCGTTTGGAAGGGGATTAAGACGAATCAGGCGGCAATGGCAGCGCAAGCGCAAAAGGTTCGACCCCTTGCCCCGTTTGGAAGGGGATTAAGACTCCTCCTCCACCGTGTCATTGGCGTTGGTGTTGGGTTCGACCCCTTGCCCCGTTTGGAAGGGGATTAAGACGGACGATGCAGTCGATAATCTCGACCACCAGTGGTTCGACCCCTTGCCCCGTTTGGAAGGGGATTAAGACCCCTTGTGATCGTAAGGGAACGGCGGGATCGCCGTTCGACCCCTTGCCCCGTTTGGAAGGGGATTAAGACGCTCCCAGCCAGTCCAGCGGACGCGCGTTCATGGTTCGACCCCTTGCCCCGTTTGGAAGGGGATTAAGACACGCCATAGACAACAATTCCCGCGACGGCCGCGGTTCGACCCCTTGCCCCGTTTGGAAGGGGATTAAGACCCTCGCTATCTTCCACCCGCCTCACAGCTTCGGGTTCGACCCCTTGCCCCGCTTGGAAGGGGATTAAGACGCCGTTTCTCCGTCTTCCTGGGCAGCGATCTCGGTTCTGCAGTAAATCTAAGGACACCCACAATTCCGCTCCAGTGCGCCACCCATGCGCGCACGCTCGGGCTTGGCCAGCGTCGCCGCCAGCCCGATGCCCTTGAGCCAGCGCTGGCCGAGCAGGCGCGCGGTGTCCAGCAGGTCATCGACCTCGCCGACCACCCGCCAGCAACCCGAGCCGATCGCCTTGGCCCGCGTCGCCCAGCGTTCGGGGCGCGCTTCGAACGTGGCCGGCACACCGGGGGCCTTGGCAACGGGACGGCGTGTATAGTCCGGCGATCCGTCCACGCAGGAGCCGCCGGTGCCAAACACGCGCGTCATCCGCATCCAGCCATCCGACGACGCCACGATGGAGCAGGGCGTGACGCAGATCCGGCGCGAGCTGCGCCTGCCCACCGCGTTTGCGCCCGAGGTCGAAGCCGCGGCAGCGCAGGCCGCGACGAATCCGAGACTGCCCGACCTCGACCGCAGCGACATCCCGCTGCTCACCATCGATCCGCCCGGGTCGATGGATCTGGATCAGGCGATGTGGCTGGAGCGCCGCGACGGCGGCGGTTACCGCGTGTACTACGCGCTGGCCGACGTGGCCGCGTTCGTGGTCGCCGGCGATGCCATCGACGTGGAGGCCAACCGGCGCGGGCAGACGCTGTACGGCGGGCTGTCCACGATTCCCCTGCACCCGACCTGCCTGTGCGAGAACGCCGCCTCGCTGTTGCCGAACCAGTTGCGGCCGTCGATCCTGTGGACGATCGACCTGGATGCGCAGGCCGAGATCGCCGCCATCGACGTGCGTCGCGCGCGCGTGCGCAGCCGCCAGCAATGCGACTATCCGAGCGTGCAGCGGCAACTCGATGCCGGCAGCGCCGACCCGGTGTGGCTGCTGCTGCGGCAGATCGGCCAAGCGCGGCAGGTGCTGGAAAAGCAGCGCGGCGGCGTGAGCCTGTCCTTGCCGGACGCCGAAATCGGCTGCGAAGGCGGGCAGTGGGATCTGGAATACCGGGTGGCGCTGCCGATCGAGGACTGGAACGCGCAGATCTCCCTGCTCACCGGGATGGCTGCCGCGAAGGTCATGCTCGGCGGCAAGGTCGGCATCCTGCGCACCCTGCCGCCGCCGGACGCGCGCTCCATCGCGCGCCTGCGCCTGACCGCGCAGGCATTGCGCATCGACTGGCCGGACGGGCAGTCGTACCCGGATTTCATCCGCGCGCTGGATCCGGCGCAGCCACGCCACGTGGCGATGATGTTCTCCTGCACCAGCGTGCTGCGCGGGGCAGGCTATGCGGCGTTCGACGGCGCAGCGCCCGAACAGCCGCTGCAGTCGGCCATCGCCGCGTCCTACGCGCATGTCACCGCGCCGATGCGCCGGCTGGTGGATCGTTACGCCAACGAGGCCTGCGTGGCGCTGTGCGCGCAGCAGCCGGTGCCCGACTGGGTGCGGTCGGCGCTGCCGGGCTTGCCGGAAACGATGGCGGTGTCCGACCGCCTCGCGCATCAATACGAGCGTGCGATCATCGACCTGGCCGAAGCGGTGATCCTCGCCCCGCGCGTGGGCGAGTCGTTCGAGGGCGCGGTGGTCGAGGTGCGCCACGGCAGCGGCCGCGTTGCGCCGGGGCAGGGCGGCAACGCCGGCATCGTCATGCTGCGCGACCCGCCGCTGGAGGCGCGTCTGGACTCCCGGCAGCCGTTGGTATTGGGTGCGGACGTGGCGGTGCAGCTCGTCGCCGCCGACCCCGCGCGGCGCAACGTGAGCTTCAGCGCATCGTCATGATCCATTGCCCCGGTCTCGCCGGCGATGCTCGGGGCGCCCTGGCTAGGCCGTTTGCCTGCGCATGACGCGCACCACGCGCGGGTCGTCGGCGTGTTCGGTCAACATGCGGCGCACGCGATCCTGCCACAGGCGTGCGAATTCAGCCTGCTCGGTGGCGTCGGCACGGTTCTGCAGGATGGCCGCCAGCAAGCTGCGCTGCTTGGGGTCACCCGGTACCGGCGAGGTGTCCAGTTCGACCGCCACCGTAGCGCCGTTGTCGAGCCGACGGAATACGATCGCATCGCCTTCGCGCTGGCTCGCGTGGGTCAGCAAGCCGTTCCGCGCATGCTGCCCGCCAATGCCGTGGAAGCCATTGTCGGCGGCCGCGCCGGTGAGCAGGGTGAGCACCTGCGCGACCACGCCGGTGGTGCCTTCATCGGCCGGTGCGGGCATGTGGACGGCAACGCCGCCGCGCTCGGGCAACGTGCCCGGGTACAGGGCGGCGAGCGCCGCGCGACCCATCAGGTAGGCGCCGGCGACGGTGGGGCAAGAGTGCCCTGCCAAGCGCACCGCATCCGCGTAATGGTAGGTAAGCTCGCCATTCGTGGAGGCGCCCAACAGCGCCGCAAGACGGTCGCGGGTACGCACGACGGGTGCGGTTTCGAAAAAGTCGGGGTAGCTCATGGCGTCGAGCGTGACGGTGGTGGCGATGCCAAACCCATCAGCCCACGATGCCGAAATCGATGACGATCGCCCCCGGCTCGCGTTGCCGGTAGGTGATGCTCAGGTTGTCGCCGAAGCGTTGGCGCAATTGGTCGAGCAGCGGCAGCGGATCGTGGTCGTTGACGAAACGCATGGTCTCGCCCGCGTTCAGGGCATTGAGCGCTCCGAAGATCGCCGAATGGCGGAAGCGGCGGGCAACGCCGCGGGCATCGAACAAGTGGGCAGTGGCGTTGCCGGCAACGGCCGAGGAACAGTCGTTCATCACGGGCTCTCGCGGAAGTGGGGGTGCCCAGCTTGCGCGCGTGCTCGCCCTGACCCCTTGATCTGGATCAGTGCAACGGGTTGCAGCCGATGGCCCGATGCCGCGATCAGGACGTTTTCACGCCGTGGCGCGCCAGCATCTCGTCGATGCGCTGGCGCACGTAGGGGAGATCCTCCGGCTCCACGCTGTCCTCGATGGCGTCCGACAACGCCGTGAAAGCCATGAGGAAGTCTTCCTGATCCTCGGATTCCTTCATGAGCGTGGGCAATTCCTGCTCCAGCTCGTCGAGGATGCTGTCGAGTTCACTGCGGGTTCTTGACACGGCTACGCCCCCCTGCGTATCCGCGACAGCATAACCAATCCGCACGGGCCAAACGTGAACATTGCCTGTTATCGAGCCGCTTCGGGTATGGGCCTGGGGCGTCCACGATCCGCCCGGGATCGGTATGCTGTGCGGCCAGCGCTACCCGGAGGGCTACGATGAGCAGCACGCGTGCCGAACTGGACGGGATGCTGGACGAACTCGACCGCGACCTGGCCATGCTCGTGCTCAACGAGGCCGATCACGAGGGTCTGTGGGCGGCGTTCGCCGCGCAGGCCGACGCGATCTGCGCCAAGGCCGGCCCTGCCGACATCGCGCACGTCAAGTTCAGGATGGATGCGATCTTGCGTGCGCAGGGGATCGAGCCGTCGGCACCCGATGGCGTGCCGTGAGGCTCGATGCGTCGAGGACGATGTCGGGGCTCCTGTCGTAACCGGCCGCCGCTACCGTCTTCGCGGGAAGCCCGGGGCCGTGATGGCCGGGAGCCGTGGCAGCGTCGGCGCTGCGCGCCGCCAACGGCCAGGGCACGATCAGGGCGTGACGGTGACGACGGTGGCCTTGGCGGCGGTCGCGTAGGACGCGGTGACCGTCACGGTCTGCCGGGTCGCGACCTTGCCCGCCTGCACGTTGAAGTTCACCGCCTGCGCGTTGGTCGCCACGGTGACGCTGGCCGGTACGGCCGCGATGGCGGGATTGGAACTCGCCAGGCTCACCTTCACCGGAGCGGCCGCCGTCTCGTTGAGAGTCACCGTTCCGGTCGCCGTCTTGCCGCTGGCGATCGTGCCGGGATTGACCGTGATCGAGGTCAGCGCCATCGGCGGAATCAGGATCAGGCCGACATGGCTCACCGCGCCGTTGTAGCTGGCGTTGATCGTCGGGGCTTGCGGGGATGTCACGGCCGCGCTGCCGACGGCGAACGATGCCGACGTGGCGCCTGCCGGAACGGTCACGCTGGCGGGCAGCTTGAGCAGACCCGCCGTGCCGGACAAGGCCACGCTCGCGCCGGCTGCGGGCGCTTTCTGGGCCAAGGTCACGGTCGCGGTGGTGTTTTGGCCTCCGACGATGCGTCCGGGCGATACCGTCAGGCTGCTCAGCGGCGGAATCCAGCCGAGTTGAACCACCTCGAAATCGCTGGCCGACAAGCCGTTGAAGGCCGGATTGAGGATGTCGTTGTTCCAGTTCGTGTCGTAGGTGCCGCTGACGTACATGTCCGAGCCGTTGTCGGCCACGATCAGGCCGTAGGTCTTCATCGCGTTGAAGATCTTCTGCATCGGCGCGGGATATCCGGAGATGTTCACGCTGGCCTTCAGGCGCAGGCGCGCGCCCATCGGCAGGGCGCCCGCCGTCGAGCCGGCGTTGTGCGATGCCGGGTAGACGTAGCCGTTGGTGGCGCGGACGGTCACCCGGAAGGCATGCTGGATCTGGCTCGCGCTGGTGCCGTAGGCGTTGTAGACCTCGTCGTAGCGCACCAGCCCGGGGAAAATCGCCAGCCCGGCTGCATCCGCCGAGGTCCAGCCGTCCGGGCGGCGGTTGTTCTTGTTCATGTCGAAGAAGGCGCCGGAACCGGCGTACCACTGCTTGTGCGTGGCGTCGTACCACACGTTCCACAACTCGTAGAGGTATTTGTGGTCGCGGTCGATCACCAGCAGGTGACGGTCGCAGTCGTTGCGCTCGTCCACCGTCGCCGGCGCGCCGCATTCGACCCAGTGCGGCGTGGTGGTGGCCTGCGGGGGGATCGGATAGAACGGGAACGCGGTGCCGGTGGAATGGTTCACCCCGTCGCTCTCGTCGGCGTAGTTGAATTGCACGGTCTGCAACGGCGGCGGGCTCTTGCCCGATCCGCTCACGCCATCGACCACCACGTAAGGGAAACCGTAGGTCGCATCCGGCCCGCCGTAGCTGGCGTTGCCACCGAAGTCGGGGTGCAGGTGGCGGCTGCCGCCGTTGTTGATGTAGCCGATGTAGCCGGCGGATTTGGGATCCACCGGCGCCTTGCTGATGTCGGTGTTCCACCAGTTGTTGGCCGGGAACTCCGGCACCGGCTGGGGCACGCTGCCGCCTTCGTTGGAGCCGGTGCTCTGGCCCAGCGCGACGTTGCAGCCGAAGCCGAAGATGATCGCCGCGCACAGCAGGCGCAGGCCGGCGCTGCGGCTCGTTCGGGAATATCGGGTACGCGACATGAGCGCCTCCGCTGAAGGTCGGCCCTCCGTGGCCGGGCACGGGATGCACACCGTCCAAATACTGACAACGCCATTCCGGCGTGCCTGCGGCCGGGGCGTATCGCCGTCATCGACGGGCGATACGCCCCTCCCTTTCCCCTTGGACGCAGCATGAACCTAGCACTGGATCACGATCCGGACTGCGAATCCCGTCACGGTAATCGCGGCTGAAGGCGGGGCGTGGCGGCGGCTCCCGATCGGAGGCTTGCTGGCGCATGCCTGCTATCCTTGCCATCTCCATACGCCTGCGGATACGGCCCATGCGCAACCTGCGTCCTGTCTGGTCTGCTGCCCTGTTGCCCCTGCTGCTGGCCGGCTGCATGGGCGGCGGGCAGGTGCGCAACATCTTCCCGCCGCGCGCCAGCATCCAGCAGTTGACCGTGCAGCCCGATGGTCACTGGAAGCTGCAACTGCGCGCGCAGAACTACTCCAATGTCTCGACGACCTTCGCGCGGATCGACGCCAGGGTGGAGGTCGCCGGGCAGCTCGCCGGCAACGTGAGCGTGTCGCCGAACCTGCGCGTCGGGCCGGAGTCGGCCGACGTGGCCGAAGTCGCGCTCGTGCCGAGCCCGGCGATCGCCCGATCGCTGAGCCTGCCCACCGTCGGCAACATCGCCTACAAACTGAGCGGCACCATCGTCACCTCCGACCCCAAGGGCGAGTACAAATACAGCTTCGAAGGCCAACTCAGCCCCGTCCCGGGCTTGCCGGGCGTGTTGCGCTGATCGCCTCCATGCTTGCGCGTCGCGTGCGCCGCGCATGAACGCCGCATTTTCGGAATACCCGCCATGAACGCCTACCGAGCCCCCCTGCGCGACATCCGCTTCGCCCTCTACGACGTGCTCGGCGCGGAGGCCCTGTATGCGCGCCTGGGCTTCGCCAGCGCGCAGCGCGACCTCATGGACGCCGTGCTAGACGAAGCTGCGAAATTCACGCAAGGCGTGCTGGCGCCGCTCAATGCCGTCGGCGACCGGCACGGCTGCGCGCACGACAAGGATACGGGCGCGGTGACCACCCCGCCGGGCTTTCGTGAGGCCTATGCGCAGTTCGTCGAAGGCGGCTGGAACGGACTGGTTGCGCCGGAAGCCTACGGCGGGCAGGGTTTGCCGGAATCCTTCGGCGTCGCGCTCAAGGAAATGATCGACGCGGCGAACCTGGCCTGGGGCAACTATCCATTGCTCTCGCACGGCGCCACCGAGGCCCTCAAGCAGCATGGCGAGGAATGGCAGCGGCAGGTCTTCCTCAAGCCCATCGTGGCAGGCCGCTGGACCGGCACCATGTGCCTGACCGAGCCGCATTGCGGCACCGATCTGGGTTTGCTCAAGACCCGCGCCGTGCCGAATGCCGATGGCAGCCATGCGATCTCCGGCACCAAGATCTTCATCACCGCCGGCGAGCACGATTTCACCGACAACATCGTTCACCTCGTCCTCGCGCGTTTGCCGGATGCGCCGGCGGGCACGAAGGGCATCTCGCTGTTCATCGTGCCGAAGATGAAGGTTGGCCGCGACGGCAAGGTCGGCGCGCACAATGCGGTGCGCTGCGGCAGCATCGAGCACAAGATGGGCATCCACGGCTCGGTCACCTGCGTGATGAACTTCGACGGCGCGCAGGGCTGGCTGATCGGGCAGCCGAACAAGGGCCTGATGGCCATGTTCACGATGATGAACACGGCGCGCCTCGCGGTCGGCATCCAGGGGCTCGGGCTGGCCGATCGCGCCTACCAGAACGCGCTGGCATATGCGCGCGAGCGCCTGCAGATGCGCGCGCTGTCGGGTGCGAAGTTCCCGGACAAGCCCGCCGACCCGATCATCGTGCATCCCGACGTGCGGCGCATGCTGCTGACCTGCAAGGCGCTGATCGAAGGCGGGCGCCTGCTCGCCTACCACGCCGCCACCCTGGTGGACGTGATCGAGCACGGCGCCGATGCCGACGAGAAATCCCGCGCCGACGAGTTGCTCGGCTTCCTCACCCCCATCGTCAAGGCCTGCCTGACCGAATGGGGCGTGGAGTGCACGTACCACTCCCTGCAATGCTTCGGTGGCCACGGTTACATCGCCGAGCATGGCATGGAGCAACTGGCGCGCGATGCGCGCATCACCACGCTGTACGAGGGCACCACCGGCATCCAGGCACTGGATCTGCTCGGTCGCAAGGTCATGCAGTTGCAGGGCGCGGGCTTGCGGCAGTTCCTCGGCACCATCCAGGCCTTCTGCGCCGAGCAGGCCGGGAATCCGGCGCTCGCCGAGTTCATCGCCCCGCTGGGCGAGAAGGCCGGTGAATGGCAGGCATTGACGATGGAGATCGGCAAGCGCGCGATGGGCGATGCCGACGAAGTCGGCGCGGCCTCGGTGGATTACCTGTTCTACTCGGGCTACGTCGCGCTGGCCTACTGGTGGGCGCGGGCGGTGGCTGCCGCCGATGCCGCCGCCGATGCCAGTGCCGATCAACGTACTGCCAAGCGCGAAACCGCGCGTTTCTTTTTCGCCCGCATCCTGCCGCGCACGCTGGCGCATGCCGCGGCCATCCGTGCCGGCGCGAAACCGCTGCTGGCGCTGGATGCGGGGTTGTTCGACGACCGCGATTGACGGGCCGGCCGCCCTGCGCCGTCGAAACGGTGGCGCATGGACTTGTTCAGGCGGCAACCGTTACCATTCCACCCTTGTCCGTCCGCAGGAAGCCGCCTTTGCGCATCGCCGGTTCCATCACTGCCTTGGCGACTCCGTTCGACCGCGCCGGCGCCATCGACGCGACCGCCTGGAAACGCTTGCTGGATCAGCAATTGGCCGCAGGCACGCAGGCCCTGGTCGTGGCCGGCTCGACCGGCGAAGCCGCCGCGCTCGACGATGCCGAGTTCGAGACCCTGCTGCGGCAGACGGTCGAACACGTCGCCGGACGTGTGCCCGTCATCGCCGGCACCGGCATGCAGAGCACCGCCAAGACGGTCGCGCAGACCCGACGCGCGCTGGCTTGCGGCGCGAATGCCGCCCTGGTGGTCACGCCGCCGTACGTGCGCCCGACCCAGGCCGGCCTGCTCGTGCACTTCACCCACGTCGCCGAGCAAGGCGGCCTGCCGGTGATCCTGTACAACGTGCCCACCCGCACCGGCAGCGACCTGCTGCCCGAGACGGTCGCCCAGTTGCGCGTGCATCCGGGCATCGTCGGCATCAAGGAAGCCCGCTCCGAGGAAGCGCGCATGATCGCGCTGATCGCCTTGCGGGGCGATGATTTCGCCGTGCTCAGCGGCGACGACCCGACCGCCGGCCGGGCGATGCTGGCCGGCGCCGATGGCGTGGTGTCGGTCGCCTCGAACGTGGTGCCGGCGACGTTCCGCCGTTTGTGCGAGCTGGCGCGTGCCGGCGATTCGGTGGGCGCGAGCGGCTTGAACGCACGCCTGCGCGCCTTGCTGGAGTTTCTCGCGCTCGAACCCAACCCGACCCCGGTGAAAGCGCTGCTGGCGCGGGCCGGAATCGGCACCGGCCTGCGTTTGCCGCTGATGCCCTTGTCCGCACCGCACGCGCGGGCGGCCATCGCGATGGCGAAAGAATGCCTCGCCCTCGAAGCCGCGGCGGCCGACACCGTCGTCAACCCCACACTTGCAGCCTGATTTTCTGGAGACCTCGATGCCTTCTTCTTCCGCCACCCGCGTGTCGCTGGTCGCCGTGTTCGCTGCCGCGCTGCTTGCCGCATCCGGTTGCAGCATGATCAAACGCCCCGACGGCAGCCTGCGGTTCCTGCCGCAAGCGCACAATTCCGAGTACACCAAGTCTCGCGAAAATCGCCCGCTGGACGTGCCGCCGGATCTGGACACGCCGGCCACCGACCCGACCATGCAGGTTCCCGCTGTCGGCGGTGCGGCATCGAATGCGGCAGGCTTGGCCGGCGGCCCGGCCTTCACCCTGGCCGACACGCAGGCCAGCAGCTGGGAGCGGCTGGGCAAGGCGCTCGACCACATCGACGGCGTCGCCGTCGGCCAGCGCTCGCAACTGCTCGGCAGCTACGAGGTGCAGTACAAGGGCGCCAGCTTCCTGCTGCGCGCCACCGGCAACGGCGCGTCCACGAGCATCGATGCGGTGACGCCGGCCGGGCAGCCGCTGCGCACGCCCGAGGCGGTGGAATTGCTCGGCCTGCTGCGCAATCGGCTGGGGTGATGAGCTGCGCTTGCAAGCTGCCAGTGGCAGCTTGCGCAGCGAAGAACGCCCGACGGCTGCGCCGGCGGGCCGGGCAAGGAGCTGCGCTTGCAAGCTGCCAGTGGCAGCTTGTGCAGCGAAGAACGCCCGACGGCTGCGCCGGCGGGCCGGGCGCAGTTGTTTCCCTTCTCCCTGCGGGAGAAGGTGGCGCGAAGCGCCGGATGAGGGGTGGCATATAGGTGATGTCAATGCTTCGACGGATCCTCACCCCAATCCCTCTCCCGAACGGAGAGGGGTTGCAACGCGACTCCCGCATAGGCCACACCAAACACAGCTTCCGACAGGGCCGGTGGCTTCCCTTGCAAGAGGAATGAAAAACGCGACGGGATTGGCCGCGCCCGACGGTCAGCGCTTGAGTTCGTGCAGCTTGTCCTTGACCTCATCCCACTGCGCGGCATCCTCCGGCGGGTCGATGCGCGTGGACAGCACCGGCCAGAGTTTGGACAGCTCCGCGTTGAGCGCGACGAACGCTTCCTGCCCGGCAGGCACGTCGTCTTCGGGGTAGATCGCGTTGACCGGGCACTCCGGCTCGCACAAGGTGCAGTCGATGCACTCGTCCGGATCGATCACGAGGAAATTCGGCCCGGCGTGGAAGCAGTCCACCGGGCACACCTCGACGCAGTCGGTGTACTTGCAGCGGATGCAGCTTTCGGTGACGACGAAGGGCATTCAGAGGACTGAAGACAGAGGACAGAGGACAGAAGGTAGTCAGTAGTCCGTGGTCAGCCGTCTGCTGGCCACATGTCGAAATGTCGATGGCCATGCGAAACTCGTGAAACGTCAACAGACGACTGGAGACTGCCGATTCTTTCTGTCCTCAGTCATCTGTCTTCAGTCCTCTGGATGGCGCTCCCTACGAGATTCGAACTCGTGTTACAGCCTTGAGAGGGCCGTGTCCTGGGCCTCTAGACGAAGGGAGCGGGGCAAGCAGCGAACCGAACGGCTATTATATCAGGGCTTTGCGGCGATGCCGCAAGCCTGTCACCCCACGCAAGGATCAGCGGCACTGCCGCGAGCATGACGCCCGCACCCACGCCCCCGCCACCGCACGCACCGCGCCTCGTCGCGCGCGACATCCACGGCATCTCGCGCAAGCAGATCAGCCCGAACGCGCTGCGCGTGTTGTACAAGCTGGGCGAGGCCGGCTTCGATGCCTACCTCGTCGGCGGCGCGGTGCGCGACCTGCTGGTCGGCGGCAGACCGAAGGATTTCGACGTCGCCACCAACGCCACGCCCGAACAGGTGAAGGCATTGTTCCGCAATTGCCGCCTGATCGGCCGACGCTTCCGGCTGGCGCATGTGTTCTTCGGCCCGGAGATCATCGAGGTCGCCACCTTCCGCGCCAACGAGGACGACGGCAGCGGCGACCGCGAAACCCACGAAGGCGGCCGCCTGCTGCGCGACAACGTGTACGGCAGCATCGAGGACGACGCGGTGCGCCGCGATTTCACCGTCAATGCGCTGTACTACGGCGTGCGCGATTTTGCCGTGCTCGATTACGTCGGCGGCTGGGAGGACATACAACACCGCAGCCTGCGCCTGATCGGCGACCCCGAGCAGCGCTACCGCGAGGATCCGGTGCGCATGCTGCGCGCGGCGCGGCTGGCGGCCAAGCTCGGATTCTCGATCGAAGCGGCCACCGCAGCGCCGATCGCGGCGCTGGCACCGCTGCTGGCCGAGGCGCCGCCGGCGCGCTTGTTCGACGAGATGCTCAAGCTGTTTCTCGCCGGCCACGGCGCGGCGAGTTTCGATGCGCTCGAACGCCTCGGCCTGCTCGCGGCGATCCTGCCGGAAACCGCCGCCGCGCTGGCCGACGACCACGACGGCCGCCAGCGCGCCATGTTGCGGCAGGCGCTGGTGAACACCGACGCGCGCGTGCGCGAGGGCAAGACGGTGACGCCGTACTTCCTGTTCGCCGCCTTGCTGTGGCCGGCCTTCCGCCGTGAACTGGGCCTGCTCGCGCACGAACACCTCGATCCGCTGGCGATGCAGCAGCGCGCCGCCGACCGCGTCACCTTCCAGCAGGCGCGACGGATCGCGATGCCGCGGCGGTTCTCGATCCCGATGCAGGAGATCTGGCTGCTGCAATCGCGCTTCGACATCCGCCAGCGCAAGCGCGTGTTCCGCCTGATGGCGCACCCGCGCTTCCGCGCCGCCTACGATTTTCTCGCCCTGCGCACCCTCGAGCAGCCCGAACTGGCCGGTCCGCTGGCGTTCTGGACGCAGGCGCAGGAACTGCCGGCGGCGGAGCTGGCCGAACAACTCGCGCATCCGCCGCGTGCGTCGACGCCAGAAACCGCCGCGGATGCTGCCGAGGATGGCGCGGAGACGGCGAAGAAACGCCGCCGCCCACGTCGCCGCAAGCGTCATGCCTCGGCCAGCGATGCCGGCGAGCCGGATACGGCGCCCTGAGGCGTTGCGCCGATGAGCCACGCGAACACGGTGCGCGCCTGCATCGGCCTGGGCGGCAACCTCGGCGACGTGCCTGCCGCGATCGCGAAAGCGCTCGATGCCTTGAACCTGCTGCCCGGCAGCCGCGTCATCCGTCGTTCGCGGTTGTACCGCACGCCGGCATGGGGCCTGACCGCGCAGCCGGATTTCATCAACGCGGCAGCGCTGCTGGAAACATCACTGCCCGCCGATGAACTGCTCGCCGCGCTGTTGGCCATCGAGCGCGAACACGGCCGCGATCGCGCCGCCGCCACGCCACGCTGGGGCCCGCGCACGCTCGACCTCGACCTGCTGCTGTACGGCGAGGCGACCCTCGCGAGCGAAGGCCTGCACGTGCCGCATCCGCGCCTGCACGAGCGCGCCTTCGTGCTGGTGCCGCTGGCCGAGATCGCTCCGGATGCGCAGGTGCCAGGCCGAGGGCGTGCGGCCGATTTGCTGGCCAAGGTCGATGCCGTCGGCATCGACGCGCTGGAGTGAGCCCGTGCTCGCGTTCGAGTCGCTGCTCGGGCATTGCCTGCTAGAGTAAGCCGCTTCCGTAATCGACGACCTTTGCGATGTACGCCTCCGACGACAAACCCAAGCCGCGCCCCGCCGTCACCGTGCCTTCGTTGCGGCAGGCCAAGCGCGAGGGCCGCAAGCTGGCGATGCTCACTGCCTACGATGCCGGTTTCGCGCGCGCGGTGGACGCCGGCGGGGTGGACATCGTGCTGGTCGGCGACTCGCTGGGCATGGTGGTGCAGGGCCAGCCGAGCACCTTGCCGGTCACCGTCGCCGACATCGTCTATCACACGCAGTGCGTGGCGCGCGGCTTGCGCGCGGCGCTATTGGTCGCCGACATGCCGTTCCAGACCTGCGCCACACCGGAGCGCGCACTCGACGCCGCCACGGCTTTGATGGCGCAAGGCGGCGCGGCGATGGTGAAGGTGGAAGGTGCTGGCCATGTGCTCGACGCCATCGGTTTCTTGGTCGAGCGCGACATCCCGGTGTGCGGGCATCTGGGCCTGACCCCGCAATCGGTGAACAAGCTCGGCGGCTACGGCGTGCAAGGCCGCGAGGAAGCCGCTGCGCAGCGGTTGTTCGACGATGCGCTCGCGGTGGAGGCCGCCGGCGCCGAACTGCTGGTGCTCGAATGCGTGCCGGGCGCGCTGGCCGCGCGCATCAGCCAGGCCTTGCGGATTCCCGCCATCGGCATCGGCGCCGGCCCGGATTGCGACGGCCAGGTGCTGGTGCTGCACGACATGCTCGGGCTGGCCAGCGGGCATCGCCGGCCGCGCTTCGTCAAGGATTTCCTCGCCGAGGGCGGCTCGGTGACCGGCGCGGTGAAGGCTTATGTCGCCGCGGTGCGCGATGGCAGCTTCCCCGGCCCCGAGCACAGCTACGCCTGATCGCCGATGCACACGTTCACCACCGTCGAAGCCCTGCGCGAGCAGGTGCGCGCGTGGAAGCACGCAGGGCTGCGCGTGGGCTTCGTGCCGACCATGGGCAACCTGCACGACGGGCATTATTCGCTGGTCGGATTGGCGCATGCGCATGCCGACAAGGTCGTCGCCAGCGTGTTCGTCAACCCCACGCAATTCGGGCCCAACGAGGATTTCGCACGCTACCCGCGCACCCTCGATGCCGACGCGCAAGGACTCGCTGCACATGGCTGCGATGGCCTGTTCGCGCCCACGGTTGCGCAGATGTATCCCTGCGGTGCCGAGCAAGCGGTGCAGGTGCGGGTGCCTGGCATCACCACCATCCTCGACGGCGCGCATCGGCCCGGCCACTTCGACGGCGTGGCCACCGTGGTCGCGCGCCTGTTCAACATGGTGCAGCCGGATGTGGCCGTGTTCGGGCGCAAGGACTACCAGCAACTGCGGGTGATCGACTACCTCGTGCGCGAGCTGGCCTTCCCGATCGCGATCATCGGCGCGCCGATCGCGCGGGCTGCCGACGGCCTGGCGCTGAGTTCGCGCAATCAGTACCTGTCGTCCGCCGAGCGCGCCGTCGCGCCGGAGATTCATCGCGCATTGCTTTCGATGCGGGCGGCGGTGCAGGCGGGGCAATCGTTGAAAGCGGTCGAAGCCGAAACCGCCGCGCGTTTGACGGCTGCCGGTTTCGCGGTGGATTACGCGGCCATCCATCGCGCGGATTTGTCCCAACCCGCCGACGACGAACGCAGCGGGTTGATCGCGCTGATCGCCGCGCGCCTGGGCAGCACCCGCCTGATCGACAACTTGGCGCTGGGCGAAACGGCAGCGTGAAACCGTGAACGCGATGGCGCTTTGCCAAGCCCCATGTTGCAGTGCGCAAACCAGCGTCCTACACTCGCCGCCTGCGCGTATCGTCGCACCCTTTGCAGGAGCCGCACCATGCACCTGACCTTGCTCAAGGCCAAGATCCACCGCGCCAGCGTCACCCACGCCGAACTGCATTACGAGGGTTCGTGCGCGATCGACGCGCGCCTGCTGGAAATCGCCGGCATCATCGAGAACGAGCAGGTGCACATCTTCAACGTCAACAACGGCGAGCGCTTCGTCACCTACGCGATCAAGGCCGAGCCCGGCAGCGGCATCATCTCGGTCAACGGCGCCGCCGCCCACCGCGCCAGCCCCGGCGACCTCGTCATCATCTGCGCCTACGGCCAATTCGATGCCGCGCAGGCCGCGCAGCACAAGCCGACGCTGGTGTATGTCGATCGCCACAACCGCCTGACCCACACCAACGAATCGATGCCCATGCAGGCGGCGTGAGCTGGGCGAAGCGGCGGTGGGCGACGCGCGGCCAGTGCGCGGCGCAGAACTTCGGGAAGCGTTGAATGTTTCCATCCAGGAATCATCAACGCACGCTTCAGTCCGGTACACGCCCGCACTGAAGCTCGCACGAATCAATCGCTTGCGTGATCGATGCGTGGTCGGCCAGCCATGGCCGACGGGCAACGCCGACTCAATCAGCGCTGCCTTCGCAACCGTGCCATTCATTCGTCCAGGCGCCGTCCGCTCGGCCGTCCTGTTGACGGCGGCATGAATCTTGCGCAGTGTGGCCCGATCCGACCAGCCGTCGGGTTGCCGATGCCAAGCCAGCCAGCCACGTGACGATCCGCACCGACACATCCACCGACGCGGCGACGATGGAACGCGCACTGGCGCAGGCGGCGCGGTGGCTGGAAGACGACCCGGCGCGAGCGGCCTCGCAGGCCGAGAAGGTTCTGCGAGTGGATGGTCGGCACGGCGTGGCGATGCTGATCCTCGGGGCCGCACGCACGGCGCTCGGCGAAGTGTCGGCCGCGATGGATGTTCTGGCGACGCTGACACATTTGCACCCCGATTGGGCGGCGGCGCACATGGAGTTGGGGATCGCGCAGGCGCGAGCCTTGCATGCCCGCGAGGCGGTGGATTCGTTGCGCCGCGCGGCATCGTTGCAACCGGATCTGCCGCGCGTCTGGCTTGCGCTGGGCGATGCGCTCGTGGCGGACGGCGATGCCGGCGCAGCCGGCGAGGCTTACGTGCAGCACGTTGGCCATTCGGCCCGGGATGTGCCGCTGATGCGCGCGGCCACGGCGTTGCGACACAACCGGCTGCCCGAGGCCGAGCCGATGTTGCGCGCGCGCCTGAAGGCGTTCCCGACCGATGTCGCGGCCATGCGCATGTTGGCGGAAGTCGCCGGGCGGCTGGGCGAGGACGCCGATGCGATTGCCTTGCTGGAACGCTGCCTTGAACTGGCGCCGGGGTTCCACGCGGCCAGGCAAAATTACGCGCAGATGCTCAACCGGACGAACCGCCATGCGGAGGCGTTGACCCAGGCGGAAACATTGCTGGCGCTCGAGCCGGACGACCCGGGCTACCGGAACCTCAAGGCCGTCGTCTTGTGCCGGATGGGCGACTATGCGCCCGCCATCGCGATCTACGATCGCCTGATGGCCGAACACCCCGATCGCCCGCGGATCTGGATGAGCTACGGCAACGCGCTGAAGGCGGCGGGCCGGCGCGAGCGCTGCATCGATGCCTATCGGAGAAGCATCGCGCTGGATCCGACCGCGGGCGAATCGTACTGGAGCCTGGCCAATCTGAAAACGTACCGTTTCGACGCCGCCGAGCGCGCGGCGATGCGCGCCCAATCGCAACGCTCCGACCTCGACGCCGAGCGCCGCATGCACTTCGAATTCGCGCTCGCCAAGGCGCTGGAGGACGAAGGCGATTACGCCGAAGCGTTCGCCCGCTATGCGCAAGGCAACCGGTTGCGCCTGGCGATGGTGCCCTACAGCGCCGATGCGAATGCCGCCAAACTCCAACGCGTGGCGCGCAGTTTCGATGCGGAGTGCTTCGCGCGGCACGCCGGCGCGGGCTGCGGCGCGCCCGATCCGATCTTCATCGTCGGCCTGCCGCGCGCAGGGTCCACGCTGGTCGAGCAAATCCTGTCGAGCCATTCGCAGGTGGAGGGCACGATGGAACTGCCCGCGCTGCCGGCGCTGGTGCATGACCTGCACAAGCGCATCGGATCGCGCGAGGCGGCCTGGCACGAAGCCTTGCGCCGGCTGCGCCCGGGCGAATTGGCCGATCTCGGCAGGGCCTATCTGGAACGCACCCGCATCCATCGACGCACGGGCGCGAGATATTTCATCGACAAGCTGCCCAACAATTTCGTCCACGCGGGCTTGATCCACCTGATCCTGCCCAATGCCCGCATCGTGGATGCGCGCCGGCACCCGCTCGCCTGCTGCTTCTCGGCATTCAAGCAACATTTCGCGCGCGGGCAGAATTTCACCTATTCGCTTGAAGACATCGGCCGGTACTACCGCGACTACGTGGGGTTCATGGATCGCATGGACGCGGCACTGCCGGGGCGCGTGCACCGCGTGTTCCACGAGGCGATGGTCGGGGATACGCAGGCGCAGGTCCGGCAGTTGCTGGAGCATTGCGGGCTGCCGTTCGAGGAAGGCTGCCTGCGCTTCCACGAGAACCCGCGCGCGGTGGCCACCGCCAGCGCCGAGCAGGTGCGTCGCCCGATCAACCGCGACGGCCTGGATCAGTGGCGGCATTTCGAGCCGTGGCTGAACCCGCTGAAGCATGCGTTGGGTCCGGTTTTGGGGCAATATCCCGCCATGCCGTGTTAGGGAGCGCGGTACGAGAGTGCGACAAGGGTGTGACGAGGGAGCGGAACCAGGGGTTCACCAACACTCAAAGGGGAGATCTGCGATGCGTGAGACGCGAAAGGGGAATCGCGGGCGGCGCGCGCCCGTGTGCCGTCGGTTGCCACTGGCGATGGCCGTTTGCCTGGCATGCAGCACCACGGCATGGGCGCAGGCCGATCAGGCGCCCGCACCGAGCGGCCAAGGTGCCGATGCGGCGCCTGCCAACGGCAAGACCAAGGCCAAGACCCTCGACACCATCACCGTGACCGCGCAAAAGCGCGCGGAAAACCCGCAGAAGGTGCCGTTGAGCCTCGACGTGCTGGGCACGCAAAAGCTCGACCAGCTCGACGTGCGCGATTTCAGCGATTTCGTCAAATACCTGCCGGCGGTGACCTTCAATCCCACCAGCGGCGGCGGCCAGCGCGGCGCGCAGGTGTACATGCGCGGCGTGGCCGACGGCGGCGACAACAACCATTCCGGGCCGCTGCCGAGCGTGGGCGTCTACCTCGACGAGGAGCCGATCACCACCATCGACGGGCCGCTGAACCTGCAGATCTACGACATTGCGCGCGTCGAATCGCTCGCCGGCCCGCAAGGAACGCTGTACGGCGCCAGCTCGCAATCGGGCACGCTGCGCATCATCACCAACAAGCCCGACCCCTCGCATTTTTCCGCGCAGTACGTCGTGGAGGCCAATGCCGTCGATCACGGCGGCGCCGGTTACGTTGCGCAGGGTTTCGTCAACCAGCCGTTCAACGACCACATCGCCCTGCGCGTGGTCGGATGGAGCAGGCACGATGCCGGCTTCATCGACAACGTGCCGGGTACGCGCACGTTCCCCAGTTGGGGCGGCACGATCGACAACGCCGATTCCGGATGCGTCGATTCTCCCGTGCGCGTTTGCACGGGCGCCGCCCGCCGCCACTACAACGACGGCGATACCCGCGGCCTGCGCGCCGCGCTGAAGATCGATCTGGACGACGGCTGGACCGTCAGCCCGAGCGTCATCACGCAGCGATCCCGCACCAATGGCTTGTTCGCCTACGATCCGCAGGTCGGGTTCGAGCAGATCACGCACTTCTATCCGGAGGACAACACCGACAGCTGGACGCAGGCGGCGTTGACGGTTCAGGGCAAGATCGGCGCTTTCGACCTGACCTATGCCTTCGCCCATCTGAACCGGCACGAGCGCTCCGACCTGGATTACAACGATTATTCGTTCTGGTACGACTCCCTGCTCAGCTACGGGAAATTCATCTGCGATCATTACGACCAAGCGACGTCGTCGTGCGCGCCGGGCGGGCACATCATCAATCCGTCGCAGCACATCCACAACGTGGACGGGTTCCGCAAGACCAGCCACGAGTTGCGGATATCCTCGCCAGCCGACTGGCGCCTGAGTTTCGTCGGCGGTTTCTACTGGCAGCGCCAGAGCCATGACATCCTGCAGGACTACCTGATCGACGGCTTTTCTCCCGAACAGTCGGTTCCAGGCTGGCCGAACACGCTGTGGCTGACGGATCAAACGCGCGTGGACCGCGACGAGGCCCTGTTCGGCGAGGCCACCTACAAGATCACCGACGACCTCAAGGCCACGGCCGGAATACGCGAATTCCGAGTCCACAACAGCCTCGACGGCTTCTTCGGCTTCGGCGATTGGGGCTGGAGCTCGCAAGGCGTGGCTTCCTGCCAGGTTCCCTTCGTGCCTTACAACGGAGCGCCGTGCACCGAGGTTTCCAAGAGCGTGCGCGAGACCAACCACGTCGGCAAGTTCAACCTGAGCTGGCAGATCGATCCGACGAAGATGATCTACGCGACCTGGTCGGAAGGCTACCGCCCTGGCGGCGTGAACCGCCGCAGCACCCTGCCTCCGTACCTCTCGGACTTCCTGACCAATTACGAGGCCGGCTGGAAGACCTCCTGGGCGGATGGACGGTTCCGCTGGAACGGCGCGGTGTTCGACGAGCGCTGGAAGGACTTCCAGTTCACCGTGCTCGGCCAGAACAGCCTGCCGGAGATCCACAACGCCAACCAGGCGCGCATCAACGGCATGGAGACCAACATCAACTGGCGCGCCACCGACGACCTGCTGATCACCGGCAGCGCGGCCTGGTACGACGCCAAGCTGACCGCGAATTACTGCGGCGCCACCGACGCCAACGGCCATCCGATCACCGATTGCGCGGTACCGCTCGCGCCCAAGGGCACGCAATTGCCGATCACGCCGAAGTTCAAGGCCAACCTGATCGCCCGCTACGAGTTCCAGGTCGACGGCATGGATGCCTACGTGCAGGGCGCGTTCGTGCACGTCGGCAGGCGCACATCGGATCTGCGGGCCATCGAGCGCAGCTTGCTGGGCGATTTGCCGGCCTACAACACGTTCGATTTCTCCGCGGGCATCCGGCATGGAAACTGGGCGCTGGACGGATTCCTCAACAATGCTTTCGGCGCCAGGGGCGAGATGGGGCGCTTCTCGTCGTGCACGCCGCAAGTGTGCGCCGCGCACGGCGTGGTGCCGGGGTATCCGAACGGCCAGTACTACATCATCCCGATCCAGCCGCGCACGCTGGGGTTGCGTTTCACGCAGGATTTCGATTGATCCGGCGCCGGTTCGAGGGAACGGCCCTGCGGGGCCGTTTCCGTTTCGCGCCGCGGGGCGGCCGTCGTCGCCCCATGTTCAATTCCGCATCCGGCCGTGCCGTGCCAGCGCCCACGCCACATGCTCGCGCACCAGCTCGGAAGGATGGCCGGCGCGTGAGCGCAGGGCTGCGATGACCTCCGGCGTGGTCGGTGCATTGCCCAACCCGACGGCGATGTTGCGCAACCAGCGTTCGTGACCGAGGCGGCGGATCGCCGAACCCTCGGTACGTTGCAGGAATTCATCCTCGGACCACGCGAACAATTCGACGAGGCTGGCCGCATCGAGCCGGTTGCGCACCTTGAAATCCGGTTCGGCCGCTTGCCTGGCGAACTTGTTCCACGGGCACACGAGCTGGCAATCGTCGCAGCCGAACACGCGGTTGCCGATCGGCGCGCGCAGCGCTTCGGGAATCGAGCCCTTGTGCTCGATGGTGAGGTAGGCGATACAGCGACTGGCATCGAGCAGGTTGGGGGCGACGATGGCCTGCGTGGGGCAGACTTCGATGCAGCGGGTGCAGGTGCCGCAGTGCGCGCTGGCCGGCGCATCCACCGGCAGCGGCAGGTCGGTGAGGATCTCGCCGAGGAAGAACCACGAGCCGTGGTCGCGGTCGATGACGACGGTGTGCTTGCCCGCCCAACCCAGCCCCGCCTTGCGCGCCAGCGCGCGCTCGAGCAGCGGAGCCGAATCGACGAAGGCGCGGTAGCCGAACGGGCCGAATTCGCCGGCGATGCGGTCGGCCAGTTTCTGCAGACGGCCGCGCATCAGCTTGTGGTAGTCGCGACCGCGCGCGTAGCGGGCGACGTAGGCGCGGCTGCCATCGGCCAGCGCGGCCCAGTCGTCGGCGGTTGCGGAGGTGGCGTAATCCATCCGCACGCAGATCGCACGGATCGCGCCGGCATGCAGCAACTCCGGGCGCTCGCGCATGTCGCCGTGGTGCGCCATCCAGTCCATGTCGCCGTACCAGCCGCGCGCCATCCAGTCGCGCAGGCGGGCGGCATCCTCGCCCAGATCGACATCGCTCACGCCCAGGCTCTGGAAGCCCAGTTCGAGCGCCCAGCCGCGGATGCGTTCCTTCAGCAATGCCGGATCGGTCGTGGCTGCGTCGGCTTGCATGCGCGCGGTATGTGGCGATCTCAGGCTCGCGGCAGCAGGTACAGCAGCACCGCGAAGAATTGCAGCACGCTGCCGGCCAGCACGAAGCCGTGCCACAGCGCGTGGCCGAAACGCAGGCGCCGCCACAGGTAGAAGGGCACGCCCAGGGTGTAGGCCGCGCCGCCGCCGAACAGCAGCCACAGCCCGCCGCTGCCCAGATGCGCGGCCAGCGGCCCGATCGCCGCCACGCCGATCCAGCCCATCGCGGTATACAGCGATGCCATCAGCACGCGGTTGCGCACCCGCCGCCATTCCAGGCCGATGCCGATCAGCGCCAGCGTCCACACCAGCGCCAGCAGGCCATAACCCCATGCGCCGCGCAGGGCGAGCAGGGTGAAGGGCGTGTAGGTGCCGGCGATCAGCAGGAAGATCGCGGCGTGGTCGAGCCGGCGCAGCACCTGTTTGGCGCGTGCGATGGGGATGCCGTGGTAGAGCGTGGACGCGGTATAGAGCAGGATCAGGGTGGCGCCGTAGATGGCCACGCCGGCGACCTCGCGCGCGCCGCCGGCCTGCGCGGCGAAGCCCACCAGCACCGCGAGTCCGGCAATGCTCAGCACGATGCCGAGGCCGTGGATGAGGCTGGATGCGAGTTCCTCGCGCCAGTCGTAGGCGACGAGTTGCGGATGGGTGGTGCTCATGCCGGCTCCTGAGTGGGTGACATGGTGCGTCAAGGCGGTGACGGTAGCGCGGCTGATTGGAGCCTGTCATCGAAAATCCGGTCGCGCACGGCGTGCGCATGCCCCGGCAGGCTGTTGAGAAACAGCCTGCCGGGGGCGATCCAAGGATGGATCGCTCTGCCAGCCCCGTCTTTCATGGTTGCCGGCTTTACAATCGCGGCATGACCCAACGGCCATCCTCGCCATCCGCGCCGCTGTTCGACAGCCACGCCGCGCGCGCCATCGACCGCGCGGCGCAGGCGTTGCCGGGCATCAGCGAATACGCCTTGATGCAGCGTGCGGGGGCGGCGGCTTTCCGGCAGCTGCAGCACGCTTGGCCACGGGCGCGGCGCATCGGCATCGCCTGCGGCCCGGGCAACAACGGCGGCGATGGCTGCGTGCTGGCGCGGCTGGCGCGCGCGGCCGGCTGCGAGGCGCATGTCATCCGTCTTCCGGATGGGCCAGCGCGCAGCGACGCCGCGCGGCAGGCCAGCGCCGACTGGGCCGGGACAGGTGGAACGACGACGACTTTTGAAGGAGATCTGCCAGAAGTCGATGTGTGGGTGGATGCCCTGTTCGGCATCGGGCTGGCGCGCGCGCCGGAAGGCGCTGCACTCGCCTTGATCGACGCCATCGATCGCGCCGGCCTCGACGTTTTGGCGCTGGACGTGCCCAGCGGCGTGGATGCCGATACCGGGCACGTCCCCGGCCTGGCCATCCATGCCAGCCGCACGCTCACCTTCATCGTGGACAAATGCGGGCTGCACACCGGGGCGGCGCGGGATCACGTCGGCGAACTGCTGCTGGACGATCTGGGGGTGCCGGGCTCGGCGATCGCCGCGCAGGCGCCGGCAGCCCGGCTGCTGGGCCCGGATGCGCTCGCTGGCTGGCTGCCGCAGCGCGCACCGGACGCGCACAAGGGCGACTTCGGCCATGTGCTGTGCGTGGGCGGCGACCACGGCACCGCCGGGGCGGTGGCGCTGGCGGCGGAGGCGGCGCTGCGCTGCGGTGCCGGACTGGTGAGCGTGGCGACCCGTGCCGGCCACGTGGCGATGCTGCTGGCGCGCCGCCCGGAGCTGATGGCGCATGCGGTCGAATCCGCTGCCGAAATCGCGACGACCAGTGCGCGGGCAGGGCTGCTGGCGGTCGGCCCGGGACTGGGCATCGGCGCATGGGGCAGGGCGATGTTCGCGGTGGCGCTGGCCAGCGGCAAGCCGCTGGTGCTGGATGCCGACGCCTTGAACCTGCTCGCCGCCGCACCGCGTCCCTTGCCCGGTGCCGTACTCACCCCGCACCCCGGCGAGGCCGGGCGGCTGCTCGGTAGCGCCACCGCGCAGGTGCAATCCGACCGTTTCGCCGCCGCCGCCCGCCTCGCGGAGCGGTATGCGTGCGCGGTGGTGCTCAAGGGTGCAGGCAGCGTGATCGCCGCGCCGGGCATGACGCCCTGCGTCATCGACGCGGGCAACCCCGGCATGGCCACCGGCGGGATGGGCGACGTGCTGACCGGGGTGGTCGCAGCCCTGCGCGCGCAGGGGCTGCCGCCCTTCGATGCGGCGGCCTGCGGTGCGCTGCTGCACGCCGTGGCGGGCGATGCCGCGGCGGCGCAGGGCGGCCAGCGCGGGCTGCTGGCCTCGGATCTGTTCCCGCACCTGCGCCGGCTGGCCAACCCGTGCGCCTGACGCTGGCCGACGAGGCGGCGACGCAACGGCTGGGCGCGGCACTGGCCGCCACCCGGCCGCCGCAGGCGGTGGCGTACCTGCACGGCGATCTGGGCGCCGGCAAATCCACGCTGGCGCGCGCCCTGTTGCGCGCCCTGGGTGTGTCCGGGCCGATCCGCAGCCCGACCTATACCCTGATCGAACCCTACCGGCTGGACGACGGCGGGCAGGCCATCCACCTCGACCTGTACCGGATCGCCGCCCCGGACGAACTGGAGTTTCTCGGTCTGGACGCTTTGTCCATGCAGGCGACGCTGTGGCTGGTCGAGTGGCCCGAACGCGGGGCTGGCGCCTTGCCGGCAGCCGATCTGCGAATCGGCTTGTCGCCACTGGGTGCGGGACGACTGGCGGCCTTGCAAGCGCACACCCCGGCCGGCGAGGACTGGCTGGAACGGCTGTCGAAAAACGCCAACCTGCACGACATGTCTACGGCAGATTCCAGATAGTTCGGCTAGGTGGCGGATTCACAAGGGAAAGAAGCTTGCAATCATTGCCGGTTTGCGGTATCTATCGCCGCCATGAGGGGAATTGCCGTCATCTCGGGTTGGGCCGTCGCCCTGTGCTTCGCGTGCAGCGGGGCGGCGAGGGCCGGGCAGGGCAACGATGTCGGCCAGGTCACGGTCAGCGATGTCGAGGGCTGGACGCGGATCAGCATCGACGTGCCGGCCGATGCCCGTTACGACGTGTTCCCGCTGGCCCACCCGGATCGGCTGGTGGTGGACGTGCACCATGCGCGGCTGGGCGACGATTTCCGGATCCCGGGCCCCGACGGCCTGGTCGCCAACGTGCGCACCGGCCAGCCCGTCCCGGGCGACGTGCGGCTGGTGTTCGAGACGACCGCCAGGGCGCGGGCGAAAACCGCTCTGCGGCAGGTAGATGGGCAGGCGCGCTTGCAGGTGGATCTGCGCGACCCAGGGGGCAGGTCGGCTCCGGCGGTCGCGGCAGGGCCGTCCGTGCCGGCCGCCCATGCGGGCGCACGCCTCGATCCAGCCCGCCCAGCCGAAGCGATGGCATCTGCGCCGGCCCCGATCCGCATGGAGCGCCCATCCGAAGACTCGCTCGGCGGAGGGTTCGAGCCCGCGCCGAGAGACGTTCCAGCTCCGCCGGCGGCAAGTCTGTCCGTGGTGACCGCGCCGATGCCATCGTCGGCAAAGAATGCTGCGGGCGGAACACGCGGAGGGGCATCGGTGGCAGTCGAACCTTCGGCTCCGCCGGCATCGTCCAACCCGTCGGCGCAGGCCGATGCCGCCGCGCGGGCGGCCGATGACGGCGATCACGGGCCGCCCGGCCGCCCGGGCGTGCGCACCGTGGGCGACGTGCTCGGCCATCGTCTGCGCCCGATCGTGATCGCGGTGGACGCCGGCCACGGCGGCAAGGACACCGGCGCGCAGGGCTACAGCGGCTCCTACGAAAAGAACATCACCCTGGCCGAAGCACGGGAGCTGGCGCGGGAAATCGACGCCGTGCCGGGGATGAAAGCCGTCCTGACCCGCGACGGCGACTACTTCGTGCCGTTGGCCGAGCGTTATCGCATCGCCCGCGAGGCCAAGGCCGACCTGTTCATCTCCATCCATTGCGATGCCGAGCCCGGGCACGACGCCACGGGCTCGTCGGTGTGGGTGCTGTCCGAGCGCGGGGTCACCTCGCAGGCGGCGAAGTGGCTGGCCGACCGCGAGAACGCCGCCGACCTGGTCGGCGGGGTCAAGCTCTCCGACAAGGACGACACCCTCGCCTCGGTGCTGCTGAACCTGTCGCAGAGCGCGACCATGAAGGCGTCCATCGACGCCGCCGAGCGCGTGCATCAGGCCCTGCGCGACATCGGCCGCACCCACAAGGATCACCCCGAGCGCGCCAATTTCGTGGTGCTGCGCTCGCCGGACGTGCCCTCGATGCTGGTCGAGACGGCCTTCATCACCAACCAGTCCGAGGAGCGCAAGCTCAACGAGCCGTCCTACCGCGCCAAGCTGGCGCAGGCCATCCTCAGCGGCGTGGAGAGCTACTTCATCTCCACCCCCTTGCCGGGCACCGAGTTCGCCGCCCTGCATGGGCGTGGAGCGCGCCATGCGCGCAGCGATGCGGCTGCCGACGATGGCGCCGCGGCCGATCGCGTCGCGACCTCCGCCGCCGCGTCGGCGGCAGCGCCTGCCGCCACGCCGTCGGCGCCCGTGCTGCTCGCCACCGCCGATGCGGCCCAGCAAGTCCACGTCGTGCAGCCCGGCGAGAGCCTGCGCGACATCGCCAGCCAGTACGGCGTGAGCCTGATCCGCCTGCGCGAGACCAACGGGCTGGAAGGCAACCGCATCCATCCGGGGCAACGTCTGCGCATCCCGTCGCGCTCGAACAACGGCTGATCTGTCGGCTGATCTGTCCGTCCGGCGAGTGCCGGTCGAACCGTGCACGCTTGCTATCATCGCGTTTTGCTCTGCGTTGACACCGTGCCGATCCGCCAACTCCCCGACACCCTCATCGACCAGATCGCCGCCGGCGAGGTCGTCGAGCGCCCGGCTTCCGTGGTCAAGGAGCTGGTCGAGAACGCGCTCGATGCCGGCGCGACGCGGGTGGATGTCGATCTGGAAGAAGGCGGCATCCGCCTGATCCGCGTGCGCGACGACGGAGTCGGAATGGCCGCCGACGATCTGGCGCTGGCGGTGTCGCGCCACGCCACCAGCAAGATCGCCTCGCTGGAGGATCTGGAAGGCGTGCTGACGATGGGCTTTCGCGGCGAAGCCTTGCCGTCGATCGCCTCGGTCAGCCGCTTCGCGCTCAGCTCGCGCGACGAAGCCTCCGCGCACGGTGCGCGCCTGCAGGTGGACGGCGGCAAGCCCGCGCCGATCGCGCCGCATCCGCACGCGCGCGGCAGCACCATCGAAGTGCGCGACCTGTTCTACAACGTGCCGGCGCGGCGGCGTTTCCTGAAGGCCGAGCGCACCGAACTGGGCCACATCGAGGAATGGTTGCGCGCGCTGGCGCTGGTGCGTCCGCGCATCGACCTGCGCATCAGCCACAACGGCAAATCGCTCAAGCATTACCGGCCGCTGCGCGACGGCGACGATGCGCTCGGCCGCATAGCCGAGGCGCTGGGCGAGGAGTTCGCCAAGGCCTGCCTCGCGCTCGACCACGCCGCCGCGGGCTTGCGCCTGCATGGCTGGATCGGCCTGCCGACCACCGCGCGTTCGAGCGCCGACCAGCAATACTTCTTCGTCAACGGCCGCGCGGTGCGCGATCGCACCGTCGCGCATGCGGTACGGCAGGCCTACGCCGACGTGCTGTTCCACGGCCGCCATCCGGCCTTCGTGCTGTTTCTCGAACTCGATCCGCGGCGGGTGGACGTGAACGTGCATCCGGCCAAGCACGAGGTGCGTTTTCGCGATGGCCGCCTCGTCCACGACTTCGTGTATCGCACCCTGCACGAAGCGCTCGCGGGCGCGCGTGCCGGTGCGGTGGCCTCGCCGCCGCAGGGCGCATCGACGCAGGCAGGCGCTGCGGGCTTGCCGTCATCTGTCACGGCACCCGCGTTTGCTGGCGGCAACACGACGCGCGCCGGATTCGCCTGGCCGCCACCGCGGCAGAGCGGGCTGTCGCTGGGCGTGCACGAACGCGCGGCGGCCTATGCCGGAGGCTTCGGCAGCGCACTGCATGGAGCGGGGGCGAGCGGCATGCCGCTGCCGTCGGTGTCCTCGCCGCCGGCCATGCCGCCATCGGGCGAGGAGGGCGAGGCGCCGCCGCTGGGCTATGCGCTGGCGCAGTTGCACGGCATCTTCATCCTCGCGCAGAACGCTCACGGTCTCGTCGTCGTGGACATGCACGCCGCCCACGAGCGCATCACCTACGAGCGGCTGAAAGCGGCGCAGGAAGGCGTCGGCATCCGCGTCCAGCCGCTGCTGGTGCCGCCGACGCTGGCGTTGTCCGAACGCGAGGCCGATGCCGCCGAGGAACACGCGCAGGCGCTGGCCGCGCTGGGTTTCGAGGTCGGCCGCAGCGGTCCGCAGTCGGTGACGCTGCGCGGCGTGCCGGCCCTGCTCGACGGCGCCGATCCGCGCCAGTTGCTGCTGGACGTGCTCACCGACCTGCGCGAGCACGGCGACTCGCGCAAGGTCGCCGAACGCGGCAACGAACTGCTCTCGACGATGGCCTGCCACGGCTCGGTGCGCGCCAACCGGCGCCTGACCATTCCCGAGATGAATGCGCTGTTGCGCGACATGGAGGCGACGGAACGCTCCGCGCAATGCAATCATGGGCGCCCGACATGGGTGCAGCTCGGGCATGCCGAACTGGATCGGCTGTTCATGCGTGGGCGTTGACGTGAAGGAACGGATAACCCGTATCCTTTCGGTTGAGAGCGCTTTCGCCCCTGCCCCTGCTCGCGGGGAAGGGGGCGCGTCGCTGTCATTTCAAGGCAACGCGGATTTCGACGTTCACAGGAGTAGCTCGTGCCCCATAGCAAGCCATCGTCGTTACGACCGCTCACGTTATGCCTTGCCGTGGCGGCAGCCATCGCTTGCGTGTCAGCCACGCAGTCGGCAATCGCAGCGACGCCTTCGGCGCCTGTGCTATCCAAGACTGCAGCGCTTGCCTCCACCACCCAGACAGGTGTCTTCATGAAGCAAACCCAAGCCTGGCGCCAGCAGCGCATCGAGCGCCTGCGCGCCCCCGACGGCTGGCTCTCGCTGGTCGGGCTGCACTGGATCGAACCGGGCACGCACCACGTCGGCGCGGCTGCCAGTAACGATCTGCAACTCAACACCGGGCCGGCGACCTTGGGCACGCTGGCGCTCAAGGACGGCAAGGCGATGTTCAAGGCCGACGCCGCGGCTGGCGCGAGCATCGACGGCCTGCCGGCGAAAGGCGAGGTCGCGCTGCGCACCGATGCGACCACGGACGCACGCGGGCCGACGATCGTATCCTTCAACAAGGGTTCGGCGAACTTTCAGGTGATCGAACGCGCGCACAAGTTCGCGTTGCGGGTGAAGGATGCCAACGCGCCCACGCGCACCGGGTTCACCCACATCGACTATTTCGATGCCGATCCGGCTTGGCGCATCGACGCGACTTTCGAGCCGCACCCCAAGGGCCGCACCATCGAGATCGCCTCGGTCATCAACACCATCGAGCCGATGGCCAATCCGGGCGTCGTCGTCTTCCAGAAGGACGGCAAAACCTATCGGCTGGAAGCGGTGGACGAGGGCGACGGCCAGTTGTTCCTGATCTTCGCCGACCGTACCAGCGGCAAGACCACCTACGGCGCCGGTCGCTTCCTCTACGCCGACCCGCCGAAGGACGGCAAGACCGTGGTGGACTTCAACCAGGCCTACAATCCGCCGTGCGTGTTCACCCACTACGCAACGTGTCCGTTGCCGCCGCCGGAAAACCGCCTCGACCTCGCCATCACCGCAGGCGAGAAAACCTATCGGGGGCCATCGCCGCATGCGGGCGCGAAGCCCACGGGCAGCGCGCCATGAACGTCCGCCTGCGCATCGCGCTGTGCCTGTTGCTGAGCCTGCTGCTGGCCGGCACCGCGCTCGCCGGGCCGCCCACGCCCTTGCTGTGGAAGGCCACCCGCGGCGATGCCACGGTGTACCTGCTGGGTTCGATGCACATCCTGCTCGCCACGGATTACCCGCTATCGCAAGACGTGGACAAGGCCTATCGCGATGCGAAACAGGTGCTGTTCGAGATGCCGCCGGATGAGATGAGCCCGTTGAGCGTCCTCGGCCCGACCGCGACCCTGGGCATGTATCAAGACCCTTCCCAAAGCCTGCAAAAGGATCTGGATCCGCAGACATGGCAGCGCCTGCAGGCGTATGCGCATGCCAACGGGATGTCGGATTTCATGCTCTCGCGCATGCGCCCATGGCTGGCCAGCCTGACCATCCTCGCGCTGGAGATGAAGAAACTCTCCTACGATCCCAATCTGGGCCTGGACAAGCATTTCATGGATCAGGCGCAGGCCGACCACAAACAGACCGGCGGCTTCGAGACGGCCGAGCAGCAACTGCGCATCATCGCCTCCACGCCCTTGGCCGAGCAGGTGCGCGACCTGCGGCAGATGCTCGACGATCTCCCCAAGTTCGGCAACAAGATGAGCCAGATGCACGCCACGTGGCGCAATGGCGATGCCGACGGCCTGTATCGAGAAGAAGCCAAGGAATACAAGGATCAACCGGAAACCATGCAGCGCCTGATCGTGAGCCGCAACCGCGCCTGGGTGCCGCAACTCGATCGCATGGTCGCTGCCGTCCACGGCAAAACGCTGGTGATCGTCGGCGCGCTGCACCTGCTCGGCCCGGACGGGCTGGTGGAACTGTTGCGCAAGGACGGTTATCGCGTGGAGCGCGTGTGCACGGGATGCGTGGGCCTGCGCTGAGGCCGCCGCGCCACGCCCGGCATTTCACCTTCGAGATAGACGGAGACCTTCGATGAACCCCCTGCTGCAACAGATCATGGGCGCGCTCGATCCGGCGACCGTGCAGTCGCTCGCCGGGCGCATGCAGACCTCGCCCGAACAGGCGCAGGCGGCCATAGGTCAGGCGATGCCGGCGTTGCTGTCCGCGCTGGGGCAGCACGCGAGCACACCGGGTGGCGCGGATGCCCTGCATGCCGCAGCGCTATCCGGCAGCCCGGCGGCCGACGTGCAGGCGCTGCTGACGCAGGTTTTCGCCGGTGCGCACATCCCATCCGTTGGCGGGATGGCGTCAGCCACCGGATTGCAAACCGATCAGGCACGGCAATTGTTGGCCGCGATCGGCCCGTCGGTGCTGATGGCACTGGGGCAACACGCAGCGCAGAACGGGATCGGCGCGCAGGGATTGGCGGGATTGCTGAGCGCGGCCGCGCAGCATGCGCAGTCGCAGCCGGTCGGCTTCGGCTCCCTGCTCGGTTCGCTGTTCAACCGGATCTGAAGCCGTCATGGCCGACACCCGGATACGACTGCTGATCCACGGCGCTTCCGGACGCATGGGGCGCGCCGTGCTGCGCCTGGCGGCTGCCGATGCGCGAGTGGAAATCGCTGGCGCGGTCAATCGCAGCGGGAACAAGGTCGATGGCGTGCGCGCGCTGCCTTCCGAACGCCTCTCCGCGGCCTTGCCGTTCGATGTGCTGGTCGATTTTTCCCAGCCCGAAGCCTTCGATGCGGCGCTGGAGCTGTGCCTGCAACGCGGCACGGCCCTGGTGTGCGGCACGACGGGATTGTCGAACGCGCAACGCGCGGCGATGGCGTCGGCATCCGCATCGATACCGCTGCTGTGGGCCGCCAACTTCAGCGTCGGCGTGGCGGTGATGCACGAGTTGGTCGCGCGCGCTGCCGGCGCGTTGCCGGGCTGGGAGTGCCACCTCGTCGAAACCCACCACGCCCACAAACGCGACGCGCCATCGGGCACGGCGCTGTCGCTCGGCGAGTCCATCGCCAACGCGCGCGGCGCGCCGCCGCAGTACCTGAGCTTGCGCGCCGGCGACGTGGTCGGTGAACACCTCGCGCAGTTCACCGGCCACGGCGAGCGGCTGGAGCTGATCCATCGCGCGACCGATCGCGACATCTTCGCGCGCGGCGCGATCGAGGCCGCCGCACGCATCGCCGGGCGCGGGCCGGGGCTGTACTCGCTGGGCCGAGTGCTGCTGGGCTGACGGTTTACGGGGCTTTGGGCGGCGTGTAGTCGCAGCTCTTGCCGGTCGTGGTGCCGCTGTAGGTCGCATCCACCACCATGGCGTGCCCGCCCATGTTGCTGGTTCCGTGGCTGCTGCCGTGGAAACCGCCGGCGGTCACGGCGAAGGTGGCGTCGCCTTCGACGTGGCCGTGCTTGCTGTCGCACGCATAGTGGTAGCTCGCGCCGCTGGCAGTGGTCTTGTAGGCGGAAAACGAACACGTCCGGTTGTCTCCGGCGTGCGCCATCACGTCGCGAACATCGACGTGGGCCGGGCCGCAGGCATCGACGCTGACGGCCGGCGTGTTCATCGACATCGGCGGATCGGTCATCTGCACGTGGGTGTTGATGGTCGTGTGCATCATCGTTCCTGGTTCGGCCACCGCGCAGGTCGGGATGGCGATGGCGGCGATGAACAGGCTGGCGGCAAGCAGGCTGCGGCGGGCGATGGGTGGCATGAGCGTCGTCTCGGTGGGAATGCGGATGGATTCTCGAGCCTTGCCGGGCCGCATGCAATGCGGCTGCGTCAATCCGCGTGGGAGGCGCTGTCGCCGCGTCCGGCACCGAAGCGGCGGTCGAGCGACCCCAGCAAGCGCTTGAACCAATGGGTGACGCGCCCGCGATGTTGCTTGCGCTGCAACGCATCGGCGCCGGTCAACCATGCGATCTGGATCACCCGGCGTTCGCCTTCGAACGGCAGATGCCCGTGAAAGGAATGGTCGGCGCGGCGGAAGGCGGCGATGTGGCCGTAGGTCGGCTGCAATTCGGGTGCCACGAGCGCATCGATGGCGTCGATGCGCTGGAGAAAGCGCAGGCATCCCGCGCTGCCGTGCGGCCAGGCGCTCTCCAGGTAGACCAGCGCGGTGACGACCTTGGAGCGGCTGTCGGTGTGGATGGTGCCGTGGCGGCGGTTGAGCCGCGAGCACAAGGTCGCCAGCGCGGGCAGCTTCGACATCGCCGGCACCCCGAGTTGTTCTCCCAATGCGTCGGCAAATGCCGGCGCGGTGATCTCGGCGATCAGGCGGTTGATGGTCGGGCCGCAATCGGCGGCCTTGTGCGGAAAGAATCCGGCTTCGGGGTAGCGCGGAAAATCGCGTTGCAGCTCGTCGCGCGCATCGGCGCGGAGCATGCCCTGCGCGATGAGGAAATCGAACGGCTGGTGGCGCACCGCCACGGTCGGCCCATCCAGCCGCCCGCACAGCAGCGATGGCTGAGCGCCGGCGGCAGGAGCGGCGATGGCGGCGGTGTTCATGCGCCGGATTGTACGGCTGGACGGCGCCCGCGTTGGACAGGCACGGCACCAACCCTTACAATTTCGCCTCGCCCCGATCCCTTCCTTTCGACGCCGTCGATGACGCGCCGGACGGGAAGCCCTGTATCCGACGCCGCCCGCGGCGTACCACATGAGGCGATGATGACCCGACCCGGATTCCTTGCGCTCGAAGACGGCAGCGTGTTCGAGGGCCTCGCCGTGGGCGCCGACGGCCACAGCGTCGGCGAGGTGGTGTTCAACACCGCGATGACCGGTTATCAGGAAATCCTGACCGACCCGTCCTACGCCCGCCAACTCGTCACCCTGACCTATCCGCACGTCGGCAACACCGGCTGCACCGACGCCGACGACGAGTCCTCCCGCGTGTGGGCCGCCGGCCTGATCGTGCGCGACGTGCCGCGGCGGCCGAGCAACTGGCGCGCGCAGGCGGCGCTGCCGCAGTGGTTGTCCGCGCGCGGCGTGGTGGCGCTGGCGGGCATCGACACCCGCAAGCTCACCCGCCTGCTGCGCAGCGGCGGCGCGCAGAACGGTTGCCTCGTCGGCGGCGACGGCATCGACCGCGAACACGCCATCGAGCTGGCGCGCAAGTTCCCCGGCCTGAACGACATGGATCTGGCGAAGGAAGTCTGCACGCGCCAGCCGTATGCGTGGGATGAAGGTTCGCTGGATCTGGACAGCGGCACGTTCGCGCAGATCCAGCCGCGCTTCCATGTCGTCGCCTACGATTTCGGCGTCAAGCGCAACATCCTGCGCCTGCTGGCCGACCGTGGCTGCCGCATCACCGTGGTGCCGGCGCAAACCACGGCCGAGCAGGCGCTGGCGCTGCAACCCGATGGCATCTTCCTGTCCAACGGTCCGGGCGACCCGGCGCCTTGCGACTACGCCATCACCGCGATCCGTACGTTCCTCGCCCGCAAGATTCCGCTGTACGGCATCTGCCTCGGCCATCAGTTGCTCGCGCTGGCCATCGGCGCGCGCACGCTGAAGATGAAATTCGGCCACCACGGCGGCAACCATCCGGTGCAGGAGCTGGCCACGAAGCGCGTGTTGATCACCGCGCAGAACCACGGCTTCGCGGTGGACGAGGCGAGCCTGCCGGCGCATGCCCGCGTCACCCATCGTTCGCTGTTCGACGGCTCCAACCAGGGCATCGAACTGACCGACGCGCCGGCGTTCTCCTTCCAGGGCCATCCGGAAGCCTCGCCCGGCCCGCACGACATCGGCGGGCTGTTCGATCGATTCGCGGAATTGATGCAGGGAGCACGCTGACCATGCCCAAGCGCACCGACATCCACACCATCCTCATCATCGGCGCCGGTCCGATCGTGATCGGCCAGGCCTGCGAGTTCGACTACTCCGGCGCGCAGGCGTGCAAGGCGCTGCGCGAAGAAGGTTTCCGCGTGGTGCTGGTGAACTCGAACCCGGCCACGATCATGACCGACCCCGGCACCGCCGACGCGGTGTATATCGAGCCGATCAACCCCGCCACGGTCGAGCGCATCATCGCCAAGGAAAAACCCGACGCGCTGCTGCCGACGATGGGCGGGCAGACCGCGCTCAACTGCGCGCTGGAACTGGCTGATCAGGGCGTGCTGGAAAAACACGGCGTCGAGCTGATCGGGGCCTCGCGCGAAGCCATCCGCATGGCCGAGGATCGCGAGCTGTTCCGCGTGGCGATGGGGCAGATCGGGCTGGAATGCCCGAAGGCCGAAGTCGCGCGCTCGCTGGAGCAGGCGCTCGACATCCAGACCCGCGTCGGCTACCCGACCATCATCCGCCCGAGCTTCACCCTCGGCGGCAGCGGCGGCGGCATCGCCTACAACCGCGAGGAACTCGTCGAAATCGTCTCGCGCGGGCTGGAGCTCTCGCCGGTGCACGAAGTGCTGGTCGAGGAATCGGTGCTGGGCTGGAAGGAGTTCGAGATGGAAGTCGTCCGCGACACCGCGGACAACTGCATCATCGTCTGCTCGATCGAAAACCTCGATCCGATGGGCGTGCACACCGGCGATTCGATCACCGTCGCACCCGCGCAGACGCTCACCGACAAGGAATACCAGCGCCTGCGCGATGCCTCCATAGCGGTGCTGCGCAAGATCGGCGTGGATACCGGCGGCTCCAACGTGCAGTTCGGCGTCAACGCGCAGACCGGCCGCGTGGTGGTGATCGAGATGAATCCACGTGTGTCGCGTTCGTCGGCGCTCGCATCCAAGGCGACCGGATTCCCCATTGCGAAAGTGGCAGCCAAGCTTGCGGTCGGCTACACACTCGACGAATTGCGCAACGAGATCACCGGCGGCGCGACACCCGCCTCGTTCGAGCCGACCATCGACTACGTCGTCACCAAGATCCCGCGCTTTGCCTTCGAGAAGTTTCCCGCCGCCGATGCGCGCCTGACCACCCAGATGAAGTCGGTGGGCGAGGTGATGGCGATGGGCCGCAGCTTCCAGGAATCGCTGCAGAAGGCGCTGCGCGGATTGGAAACGGGCAAGTCTGGCCTCGATCCCAGTGGGCTGGATCACGCCACCGAGGAAGGCCTTGCCGAGCTGCGCCGTGAACTGCGCGAGCCGGCGCCTGATCGCCTGTTCCACGTCGCCGATGCTTTTCGTGCCGGCATGTCGGTGGAGGATGTGCATGCGCTGTCGTTCATCGATCCGTGGTTCCTCGACCAGATCGAGGAACTGGTGCAGGTCGAAGGCGAAGTCGCGCGCGACGGATTGGCTTCATTCGATGCCGCACGCATGCGCGCGCTCAAGCGCATGGGTTTCTCCGATGCGCGGCTGGCGAAGCTGGCCAGCACCGACGAGAACGCCGTGCGCGTGCTGCGCCACGCGCTGGGCGTGCGCCCGGTGTACAAGCGCGTGGATTCGTGCGCGGCCGAGTTCGCCACCGACACCGCGTACCTGTACTCGACCTACGAGGACGAGTGCGAGGCCAACCCGAGCGAGCGCAAGAAGGTGATGGTGCTCGGCGGCGGCCCCAACCGCATCGGCCAGGGCATCGAGTTCGATTACTGCTGCGTGCATGCCGCGCTGGCACTGCGCGAGGATGGTTTTGAAACCATCATGGTCAACTGCAACCCGGAGACGGTCTCGACCGACTACGACACATCGGATCGCCTCTACTTCGAGCCGGTGACGCTGGAGGACGTGCTGGAGATCGTCGCGTTGGAAAAACCCGTCGGCGTGATCGTGCAGTACGGCGGGCAGACCCCGCTCAAGCTGGCGCGCGCGCTGGAAGCCGCCGGCGTGCCGATCGTCGGCACCTCGCCCGACAGCATCGACCTGGCCGAGGATCGCGAGCGCTTCCAGCAGATGATCGCCAAGCTCGGCCTCGTGCAGCCGCCCAACCGCACCGCGCGCAACGCCGAGCAGGCGCTAGCGCTGGCCGGCGAGATCGGCTATCCGCTGGTGGTGCGTCCGAGTTACGTGCTCGGCGGGCGCGCGATGGAAGTGGTGCACTCCGACGCCGACCTCACCCGCTACATCCGCGATGCGGTGAAGGTGAGCAACGATTCGCCGGTGCTGCTCGACCGCTTCCTCGACAACGCGGTCGAGGTGGACGTGGACGTGATCGCCGATGCCGATGGCCAGGTGCTGATCGGCGGCATCATGGAGCACATCGAGGAAGCCGGCGTGCATTCGGGCGATTCGTCGTGTTCGCTGCCGCCGTATTCGCTGTCGGCACGCTTGCAGGATCGCCTGCGCGAACAGGTGACGCAGATGGCGCGCGAGCTGAAGGTGGTGGGCTTGATGAACACCCAGTTCGCGATCCAGTTCGACGGCGACGGCATGGCGCATGTGTTCGTGCTGGAGGTCAACCCGCGCGCCTCGCGCACCGTGCCGTTCGTGTCCAAGGCCACCGGCGTGGCATTGGCGAAGGTCGCCGCGCGCTGCATGGTCGGGCGTTCGCTCGCCGAGCAGGGCATGACCAGGGAAATCGTGCCGCCGTATTACGCGGTGAAGGAAGCGATCTTCCCGTTCGCCAAGTTCCAGAACGTCGATCCCATCCTCGGCCCGGAGATGCGCTCCACCGGCGAGGTGATGGGCTCGGGCCCGAGCTTCGGCGAGGCCTTCGCGCGCGGGCAGGAGGCGGCCAGCATCAAGCCGCCGCGGGTGGGCAAGGCCTTCGTCTCGGTGCGCGACCCGGACAAGCGGCGCGTGCTCGACGTGGCCCGCGACCTGCTGCGTCGCGGCTACGCGCTGGTCGCCACCGGCGGCACGCAGCAGTACCTCAGCGAACAGGGGCTGGCCTGCGAGCGCATCAACAAGGTGCTCGAAGGGCGGCCGCACATCGTGGACCTGATCAAGAACGGCGAGATCGCCTACATCGTCAACACCACCGAGGGCAAGCAGGCGATCGCCGACTCGTTCTCGATCCGCCGCGAGGCCCTGCAGCAGCGCATCACCTATTCGACCACCATCGCCGGGGCGCGCGCGTTGCTGCACTCGCTCGACCACGCCGGCAGCGGGCAGGTGCGCTCGCTGCAGGAACTGCACGCGCAGTTGGCGGGGAGTGCGTGAAACAGGTGTTGTCCGCGATCGACGCAAAGGGCGCGCATGCGGCCGCAAGGATTCGCTGGACAGGCATGCGACATGCCTGAAAAATGGAAGCGCCGAATGATTCCATCCAGGAACTCTCAGCGCACGCCATCCATGGCCGACGGGCAACGCCGAATAATTCAGCGTTGCCCTCACCGGCTCCCCGCCTGCGCGGGGATGAGGGCGCTTTCACGCAAACGCGGCGACTGGCATGCTTCACGCTTCGTGCGCGAAAATCCGCGGAACGCCGGGTTGGTTTCCGGCACGGCGTCCGCGAGTCAACCATTCCACCCTACAGATGCATCGTCATGCCGATACCGTTGACCACCCGGGGCGCCGACCGCCTGCGAACCGAACTCGAACGCCTCAAGTCGGTCGATCGCCCACGCGTGATCGCCGCGATCGCCGAGGCGCGTGCTCACGGCGACTTGAGCGAGAACGCCGAATACCATGCGGCGCGCGAGCAACAGAGTTTTCTCGAAGGCCGCATCAAGGAGCTCGAAGCGGCGTTGAGCAACGCGCAGTTGATCGACGTGGCGAGCGTGAATGCGGGCTCGCGCGTCGTGTTCGGCGCGACCGTGGAGCTGGCCGACGTGGACAGCGACGAACGCCGCCGTTACCAGATCGTCGGCGACCTGGAAGCCGACATCAAGCAAGGGTTGATCTCGGTGTCGTCGCCGATCGCCCGCGCCCTGATCGGCCGGAACGAGGGCGACACCGTCGTTATCAACGCGCCGGCCGGTCAGCGTGAATTCGAGATTGTCGGGGTGCGTTACGAAGCTTGATGCCTGCGCGACCACCATGAACTCGCGCTGGAATCGCAAGCCATGTCGCGGCTGACGTTGCTGTTGCCGGCGCGCGCGCGTTTCGGCGATACACCGCTTCCGGTTGAATTGGGCAAACGACTGGCGCGTGCCGACCACGTGTCGAGCGAAGCAGGCGCCAAGGCGCAACTCCAGCGGCATCTGCAGGCGATTCCCGCACACGCCCACGCCCCGGTGGCGCCGATCACCCGACACCTCGATGCGGAAGGTGCCGAACAACAGGCGTGGTTGCGAGCCGATCCGGCCTATGTGCAGATCGACATCAACGGCGGGCGCATGCTGGCCTGCGGCCAGATGGGCTTGACCGCGCAGGAGGCTGAATCTTTCGTCGCATCCTTGCGCACGCTGTTCGGCGACGAAGGGTTCCCGATATCGGCGCCGACGCCTGCGCGCTGGTATCTGATGTTGCCGCGCGAGGCGAAGCTTCCCGCTTTCGACCCTCCCGATGACGTGCTCGGCGACGACCTGGTTCCGCACCTCCCGCAGGGCGATGCCGGCCGTCGCTGGCGGCGATTGCTCAACGAGGCGCAGATCCTCCTGCACAACCACCCCTTGAACGAAGCACGCATCGCGCAAGGCAAGCTGCCGGTGAACTCGCTGTGGTTCTGGGGCGGCGGCGTGCTGCCGGATTTCGTGCGCGTGCAGGCTCGTGTGTTCAGCGATGATGTATTGGTGCATGGTCTGCTGAAGATCGCGCAGGCGCCTTCCGCGCCGACCCCGTCGCGTTTCGACGCATCGCTGCGCGATGGCGACGCCGTGGTGGATCTGCGCGGACTGCGCGATGTGGCGGCGCTTGCGAACGAGTGGGTGCTGCCGGCGGCGACATCGCTGCGCGGCAAGGACGAGCTCACGTTGGACTTCGCCGACGGCATGGCGTTCGACTTGCGCCGAAGCCAGCGCTGGCGTTTCTGGCGCAAGCCGTTGCGGCTGCTCGCCGAGTGAGCGCGATCCGCCGCATCCTTCGCCGCGAACCCCTCGCGAACGGCGAAGCGTGGCCGGCGCCGTGGTCGCTGCTGCTGCAGCGCATCCACGGCGCGCGCGGCAGCGTCGATGCGCGCTCGGCGATGCCGCGGCTCATCGACATGTTGCCGCCCGCGGGGCTCAAGGGCATCGAGGCGGCGGCCGATCTGCTGTGCGCGGCCATCGCGCGCGATGCGCGCATCCTCGTGGTCGGCGATTTCGATTGCGATGGCGCCACCGGTTGCGCGGTGGGCGTGCGCGGCCTGCGCCTGCTCGGTGCGCGTTGCGTGCTGCATGCGGTGCCCAACCGCGTCGTGCACGGCTACGGGCTGACGCCGGGGCTGGTGGAGGAACTGGCGGAGCAGCAGCCGGATGTGATCGTCACCGTCGATCACGGCATCGCCTGCCACGCCGGCATCGCGGCGGCGAAGGCGCGCGGTTGGCAGGTGCTGGTCACCGACCATCACCTGCCGGGGCCGACCCTGCCACCGGCCGACGCCATCGTCGATCCCAACCAGCCCGGCGATGCCTTCGCCAGCAAATCCCTCGCCGGCGTTGGCGTGATCTTCTATGTGCTCGTTGCCTTGCGCGCGCGGCTGGGCGTGCAGGCCGACCTCGCCAGCCTGCTCGATCTGGTGGCGGTGGGCACGGTGGCCGACATGGTGGCGCTGGATGCCAACAACCGCGCGCTGGTCGGTGCGGGCCTGCGGCGCTTGCGCGCGGGCAGGGGGTGCGCCGGCCTGCGGGCCTTGATCGAAGTTTCCGGTCGTCGCGTCGCAACCCTCACGACCGCCGACATCGGCTTCGCCATCGGCCCGCGCATCAACGCCGCCGGACGGTTGGAGGACATGGGCATCGGCATCGCCTGCCTGCTCGCCGACGATGCGGCGCAGGCACGCGAGCTGGCGGCGATCCTGCACGACATCAACCAGCAGCGGCGCGGCGTGCAAGACGGCATGCAGCAGATGGCCGAGGCGCGCCTCGACGGCCTCGACACCACGCATGCGGCCTGCCTGTTCGATGCCGACTGGCATCCGGGCGTGGTCGGGCTGGTGGCATCCAAGCTCAAGGAGCGCCTGCATCGGCCCGCCATCGCCTTCGCCCCGACCGAACCCGGCAGCGACCTGCTGCGCGGTTCGGCCCGTTCGATTCCCGGTTTCCACATCCGCGATGCGCTGGCGCTGGTGGACGCGCGCCATCCGGGGCTGATCCCGCGTTTTGGCGGGCACGCGATGGCGGCGGGCATGAGTTTGCCCTTGGCCCATTTGCAGGACTTCCGCGCGGCATTCGTGCGCGTGGCGCGCGAATGGCTCACGCCGGCGATGCTGGAAGACGTGATCCACAGCGATGGCGAACTGGACGCCGACGAGTTCTCCATCGACACCGCGATCGCCCTGCGCGATGGCGGCGATTGGGGGCAGGGCTATCCCGAACCGCTGTTCGATGGCGTGTTCGACGTGCTGGCATGGCGGCGCATCGGCAACGGCCACCTGAAACTCGAACTCGGCAATGCCGCCAACAAACTCAACGCCATCCAGTTCAACGGCTGGGACGGCAACGAACCGGCGTCGCGCCTGCGCATCGCCTACCGGCTCGCTCCCGACGATTGGCGCGGCGGCGATGCGGTGCAATTGCAGGTGATCCATCGCGAAGCGGTGTGAACGCGGCGGCCAGCGCATCGCAGCCGTGCCATCGCCAGCACATCAATCCTCGATCCTCGTGAGCACCTCGCCGTAGTGCGCGGCGACGTGCTCGGTCTTGTCGCTGCGGATCTCGTACTGCGGCCGCTGCGGGCTGGCGCGATGCGTATGACCTTTGTAGTCGAAATCGGCGCTGTGGATGCGCACGATGCGACCGCTGACGAAGCCGGCCTCGGAGTCCCAGCGCACATGGTCGCCGATCCTGAAGACAGGTTGCTTCGTCATGACATGCCCTCCGCGATTTCGTGGTCGCCAGACATCGAGTCAAGTGTGTCACGCGATGACGCCGCCCGGGCCGGCCGCTACAATAGCCGGCCGCTACACACCAACGCCCCTTCATCATGATCGAGACCAACCCGATCCGTTTCCGCATCGACGACCTCCGAGCCCGACTCACGTCGCTCCGGGGGTATCTTTGACTTCGACCACAAGGTCGAACGCCTCGAGGAAGTGAACCGGGAGCTCGAGGATCCCGCCATCTGGAACACCCCCGACAAGGCGCAGGCGCTGGGCAAGGAACGCGCGGCGCTGGACAAGGTCGTGGGTGGCGTGCGCAGCATCACCGCAGGGCTCGACAGCGCCGCCGAACTGCTGGAACTGGCCGAGTCCGAGCGCGACGACGCCACCGCGCAGGCGGTCGCCGCGGATGTCGAGGCGCAGGCCCGGCACGTCGAGCAGCTCGAATTCCGGCGCATGTTTTCCGGCCGGATGGACAGCGCCAACGCCTTCGTGGACATCCAGTCCGGCGCCGGCGGCACCGAGGCGCAGGACTGGGCCGAGATGCTGCTGCGCATGTACCTGCGCTGGTGCGAATCGCGCGGCTGGAAGACCGAACTGCTGGAAGCCAGCGCCGGCGAAGTGGCGGGCCTGAAGTCGGCGAGCTTCGCGGTGCAGGGCGACTACGCCTACGGTTGGCTGAAGACCGAAATCGGCGTGCACCGGCTGGTGCGCAAGTCGCCCTTCGACTCCGACAACCGCCGCCACACCAGCTTCACCTCGGTGTTCGTCGCCCCTGAAGTGGACGACGACATCGACATCGAGATCAACCCGGCCGATCTGAAGACCGACGTGTACCGTTCCTCCGGCGCCGGCGGCCAGCACGTCAACAAGACCGAATCGGCGGTGCGCATCACCCACGTGCCCAGCGGCGTGGTCGTGGCCTGCCAGACCGAGCGCAGCCAGCACGCCAACCGCGATCGCGCGATGAAGATGCTCAAGGCCAAGCTGTACGAAATCGAGATCCAGAAGCGCAACGCCGAGAAGGACAAGGTGGAGGCCACCAAGTCCGACATCGGCTGGGGCAGCCAGATCCGCAACTACGTGCTCGACCAGTCGCGGATCAAGGATCTGCGCACCGGCGTGGAACGTTCGGACACGCAGAAGGTGCTCGACGGCGACCTCGACGAGTTCATCGAGGCCAGCCTGAAAGCGGGGCTGGAGGCCGGGGCCAAACGCGCGGACGCGGTGTGAGTGATCGCGTTGCGCGATCGCGCGATCCGCGTGTCTGAAACAACTTTCCTTCGACAAGCCGACACGACTGCCATGAGCAACAGCGACGACCAACTCCCGCCCGACGAAAACAAGCTGATCGCCGAGCGCCGGGCGAAATTGCACGCCATGCGCGAAACAGGCATCGCGTTTCCGAACGATTTCCAGCGCGTGGACGAAGCCGGCGACTTGCAGGCCGAATTCGCCGACGAGCAGCGCTGGGATGCCGCCGCGCTCGATGCGGCGGCACGGCGCGTCAAACTCGCGGGTCGCCTGCTGGCCAAGCGGGTGATGGGCAAGGCCAGCTTCGTGCAGATTCAGGACGTGAGCGGACGCATCCAGTTGTTCCTGCAAGCCAGCGCCTTGGGCGAAGATTACGAAGCCTTCAAGGGCTGGGACGTGGGCGACATCGTCGGTGCGCAAGGCGTGTTGATGCGCACCAAGACCGGCGAGCTGTCGGTGAAGTGCGACGACCTGCGGCTGCTGACCAAATCGCTGCGCCCATTGCCGGACAAATGGCATGGCCTGGCGGACGTCGAGCAGCGCTACCGCCAGCGTTATGTCGATCTGATCGTCAACCCGGAGGCGCGCGAGGTGTTCGTCAAGCGCTCGCGGATCGTCGCCGCGATCCGCCGCTGGATGGATGCGCGGCGCTTCCTCGAGGTCGAGACGCCGATGATGCACTACATCCCCGGCGGCGCGGCCGCGCGGCCGTTCGTGACGCACCACAATGCGCTCGACCTCGACCTGTACCTGCGCGTCGCGCCCGAGCTGTATCTCAAGCGCCTCACGGTCGGCGGCTTCGAGCGCGTGTACGAGATCAACCGCAACTTCCGCAACGAGGGCGTGTCCACCCGGCACAACCCCGAGTTCACCATGCTCGAATCCTACGAGGCCTACGCGACCTACACGCAGGTGATGGATCGCACCGAGGCGATGATCCGCGACGTGGCCGTCGAGGCGGTCGGCACCACGGTCTGCCACTGGGATGGCGCCGACATCGATCTGGCCCCCGCGTTCCGGCGCTGGAAGCTGGAGGAAGCGGTACGCGAGATGAATCCGGACATTTCCGTGGCCGACTGCCGCGACCGCGCCGCGCTCGCCGCGCATTGCGCGCGGCTGAAGATCCACGTCAAGGACGGCTACGGCTGGGGCAAGCTGCTGCTGGAGATTTTCGAGAAGACCGTCGAAAGCAGGCTCGTGCAGCCGACCTTCATCACCCATTACCCGGTCGAAGTCTCGCCGCTGGCGCGCGAGTCCGACACCGAACCGGGCATCACCGACCGCTTCGAACTGTTCGTCGGCGGCAGGGAACTGGCGAACGGTTTTTCCGAGCTCAACGACCCCGAGGATCAGGCCGCGCGCTTTCAGGCTCAGGTCGCGGCGAAGGAGGGCGGCGACGACGAGGCCATGCACTTCGACGCCGACTACATCCGCGCGCTGGAAGTGGGCATGCCGCCGGCCGGCGGCCTGGGCGTGGGCATCGACCGGCTGGTGATGCTGCTCACCGGCTCGCCGTCGATCCGCGACGTGCTGCTGTTCCCGTACATGCGGCCGGAGGGCTGACACAACCCTCCGCGCGGTGTGCACGAACACGCTGCGCGACGACCTCGGCGCTGCTGCGCGGCCTGTGGATGCGATTTGCGCATTGCGCCGATTGGATGCTTATCCGGATCCGATCGGCATGCACCGCATCACGCGCGTCCGGCGAACTCGCCCGTGGTCGTGTTCACCCACACCCGCTCGCCGCTGGCGATGTACTCGGGCACCTGGATCTCGATGCCGGTGTTCAGGCGCGCAGGCTTGGGCCGCTTGGTCGCGGTGCCGCCCTTGAGCTCGGGTGCGGTTTCGACGACGGTCAGCGCCACGGAACTTGGGATCAGCAGCCCGACCGGCGCTTCGTCGATGATCTGCACGTAGCATTCCTCCAGGCCATCGACGAGGTAGCTGGCGCTGTCGCCGACGACATCGGCATCGAGCTGGTAGGGCGTGTAGTCCTCGGCATCGAGGAACACGAAGGCCTCGCCGTCCTTGTAGGAATAGGTGGCCATGCGGCGGGTGAGTTCGACTTCCTTCACCTCGTCGTCGCCGCCGAGATTGAGATCGAGCTTGATGCCGCCGGGCACGCTGTACAGCGTCAGCCGGATCTTCAGGTTGCCGCCACGGCCCTGCGGCGTGCTGCGCTCGATGTCGCGCACCTGATAGATGGTGCCGTTGTGTTCGATGACGTTGCCTTTCTTGGTTTCGGAAGCGCGCATGGTGGGTTGTCGTGGATGGTGAAGTTGTGGGCTGTGGGTGGGAAGCGGGGAGCGAGATGCTGGGAGCAGCGGTGAGCGTTGCTTGACTCCTTCCCCCGCTTGCGGGGGAAGGATGGGATGGGGGCGGCTCGTCGCGATGCATCCCCCCCACCCCGACCCTCCCCCGCGGGGGGGGGGATTCAGCAGTTGTCGGTTGGAAGTTGCCGAGAATGGCTTGCTCGTCGCCGGTCTTTCAACGATTCCCCATTCCCGGCTATTTCGGTGCCAGCCGCACCGCGCCATCGAGGCGAATCGTCTCGCCGTTGAGGTATCGGCTGCGCAGGATGAAGGCGACGAGGTCGGCGTATTCCTCGGGCCGGCCCAGCCGTGAAGGGAAGGGGATCGACGCGCTCAGCGACTTCTGCACGTCGTCGGGCATGCCGTCCACCATCGGCGTCCAGAAGATGCCCGGAGCCACGGTCATCACGCGGATGCCGAAACGCGCCAGTTCGCGCGCCATCGGCAGGGTCATGCCGACCACGCCGCCTTTCGACGCAGAGTACGCGGCTTGCCCGATCTGACCCTCGTAAGCGGCCACGCTGGCGGTGTTGACGATCACCCCGCGCTCGCCGTCCTCGCCCGCCTCGTTGTGCTGCATCAGCGCGGCGGCGGCCTTGGCGACGTTGAAGCTGCCGATCAGGTTCACGCCGACCGTCATCGAGAAATTCTTCAGCGGCATCGCCGCCTCGCGGCCGAGCACGCGGCCCGCACCGAGGATGCCGGCGCAGTTGATCGCGGCGTTGAGGCCGCCGAGAAACGCCTTCGCCGCGGCGACGTTGGCCTGCACCGCTGCCTCGTCGGTCACGTCGGTGCGGAAGTAGCGCGCGTTGGCCTCGCCGAGCTGCGCGACGGCGGCGGCGCCCTTGTCGTCGTTTACGTCGAAAAGCGCGACCTTGCCGCCGTGCTGTACGAGGTGCTGGGCGACCGCGAAGCCGAGCCCGGAGACGCCGCCGGTGATGATGGCGCGGGTGGAGTTCAGGTGCATGGGAAAGATTCCGCTGCGATGAAATCCGTCATTTTACCGGATCGGCCGCCTGCGCCGGCGTTGGAGTTGGCGTCACTCGTTGGTGGCGGGATCCGTCGTCGGGGCAGGGCCGAGCGTCGGGGCAGGGCCGAGCGTCGGCGTGCGACGCCGGTCATTCTGCTTCGGAGGGAAAAGGCGCTGGATTCCGGGTTCTGTCCGCAACCAGCGCGGACAGCCCCGGAATGACGGCATGGGGGCTTGTGCTGCCACGGGGCTTGCGTCGGGCAGCCCGGAAATGACGGCATGGGGGCTTGCGCTCCCACGGAGCCGGTCATGCCGTCATGCCTTCTTCCATTCCGGCTCGTAGAACGGCAGCTTCACCACCTGGCAGGGCGCGTGCCGGCGCTGGTGCTCGACCGTCACCTCGATCATCAAGTCCGTGCCGATGGCAAAATGCGGGCGCTGCACGTGCGCCAGTGCGATGTATTTCTTCAGCACCGGCGACCATGAGCTCGTCGAGGCGTAGCCGACCTGCCGTCCGTGGCGCAGCACCGGCAGACTGCCGCGCACGGCCATGCCGGGGATCTGCGGCGGCAGACCGACCTGCGCGTAGAGTTTTTCCAGCCCTTCCCACTGGATGTCCAGCCCCACCAGTTGCCACGCCGAGCCGTCTCTTTTCTCTTTTTCAAGTGCGCGACGGCCGACGAAATAGCCTTCCTTGTCCAGCGCCACCGCCCAGCCCAGGCCCATTTCCAGCGGCGTGGATTTCTGCGACTCGATCCATGCGTGGTTGGCGGGCGTGTAGTCCACGTCCACCATGAACAGGCCGGCTTCCACGCGCGCCATATCCATCGGCAGGATGCCGCAGGGCGTGATGGAGTAGTCGTGGCCGGCGGCCATCAGCGCATCCCACACCTGCAAGCCCTTGTCGGCTTCCATCCAGATCTCGTAGCCCAAGTCGCCGGTGTAGCCGGTGCGCGAGATCGACACGCTCACGCCGGCGAGCGTGTTGCCCATCGCGCGGAAATACTTGAGCTTGTCCAGCGGCTTCTTGCAGCAGGCATTGAGGATGCTGCGCGCCTTCGGCCCCTGCAGGCTCAGCGCGCCCATCTGGTCGGTGACTTCGCGGATGGACACGTCCATGCCGACGGCGTTCATCGCCAGCCAGCGCAGCGAGGGCTCGGCGCTGGTCATGCGGAAACTGGATTCACCCAATCGCGTGACCGTGCCATCGTCGAGCAGTTTGCCTTCCTCGTCGCACCAGCCGGTGTAGAACACCTGGCCGACCTTCATCCCGAGCACGTCGCGGGTGGTCACCCGGTGCAGCAGCAAGGCGGCGTCGGGGCCGTCGATGAGGTATTTCATCAGCGGCGAGACGTCGATCAGCGCGGCGGCGTCGCGGATCGCCCAGTATTCGCGATCGAGCGTCAAATCGTAGGAACCGACCACGATGCAGCCGGCCCAGCGCCGCCAGTTCTGCGGCAGGCACAGCGCGGCGGTACGTTCGTGGAAGGGCGTTCGTTTGAGCTGGAGCGTCATGCGGAAAGACTCAGTTCCGAATCCGGATGTTGGAGCTTGCGGGCGAAGCGGTTGGCGGCGCACTAGTCCCCGGCAGGGGCGGCTCCGCGACATGCACGATCGCGGCCTTCATCGTGTCGGCGGCCCGGCGCGATGCGGCGGTGCGGGTGGCACCGACGTACTGCGCCAGTTCATCGCGTTTTTCCGCCGCTTCGGCCTGACCCAAATCGGCGGCTACCATCATGTAGGACAAGGCGGCATTCAGGTCGGGGTAGACGCCATCGCCTTGCGCGTAGTGCACGCCGAGATTGTAGTACGCAGGCGCGTAGCCGCGACTGGCGGCCGCCTTGAACCATTGCACCGCGGCGCCCGGATTGGCGCGGACGCCTTCGCCGCGGGCATGCATCACGCCGAGGCAATACTGCGCTTGCGGCAGCCCTTGCGCGGCGGCGAGGCGGAACCAGTGCAGGGCGTCGGGCAGGTTGCGTTGGACTCCGAGCGGCGTGTAATCGATCAGGCCCATCGCGTATTGCGCGGAAACGTCGCCGTGCGCGGCAAGCGGCTTGAGGGTGGCGAGCGCATGGGCGTAGTCGCCGTGGTCGAACTGCGCCAGCGCCTGCTGGAGGTTCGCCTTGCCGTCGCCCCGGCTCGACGTGCCCGCGAGCAGGCCGGTCAGCGCGAGCGCGGCGATGGCGATCGGGCGGGTGCGCGGCAAGGGCATGCGTGGGCTGTCCATGGTTGCGGAAGGCGTATCAGGATAGGCGATTGCAGCGGCCAGTAGATGCTGCCGGGTGCCGTCGTGACGTTCCATGCCCTCTCGTGGGCTCGCGCGGGTGGGGATTGAACCGCCGGACCCCGGTTTGGGTTAGGCTTCCACCACGCGGCCGATCCCGCCCAGACGACATGGACGCCAAGCCCAACGAAGTGAAGATCGCCATCAACGGCCTGCAGTTGCGGATGTACGTCACGCGACTGGATCGGCCGTGGATCGAGACGCCTTTCGTGTTCGAAGGCCTGTTCGTCGAAAACGCCGAACAGCTTGCCCGTTTGCGCGCGCTGTGCCGGTACGTTTACGTGGACATCAATCGCGGCCTGACCCCGGATGCGCGCTATGTGCAGAACGAGGCGGCCGCGCGCGCCGCCGAGCGGCAGGTCTTCGTGTCCGAGTTCGCCCGGCTCAACACCACGAGTTGGCAGACCACCGCCACGGTGGAAGCCGAACTGCCGGAGGCCGAGCAGGCGCACCAGCACCTCGAACACGGCATCGAGCAGATGATGAGCGACCTGCGCGACGGCCGCGAGCTGGACATGAGCCGGCTGCGCGAAGGCGTGGGCGCGATGATCGACTCGGTGACCCGCAATCCGTCGGCTTTCGTCTGGCTCAAGGCGATCCGCAAGAAGAGCGGCTACGCCTACCAGCACGCGCTGGGCAGTTCGATCTGGGCCGCCAGCTTCGGCCGGCATCTGGGCATGAACCGCGAGGAGATCGACGACCTCACCTTCGCCGGGCTGTTGTTCGACGTGGGCAAGACCACCCTGCCGAACGAACTGCTGGAAAAAACGTGTGCTTTCGATGCATCCGATCACGACGCGATGCGTGGCCATGTGCAGGCTGGCGTGGAGATCCTCGAACGCACCCCGGGAGTTTCCAAGCGCACCGTCGAGGCGGTCGCGACCCACCACGAACGCCATGACGGCTCGGGCTATCCGCGCGGCATGCGCGGCGCCAACATTCCCATCTTCGGGCGTCTGATCGGCTTGATCGACAGCTACGACGCGATGACCACCAACCGCCCGCATGCCCACGGCCGCTCGCCGCATCAGGTGGTGATGGAGCTGTACAACGCCCGCGACACGCTGTTCCAGGCCGATCTCGTCGAGCAGTTCATCCAGACCTGCGGGGTGTATCCGACCGGCTCGCTGGTGGAACTGTCCGATGGCCGGGTCGGCGTGGTCACCGCCGTGCACGACCTGAAACGCCTGCGGCCGAGCGTGATGCTGCTGCTGGATGCCGACAAGAAACGCCTGCCGGATTTCGTCGCGCTCGACCTGAGCACGGTGGAAAACGACGAGCACGGCCGCTTGCTGACGATCCGCCGCGGACTGCCGGAAGGCGCGCACGGCATCGACCCATCCGAACTGTTCCTGGACTGACGCCGCGCATGGACGACCGCGACGAGCTCACCGACCTGCCCGGCAGGCGCATTTTTCTCCGGCTCCTCGACGAGCGAATCCACGAAGCCGAAGGGCAGGGCGGCACGGTCGGCCTGCTGCTGGCGGACATCGACCGCTTCACCCAGATCAATGTCACCTACGGTTTTGCCTGCGGCGACCGCGTGTTGCGGCATCTCGCCCGGCAACTGGCGGCGGTGGGGCGCGCGCGCGACATCGTCGCTCGGGTCGGCGACAACCGCTTCGCGATGATCCTGCCGGGCCTGATGAATCGCGGGCACGCCGAGTTGGCCGCACAAAAGCTGCTGCGCCTGCTGGAGGTGCCGTTCGAACACGACGATGCGCGCCTGCGCCTGCAAGCGACGATCGGCGTGGCCCTGTACCCGCATCATGCGTCCGGCGCGCAGGATCTGCTCGCGCGCGCGGAGTTCGCCCTGGCGCTGGCGCGGCACGAGGATCGGCGCTACGGCTTCGCCCCCGATGGCTCCGATATCGGCTCCTTGTCGTACCAATGGGATCTGGAACTGGAACTGGCCAATGCCATCGATCGCGGCGAGCTGAGCATGTTCTACCAGCCGCAGGTCGCGCTCGGCGATCGACGCGTCGTCGGCGTGGAAGCGCTGATGCGCTGGAACAATCGCAACCGCGGCATGGTGCCGCCGGATGTGTTCATTCCGCTGGCCGAGCGCACCGGACACATCCGCAAGATGACCTTGTGGGCGATGAACACCGTGCTGCGGCAGACCTCGCAATGGCGGCATGATTGGGGCGCGCTGTCGGTGTCGGTGAACGTGCCCAGCGAGCTGGTCGCCCATTCCGACCTGCCCGACATGCTGCGCAACGCGCTGCAATTGTTCGGCAGCGATGCGATCCGGCCGATGATCGAGATCACCGAGCGCTCCTTGATGGTCGGCGACCGCGCCTTGCAGCAGTTGCACCGCATCCGCGAGATGGGCGTGCGGGTGTCGATCGACGACTTCGGCACCGGTTATTCGTGTCTGGCGTATTTCCACAAGGTGCCTGCCAGCGAGCTGAAGATCGACAAGACCTTCGTCTCGCGCCTGCTCACCGACACCGCCAGCGCCGATATCGCGATGCTGATCATCGATCTCGCCCATCGCTTCGATCTGGACGTGGTGGCCGAAGGCGTGGAGGACGAGGCGACCTGCGAGAAGCTCGCCAGCAGCGGCTGCGACGTGGTGCAGGGGTATTTTTTCGCCAAACCCATGCCGGCCGATGCCTGCGAGCAATGGTTGCAGGCGTTTGGCCGAGTCGAGACGAAGCCAACGGCGGCGTGATGTTGAGGCGCTGCGAATCGCGGGTGACGGTCGCCGACGATCCAGACTCGCGACGGATGAACCAACCGCCTGCGATACTGTCGGAATCCAACATCCTGCTCGGGTCGCACCCATGAACGATTCGCGGTTCCTGTCCTTTCGCCTGCTCTTTCTCCTCGGCTTCGTCGCCTGCGCAGGGTTGATGGGCTATGCCCTGTACGCGCAATACGGACTGGGGCTGGAGCCGTGCAACCTGTGCATCTTCCAGCGCGTGGCGATGATTGCGTTGGGTCTGGTGTTTTTGCTGGGCGGGCTGGCCGGGCCGAAGGCGCGCTGGGCTCGGGCGATCTGGGGTGTGCTCGCGGTACTGGCGGCGGCGGTGGGCATGTTGGTGTCGGGCAAGCACCTGTGGATCCAGTCGCTGCCGCCCGATCAGGTGCCCTCCTGCGGCGCGCCGCTGAAGGACATGCTGCAGATGGCGCACATGGGTGCGACGACTTACGGCAAGGTCATCATGAAGGTGTTCGCCGGCTCGGGCGAATGCGCGAAGATCACCTGGACGCTGTTCGGCCTGTCGATGCCAGGCTGGGTGCTGATCTGCTTCATCGCGCTGGCCTTGTGGGCGGCTGTTGCCGGGTTCCGTCGCCGCGCCTGATGCCCGCTGGGTATGGGCTGATAACCGATCCATTCTTGACCACCGACGGCTTGCGCTTGCGGAGAGATCATGCTGTGGCATGATGGTGCTGCACCGCATCATCGACGTGAATCCCATGCACCGGCTACGCACCGTGTCCCAGCCCATCGCCCACGATGTTTCGACTCCGGCTCCCGACTGGAGCCCATCGTCGTGGCGTGCGCATCCGGCCACGCAAATCCCCGCGTATCCCGATCCGCAGGCGCTGGCGGATGCGCTGGAGGAAGTGCGCCGGCTGCCGCCGCTGGTCACCTCGTGGGAGATCCTCTCGCTCAAGCAGCAACTGGCGCAGGCGCAGGAAGGCCGCAGCTTCCTTTTGCAGGGCGGCGACTGCGCGGAGAGTTTTGCCGACTGCACCTCGGCGGTGATCTCCAACCGACTGAAGGTGCTGCTGCAGATGAGCCTGGTGCTGGTGCACGGCCTGCGCCAGCCGGTGATCCGGGTCGGACGCTTCGCCGGCCAGTACGCCAAACCGCGCTCGGCCGACATGGAAACCCGCGATGGCGCGACCCTGCCGAGTTACCGCGGCGACATCGTCAACGGCGCGGCCTTCGACCTGGCCTCGCGCACGCCCGACCCGCGCCGCCTGCTGAAGGCGCACGCGCGTTCGGCGATGACGATCAACTTCGTGCGCGCGCTGATCGACGGCGGTTTCGCCGACCTGCATCACCCCGAATACTGGTCGCTGGACTGGGTGGGCCATTCGCCGCTGTCCGACGAATACCGGCGCATGGTCGATGCGGTGGCCGATGCGGTGCGCTTCACCGAGACGCTCTCCGGCGAGCCGCTGCACAACCTCAACCGCGCCGAGTTCTACACCTCCCACGAAGCCCTGTTGCTGCCCTACGAGGAAGCGCAGACGCGCCAGGTGCCGCGGCAGAGCGGCTGGTTCAACCTGTCCACGCATTTCCCGTGGATCGGCATGCGCACCACCGCGATCGACGGCGCGCATGTGCAGTACCTGCGCGGATTGCGCAATCCGGTTGGAGTCAAGGTCGGCGCAACGATGCACTCCGACGAGTTGCTGCGCCTGCTGGATGCGCTCGACCCGCACAACGAGCCCGGCCGCATCACCCTGATCCACCGCTTCGGCGCCACCCGCATCGCCGAGTTGCTGCCGGCGCTGGTCGAGGCGGTGCGCCGCGCCGGCCGGCGCGTGCTGTGGATCGCCGACCCGATGCACGGCAACACCCAGAGCACGTCCAACGGCTACAAGACGCGCCCGTTCGCGGCCATCCGCAGCGAGCTGGAGCAGGCTTTCGACATCCACGCCGCGCACGGCTCGCGGCTGGGCGGCGTGCATCTGGAGTTGACCGGCGAGAATGTCACCGAGTGCACCGGCGGCGCGCGTGCGCTGACCGAAGCCGACCTCGAACGCGCCTACCACTCCACCGTCGATCCGCGCCTGAATTACGAGCAATCGCTGGAGATCGCGATGTTGATCGTGCGCAAGCGGCACCGGTTGGGGCGTTGAGATCGAGTCCTGCGCAGGTTTATTCCACCTCTGCCCCGGGTCGAAAACCATCTCCCCTTGCGGAGCGTTTGCGAACCATTGGTTCGCGCGACGATGAGCGCCTTCGCGCTGTGCGCGAAGGCCGGGTTGTGGGTTGGGGGAGAGGAGGATGTCTTGCCGAATCAACCAGCCGCGGCAGGTGGGTTTTCGTAGCGCGCCGGGCAGGGATTGCGGTGTCCGCAAACCGCGCACGTGCGGCGCGCCGTATCGCGATAGAAGCGCTCGAACACCGGCGGGAAGTCGGCTTCGATGCTGCCCAGCGTGAAGAACTCCTCGTACAGCTTGTGGTTGCAGCGCTCGCAATACCATTGCAGGCCATCGAGCTCGTGCGGCAGGCGCTTGCGCTCGATCACCAGACCCACGCCGCCGGCGCTGCGTTGCGGCGAGTGCGGCACCCGCGCGGGCAGGTAGAAGATCTCGCCGGCCTTGATCGGGATGTCGCGCAAGCGGCCCTCGTCCTGCACGCGCAGGATCATCTCGCCTTCGATCTGGTGGAAGAACTCCGGGCCTTCGTCGACGTGGAAGTCGGTGCGCGCATTCGGGCCGCCGACCACCATCACGATGAAATCGCCATCGACGATGCACTTGTTGCCCACCGGCGGTTTGAGCAGGTGGCGGTGCTCGTCGATCCATCGTTGAAAATTGAAGGCGGGGGTGAGCATGGCGGCTTCTCCCCCTCTCCCGCTTGCGGGAGAGGGCTGGGGTGAGGCGGGGTTGCGAACGGCATGCCCCCACCCTGACCCTCCCCCGCTAGCGGGGGAGGGGCCTGTCTGGAAAATCATCGATTCGATGCTTGATGCATGATCTGGTTTCGGGAATGGTTGCCTGATGCCATCACGACCGCCACGCACTTGAGCTCGATCGCGATCGGCGTGGGCAGGGCGGTGATGCCCAGGGTGGTGCGGCACGGGGCGCTCGCGGGATCGGGGAAATAGTGCGCCCACACCGCGTTGTAGGCCTTGAAGTCGCGCGCCATGTCGGTGAGGAAGACGGTCACGTCCACGAGGTCTTCCCAGCGCGCGCCGGCGGCTTCCAGCACCGCGCGCACGTTGGCGAAGACACGGTGGCACTGGGCGACGATGTCGTAGTCGCGCAGGCGTCCGTCCGCGAAGTAGGCGTTGCCGGGGATGGAATCGTCCCTGGCATCGCGCGGACCGATGCCGGACAGGAACAGCAACTCGCCGACGCGGCGCGCGTGCGGATAGCTTCCGACCGCTTTCGGTGCGCCGCCGGCATGGATCGACCCGCTCATCGCCAGCCTCCGTGCATCGCTTGATCGAACGTCATGAAAAGCACCGCCTCAGTGCTGGCCGCCGCGCCGGCGCACGCCTTCGATCGCCGCCGCATGCACGTCGCGCAAGCCTGCGTGCGCGCCCACCAGCATGTCCAGGTCGCGCAGGCGGCCATCGTGCAGGTCGTACACGAGCCCGTGCACGGCCAGTTTCTGCCCGCGCGCCCAGGCGTCGCCGACCACGGTACTGTCGCACACGTTGGCAGCCTGTTCGATCACGTTGAGCTCGCACAGGGCAGCATGGCGAGTTTCTTCGTCGGGCAGTGCGTCGAGCAGGCCGGCGTGCTTCCTGGCGACGTCATCCACATGCCGCAGCCAGTTGTCGGCCAGACCGATGCGCGTGCCGGTGATGGCGGCGTGCACGCCACCGCAGCCGTAGTGGCCGACCACGAGGATGTGTTCGACCTTGAGTTGGTCGATGGCGAACTGGATCACGCTCAGGCAGTTCAGGTCGGCATGCACCACCACGTTGGCGATGTTTCGATGGACGAACACCTCGCCTGGCATCACGCCCATGATCTGGTTGGCCGGCACGCGCGAATCCGAGCAGCCGATCCACAGGTACTTGGGCGCTTGCTGTTGCGCGAGGCGCTCGAAGAATTGCGGATCCTCGGCGCGCACGCCATCGGCCCACTCGCGGTTGCGTTCCAGCACTTGTTGCAAGGCTCGTTGCATGGTCTCTCAGTCCAGTTGGATGCAGATGTTTTTCGGTTCGGTGAAAAAACGCATGGCTTCCATGCCGCCTTCGCGACCCATGCCCGACTGGCCGACGCCGCCGAATGGCGTGCGCAGGTCGCGCAGCAGCCAGGTGTTGATCCACACGATGCCGCAGTGCAGGCCGGCGGCGATGCGGTGCGCGCGATCAAGCCGCTGCGTCCACACGCTGGCCGACAGGCCGTAAGGCGTGGCATTGGCCAGCGCCAGCGCGTGTGCGTCGTCGTCGAAGGCTTGCAGGGTGACCACCGGGCCGAAGATTTCCTCGGTGTTGCTGCGGCACTCCGGGCCCAATCCCTCGATCACGGTCGGAGCGATGAACCAGCCGTCCGCGCAGCGACCCTCCGGTTGCAGCGCATCTCCACCGCACAGCACATGGCCGCCCTCGCTGCGGGCAAGGGCGATGCAGGCGAGCACCTTGTCGAAATGCGCGCGCGACACCAGCGGGCCGAGGCGGGTGGCCGGATCGAACGGATCGCCGGCGCGCAATGCATGCACGCGGGCGAGGAAGGCATCGCGGAAATCTGCATACACACTGCGTTCGATCAGGATGCGCGAACCGCACAGGCAGATCTGCCCGCTGTTCTGGAACGCCGCGCGCACCACCGTGTCGAGCAGCCGCTCGCGGCGCGATGGATCGGCAAAGGCATCGGCAAACACGACAGTGGCGTTCTTGCCGCCCAGTTCCAGCGAGGTCTTCTTCAACGCCGGGCCGCAGTGCGCGGCGATCTGGCGGCCGACCGCCGTGCTGCCGGTGAAGCTCACCGCCTTGATGCCGGGATGTTCGACCAGCGCCTTGCCGACGACGGGGCCGAGTCCATGCACGATATTGAGTACGCCGGGGGGGAATCCGATGTCACGCGTCAGTTCGCCGAGCATCCAGGCCGTGACCGGGGTGATTTCGGATGGCTTGGCGACCACGCAATTGCCGGTCGCCAGCGCCGGGGCGATCTTCCATGTGAACAGGTACAGCGGCAGGTTCCACGGGCTGATGCAGCCAACCACGCCCAGCGGTGCGCGCAGGGTGTAATTCAACCCGGCCTGTCCATGATGCGATTCGCTGGCGAATTGCGTCGCGGCCGCGGCGAAGAAGCGCAAGTTCTGCGCCGCGCGCGGGATTTCGATTTCGCGCGCCAGCTTCAGCGGCTTGCCGCCATCGCGCGACTCGGCCTGCGCGAAATCGTCGATGCGTGCTTCCAGCGCGTCGGCGAGTTGGTTCAGCCAGCGCGCGCGGGTTTCGTTGGGCAGGCTCGACCACGCCGGGAACGCAGCCTGCGCGGCACGCACGGCGGCATCGACATCGCTCGCACTGCCAGCCGGACAAGTGGCGAAGGCTGTGCCGGTCGCTGGATCGTGGACGGGCGGTGCGCTGGCCGCATCGCCGGCGCGGGCTTCGCCGCCGATCAGGTGGGTCAAATGCAGGAGCGCAGTCATCGGGAAAGCTTAGCGCGAATGAACACTATTCTCTGATCGTTCGACCAAAACCGCTTTTACCCCTTCCCCCGCTTGCGGGGGGTGATGAGGCGCGCATGCGAACTGCCTGTGGCAGTTCGCGCGCCGAAGAACGCCCGGCAGGGCAGGAAGGCTGGGATGGGGGGAGCTTTGGGTGCCGACTGCCCCCACCCCCACCCTCCCCGCAGGCGGGGCAGGGAGCGCATTTGTTGTACTTTGGGGATTGGCAGCTCCCATTGTCGCTGGCGTCTTCGATAGCCGATGTCGCGTCACGCGCGTCACGCGCGTCACAGCGAGCGCGTGCGCCCGCCATCCACCGGCAGATTGATGCCGGTGATGTAGGACGCCGCCGGCGAGGCGAGGAAGGCGACCGCGGCGGCGATTTCCGATGGATCGGCGAAGCGGCCCATCGGCACCTCGGCCTGCATGTCGGCCAGCACCTCGCCCTGGCTGTTGCCGGTTTTGTTCGCGCGTGCGGCGATGATCTGCTCGATGCGCGGGGTATGTGTGGATCCGGGCAGCACGTTGTTGACGGTGATGCCGTGCGGGGCCAGTTCGCGCGCCAGCGTCTTGGCCCAGCTCGCGACCGCGCCGCGGGTGACGTTGGAAACGCCGATGCCGGGGATGGGTTCCTTCACCGAGGTCGAGATCACGTTGACGATGCGGCCGTAACCGGCGGCAAGCATGCCCGGCACGACCGCATCGGCCAGCGCCTGATTGGCCAGCAGATGGCTGCGGAACGCGGCGAGAAAGGCGTCCTCGCTGGCATCGCGCACCGTACCCGGCGGCGGCCCGCCGGAGTTGTTGACCAGCACATGCACGGGGTGGTCGGCGATCGATGCGGCGACCGCTTCCCGCAGGCCGTGGGTATCGCTGGTATCGGCCGCCAGCCAGTCGTGGCGCTGCCGGGCGTGCGTGCGCGGCAATTGCCCGGACAAGACCGTCAGCAGATCGACGCGGCGGGCGAGCAGGGTGATGTCCGCGCCGAGCCTGGCCAGTTCGATCGCGCAGGCCAGGCCGATGCCCTGCGATGCGCCGCAGACGAGGGCGTGCTTGCCGGTGAGGTTCAGATCCATGGTGTGGGTACTGTAAAGGGTCGCGTGCCGGAAAAGATCAATGCCGTGGCGGCAGCCGCTGGGTCATGAGTGCGCGCAATTCATCGGCGTCCGCGCCCTCCACGCCGTCCGGCGGAGCGATGTCGTCGAGGTCGAAACCCATCGCGTCGGCATCGTCCGCGTCGAGCCCGTCCCAGGCGCGGAAATCGGCGTCGAGCAGCGCGGCCTGCGCGGAATCGTCGCTGTCGTACACATCGGTGCGGCCGTCGCAATCCATGATCTCGGCGATGCCGCTGTCGCGCACGCGCAGGCGCGCCCACACGAGCTGGTTGCCGACGGTGGCGAGCCACCATTGCTCGGAGGATTGGCTGTGTTCGTCTTCGGAATACATGGGATGTCTCCGTGTGCTTCCGGGGTTCGATGGATTCGCCGCAAGCGCGTGTTCGTCATGCTTGTCGCATCGGTACGACAACCAGCGCCCTTCGTGAAATCGTGCCTGCCCCAGCATGAACGAAAGCCGTCGGCTCGTGTCGATTTCAGGGTTTGAGCATCCACGCCACGAAACCGAAAACCAGCGCACTGGCCGCGCCGAACAAGGTGCACACCAGCGCGATGCGTGCCGGCGTCGCCAAGCCGTTCATGCCCGGATCGCGCAAGGCATGGTAACGGCCGGCGAGCAGCCACAGCAGCGTGGATGGCGCGATCATGCCGACACCGCCGAGGCGCGCATGCACGTCGGGATGGCGGTCGCGCAGGTGCACCACCGACATCGGCCAGAAAAACACGAAGGCCACCAGCCCGCTGATGACGACCGCCACGCCGACCAGCGAAAAAGTGAGTGCCATCGAATAATTCATCGTGGCGGCCCGGTCAGAACGTCGCCAGTCCCGGCGCGCGCGGGTAGGGGATGGCGTCGCGGATGTTGGTCAGCCCGCACACGTACACCACCAACCGCTCGAAGCCCAGCCCGAAGCCGGCATGCGGCACCGTGCCGTAGCGGCGGAAGTCGCGGTACCACTGGTAATGCGCCGCATCCAGGCCGAACTGCGCCATGCGCGCATCCAGAACGTCGAGGCGCTCCTCGCGCTGCGATCCGCCGATGATCTCGCCGATGCCCGGCGCCAGCACGTCCATCGCGGCGACGGTGCGTCCGTCGTCGTTCAGACGCATGTAGAAGGCCTTGATCTGCTCGGGGTAGTTCATCACCACCACCGGCCGGCCGACGTGCTGCTCGGTGAGCCAGCGTTCGTGCTCGGTCTGCAAATCCAGCCCCCATTCGACCGGGAAGTCGAACTTCTGCCCGGATTTTTGCAGCAGCGCCACCGCGTCGGTGTAGTCGATGCGCTCGAAGGGCTGGGCGATGAAGGCTTGCAGGCGCGATACCGCTGTCTTTTCGACACGCTCGGCGATGAAGGCCATGTCGTCGGCGCGCTCGTCGAGTACCGCCTTGAACACGTACTTGAGGAAGGCCTCGGCCAGATCGGCGTCTTCCTTCAACCCCGCGAAGGCGATCTCCGGCTCGATCATCCAGAACTCGGCGAGGTGTCGCGAGGTGTTGGAGTTCTCCGCGCGGAAAGTCGGGCCGAAGGTATAGACCTTGCTCAGCGCGAGGCAATACGCCTCCACGTTGAGCTGGCCGGAGACGGTAAGGAAGGTTTCCTTGCCGAAGAAATCCTGCGAAAAATCCACCGCGCCCTTGTCGTTGCGTGGCAGGTGCATCAGGTCGAGCGTGGACACGCGGAACATTTGCCCGGCGCCTTCGGCGTCGGAGGTGGTGATGATCGGCGTGTTGATCCAGAAATAGCCGTTCTCGTGGAAGAAGCGATGGATCGCCTTGGACAGGCAATCGCGGATGCGCGCCACCGCGCCGAACAGGTTGGTGCGCGGGCGCAGGTGGGCGATCTCGCGCAGGAACTCCGGCGACATCGGCTTGGGCTGGATCGGGTAGGTCAGCGGGTCTTCGACCCAGCCGACGACTTCGATGGCGCCGGCCTGCATTTCCAGCGACTGGCCTTGCCCTTGCGAGGCGACCAGCGTGCCGGTGGCGATCACCGCGCAGCCGGGCGTGAGGCGCTTGATCTCGGATTCGTAGTTGGGCAGCGACACCGGCGCGACCACCTGGACCGGATGGAAGCACGAGCCGTCGCTCACGTTGACGAAGGACAACCCGGCCTTCGAGTCGCGGCGCGTGCGCACCCAGCCGCGCACGCTGACCGTGCTGCCTTCCAATGCCTTGTTTTCGAGCGCCTGCGCGACGCTGATGGATTGTGCGGTGCCGCTTGCCGTCGTCATGCCGTGCATCTCCACCGATGTGCTTTCAAGCCCGCCATGATAACGGAGACGCAGGTGGCTGTTTGACCCTGCGCCATGGTCATGAATGTGAGCACGACGAGCACGGCCGTGTTCGCGCATGCGGCGTGCAGCATGCAGCTATAATCAGCCGATGGAACTTTCCTTCACGCCCACCGCGCTCGAACGCATCCGCAACTTCCTTGCCGGTCAGCCGGACAAGGCCGGGTTGCGCTTCGGCGTGCGCCGTCGCGGTTGTTCGGGCTGGGGCTATGTGGTGGATTTCGCGGACAGCATCGGCGATGCCGATACCGTCCTCGACATCGATGGCGTGCGCGTGGTGGTCGACGCGCACAGCCTGCCGCTGGTGCGCGGCACGCGCATCGACTTCGTGCGCAGCGGCTTGAATTCGCAGTTCACGTTCGACAACCCGAACGCCACCGACGGCTGCGGCTGCGGCGAGAGCTTCACCACGGACGCCGATCGCGCCGCCTGAGCCGTCAGGTTCGGTGGCGCTGCAGCTGGCGCTAGTGAAGGCGATGCGGCACTTTCTGCGCAGTCGCCGGCGATCGCCGCGCGGCCTTTCGCCGCGCACGCGGCGCAGCGAAATGTTGCGATGCAGCATGGCGCGGTGCTAGCATGCGCCGATCGCCACGACCGTGTGGCAGGAGACCGCGATGAGCCATTCGACCGAAGGTTGGGGCAGGGATTTCGAGGCGCTTTCGCGCCAGTACTGGAATGCGTGGAGCGAGATGGCGCGGCAGGCCGGCAACGGCCATGACAACGCGATCCCCGGCTGGAAGGAAGCGGTGGATCTGTGGTCGCCGTGGGCGAAGGACGGCCGCGCGCAGACCGATGAAACGGTATCGCGGATGAACCAGCTCACCGGCGAGTGGTTCGGCAAGATGCAGGATCTGGCCAAGACGCTGGCCGGCAAGCCGGTCAACCCTTCCGAGATCGCGGCGGAATGGAAGCGCGCGCTGGGCATCGAGAACAACCCCTTCGCCGGCATGTTCCAGAACATGTCCGGCCCCGATGCGCATGGCATGGAGCACTTCTTCCAGCAGTCCGGCCCGTGGCTGGACGCGCTGCGCGGCAACTGGAGCGGCCTGTTCAATCTGCCTGCGTTCGGCTTGGCGCGCGAGCATCAGGAACGCTGGCAGGCGCTGGGCAAGGCGCAGGTCGAATACCAACAGGCGATGAACGGTTACAACGCGCAGTTGATGGAATGCGGGCAGCGCGCATTCGCGAGGTTCGAGGACAAGCTGGCCGAGCGCAGCGAGCCGGGCCGGCAGGTCGACTCGGCGCGCGCCTTGTTCGACCTGTGGATCGACGCGGCCGAGGAGGCTTGGGGCGAGGTGGCGATGACCGCCGAGTTCCGCAAGGCCTACGGCGAGCTGGTCAACGCGCAAAGCCGTCTGCGCTGCGGCGTGAACGGCGAAGTGGAGCGCGCCAGCGCGCAGTTGGGCATGCCCACCCGCACCGAGGTCAATTCCAGTCATCTCAAGGTCACCCGTCTGGAGCGCGAGCTGCGCGAGATCCGGGCGCGTCTGGCGGCGGTGGAACAGGGCGCGGCGAAGTCCGCGACCACGATGCCTGCTGCCACGAAACATGCCGAGGAAGCGCGCGCCGAGACGACGGTCAAGCCTGCTGCCGCTGCGAGCAAGCCCGTTGCCGCAAAAAAGCCTGCATCCAAGCCCACCACCCAGCGCGCCGCACCGGCCGCGCGTCGCGTCAAGTAAGGAGCCATCCCGATGTCCATGTACGGACCGCTGAACCTGTCTCCCGACCGTCTCGCGCACGAAGCGCAGTCCATGCAGCGCAAGCTGGTGTCCGGCGCGTCCACTCTGCGCGAACTCGACGATGTGCACTACGGCGCCACCGCCAGGGAAGCCGTCTACAGCGACGGCAAGCTGGTGCTGTACCGCTTCAAGGGCGAGCGCGCGCCGACCGCGAAGGTGCCGCTGCTGATCTGCTACGCGCTGGTCAACCGCCCGTACATGGTGGACTTGCAGGCCGACCGTTCGATCGTCAAGCAATTGCTGTCGATGGGCGAGGACGTGTACATCATCGACTGGGGCTATCCCGACCTGTCGGATCGCTACCTCGACCTCACCGATTACATCGAGCGTTTCCTCGGCGGCTGCGTGGACTTCCTGCGCGAGAAGCACGGCCTCGATGCGATCAACCTGCTCGGCATCTGCCAGGGCGGCGCGTTCTCGCTGTGCTACGCGGCCCTGCACGCGGACAAGATCCGCAATCTCGTCACCATGGTAACGCCGGTGGACTTCCACACCGCCGACAACATGCTCTCGCACTGGACGCGCGGGATGGACGTGGACGCCTTCGTCGATGGCCTGGGCAATGTGCCGGCCGACTTGATGAACTACTGCTACCTCACGCTGAAACCGTTCCGCCTGAACGTGCAGAAGTACGTCGGCCTGACCGACATCCTCGACGACAAGCACGCGCTCGAGGACTTCCTGCGCATGGAGAAGTGGATCTTCGATTCGCCCGATCAGGCCGGCGAGGCGTTCCGCCAGTTCATCAAGCAGTTCTATCAGGGCAACGGCTTCGTCGATGGCGGCATCGTGATCGGCGGCCGCGAGGTGTCGCTGAAGGGCGTGACCATGCCGGTGCTCAACGTGTTCGCCGAGCAGGACCACCTCGTGCCGCCCAGTGCCTCGCGCCCGTTGAAGCAACTGGCCGGCACGAAGGACTACAGCGAGCTGTCGTTCAAGGGCGGCCACATCGGCATCTACGTCTCCGGCCGCGCCCAGCGCGAAGTGCCCAGCGCCATCCACGGCTGGCTGGCCAAGCGCGCGTGATGCAGCGCGCTTGTTGGAACCTGACAGCTACTTCTTCAATTTCGCCACCAGCGACTTGAGGGTCTCCTGCGTATCCGGCTCGTTCCATGCGTCGAGGAAGCGCTCGAGGTGGACGTGGTTTTCTAGTGCGTCGATCACGTCGGCGCGGGCCAGCGCACGGGTGCGCAGCATCGGGCTGGAGGGCAGGGCCAGCAGTTCGTTCAACCAGCCGATCGCGCGCGGCGTGACCTCGGGCAGGTCGGCCAGTTCATCCACCATGCCGATGGCGAACGCACGGCGCGCCGGCACCAGCGCCCCCGCGACCATGAGCCGCTCGGCGCGGCGCGGGCCAACCAGGCGGCGCAACAGCCGCTGGACGCCTTCAGGCACAGCCAAGCCCACCTGCACCTCGTTCAAGCCGATGCGGAACGGTTTGGCGGGGTCGGGCGCGCGCGCCATCACGCGGTAATCGCAGCACAGGGCGAGCACGCAACCACCGGCCGGCGCGTGACCGCCGACCGCCGCGACCACCGGCACCGGCGACTTCGCCAGCGCGTGGCAGGCAGCGAAGAAATCGTCCCAGGCCCTGCGCAACCCGACCACGTCCACACCCATCAGGTGCGGCACATCCATGCCGCCGGAGAACACTCCCTGTCCACCAGCCAGGACGATTCCGCGCGCGCCCTTGCCAGGCGCGTCTTCCACCGCCGCACGCAGGGCCTGCAGCAATTCCGGCACGAGCGCGTTCACCGGGGGGCGCGCCAGGCGGATTTCGTGGATGGAGCCGTGCGTGTGAAGTTCGATCATGTCGTCGATCCGTCTGGATGGAGTTGGCAGGGAACCGCGCGACGATACCGCAACGTTGCCGAGGTTAGAATCAGGGGATGCAAAACCATCGCCGTCATCTGTTCGCGCTTTGCGCCGCGGTGGCCTTGTCGGGCGGTACGGGTGGGTTGCGGGCCACGCCTGCGCCCAAGGCCATGTCGATGCCATCTGCGACGCCATCGGCGTCGTCTTCGAAGGCTGCTGCGAAGGCAGCGCGCGCCGCGCCGGTTCGCATCGAGAACGCCTGGGTGCGCGCCGCGCCGCCGGGCACGGACATGTTGGCGGGCTACATGGATGTACGCAACGTCGGCAATCGCGCGCTGCGCCTGGTCGCCGCCGACAGCGATGCCTTCGGCCTGGTCGAGCTGCACCGCAGCCTGATGTCGGGAGGCATGAGCAGCATGCGGCCTGCGGGCGCGCAGGACATCCCCGCAGGCGGTTCCCTGCAGATTCACGCCGGCGGGCTGCACTGGATGCTGATGGAACCGCGCCACGATCTGAAGGTCGGCGATGCCGTCGCTTTCACCCTGCATTTTGCCGACGGCAGCGTGGCCCGTGCGGTTGCCAGGGTGGCGCAGCAGGCTCCGGCGTCAACCGGCACCTCGAACCAGGTTTGCCCTGGCCATCGAAGCGGCATGATCAACGGGAGCACCGGTTGCGTGGGCGCTGCCATTCAACCATTGCAATGACGCATGCGGCATGTTTGGCGGAGAGAGCGTCCGCCGGTTCGTGGTTCGCCGCGGTTCGCGCATGTTCGGTCAATCCTTGGAAACCTAGATGCAATGCGGGTTTCAGCCATTCATCCGTCCAAGCCCGTTCGTTGACGTTCGCCGCCAGCCGGCCTATTGTGTAGGGAACAAAGTAGGGAACAAGGGGTTTGGCGGTGAAAGTCAAGAGCAACCAATTGACAGTCGTTGAAGTCAAAGCAAAACCGGCTGGCCGGTATGCCGATGAGCGCGGCCTGTATCTGCTGGTAAAGACCGATGGCCGCAGGACGTGGGTTTTCCGCTACCGCGATCGTATCACCGGCAAGCTGCGCGACAAGGGACTGGGCGCGTTCCCCGAGGTGACGCTGGACTCCGCGCGCACGGAAGCAGGGAAGCAACGCGATCTACTCCGGCAAGGTGGCGATCCCATCGACAAGCCACGCGAGGATCGCGAGGAGAATGCGCGCAAGCGCGCGCAGGAAGCACTGGAGCGCGCGCGCGCAAGAACCTTTGGCGACTGCTGCGCGTCCTATATCAGCGCCCACGAGGCCGGCTGGCGCAACGCCAAGCACCGCGATCAATGGCGCAACACGCTCAACACCTATGCGGCCAAGCTGCTGCCGCTGCCCGTGCAGGACATCGACACCGATCTGGTGGTGGACGTGCTGGACGACATCTGGAAGGACAAAACCGAAACCGCTACGCGCGTGCGGCAACGCCTCGAGGCCGTGCTGGATTGGGCGACGGCTCGCAAATACCGGCAAGGCGAAAACCCTGCCCGCTGGCGTGGCCATCTGGACAAGCTGCTGGCCAAGCCGATGAAGGTGAAGCGGGTGAAACACCACGCTGCGATGCCGTATGCCGAGGTGCCCGATTTCATGGCGATGCTGGCGTCGAAGGACTCCATCGCCAGCCGGGCGCTGCGGTTTCAGATTCTCACGGCCAGTAGATCGCGCGAGGCGGCAGGAACGCACTGGGCGGAGATTGATCTGCAACGCAAGGTGTGGACGACACCCGCTGAGCGCATGAAGGCTGGGCGCGATCATCGGGTTCCGCTGTCGCACGAGGCCGTCAAGCTGCTGCAATCCATGCCCGGCGCGCATACAGGGTATGTATTCCCCGGCGGCAAACCGAACCGGCCCATCACCATCGCCGCCACGTTGAAGGTGGTGAAGGACGCCTACTCCGGACTGACTGCGCACGGGTTCCGATCATCGTTCCGCGACTGGTGTGCCGAGCGCACCAGCTACGCGCGCGAGGTTGCGGAGGCGGCGCTGGCGCATGCGATCAAGGATCAAACCGAAGCCGCGTACAACCGCACCGATCTACTGGAAAAACGTGCTCGCATGATGGCCGATTGGGGCCGGTTCTGTTGCACTCCGATCAAATCTGCCGACAAGGTGACACCGATTCGACGCGTTGCAGCGTCGCGCCCCAAGACTTGAAGATACAACGCTATGCCGTATAATAAACCGCTGTGGAGTTTCATCGAAATGACCACGTTTGTACGGGCGCGTGAAGCCTGCGCCATGGACGACGCGGAGCTGGCCGACTTGCAGGCGGCATTGATCGAGGAACCGCAGGCGGGCGACGTGATTCCGGCCAGTGGTGGGTGCCGCAAATTGCGATGGCGCGCACCCGGGCGTGGCAAGCGCGGAGGCTATCGCGTCATCTACTTCCTGCGCACTACCGCTGGCGTAATCGTGCTGGTACTGCTGTACGCCAAGAACACACAGGAAAACGTAGACCCTGCGCTGCTGCGAAATCTCAAGGCGACCTACGACCCATGACGACCCAGAAGATGACCACCAAACAGCTTGCCGAATGGGAAAGGGGGCGTGATCTCAACGCCGAACTGCGCGAAGCCATCGCCGACGCAAAGGCGGGGCGTTGGGCGCGCAAGACCGAGTTCATGCCGATGCCCGATGGCCGTATCCGCCGCCGTGTCACCCGCAACGACGGCACCGTCGAACGCGACGAGGTGATTCCCGCTGGACGCATCGCCATCGCCGCTGCGCGTGCTGGCACCGGGCTATCGCAGGCGCAGTTCGCTGCGTTGCTGGGCGTGTCCATTCGCACCTTGCAAGATTGGGAACAGGGCCGCCGCGAGCCATCCGGCGCGGCCCGCACCTTGCTGCGCATCGCCGCCAAGCACCCGCGCATCGTGCGCGAGGCGGCAGCGTAAGCCCTCACCACGGCTAGGCCGGCCAGCCGAACGCGGGATTCCTTCGCCCGTTGCCGTGGTGTTCTCGAAGGGCGCGGGAGGATGCGCCGATGGAACCGCTGAACTCATGGTTGCCGCTGCCCGACAATTGGCAGACACGTACCGATGAAAGTCTCGGCTGGTGGCTGGTATCAGCATGGATCGGCTTTCAAGCTGACAAGGCCGGCATCCCACGCGATGCCGTGCCCGAACAATGGGCCGAGGAACTGGTACGCGCCACCGCTGCCATGGATAGCGATAGCGTTGAAGTTGCCGCGCTGGAAAAGGCCATCCGCCGTGCATGCAATGGCGACATGGCAAGCGCCGGCACATTGCTTCGCAAGATCATCGTGCACGACGCTGTCGGCGAGGTGAAAGATCGACTTGCCGGCACCGGGTTGGGTGTTCGGCGAGGTGGAAAAAAGGGTTCTGATAGGGCCAAAGAAACACCCAAGGGCAAGGGGGCAAAGATACGCGAAGCACTGGCCGCAGCGCCTAAAACGCGCAACCGCGCGAGCCTAATCGCGCGTCAATTCAAGGTGACGGCCGATTACGTTCGGAAGCTCGAAAAAAACAAGACTGACCCTCACTGAGTCGCGTTTCCGACCCGCAAATTGCACCGAAGCCGCGAATCGTTCGCGAGCATTCGGAGAAACACGATGAACGAACCTGGATGCACCTTCCGGCGGCTGGTGCCCGCCTGCGCCGAGCGCGGTATCGGACGAACCGTAGCCTTCTCGTTGGCGAAGTCCGGCCTGTTGGAAACCTTCAAACTCGGACGGGCGACGTTCGTTTACGTCGAGTCGCTGAATCGTCTGCCGGTCAAGCTCGCCGAACGCGAACGCGCGAAGGTGGCCGCATGAACCGCCGCCCTGCTGCCCACATGGCCGCATCCGCACGTCGACGCTATGGCGATGATGCCGTGCAGGTTGTACGCCTCCGACTCGCCGACCTGCACGAGGTTGCGCGCTGCGCCGACGACGCGCGCCGACCGAACATCCATCGCCGCATCGCGCGAGTACGTCGCGCGCTGGCCATGCTGGAGGGCTCGCGATGAGCTCTATCCTAGAACGACGAAACCCGCACGGGGCGGGCTTCGAGGTCAAGCGTCTTGGCGGACGCGCCTATCATACCGCAGGCATGCGCCCGGTGGATCGCCTGCTGCAGATGCTGCACAACGTGCGGCGTTCAGGCGAGGGCTGGCGCGCGGATTGCCCGAATGGGCATCGTCACGCGACGCAATCCGTCGCCATTACCGAAGCCGCCGATGGACGCGTGCTGCTGCATTGTTTCGTCGGGTGCGACGCATCATCCATCGTTCGCACCGTCGGATTGGAGCTCGCCGACCTGTTTCCTGAGCGGATTCGTGATCCATCTCCGGAAGCCCGCAGGAACGCGCAGGAAGCTTTCAGGCGGGCATCGTGGAGCGCGGCGCTGGGTGTGCTCGTGGTCGAGGTTGGTGTGGTTCTGTGCGCTGCTGGAATGATCCGGCAAGGCCAGGTTCTCGCCGCCGACGACGACATGCGACTGGCGCTGGCCGTGCATCGGATCCACGGCGCGCAGGAGGTGTTGCGATGAGCGCCTTCACTGAACCGAACGTCTATGTCTCGCGGCTCGAAGCGCAGGCCGGGCGCAATCTGGAACGGCTCGAACGTGCTGCTGGGCGCGGTCTGCGCGCCATCGACTCGCCGCGCGTGGAATCTGTCGAGCAGGTGTCGGTCGCCATCGTCGATTCCGAAGGCAAGCAACGCAAGCAGTCCGATGTTCTCGTGGACATTGGCCGTCGGCACTATCTGTTTCACGATCCTGATCGCAAGGCTTATGCGGGGGTTGGCCGTCGGGTGTATGCCGTCGATGGGCGCGACTATCGCGAGGTGCTAGTCGGCGAGTTTTATGCACTCACGGGCAAGGGCACGAACCGCAACGCGGTTGGCGACGCCATCGCCACGCTGGCGTCTCAGGCAAAATTTTCGGGGGCGCGTCATCCGGTTGCGTTGCGTACCGGCGCGGATGGCGACAACGTGGTGCTGTTCGCTGGTGATGATCGTGTCCTGATCGTATCGGCAGCTGGCGTACAGGAAGCGCAGGATTCCCCCGTTCGGTTTCGTCGCACGTCGGGTATGTTGGAGCTGCCGCAGGTGGGCAATCCCGACTTCGCGCGACTGTGGAACTTTCTGAACGTCCGCGTCGATCATCGCCCGCTGGTGGCCGGCTTCATGCTCGCTGCACTCAGGCCGTGCGGCCCGTACCCGCTGCTGATTCTCGAAGGCGAACAAGGTTCCGGAAAATCCACCGCCACGCGCATCCTGCGGCGTTTGATTGACCCGAGCACTGCGCCGCTGCGGGCACCGCCTGGGGACGTGCGTGATCTGCTGGTGGGCGCGTTGAATGGGTGGCTGCTGGCACTGGATAACCTGAGCTATCTCACGCCGCAGTTGTCCGATGCGCTGTGCAGGCTGGCAACCGGCGGCGCAATTTCCGAGCGCGCGCTGTACACGAACACCGACGAGGTTCTCGTCGAGGTGCAGCGTCCGGTCATCGTCAACGGCATCGAGGACGTGGCGACACGTCCCGATCTGGCTGAACGAGCACTCCATGTTGAGCTTGAAGTGATCGAGGATCGGCGCAGTGAAGCCGAGTTGTGGGCCGCCTTCGATGCCGATGCACCTGCGATCTTTGGCGCGCTTCTACAAGGGTTGTCGGCATCGGTTCGGAATCTTGCTCAGGTCAACGTCGGGCGCTTGCCGCGCATGGCCGATTTCGCGCAATGGGCTGCTGCTGGCATGGAACCGTTGGGGTTCACCGCCGACGGCTTCATGGCTTGTTACAGAGAGAATCTGTCAGTTGGGCTAACCGCAGGGATCGAGTCTTCTGCCATCGGGCGCGCGGCCATCGACTTTGTCCGTCAACGACATTCGTGGCGCGGTACCGCTACCGAGCTACTGATCGAACTGGCGCGGATCGTGGATGACTCCGAAACCCGCTCGCAACACTGGCCGAAGTCTCCGCGCGGGTTGGCGGGAGCACTGCGACGGCTCGCCCCGTCACTGCGGCTTGCAGGGGTTCAGGTACAAACCGAACGGGACTCGAGCCGCGAGCGAAGCCGGATCATCCGTTTGTGCAGCACGCGGAATGAACCGTCCGCATCGTCCACATCGTCCGCAGCTTCGGACGGCTCGGACGGTTCGGACGGTACAAACCGAGCATTGCACAACGGCACCGAACGCGTTTTCGAGGGCGAGATATGACCGCCGCCAACGACTGCACCAGATCGCCGCGCGGGCAGGCATCGACCGCCCTACCTAGCCGACCCAGGCTGAGTCCGGGGCAGCGTGTGATCTGCGGCGCAGCAGTACGCGCGCACGTCCCGCTATTGGGAGCGGGCAATCCACTGCGAACACGGGAAAATGCAACGGTGAATCGCGCACGTCCCGCTATTGGGAGTGGGGCAATCCACCGTCCAGCAGGCCCCTTCAGTAGGGAACGAAGTAGGGAACAAGTTGGGCGATGCAAGTCGGCGTTCAAATAAATCAGGCACTTAGTTTGCCATTTTGGCGGAGAGAGCGGGATTCGAACCCGCGAAGCGGGTATAAGCCGCTTACACACTTTCCAGGCGTGCTCCTTCAACCACTCGGACATCTCTCCGGACGTGCCGCAGCCGCGCATTCTACCCGGCAATCCGGGCGCGTACCACTGCCATTGCGACACGATGCTTGGCTGCCGATACGCGAGTTGGCACAATGGCAAGCCTGCACCGGATCCCGCATGTCCTACCTCGTCCTCGCCCGCAAATGGCGCCCGCGGCGCTTTGCCGAACTCGTCGGGCAAGAGCACGTCGTGCGCGCGCTCACCAATGCGCTGGCGACCGGCCGCGTGCATCACGCCTTCCTGTTCACCGGCACCCGCGGGGTGGGCAAGACCACCATCGCGCGGATCTTCGCCAAGAGCCTGAACTGCGAGCGCGGGCAGGGCGCCGAGCCCTGCGGCGAATGCGCGACCTGCCTGGATATCGATGCCGGCCGCTTCGTGGATCTGCTGGAGATCGACGCTGCGTCCAACACCGGCGTGGACGACGTGCGCGAGGTGATCGAAAACGCGCAGTACATGCCCTCGCGCGGGCGCACCAAGGTGTACCTCATCGACGAGGTGCACATGCTGTCCAAACCCGCCTTCAACGCCTTGCTCAAGACGCTGGAAGAGCCGCCGCCGCACGTGAAATTCCTGCTGGCGACGACCGACCCGCAGAAGCTGCCGGTGACCGTGCTTTCGCGCTGCCTGCAGTTCAATCTCAAGCGCCTGGACGAGGCGCAGATCCGCGGGCAGATGGAAAAGATCATGCACGCCGAGGGGCTGCCGTTCGAGGTCGGCGCGCTCGGCCTGCTCGCCCACGGTGCCGACGGCAGCCTGCGCGATGGCCTGTCCCTGCTCGATCAAGCCATCGCCTACACCGCGGGCACGCTGGACGAAGCCGGCGTGCGCGCGATGCTCGGCACCGTCGATCGCGCGCGCGTGGGCGCGCTGCTGGCGGCGTTGGCCGCTGCCGATGGCGCGGCATTGATGCGCGAGGTCGAAGAGCTCGCCGCGTTTTCGCCGGATTACGGGCAGGTGCTCGATGCGCTGGCGGACAGCCTGCACCGCATCCAGTTGCGCCAACTCGTGCCGGGCATCGGCGGCGATGCCGACGACGCTGCGGTCGATGTCGCCGGGCTGGCCGCGCAGGTCGCGCCGGAACTGGCGCAACTGTGGTACCAGATGGCGATTTCAGGTCGCCGCGACCTGCCGCTGGCACCCAGCCCGCGCACCGGTTTCGAGATGAGCCTGCTGCGCATGCTGGCGTTTCGGCCAACCGCAGCCGGCGAGGGTGCCGTGCCCTTGCAGCAGCAAAAAACCAAATCGCCCGTGCGCGCATTCGCCGCACCACCGCAAGCCGCGTCGGCAGAACCCGCGAGCCCCGCAGCCCCACGCCGCGCTGCCGAGGTGCCCAGCGCGCCCGCCCTCGCCACGGCCGTGCGCGAACCGACGATGGCCGCGCCGATCGTGGCGCCCCCGGCGATGGCCGCGGTTCCGCCGGCTCCAGCAGGATCGCCGCGCACGCTGCGCGATGCCGACGACTGGATGGCGCTGATCGCCGCCTCCGGCCTGAAAGGCCCGGCGCAGGATCTGGCCGCGCGCGCCAGCTTCGTCGGCTACGCCGATGGCGTGCTCACGCTGGCCTTGCCAACGGGCCTGGAACACCTGCGCAACCCGGCCATGCTGGGCAAGCTCGCCGATGCGTTCGCCGGCTCGCTGGGCGCGCCGCCGAAGATCGTGTTCGACACGGTCGCCGAAGGTGCCGACACCATGCATGCGCGCCATGCGCGTGCGCGCGATGAGCGCCAGGCCCGGGCCGAGCGCGATTTCAACGACAACCCCACGGTGCGGCGCTACATGCAGCAGTTCGGCGCGAAACTCGTGCCCGATTCGATCCGCCCCGCCGATCCGGAGTGAGCAAGCACAGCGTATCCAGAATGATTTTTCCAATCAGGCGATACCCTCTTGTACCGTGAGTGCGCGACCCATCTGCGGTGCAATGATTGCGTTGCCTGATCGCCCCTCATCCGGCGCTTCGCGCCACCTTCTCCCGAAGGGAGAAGGGCAACCTGAATCGTTGCAAGACGAAACTCCACGAAACTTCAGAGGATTTCACCACCATGCGCGGCAACATCGCCCAACTCATGCAGCAGGCCCAGCGCGTGCAGGACAATCTCAAGCGCGTGCAGGAAGAACTGGCCGCGCTGGAAATCGATGGACACTCCGGTGGCGGCAAGGTCGCCGTCACCCTGACCGGCAAATTCGCCTGCCGACGCGTGCGCATCGATCCTTCCGTGATGGACGATGCCGACATGCTGGAGGATCTGATCGCTGCGGCCATCAACGATGCCGCCAACGGCGTCCACGCCGAGGCCGCACGGCGCACGTCGGCCGCGACCGCCGGCATGCCGCTGCCGCCGGGGCTGGGTTTCTGAGTCAGTCGCCGCTACTGGAGCAATTGATCGAGGCGCTGCGTTGCCTGCCCGGTGTCGGCCAGAAGTCGGCGCAGCGCATGGCCTATCACCTGCTCGAACGCGATCGCGACGGCGGGCGCACGCTTGGCCAGCGGTTGGGCCTGGCGATGGAGGCGATCGGCCATTGCAGCCGTTGCCGCGATTTCAGCGAGGCCGGGATGTGCCCGATCTGCGCCAGCAGCGCCCGCGATGGCCACCTGCTGTGCGTGGTGGAATCGCCCGCCGACCGCCTCGCGATCGAACAGGCAACCGGGTATCGCGGCTTGTACTTCGTCCTGCAAGGGCGGCTGTCGCCGCTGGACGGGATCGGCCCGCGCGAACTGGGGCTGGATCGGCTGGTTGCGCGGCTGGCCGAGGGCAGGGTGCAGGAACTGATCATCGCCACCAACCCCACCGTGGAAGGCGAGGCCACGGCGCATTACCTTGCCCAGATCGCCCGCCAGCACAAGGTCCGGCCCAGCCGGATCGCGCATGGCGTTCCCTTGGGCGGCGAACTGGAATACATTGACCGGGGTACGCTATCGCACGCCTTCGGCAGCCGCAGCGAGGTTCCCGACTGATCATGGCCGCACCTTCACCCGAAATCGCCGCCGCGTGGCGCGCCGGTCGTCCCGTCGCGGGCGTGACATTCGCCCACGACGACCTGGTCACCATCATGGCCGGTGAGCACACCGGCAACGTCGGTTCGCTGGTGGCGCTGGCGCAGGTCGAGCCCGAAGTGGTCTACGACGTCGAGATCGACACCAATTTCATCGTGCCGGCCGGGCAGGCGCAGATCGAATTGGCGGACTGACGGGCGCGACGATGACCGACACGATCTTCGACCGCATCATCCGCCGCGAAGTCCCCGCCGATTTCGTGTACGAGGATGCCGATCTGGTCGCCTTCCGCGACCTGCATCCGCAGGCGCCCGTGCACGTGTTGTTCGTGCCGCGCAAACCCATCGCCACGCTCAACGACCTGACCGCCGAGGATGCGCGACTGGTCGGCAAATTGGTATTGGCCGCGGCGGCCTACGCCAAGCGCGAAGGCTTTGCGCAAGCCGGTTACCGCACGGTGTTCAACTGCAACCACGACGGTGGGCAGACGGTGTTCCACATCCACCTGCATCTGCTCGGCGGTGGCCCGCTGCGCGGCGGGTTTGGCGGATAGGGGCCAGCGCACGCAGCCATCGGCTGCGCGCACATGGCCAGGGTTACTGCCGAACGGCTGTTTTTCGTGCGATTCCGGGCGGCCCTCAATACGCCTTGAAGGCCTTTCCCCACACCTGCTGCAAGCGCCGGTCGCGACCGCAGCCGACGCGGTAGCGTTCGTAGTACGCGGGGTTCTTCTTCGCGAACTGCTGATGGAAGGCTTCGGCCGGGTAGAAGGTGTCGGCGGCGCGCAACTGCACCGCCAGCGGCGCGTGGAACAGTCCGGATTTTTTCAGCACGTCCAGGTACGCCCGCGCCTGCCGCAACTGCACCGGATCCTGCGCGAAGATCACGCTGCGGTATTCGTCGCCGTGGTCGCAGGCCTGCCCGCCGACCTGGGTGGGGTCGATGCGGTGGAAGTAGATGTCGAGCAGGTGTGCGTAGCTGACCTTGGCAGGATCGAAGCGGATCTGCACCGATTCGACGTGCCCGGTAGCGCCGGTGGAAACCTGATCGTAGCTCGGGTCGGCGACATGGCCGCCGCTGTAGCCCGAGGTGGCGCTGACCACGCCGGGCACGTCGTCGAAGGCGTGCTCCATCGTCCAGAAGCAACCACCGGCAAAGGTGGCGACCGCCAGTCTGGCGTCGTCCACCGTGTGGATCATGACCACGCCGGTGCCGGTGCCGGCCAGCGCCAATCCGGCTCCCGCGAGGGTGGCCATGGCTGCGATGGCAAGCAGCGTGCGTCGAATCGTGATGCGCATGGTCACGTCCTCCACGCCGGCAGCGCTTGACCCTGCGGCACGAATTGCAGGGCGACGCCGTTGTTGCACCAGCGCTTGCCCAGCGGCGGCGGGCCGTCGTCGAACACATGGCCCTGATGGCCGCCGCAGCGGACGCAGTGGTATTCGGTGCGCGTCTCGAAGGCGAGCCGGTGATCGACCTTGAAACCGCAATGCCCCGGCAGGCACTGGGTGAAACTGGGCCAGCCGGTGCCGCTCTCGAACTTGGTGCGCGCATCGAACAAGGGCAGCAGGCACGCCGCGCAGACGAAGGTGCCGGCGCGGTGCTCGTTCAACAGCGGGCTGGTGAAGGCGCGCTCGGTGGCTTCCTCGAACAGCACCGCAAAGGCCATCGGCGAAAGTAATTTTCGCCACGCATCGGCGGGTTTGTGCAGGGGCGGGATGACCACGCTGACCAGTTGCCCGGCGGCGCTGGCGATGGAAGCGCCCAGCGGCAGGGCCGCCAGGGCGGCCATCGATCGGATGAGGGTACGGCGTTGCATGACGTCCTCCGAAGGAGGTGGGAAAGCCCGACAGCGAGTATCCGCCCGTCGGTGTTGTGCGGACGTGAAGATCGTCCGCACCACGATGGACGTATCGGCATCCGATTCCTTACACGTGGCCGCGCGCGGCACGCGGAGCTTCCGCGGCAAGGTCGCCGTGGCGCATGCCGACGCGCCCGTTCAGTTCGCCATGTACGTGTCGATCAGGCGCCTGAATTCGGTTTGCGAGCCGCAGTCGCGGTGCTCGCCCGAGGGCAGGGTGACGGTGCAGGTGTAGGGCGAGATCGAACTGGCGGGTCTGCCCGTATCGCCGCGCCAGCCGTAGCTGGCGAACACGCGGCCTTGCGCGTCGTAGAGGGTGGCCGTGCGCCAGTTGGTGCCGGTATCGGAGCGCTGCGTTTCCATCAATTGATAGCACTGGTTGAGCCGGGCGTTGAAGTGAGCCGTGTGGCTCGAACCGGGCTTGTCATCCAGCCCGAGTTGATGGAAGCGGCCCAGTGCTGCTTGCGCGCATTGCAATTGCGGCTGCTCCGCCGCGGAACTGGCGGCGACGTGCTGTCGTTCCTGATGCTCCTGCAAGGTCAGGTACTGCGCCTTGTATTGCAGGCGCACGAGCAATGCCAAGGCGCCGATGACGATGAGGAAGGCGATCAAGCGGAGCATGGCGACGAGTCGGGATTGGCACGCCATCGGGCGATGCGACGAGGCCAGTGTCGCAGAAATTTCATCGGCGGTGGTCGCCAGACGGACGCAGGCATCGGTCCCAGGCAAGGGCTTGGCTTGGATCGGCATCGCCTCGCGTGCTACGCTTCGCGCCCTCGCCGCGATTGCGCGCGACGTGGGCGGTTAGCTCAGCGGTAGAGCACTACCTTGACATGGTAGGGGTCACAGGTTCGAACCCTGTACCGCCCACCAATGAAAACAACGACTTGCGTTGCTTTTCATTGTACTCACCCCCTTCGTCATGGAAGGGTTTGCAGGGCTGAGGCGCGCGGCCCGTCGCACGACGGTGCCGAGGCTTGTTTCGCGACAGCCTGCCGGCCATCGATCATCGCTCGATCCAGGCATCGCGTGGGCGCGGGTGTCGGCGTTGCTGCGGGCGATGCCCATGATGTTATGTTATTGCATGAATCGTGCAATAATGGCGCTGTCGCGAAGACGGATGCCGGAAGTCGAGTGATGCTCGAAGCATTCAGCTCACCGCAGGAATTGCTGGCCAAGCGCGGATGGCTCGATCGGTTGGGTGCCACCGGTTCGCTGCTGTGCGCGGTACATTGCGCGGCCTTGCCGATCGTTCTGGTACTGGCCCCGGCGCTGGGCGCCAGCCTCGCCAACCACGCCTTCGAAGTGGGGTTCGTCGCATTCGCCAGCGTGCTGGCCTTGACCAGCTTGCTCATGGGCTACCGCCACCATCACCGCGCCAGCGCCCTGGCCTTGCTGCTCCCCGGATGCGGTTTGTTGTGGATCGGGGTCGCCCTGGACACCCTGCACGTCGGCGGCTACCTGCATGCCATCGCCATGGCCGGCGGCGGCACCGTGCTCGCATGTGCGCACGTCGTCAATTTGCGCCATGCACGCCATGCCGGCTGCCAGACGCATCACGTCGTAGTTTCGACGACAGGGGCGGTGGCGTGATGTCGCTTGCCACGCAGGGATGAGTTTCGGCAGCCATCGTTCCCTGTTCCTCGCCCCTCGTCTTTGCTAGGCTACGCGCCACTTTCACCGCACCACAGGATCGATCATGGGCAAGGGCGACAAGAAGACTCCGAAGGGCAAGCGTTTCGCCGGCAGCTACGGCAACGCGCGTCCGCACAAGGCCACCGCGAAGAAGGTCGCCGCACCCAAGGCGGCCAAGCCAGCCAAGCCGGCAGCCAAGCCGGCTGCCAAGGCCCCGGCCAAGACCATCATCAAGAAAGCCGCGCCGGCCGCGAAATAATTCCGCCCGGATTGCGTGCAAGAAAAACCCCGCCGCGTGCGGGGTTTTTCTTGCCCCGCAGGGCAGGGCGCTCAGCCAGCCCCGCCCACGATCACCCGCCGCGGCGGATCGCCGCCGAGCCAGTAGCTCAGTTGCGCCGGGTCGTGCGCTTCCCATACGAGCAGATCGGCGCGCAGGCCAACGGCTAGCCGGCCGCGATCTTGCAATCCCAAGGCCCGGGCCGCGTTCGCCGTCGCCCCGCGCAGGGCTTCTTCGGGAGTCAGACGGAACTGCGCGCAAGCCAGCGCCATCGCCAGCCGCAGCGACAGCAGCGGCGAGGTGCCGGGATTGCAGTCGGTGGCCACGGCCATCGGCACGCCGTGCGTGCGCAAGGCATCGATCGGCGGCAATTTCGTTTCCCGCAGGCACACGAACGCGCCCGGCAGCAGCACCGCGACCGTGCCGGCCGCGCCCATCGCGCGGGCATCGTCCTCGTCGATCCATTCCAGATGGTCGGCGGACAACGCATGGAAGCTGGCCGCCAGCGCTGCTCCGCCGAGGTGGCTGAGTTGTTCGGCATGCAATTTCACCGGCAATCCGTGGCGATGCGCGGCCTCGAACACGCGGCGGGTTTGTGCGAGCGAGAAGCCGATCCCTTCGCAGAACGCATCCACGGCATCGGCCAGGCCTTCGTGCGCGATGGCCGGCAGCATGTGCTCGCAGACGAGGTCGATGTATGCGTCGGCGCGCCCGGCGTATGCGGGCGGCAGGGCGTGCGCGCCGAGGAAGGTGGTGCGCACGCCGATGCCCAGCTCGGTGCCGATGCGTCGCGCCACGCGCAGCATCTTCGCCTCGCTGTCCAGATCCAGCCCGTAGCCGGACTTGATCTCCAGCGTGGTCACGCCATCGCGCAGCAAGGCGCGCGCGCGCGGCAGCGATTGCGCGAGCAGTGCTTCCTCGCTGGCTTCGCGTACCGCGCGCACGCTGGAGACGATGCCGCCGCCGGCCTTGGCGATGGCCTCGTAGCTGGCCCCCTGCAGGCGCATCTCGAACTCGCGCGCGCGGTCGCCGGCGAACACGAGGTGGGTGTGGCAGTCGATCAGGCCGGGCGTGACGAGCGCGCCATCCACGGCTTCGATGTGGCGCGACAAAGCGCCCGGCGCGCCCGGCAACGCATCCATCGGGCCGACGAAGACGATACGCCCGTCCTGCCAGCCGACGGCGCCGCGCTCGATCAGGCCATGGCCGCTCGCATCGGCGAGCGTGGCGATGCGGGCATCGATCAGCAGGCCGTCCCAGAGGTTCGACATCGTGCCGGCTTCCGTTGGACAGGATCCCGACATGATAGCCGCGCTGGCGACCCGCCCGCGCAGCCGTTACCCTTGCGCACATGGCAATGAAGCAAACGAATCTGCGCGCTGCGCATGCGTGGAGCCCGGATGGCTGGCGATCGCTGGTTCTGGACTGCGGCGCGGATGGGCGCCTGGCCGCGCCTGCTGACACCGATTCAGATCCGGCAACCGCTCACTGGGTGCTGCCGGGCATGGCGAACCTGCATTCGCATGCCTTCCAGCGCGCGATGGCGGGACTGGCCGAGCGGCGCAGCGGCGCAGCGGACAGCTTCTGGAGTTGGCGCGAAACGATGTATGCCTTCGCCGAACGCATCACGCCCGACGATCTGCAGGCCATCGCCGCGCAGTTGTATGTCGAGATGCTGCGTGCCGGCTACACGCACGTGTGCGAATTCCACTACCTTCATCACGCGCCCGATGGCCGGCCGTATGCCGATCCGGCGGCGATGTCGCGGGCCATCATCGCCGCCGCGCGCGAGGCCGGCATCGGCTTGACCTTGCTGCCGGTGCTGTACATGCGCGGAGGCTTCGACGGGCGTGCGCTGTCGTCGCGACAAACGCGCTTCGGTCACGACGTCGATGCCTTCCTGCGCCTGCTCGATGACCTGCGGCGCGAGGAAGATGCCAGCCTGCGCGTGGGCATGGCCTTCCACAGCCTGCGCGCGGTGCTGCCCGAGGCGATGGCGGCGACGCTGGCGGCCTTGCCCGACGACACCCCGCGTCATGTCCACATCGCCGAGCAGACCGCCGAGGTGGATGACTGCATGGCCGTGCGCGGCGCGCGGCCGGTGCGCTGGCTGCTCGATCACGCGAACGTCGATGCGCACTGGACGCTGGTGCACGCCACCCATCTGGACGACGCGGAAGTGCAGGGCATCGCCCGCAGCGGCGCGACCGTGGCGATCTGCCCGACCACCGAGGCCAACCTCGGCGATGGCTTGTTCCCGTTGCGCGACTACCTGGATGCGGGCGGCGCGTGGGGCGTCGGTTCGGATTCGCACATCTCCGTGTCGCCGGTGGAGGAACTGCGCTGGCTCGAATACGGACAGCGCCTGCGCACCCGCAGCCGCAACGTGGCTGCCGATGCGTCCACGCCTTCGGTAGGTGAAACCTTGCTGCGCGCCGTGGCATCCAGCGCAGCGGACGCCACCGGCGTGCCGATCGGATCTCTCGAATGCGGTCGACGGGCCGACTGGATCGTGCTCGATGAAAACGCGCCCGAGCTGGCCGCGCGCGGGCAGGGCGACGTACTCGACAGCTGGATCTTCAGCGGCAACCGCCCGCTGGTGCGTGAGGTGGTCGCCGCCGGTCGTCGCGTGGTGGAGAACGGACATCACATCGACGAAGACCGCATCGCGTCGCGTTACCGCGCCTGTGTGCAACGTCTGGCAGGGGCCATGCGGGACGACGCGAACGGGCGTTCAGGCGTCTGACGGACGCATGAACGCATCGCCCGATGGATCTACCGGATCCTGCGGGGCAGCGTATAAGTCAGGCGAGGGCGGTTTTTCCAAGATCGCCACCCCATCCGGAGACGACCATGAACAAGATCCTGATTCCCGCACTGTTCGTCCTGTGCGTCGGCAGCGCCTTCGCCCAGACCGGAAGTGTCACCGTGAGCGTAGGCAAAACCGCCGCCACGGTCTCCGCGGCCGACCAGAAGGAGGCCGATGCATTCTGCCTGCGCGAGACCGGAACCCATGTGCGTTCGGTCACGCCCAAACCGCACAACGACCGCGCCGTGGAATGCGCGGGTTCGCCCGGCCGCACCTATACCCGCGAGGACATCGATCGCACCGGCGCGATCAACACGGCCGATGCCTTGCGCAGGCTCGACCCGTCGATCCATTGATCCAACTCCTGATCCCGCAAGCCGCCGATCTGGTCATCTGGCCTGCACCGACACGAGGGTCGGCAGGGAATCGTCTGAAAAACAGCCGTTTCCCTTCTAACCCTCTGCCCTGCTGAACTTTTCTCGGAAACGCATTCCTTACGCTTTGCTGCTCCGTGGGCACCAGCAGATGTCCGAAAGCTTGGCTTCCGTCAAGCTCAAGAGTCGGATTCCCGGGAAGGTTTCCTGGGCATTTTGCGTAAGGGCGTGGCCACCTTTTCTGGCACCGGAACGACGATCGGCTGCAGGTTCAATACGCGCGAGAAGTCGAGCCGCAGCAGCTTGCGGTCCAGGTCAAGCTGGTAGTCGCCGAAACGATTGATGTGCTGGGTCCGGAACGGCGACAGCTTGGCGAGCAGCTCGGGGGTGATGAGTTCTCCGTTCTCGATCATGTCTGCAAGGATCCTCGTCATGTGTTCGCAGTTGAACAAGATCACCAGGTTGGCGACCAGCTGATTGTATTTCACGACCCTGCGTTGATCATCGCGCAGGTTCTCCGCGATGATCGCATCGCCGCCAAAGAAGGCCCACTGCAGGAAGCCGTTAAGCTGCTCGGAGTTGTTGGTCGCCGCATGGATGGTCCGACGCAGGTCCTCATCGTCAATATAGCGCAGCAGGAACAAGGTACGGACGGCCTTGCCCAGCTCGCGGAACGCGTAGTACACCTTGTTCTTACGGCTGGGAGTGCCGAGCCGGCGCAGGATAGTGGACGAGCTGATCAGGCCCAGTTTGACGGAGACAACGACCCGCATGATGTCGCGGTAGTGCTTTTCGATGAGGTCCCAGTCGATGACCTCGGTGAAGAGCGCATCGATGTTCCGATACTTGACCTTCTTATCCGGCCTTGCGAACGCCAGGCGGCCCACGTTGCGGATGCGCGGCATGAGCTTGATGGCGAGCGTCCAGCTCAGCGCGAAGACCGGCAGCGCCTGTGCGTGCGTATCCCCATGGAGGGTGTCGGGCTGGATGTCCGATTCGTTTTCCAGGAGCGCATCGAGAATGTAGTTCGACTCGTGGCTGCCGCACGTGGTGAATCGTGCATGCAGCGCGATCATCTTGTCCGATACATGGTAGTAGCCGATGCCGCCCCATGATCCGTAGCGGATGTGATATTCGGTTTGCAGGTTGTTGGGGTAGACCGACCATTGCGTGCCATCGGCCGAAGCTGATGAGCCGTCGCCCCAGAAGTTTGGCAGTGCGTATTTGTTGTAGGCGTTGATGACGATGCGGTTGGCCTCATCGAGGATCCGTTCGTCGACATACTTCAGATTGAGCCAAGCGATCTGCTTGCGGCTAAGCCCCCTCACCGACCGTGCGGTTTGCGTGGGACCGAGGTTGCAGCCGTAGCACAGTAGCAGCGTCACGACCCGCTCGAGCAAATCGCTGATTTGACTCTCGGTCCCCGAGAGCGGACGGAACTTCTTGTGCAGCTTCAACCAGCGCACGGTGTCGATCAACACGTCCACGATGCTCGCTGTGGGCATGCGCTCGTTGAGCTTCTGATCCAGCAGCTTTAGTTCTTCGGACGGCTTCGGAGACGTCAGGCGGCTGATCACCAGCTTGCCATCGACCATGCGCGCCCCGGGATTCTTGCGAAAACGCTTGTCAACCTGGCGGGCCAGCCGCGTGAGTTGCTTACGCAACAGCGCCACAGCTTGCTTGCCGTCAGTCGGCACGCCGCTGACTTCCTCGTAAATCGGCAATTCACGGTCGAGGGTTTCATCATCGACCAGCTGTTCGCGTGGGTCGATGAAGGTGTCGGCATCGCGCACGTACAGGTCGCCCGACTTGATTTCCTTCTGCACCAGGAACAACACCGCCAGTTCCAGGTACTTTCGGTGCAGTAGCCCCGCCTGCGGCGAACCCTTTTTCGGGATGACATGTCGACGCCACAGATCCGTGAGCCAATCCAGGTCCCTTTCGGTGTCGATGCCCCACGCAGCGGGATTGATGTATTCGCTGCGTACCTGACGGTTTGCCTGCAGGATGCCAATCAGCCGGACCACCTGCTTGTCGCTGGTGCTCGACTGCAACATCATCAAGTCGATAGCGCTGTACAAAAGCGCGCGCTGGACAGCATAGGGCTTGAGCAGGAACGGTATGAAATTCTTGCCCGCAAACGCCAGATGAGCGTCACAGGCATCGCGCAAAACCTCCGGCTCGGCGGTCAGCGTCCCGGCGATCGCGTCCATGCGTTCGGTATCGGTGCCATCGATCGCGTACGCATCGATGATGTCGCGTAGTTGGGAGATCAGCTGGTCGGCCCGCTGGGTGTGTTCGAGCTGATGCGCGAGCAGGCGTTGGCTGGCTGTGTTTTCCAGAGCGCGCATGAGCTTAATGAATATCTCGGCGACATCGTCTTGGGCTCGCGCACGCTGGGCCTGGACATGGATCGCCGCGAGCGCATACCGCTTCACCGGCTGCAACTCACGGATATCCGAGACGTCGAGCGATCGTGCGTAGCTGTGGAAATAGCGCTGCTTGGCCGCCGGCAGATCGATCGGCGGCATCAGGTCGGCGACCTGCTGCAACTCGGCCACGTGGTGCAGGAAAGCGCGCACTTGCTTGTGGGTCGGACGGCGTGATTCACGCTTGAGCTGGTTCCATCCCGAAAGTCCGGCAGCGCTCGCGAGTAGCAGCGCATCGATGCGCTTACGGGCCTCCGGGCTCAGCGCGTCGGTGATCTGCGACAAATAGCCGTTGTGCACTTCTTCGCGCACGCCGATCGCGATCGCCTCCAGCGTTGAAAGCCCCGGTAGTTCCCAGCGGTCGTGTACGAGCCGGTCGAGCATCGCGTTGATCAGGTCGGGCACGATATGGAAGGTCTGGCACAGCTCAACAGCCTGGCCGCGCAGCCAAGTGCGTCCCAGCGGGGTCATCGGTTTGACGTTGAGAAAGACCCGGATCTTGGCTAGGTGGATTCGTTTGGAACCCGAGGCGTCGTAGCCTTCCAACCGACCGGATTGCTGGTGGCGTGTCCATCCGGCGCGTTGTGCGACGTAACGCTGGATTCGTTCGGGGATGTCCTTGATGAGGATGAAATAACCCAGCCGCTGGAAGGTCTTCAGATGAAGCAGCACCGCCAGCCGGGCGACCGGGCGACTCGCGCAGTTGTTCACGAAAGCCATTTCGATGGCCGTGGGCGCGTAGACGCGCTCAAGTTCAGCGGGCGTAGGGTCAGGCTTAAGCCGCGGGTACGCGGTCTCTGGCTGAGCGGTCATGTAGGCGTCGATCGATGGTGGACGAAGCGGCGATGCCGGTGCGGGCGGTCAATCCCATCGTTCACGCGATTGCGGGTCCGACAGCGTTGCTTCGAGGTAGCAGCTGTGGTTGTCGGCAATCCGGTGCAACTCGTCGAGTAACTCGGCGATCCTTTCCTCGAATCCCGTGCCTTCGATATCGCCCTCGTCGAGCCAGAGCGCGTAGCGGGTTCCATCCTCCCCGAGCGGTCGGCCGCCGTGGCGAGCCAGGCAGATTTCCTCAATGTGGCGACGCGCGCCTTTCAGACCTGCCTTACCCACAAAGGGGGACAGCAACAGCCGCAGCTCAAGCGCGCGCCGCGGCGGTGGCGCATTGGGGCCGAACGTCGGGCGCACCACAATCGGGGCGGCGGAAGCGAGCCCGGCTTCCAGCCGCTCGCGCGCAAACGGATCGACGTCGATGTAGCGCATCGCCGAGCGCAGATCGCGCCAACCAACGTACGCCATGAGGTTCTTCACGTCCCAGCCGTTGGCGTGGGCCCATCCGGCCAGGCCGCGCCGCAGCGAATGGCCGCTGAACTGTTTCGTCTCGGCAAGTCCGCCAGCGGCAAGGATTGAGCGCAGCAGCTTCGGAATGCTGTTTGGGTGCAAGCCGCGCCTACCGATGTCACCCCAGCGACCGACCTGCCGAAAGACCGGTCCGCTGCTCACTCCCGACACGTGCAGCCAGGCCTGCATGGCCTCGACCGGACACAGGCGCGAAAGTGCCGGCACCTTCCAGGTGGTGCCGGTGTTCTGGCGGTCAGCCTTGGTGCGAGGCAAGTGCAGCTCCATGCCCTCGCCGGGAGCGAGCTTGACGTGTTGCGCCTCGAGCCGGACCAGCTCGTCGCCGCGGAAGGCGCGCCAGAAGCCGAGCAACAACAGCGCGCGATCGCGCGCGAGGCGACGCTGCGCGCCGGCGTCGCCGCATGCCTGGGCGGCGGCGGCCCGTTCGCACAGGGAATCGACCACCTGCTCGATCTGCTGGAGCAGCAACGGCGCGGCCTGCTTCTCCTTCGTGCCGTGGACGGCGCGGATGCCCTTGAGCGTCTGACGCACCAAAGCATCGCGCGTGGGATCGACAAACCCGTGGTCGGCATGCCAACGGCCCAGCGCGGCCACACGCTGGCGCAACGTGTTGTTCGACAGTACGCCGCCCTGCTGAGCCAGGTAGCGGGCCACCGCCTCCCCGGTTGCGGGCAGCAATCCGCCGGCATCCTCGAAATGTCGCACGGCATTCGCATAGCTGCGGCGCGTGTTCTCTCGGGCCGCGGCCTCGAGGTACTCGTCCAAGGTGCGCATCGAACCTTCCGCCGGCGGGATTGATGACACCAACAGTTCTGGGCTGGCGTCGATGCGCGGGCGGGAATGTACGGTCGGTGTCGCCATCGGTTTCTCTTCCAGCAGTCTAGGCGTGATATCGCACTATTATCACGCCATAGGTTTACGTGCAAGGCCGGAACCGAGTTCATGTTGTATATTACGTAAATACATGGTATGTAATATGTTACGTAATCGTAGGAGAAGGTCCTTGGCACGCGGCGGCTTGTACAAAAGCGATGTCCAGAAGGCACGAGCGAGCCTTCTCGCCCAGGGCAAGCGGCCTTCGGTGGACGCGGTGCGTGTGGCCTTGGGAAATACCGGATCCAAGACCACGATCCACCGCTACCTCAAGGAACTGGAGGACGAAGACGGTGCCGGCACCGGCGCCAAGGTCGCGATCAGTGACGCCTTGCAGGACCTGGTCGGCCGACTCGCCGAACGGCTGCATACCGAAGCCGATGCGCAGATCACCGAGGCCAAGACAGGGTTCGAAGCCCGATTGAAGGAGCGCACCGACGCGCTCGATCAACAGACGCGCGAAAACGCCGCACTGAGCGGTCAACTGCAACGCACCGAGGTCACGTTGGCCGGCGAGCGCGACGCGCATGCGACGACGCTGGCGAGCCTGCAGGATGCACGGGTCGCGGCCTCACAACTCGAAGAGCGCGTGGCAGGGCTCATTGCACGGGTGGCCGAGCAGGAAGCCCACGCCGCCTCGATCGAGCAGAAACACGAGCAGGCACGCGAGGCGCTGGAACACTTTCGGACCGCGGCCAAGGAACAGCGTGATCAGGAGCATCGCCGGCACGAGCACCAGGTGCAGGGCCTGCAGGTTGAATTGCGCGCAGCCCAGGAGGCGGTGACCGGCAAGAATCACGAACTGGTGCAGCTCAACGGTGAGGCGGCGCGGTTGACCGAACAGGTCGGAAATCTGAAAAAAGAACTTCAGGCGGCGGTCGACGTCGGGCGCCAGCGCAAGGACGAATTGGACGCGCTGACGCCGGTTCGCGACGAACTGCAAGTGCTCAGGGCGCGTTGGTCACAAGATCTCCAAGCGCTACAGGACGCCCGGAGTGCAGCGGCCAAGCTGCGGGACGAATTGCACCTGGAGCGCCAAGCCAGGGCGGACGCGGAAAAAAAAACAGTGGCCGGAAATGCGCGGCTCACCGCCTTGGAGGCGCTATTCGCCAAATGGGATCCGGCCGAATCAATGGCGCGCCTTGCTGGTCTCGGATCTTAGGTGAGAAGAAGAGCACGTCGGTCCTTTGCTACGGTCAGCACGCGTCAAGCACCCACACCATGTTGGGTGCGAACGAGCATCGCCATAACCTCCTCACTGCAACCCACCGCGACCCAATCCGCCGGCGTCTTGCCATGGTGGCGCGGGGTACACATCCAACGCGCCGCCAGTGCTTCGTCCGGCCACAATGCGCGCACCGCCGCCGCCAACGCCGGATCGATCACGCCGACCAGACGCCAGACGTATTGGCAACAGGCTTCGTAATCGCCGCCCGCGCTGTTCAGTGCGTCCAGCGCGAGGGTGAGCTGACTCAACAGGAGGGGCCGCGACGTCGTGTTCATCGGGTTACTCTAGCAGCCAGCCCCAGGAACCCGGCAATTTGCGAAACATTTTCGACTCATTGCCAAGTTCCGAGTAATAGGAGCTGGATAAAGTTACTCGATGGGTGCGCAGCAAAAGGTTCGCACGACGAATTTCATACGCTTGGAAACCGTGGAGCGCATTCGGGTGGACGCCACACCGTCGTCATGATGTGCGATACGGGATCGCGACAATGCACTTGAGAGATGTGTCCCGTTGCGCATTGATATTGTGCCATGGCCGTTGCACGCTCGAGCGCTTCGGCGCGGTTGCCGCAGATCGCCAAGCAAGTCGACGACGACACTCTGCCGCGAAAGACGTACCACTCGGCGACCACGCCATCTGTATGAGCCAACGAGGTAACGATGTAATCGTCGTTTTCTTCAGCAGAAGAGGTCATGTCGGTTTGCATTGTGAATCGACCAGCGTTCGAAAGTAATTCCAATCAGCTTGAGCGGTGGCGTGAAAACGGATTATTCACCAGCTTGGTCAACACCGTCGCGAAAATCGGGTTGGCTTCGTCAGGCTGTTCGAGGTGCCCCTTCGATGTTCGCGACGACGTCGACTGGCGCTTGCTAAATGGGATCCCGCCGAAGTGATTGCGCGACTGGCTCGTTCCGGAAATTAAGTTGTCCTCAAACTTTCTCTTGCAGGTATTCGCGAACCAGCTCGCGCGCGCGATGCAGGCGGCTTTTGACGGCGGGAATCTGCTCGCCCAGGCGCTCGGCGATCTCGGCGATGGTGAGTTCCTCGAAATCGCGCAGTAGCACGACCTCGAGGTAGTGCGCGGGCAACGATTCGAGCGCCTTCGCCAGATCCACGCGCAGCGCTTCGTCGGTCCGGCAGGCCAGCTGCTGTTCGACCAGATCGTCCTCCAGCGGCTCGTGACGGAACATCATGCGTTCGAGCCGGCGGCACTCGCGCCGGATCACGGTGAACAGCCATGACGAAAACGCCGCCGCGGCCTTGAGGCCCTTGACCTTGCGCGAGATCACCAGCAGCGATTCCTGCACGGCGTCGTCAATGTCGCTGGCATGGCAATGCTTGAAGGCGTAACGACGCGCATCGGCCTGGCAGACGACCAGCAACCGCTCCACCGCGATCGGATCGCCGGTCTGGGCGGCGTGGATCAGGTCGATCCGGTCGATCGCGGTGTTCACTTCAATGCCCCTTGTCGAGCTTGCGGCCAACCATCGCACACATCGGGCACCAGCCCATCAAGCCGCTCATGGCGAGTATGGCGCCCATCGCGCCGATGCCCACGGCGAGATTGGAGACGCCCCAGTTCATGCCGGCGTAGCCCAGTCCCGCCGCGCCCATCAGGATGCGCAGGCCGCGTTCCCAGTTCGGAACATTCTTCACGTAAAACATGTGGTTGTCTCCTTGGTTGGCCTGTGGTCGAGGAAGTCCCTCGCCTACCAAGAGGCGGCATCGCACTAAATGGATTCGCGCGCCCCGGAAACTTTTTTTCATAGCGCGCGAATCGTTTTGGTTGCATTGCCCCTCTCATGCGTCGAGGCCCCTGCCTCCAACCACCACCCGACGGAGAAACCCGATGAAGACAAAACTGAAACTGGCCTCGCTGGCTGCGCTGACCGCCGCCACCCTGGCGCTGCCACTGGCATCGGTCGCGGCCGACCCGCCCGGCGGCCAAGGCAAGTGTCAGCCCGCCGCCATGGCCAAGTGCGGTGCGAAATGCGCTGGAAAATGTGCGTCGAAGTGCGGCGCCAAGTGCGCCGGCAAGTGCCACCCGCGCCACCACCACGCCAAAGCCCATCACGGAGCGAGCAAGTGCGCGGCCAAATGCGGCGCGAAATGCGGGGCCAAGTGCGCGGCGCAGCATTAATGGAATCAGCCACCGGTCGGCGGCCGCAGGGCCGCCGGCGTGACGACTTGCCTGCCGCCGGCCGGAGACTGCTCGAAACCTACGCAGTGCTCGCCGAGGATGGCGAGCACCTGCTCGGCGGGGTGCTCAAGGGAACCGCGCCGCAGCAATGGAGCCATTACCCGGACGACGATGCGATCGATTCGGAGAGTGGCTTTCAGTGGTTCTACCACTCGCATTCGCCCGAGGACCGGCCGGGCGCGGTCGAGCACGGGCACATTCATCTGTTCGCGCGACGCCAACTCTGGGCCTATCGGCTGCGGTCGAAGGCTGAGCGGGAATTCGCGGCCTTGACCGGCCATACGCGCACACGTGCGCGAACGCGCCATTTGCTGTGCATCGGTCTGGACGCCAAGGGCGTCCCGACCAGCCTGTTCACGGTCAATAGCTGGGTCACCGGCGATCTGATGCTTAGCGCGGATGGAACCGAGCGGCTGCTCGCGAACTTGTCCCTCGCGACCGGCCATCCACCGATCGATACCGTGATCGAGAGCGTGGTGGCGCTGTGCCGGGACGAGATTCATGAGCTGCTCGCGGCGCGAGATGCGGCCTTGTGCCGTCACCCGCCGCAGGCGGTGCTCGACGACCGCAGCCTGGAAGTCCTTTCCGAAATCCCGATCGATTTGGACCGAAAACTCCCACAAAACCAACTGACGTGAATTGCATTGCTCCGGTCGCGATGGGTAACGGCGATTGGCCGCGAATCATTTTGCCCGCTTGCTGCCTCTTATCCATGCCGGAACCATTCCGGTCATTTCCCACGGAGGTAGAACCCATGAACAGCACGCAATTACTCAAGGCCTCGCTGGCCTGTGCCCTGACCCTGGGCGCGGCATCCGCCGTATTCGCGGCCGGCATGCCGCAGGGCCAATCTGCCGACAAGGCGAAGATGGACAGCATGCAGAAGTGCTACGGCATCAATGCCGCGCACAAGAACGATTGCAAGTCGCCGGGTCACTCCTGCGCGGGCCAGGACACGACTGCGCGCGATCCGAACGCGTTCGTGGCGGTGCCTTCCGGTCTGTGCGAAAAGATCGACGGCGGCAAGCCGCAGCCCGCGAAGCCGTAAGGCCGGCGTCGTGAGGCAATCTCCGATCCCGGTGGTGGGTGCGCCCCCGATGCCGGCCGCGGCCGGCATCGGGTTGCGCGCGCCACATATTGACCGGGTTCTGCGCGAGAGCCCGCGGGTGCCGTGGTTCGAGGTGCACAGCGAGAACCTGTTCGCCGAGGGCGGCGGCCTCCACGCCGCGATGGAGCGCATTCGTGCGGATTATCCACTGAGCCTGCACGGCGTCGGCTTGTCGCTGGGTTCAGCCGATGGCCTGGACATGGCGCACCTGAAACGCCTGGCGGTGCTGGTCGATCGCTACCAGCCAGCGCTGGTGTCGGAGCACCTGAGCTGGGGCGCGGTGGACGGCCGCCACGGCAACGACCTGCTGCCATTGCCGTTCACCGAGGAAGCTGCGCGGCTGCTAGTCTCGCGAATCGGACAAGTGCAGGACGCGCTCGGGCGCGAACTGCTGGTGGAGAACATCTCCAGTTACCTGCGCTTTCGCGACGGCAACTACAGCGAATGGGACTTCGTCGCGACCATCGTCCAGCGCAGCGGTTGCGGGCTGCTGTGCGACGTCAACAACATCTTTGTCAACAGCGTCAATCACGGCTTCGATCCGCATGTCTACCTACGCGCCCTGCCGAAGGACGCGGTTCGCGAAATCCACCTTGCAGGGTTCACCCGCAAAGAACATCTTCCGGTGCCGCTGCTGATCGATACCCACGATCGTCTGGTCGCGGAGGACGTCTGGAATCTGTACGCCGATGCGATCGCGCGGTTCGGATCGGTGCCCACGCTGATCGAATGGGACCAGGACATTCCCGAACTCGAAGTGCTGCTGGCCGAAGCAGCGCGTGCGGAGGAGGTGCTCGATGCACACCGCCGGCTCGCTGCTTGATCTGCAGCGAGACTTGCTCGCGGCTGTCTACGACGAGGACGGCGCGAAGGCCGCTGCCGCGGTCGCGGGCAACGGCCTCGATCCTGCCACGCGCCTGCGCATCTACCGCAACAGCGGAGCGCAGATCCACGCCGAAGCGCTCCGCGCGGCATACCCGGCGGTGCTCGCTCTGGTCGGCGAGGGATTCTTCGCGCAGTGCGCCGACCGCTACCGCATGTGTCACCCGTCGCGATCGGGCAATCTGCAAGCGTTCGGCGCGCATTTCGCCGAGTTCCTGGAGTTGCTTCCGGAAACAAACGGGCTAACTTACTTGGGCGATGTCGCCCGGCTGGAGTGGGCGCGCCAGCAGGCCGCACTCGCGCCAGACGCGCGGTCGATGACGGCGGTCGAGATCGAATGCGCGCTCGCCGCGATCGGAGTGGATGTACACATCGCGCTGCATCCGTCCACGCGCGGATTGGCGAGCGTGCATCCGGTGCTGACGATCTGGCAGTACGCAATGCAGCCGCAGTCGGAACGGCTTCAGCTGCCCACCGGCGGCGAGCAGGTCGTGCTGTGGCGCAGCGGTAGCGAGGTCGCGATGACTTCGATTGCCGCCGCGAGCTTTGCCTGCATTGACGCGCTCGCGCACGGGTCGACGCTGGAGGCCGCGCATGCTGCAGCGCGCCGGACCGATCCGTCCTTTGATTTGACCGAGTGCATCGCGGGGCTTGCGAACAATGGATTGATCGCGGAATTCACCGCCATCCAGGAGAAAACGACATGACCATCAGGCTGCAGCGACTCGCGGACTGGTACGACGCCGGAACCGCTGGCCTGGCCGCGTGGGTCGGTCCGATCGCGCTGTTGCTGATGCGGCTGTGGGTGGCGATCGCGTTCTGGAATGCGGGCGTGGTCAAGTTCGACGACCCGCTCGGCACCCACAATTTGTTCGTATCGGTCTACCACGTACCCGTGTTGCCACCAGACACGGCCGCATTCCTCGGCATGTGGGTCGAGCTGATCGCACCGTGGCTGCTCGGTCTGGGCCTGGCCGGGCGGATCACCGCGGTGGTGCTGTTCGTGCACAACGCGGTCGCGGTGATCTCCTATCCGGATCTGTGGCCGAACGGATTCTGGGCGGGTCTGTTCAACACTTCGGACTTCGCCGATCACAAGGGCTGGGCCTTGATGTTGCTCGCGGTGATCGCCTGGGGGCCTGGCAAGTTCTCGTTGGATGAGGGGCTTCGACAGGCTTGGAACCGTTATGTCCGTAATCGCATCTCGGTCGGAAACCCAGTGAAGGCCCAAGCGGCGAAATGATTCAGGAATGCTTTTGTCGCCCACGTTTTGAGGACACGCATGAACCACTTTCCATTCCACACGCCCGACAGCGCGCCGGCAGTCGCTCGCGCGACGCTGACGAAAGCCGCGAGCAAGCTCGGTTTCGTCCCCAATCTGTACGCTGGATTGGCTAACGCACCCACGGCCCTCGACGGCTACCTGACTGTATCGGACTGTTTCGAGCGATGCAGTCTGACTCCGATCGAGCGACAAGTGGTGCTGCTGGCGACCAGCGTAGCCAACGGATGCGGATACTGCGTCGCCGCGCATTCGATGATCGCCAAGACCATGGTCGGAGCGCCTGCCGACGTGGTCGCGGCACTGAGAGAATACCAAGAGCCCGCCGACACCCGACTCGCCGCACTCGCCGCGTTCACGTGGGCCGTCGTCGAGAAGCGCGGTTGGGTGGCGGATGATCCGGTTTTCACTCGGTTCCTGGAGGCCGGCTATGTGCCGGCGCAGGCGCTGGAGGTCGTGCTCGGCGTCGCCCAGAAGACCTTGTCCAACTACGCCAATCACTTGCTCGACACGCCGCTCAATCCGGCTCTTGAGCATGAACGTTGGACACCGCAGCACAGGAGCGAGCGATGCCCAGAGTGACCCTCTACGGCTCGGACAAATGCTCCTTCTGCCTGCGCGCTGAACATCTGCTCAGACACAAGGGCGTCGTACCCGAGAAGATCGACATCGCCGTGGATGCCCGCCACCGGGACGAGATGATGCGCCGCAGTGGCGGGCGGCGCAGCATGCCGCAGATCTTCATCGGATCCGTGCACGTCGGCGGGTTCGACGAGCTCGCCGAGTTGGATCGTCGAGGTCTCCTGGATTCGCTGCTCTCCACTGCCTGAGTACCGACCGCCGTAACCGGAGCGATGCGCATGAGTTTCATCCATGAAATAGAACCAGATGAGGCGACCGGCAAGTTGCGCGTCGTTTACGACGCCCTCGAACGCAGCCGCGGCAAGGTCGCCAACATCCTCAAGGTACACAGCCTGCGGCCTTCCGCGCTGCAGGCGCATCTGACGCTGTATCTGGATCTGCTGTTCGCATCCGGCGGGCTGTCGCGACGCCAACGCGAGCTGCTCGCGGTCGTGGTTTCGCGCGAAAATGCTTGTGGCTACTGTGTTGCCCATCACCGTGAGGCGCTGGCGCGCTACATCGCGGACACCCAGCTGCTCGATGCGATCGCGCAAGGCTGCGATGCATCCACGCTCGATGCCGCGGATCGGGCTTTGTGCGAGCATGCGGTGAAGCTCACCCGGTCGCCGGATCGGATGGAGGCGCAGGACGTCGCCGCGCTGCGCACGGCGGGTTTCGACGATGCCGACATCCTGCTGATCACGCTGATCGTCGCGTATTTCAATTTCGTCAACCGCGTCGCGTTGGGTTTGGGCGTGACGTTCGACGCGGAGGAGGTTGCTGGCTACCGTGGATGATTCGAGCCTACTCAATCGTGAATCCAATCAGTTGGGACGTGCGATCCGGACGGTGCGATTCGCCGGCAAGGGTTCGCTGATCGCCGGCGTGCTGTCGGCAATTGGCGCGTCGGTGTGCTGCGTCGGACCGCTGGTGCTGCTCGCGCTCGGCATAGGTGGCAGCTGGATCGGCCACCTGACCGCGATGGAACCGGTACGGCCCATCTTCATCGGCCTCACCCTGCTATTTCTCGGATTGGCGTTCCGCAGGTTGTATCTGGTTCCGCAAGTCTGCGCGCCAGGCACGCCTTGCGCCGATCCGCGCACGCGCCGCCGACAACGGTTGGTGTTCTGGATCGTCACCATCGCGCTGCTGGCTCTGCTAGCCGTTCCGTGGTTCGCCCCGCTGTTCTACTGAAAGGAGAAGCCCATGCGCAATTTGCTGATTGCCCTGCTGGCCCTGTCGCCACTGACGGTGCTTGCCGCCACCCCGAAGATCGTTACCCTCGAAGTGCCTACAATGACCTGTCCGGTATGCCCAATCACGGTCAAGAATGCACTAACCCATGTTGCCGGCGTGAACTCCGTCAGCGTGGACTACGAAGGAAAAACCGCGACAGTCATGTACGACGCCGAGGTGACCCAACCCGATGCGCTGACCAAGGCCACGAAAGAGGCCGGTTACCCTTCCACTATCCGCAAGTAACTCGACGATGAGCGAGATCGTTTTCGAATCGGTACTGATGTGCCCGTTCTGTGGCAATGCCACGCTGGAAACCATGCCGGCGGACGCCTGTCTGTACTTCTACGAGTGCCCGCAGTGCAAGAAGCTGTTGCAGCCGAATCCGGGCGACTGCTGCGTGTTTTGCTCATTCGGGTCCGTTCCGTGCCCGCCGATCCAGCGAGATGCATCTTGTAGCAGTTGCTCAACGGCTGGGGTGCCGACCCACGGTGATCGATAGATCGTTGCCCCCCCTCGGGCGATGGATCACACCGCTGCTGACATCCGCCCAAGACCGAGTTCTGGTTGGTAGCAGAAGGCAAAGGAGGCGTGGCTCAGCGATTGCGCGGTAACGGCAGCAGCATCCGCACGCGTGCGCGGTAGTCGCGATAGGTCTGCCCGTAGAATGTGATCAGGTCGCGCTCCTCGAACTGGATCGCAATCACCATGTAGGCCGTGGTCGCGAAGGCGAACACCAGGTGTCCAACCGACATCAGCGGCGTCGCCCAGAACGCGACGATGAAGCCCAGATAGATCGGATGGCGCACGAGTTTGTACAGGCCTGGCTCACCGAACACGAGCGGCTGTAGCGGCTGTCCGCGGAATTGCGCCCACACCTGGCGCAGGCCGAACAGGTCGAAATGGTTGATCATGAAAGTGCTGAGCAACACCGTGAGCCAGCCGAGCAGCGAGATCCCGAGCAGCACCGAGGCGAACGCAGTTCCCGAAAGATTCCAGACCGTGCTGCCGATCGGACGCCATTGCCAGAACAGCAGATCAAGGCAAAGACTTGCGGCAAGCACGTAGGTGCTGCGTTCGATTTCCCGGGGAACGATCTTCGTCCACGCGCGCTTGAATCCCTGGCGCGCCATCACGCTGTGCTGGATCGCGAACACGCCCAGCAGCAGCGCGTCGACGATCAGCGCTTCGGTCAGGCTCGTGGGTGCATTGCCGTGATCCATGCTCAACGGCACGTAGAAATTGCCGACGAAGCCGATCGCGTAAAGAAAGGTCACGAAGAACAAGGCGTAGCAGACGACGCCATAGATCAGGAAAAGAAGGCGTTTCATGGCTGAATCCTCCCGCGGTCATGGCACTTGAGCGTTGAGTGTACGGCGAAGTGTGTGAAGTCGTTGCGAATTCGACGAGATAGTCGATTCGTTTCGGGCAGATGCGCAGATTCCATCGCCATCCGCGCTCATCGATGCATCACGATAGCTCCGGCTATGCGTGCCGCGCATGGCCCGTGCGGGCCATTCGTGCGGCTACAGCGAATCGTCTTGGGAGAGTTTTGCGACGGCCGCCGCACGTGAGCTGACGCCGAGCACCGCGAGGATGTTCGCGACGTGACGATGCACGGTGTGCTCGCTGCGCGCGAGTAGCGTGGCGATTTCGCGGTTCGAACGCCCTTGCGCCATCAGTTCGAGAATATCGCGTTGCCGAGGGGTCAGCTTGATGCGCTCCGCCAATCGGGTCTTTCGCGCTCGACGCGGTCGCTTTGCCGAACGCGCAATCGGCAAGGCGCGCACGAAGGTCTTCATCGCCCGGATCAGGCGGCGCGGATCGCCGACGAACGGCCAGTGATCGCGGCCTGGCAGCACGCTCAACGTCGCGCCGGGAATGTGCCGAGCGATGTAACGCGCTTCTTCCACCTGCGGATCCGTGTCGTGCACACGATGCAGGACGAGTGTTGGCACACGGATCTTTGGCAGGAACTCGCGTACGTCGACGTAGGTGTTCAACCGGGCCAGATTGACCGCCGTGCCGGGACTGGCACTCTGCCGAAGGTAGGCGGCAAAGCGTTCGACGAAATCTTTATCGTGTGCGCGCGATGGCGCGAACGAGGACAGATCCATGGGCCCACCCCAATCGCGCCGCACCATCTCGAGGTATTGCTGACGTTGCGCAACGGTCGGCGCCCATGGGTAATCCGCCGACCAGATGCGGCGGGCATAGCCGCCATAACTGATCAGCGCCGCCGTGCGATCGGGGTTCGTGGCCGCGAACAGCATCGCCAGCGCGGCCGCTTCGGATACGCCGAAAATCACCGCGCGCTCCGAGCCTGCCGCATCCATCACGGCGCGCAGGTCGTCCATGCGCTCGACCATCGTCGCACCCTTGCCCGCACGATCGGACATGCCGCAGCCGCGCTTGTCGAAGACGATCACGCGACTGAAGCTCGCCAACGCGCGCAGAAACGATGCGATCTCCGGGAACGACCACTGCGCCTCGGCATGCGACATCCAGCCGTGCGCGAACACCAGATCGGTGGCCGCATCGCCCACGACCTGATAGGCAATGTGGACGTTTCCACTTCGCGCATAACGCGTTTGCGGGAGCATATCGGGCCTGCGTCCTTCTGCCGCCTGTTTGGGCGTAGGATAGTCCCATGCACCTGCGCGCCCGCCACCGTCTGCGCATCGCCCTGACGGTGATCGTATGCCTGCTGTTCCAGCAGCTGGCGATGGCGGCCTATGTCTGCGCGATGGAGACCAAGCCCGCGGACTTGGCCGTAATGTCCTCGCCGTGCGCTGCGATGGGCATGCAGGTCGACAAGAGCAATCCGGCACTGTGCGCCAAGCACTGCGCACCAGACCTGTCGACCACCGCGAGCCATGGTTCATTGACTGTACCGCCGGCGATGCTGCCATCGATCACGATCGCGGCGCCCACGCTTCCGGTGATCACCCACGTTGCCGCCCAAACCGCGATTCCGATCGACCGATCGGATCCGCCGCCGCGACTGCGCTACTGCAGCCTGCTGATCTAGACCCCGAGCCGACCTGATCTGCACGTGCCGATCGGCGCGCGCTTGCGCCTGTCGATTCGGAGGTCGTATGTCGTTTCGTTTTCATGGCGTGGCCGCAACTGCGGCCATGCGTTGGTTATCCGTTCTGGTGCTCGCGTTGCCGTTCGCGGCGATCGCGACACCGATTTCGTTCGACGAGGCGCAACGCCGCGCGCTCGAACACGCTCCCCAACTCGATGCGCGCCGTGCCCAGATCGAGTCCGCCCGGCAGGAGTCGCACCGCGCCGGCGCGTTGCCCGATCCCATGCTCACGGTCGGCTTGACCAACCTGCCGGTCACCGGCGCGGATGCGTTCGATACCCGCGCCGACGAGATGACGATGAAGACGGTCGGCGTGCGCCAGGAACTGCCCGCCCGCGCCAAGCGCGAGGCGCAGCGCACCCTTGCACAGCGCCGAATTGACGAGGCTCAAGCTGCCGTCGACAGCACCCAGCAAGCGATACGCCGCGCCACTGCGCTCGCGTGGATCGATGCGTGGGCCGCGCGACACGAGCTGATGGCGCTTCAATCGCTGCGCGAGCAGGCGGCGCTGGCGGCGCGCCTCGCGCATGCGCGGGTCGCCGCGGGCACGCAGTCCGCAGCCGACGCGCTTGCCGCGGATGCCGAGGCGCTCGAGATCGACAACCACATCGCCGCGGCGCAGACCGCCGAGCGCAGGGCCGCCGCCGAGTTGCAGCGCTGGATCGGCACTGGCGAGTTCGAGACGACGATGGACGCGCCCGACTTCACGAAGCTGCCGTACACGCAGGCACAGCTGCTCTCCCAGCTCGATCGCCTACCGGCGCTGCAACCGATCGCCGCGCAGGTCGAGACCGCTGCGGCGCAGGTCGATGCCGCCCGCGCCGAACGCAAACCGGATTGGAGCGTGGCCGCGGCCTACGGGCAGCGCAGCGGCGGCCGCAGCGACATGGTCTCGGTCGAGTTCGGCATCGGCCTGCCGCTGTTCACGACTGATCGCCAGGACCGCGGCGTCGCCGCCCGCGAAGCCGACTACCAGGCCGCACTCGCCACTCGCGAAGATTTGCGTCGTGAGCAGGCCGCGCAAGTGCAGTCCGATTTCGCGCAGTGGGAGGGCCTGCAGCGCCAAGTCGCTTTGCACGAAGAGCACCTGTTGCCGCTCGCGCACGATCGCAGCGCCGCCGCGCTCGCCGCCTACCGCGCCGGCGGCGCGCTGCAGCCGTGGCTCGACGCGATGCGCGACGAACTCAATGCGCATCTCGGTCACGCCGAACACCTTGCCGAACTCGGCCGCGCCTGGGCGGCACTGGCTTTCCTGCTTCCTGCGGAGACACAGCCATGACCTCGAACCCGATCCGTTTCATCGGACTGGCCGCGATCGCCGCGGCGCTGCTCGCCGGTGGCTACTGGTGGGGCCACGCGCAGCAAACGTCCGCGAAGGGCTCGACTCCATCCGAGCGCAAGGTGATGTACTGGTACGACACGATGGTGCCGGACCAGCACTTCGACCACCCCGGCCTGTCACCGATGGGCATGCAGATGGTGCCCAAGTACGCCGACGAGGCGGCGACGAATGCGAGCGTGCGCATCGATCCGCGCACGGCGCAGAACCTCGGCGTGCGCACCGCCGTGGTGGAAAAACGCGTGCTCGCGCTGGACGTCAGCGCCCCGGCGACGGTGAACTGGGATCTGAACGAGGCCAGCGTGGTGAGCGCGCGCGTGGACGCGGTGATCACCCATCTGCACGTGCGGGCGCCGTTCACGCCGGTTGCGGCCGGCGCGCCGCTCACGGACGTGCTCGCGCCGCAATGGAGCGAGGCGATCGCCGAGCAGGCCGCGCTCGCCCATGCGCAGTCCGACGAAGCGCGTTCGCTGCACGTCGCCGCAGGCGATCGGTTGCGTTTGCTGGGCCTGAGCGATGCCGATCGGCACGCGATGCACGCCGGCGCAATCACCCTGCACGCACTGCAAGCCGGTGTCGTCACGACGCTGGACGTGCGCGAAAGCCAGCGAGTGAACGCGGGTCAGACCCTGATGACGATCAACGGGACCGCGAAAGTCTGGGTCGAGGCCACGCTGCCGCAGGCGCTCGCACCGAGCGTGCGCGCCGGCTCGCGGGCGACGGTCACACTCGATGCGCTGCCCGGGCGCACGATCAACGCCAGCGTCGAAGCCGTGCTGCCGGACGTGGATGCGATGACGCGCACCCAGCGCGTGCGCCTGGTCGTGGACAACCGCGACGGCAGCTTGAGCCCTGGGATGTTCGCGCATGTGCGCTTTGCTTCGACCGCTGGCGAGGCGTTGCCGCTGGTGCCGACCGAGGCGCTGATCACGACCGGCACGCAGACGCGGGTGATCGTTGATGACGGCAACGGACACTTTCGTCCAGTCGTCGTCGGCACGGGCCGCTCGGCCGACGGCTACACGCAGATCCTGTCCGGCTTGAACGGCGGTGAGCGCATCGTCGTCTCCGGCCAGTTCCTGATCGACTCGGAAGCCAGTGTCTCGGGCGCGCTCGAGCGGCTGGGTTCGGATGCGAAGGAGCGCGCGCCATGATCGCGCGGATCATCCGCGCGGCGATCGCGCACCGCGGCCTGGTGCTGCTCGCGACGATCGCGCTCGCGATCGCCGGGATCTTCGCGGTGCGCAGCACGCCGATCGATGCCTTGCCCGACCTGTCCGACACCCAGGTGATCGTGCGCACGTCCTGGCCCGGCCAGTCGCCGCAGGTGGTCGAGGACCAAGTCACCTATCCGCTCGCGACCGCGATGCTGTCAGTTCCCGGCGCGCAGGTCGTGCGTGGCTACTCGTTCTTCGGCGACTCCTACGTCTACGTGCTGTTCGACGAAGGCACCGATTTGTACTGGGCGCGCTCGCGCGTGCTCGAGTCGCTCAGCCAGGTACGCGACCGGCTGCCGCCGCAGGCGGCGCCCGCGCTCGGACCCGATGCAACCGGTCTGGGCTGGATCTACGAGTACGCGCTGGTCGATCGCAGCGGCCGACACGACCTTGGTCAACTCCGAGCCCTGCAGGATTGGTTCATCCGTTATCAGCTCAAGACGGTGCCCGACGTCGCCGAAGTCGCCGCGATCGGCGGCATGGAGCGCGCCTGGCAGATCGTTCCGGACCCGCAGGCATTCGCTGCCCGCGGAATCACGCTGGCACAACTGGTCGAGGCGGTACGCGCCGCCAACGGCGCCAATGGCGGCTCGGTGATCGAACAAGGCGAAGCCGAACTGATGGTACGCAGCGAAGGCTATCTGCGCAGCCAGGCCGATTTCGAGGGCGTGCCGATTCTGGCCAACGCAGGGGGCGTACCGGTGCTGCTGCGCGATGTCGCGCGCGTGCAGCGCGGCCCGGTGTTCCGCCGCGGCATCGCCGAGCTCGACGGTCAGGGCGAAGTCGCCGGCGGCGTGGTCGTGCTACGCAACGGCAAGAATGCCCGCGCCGCGATCGCTGCGGTCAAGGCGCGTCTGGCCGAGCTGCAGCGCAGCCTGCCGGCGGGTGTCGAGATCGTGCCGACCTACGACCGCTCGCAGCTCATCGATGCGGCGGTCGAGAACCTGCGCGACAAGCTGATCGAGGAGTTCGCGGTGGTTGCGCTGGTGTGCGTGCTGTTCCTCTGGCATCTGCGTTCGGCGGGCGTGGCGGTGGTGACCCTGCCGCTGGGGGTGCTTGCCGCGTTCGTCGTGATGCGCATACAAGGCGTGTCCGCGAACCTGATGTCGCTCGGCGGCATCGCGATCGCGATCGGCGCGATGGTCGATGCGGCGGTGGTCATGATCGAGAACGCGCACCAGCATTTGGAGCGCTGGCGCGAATCGCACGCCGGAGCCGAGCCGCAGGGCGCGGCGCGCTGGACGCTGATCGCCGAGGCCGCCTGCGAGGTCGGGCCAGCGCTGTTCGTGAGCCTGCTGATCATCGCGCTCTCGTTCGTGCCGGTGTTCGCGCTGCAGGCGCAGGAAGGCCGCCTGTTCAAGCCGCTCGCCTACACCAAGACCTACGCGATGGCCGCGGCCGCAGGCCTCGCCATCACCCTGGTGCCGGTGTTGATGGGCTATCTGATCCGCGGTCGCATCCGCGCCGAGCGCGACAACCCGCTCAATCGCGGGCTGATGGCGCTCTACCAACCGCTACTCGATTGGGTGCTCGCGTATCCGAAGACAACGCTGGTGATCGCCGGGCTGCTCATGCTCAGCGCGATCGTTCCGCTCAGTCGCCTGGGCAGCGAGTTCATGCCGGCGATGGATGAAGGCACGCTGCTGTACATGCCGACCGCGCTGCCCGGACTGTCGTCCGGCAAGGCCTCGCAGTTGCTGCAACAGACCGACCGCATGCTCAAGATCGTGCCGGAGGTTGATCGCGTGTTTGGCAAGGCCGGTCGCGCCGAGTCGGCGACCGATCCGGCACCGCTGGAGATGTTCGAGACCACGATCACGTTCAAGCCGAAGTCGCAGTGGCGACCGGGCATGACGATGGAGAGGCTCAAGGCCGAACTCGATCGCGCGGTCAAGGTGCCGGGCATCTCCAATCTGTTCGTGCCACCGATTCGCAACCGCATCGACATGCTCGCGACCGGCATCAAGAGCCCGATCGGGATCAAGGTGCTCGGCGCCGATCCAGCGACGCTGCAGCAGGTCGCCGACCGTATCGAGGCGGTTGCGCGCACGGTGCCGGGCGTGGCCTCGGCGATCGCCGAACGCGCCGCCAGCGGGCGCTATGTCGACGTGCGGATCCGTCGCGACGAGGCCGCACGCTACAGCTTGACCCAGCAGCAGGTGCAGGAACTGATCGCCACCGCGGTCGGCGGCGATCCGATCGGTCAGACCGTCGAAGGGCTGGAGCGCTATCCGATCGTGGTGCGCTATTCGCAGGCCGACCGTGATTCGCCGGACGCGCTGGCGAACCTGCCGATCGTCGCGCCGGGTGGCGCGCAGCTCACGCTCGGCCAGATCGCCGACGTGCGCGTCGCAGCCGGGCCAGCCATGCTCAAGAGCGAGAACGGTCGCTTGGCGACCTACGTTTACGTCGATACCGCCGGCCGCGATCTGGGCGCGGTCGTCGCTGATTTGCAACGCGCGGTCGCGCGCGAAATCGTATTGCCGCCGGGCACCACGCTCGCTTGGTCAGGACAGTTTGAGTACCTCGCACGGGCGATGGAACGTCTCAAGTGGGTCGTGCCGACCGCGCTGGTGATCATCTTCGGCCTGATCTACGCGGTGTTCCGCCGCGCCGACGAAGCCGCGCTGATCATGGCCAGCGCGCCACTGGCGTTGATCGGCGGGCTGTGGCTGATCTTCGCGATGGGCCATGCGGTCTCGGTCGCGACCGTGATCGGATTCATCGCCCTCGGCGGCGTGGCCGCGGAGTTCGGCGTGGTGATGCTGCTGTATCTGCGCCATGCCTGGGACCGGCGGTTGGCGAACGATCCACAGGCCGGCATCGCTGCGCTGCACGAGGCGATCCGCGAAGGCGCGGTGCAGCGCGTGCGTCCAAAGGCGATGACCGTCGCGGTGATCCTCGCCGGTCTGCTGCCGATCCTGCTCGGCGCGGGCGCCGGTTCGGAAGTCATGCAGCGCATCGCCGCGCCGATGGTCGGTGGCATGCTCACCGCGCCGATGCTGTCGATGCTGGTCATTCCGGCCGCCTTCCTGCTGATGGCACAGCGCCGACTGCATCGCGCCCACCGCTCCAACGACGAGTATTCGGTCGCAATAAGGCTCATCTCAGAAAACGAAAAATAAACCACGCGAAGGTGTGGCCGCCCGCCGGACTTGTTCAGTCCTGCAGCGACGCAATCAGCGGGCACGAAACGTTCCCTTTTCGTGCATGGCAGGCACGCACGAGGTCAGACAGTACGCCCTCCATGCGTGCCAAGTCCGCGATTTTCTCGCGCACGTCTTGGAGCTTGTGCTCGGCCAGGCTGCTGGCCTCCGCGCAGTGCATGCCATCGTCGAGCAACAACAACTCGGCGATTTCATCCAGGCTGAAGCCCAGCCGCTGGGCCGACTTCACGAATTTCACCCGAACCACGTCCGCACCGCCATAGCGGCGAATGCTGCCATAAGGCTTGTTCGGTTGCGGAAGCAAGCCCTTGCGCTGATAGAAGCGGATCGTCTCCACGTTGACTCCGGCGGCTTCGGCGAAAAGGCCAATAGTCAGGTTCTCCAAATTGTTTGCCATAGCGCTTGACTCCGTACATGAGTACGGAAGTAAGGTTGCGCTATCCGATCCAAATTCGAAAGGACAAGCGCATGAATGAACCACAAAACGGGCGCGTCGCACTCTTCGCCGGAGGGCTGGCGGCCATCCTCGCCTCAACCTGCTGCCTTGGACCGCTGGTGCTGGTCGCCTTGGGATTCAGCGGGGCATGGATCGGCAACCTGACCGTGCTGGAACCCTACCGTCCGCTGTTCCTCGGCGCGGCGTTGGTCGCGTTGTTCTTCGCTTGGCGGCGCATCTACCGCCCGGCGCAAGCCTGTCAACCGGGCGAGGTTTGCGCGATTCCCCAGGTGCACGCGACCTACAAGCTCATCTTCTGGATCGTGACCGCGCTGGTTCTGATCGCGCTCGGCTTTCCCTATGTCCTGCCTTTTTTCTACTGATCGGAGTTCACCATGAAAAAACTGTTTGCTTCCCTCGCCCTCGCCGCGGTCGTCGCCCCGGTATGGGCCGCCACTCAAACCGTCACGTTGACAGTTCCAGGCATGACTTGCGCCGCATGTCCGATCACCGTCAAGAAGGCGCTCTCAAAGGTCGAGGGCGTGAGCATGGTCGATGTGGGCTTCGAGAAACGCGAAGCCGTCGTTACCTATGACGATGCCAAGACCAGCGTGCAGAAGCTGACCAAGGCCACCGAAGACGCCGGCTATCCGTCCAGCGTCAAGCATTGAACAGGGAGCGATGGCATGACATCGCTTGCGCGTATCGCCGATAAGGCCGGGGCATTGGGTACCGTCGTTTCCGCGATGAGCTGTGCGGCCTGCTTTCCTGCGATTGCGAGCTTGGGCGCAGCCATCGGGCTCGGCTTTCTGCAGCAATACGAAGGCATGTTCATTTCTACGTTGTTGCCGCTGTTCGCCGGTTTAGCGCTGCTGGCCAACGCGCTGGGCTGGCTGCGCCACCGGCAATGGCATCGCAGCGTCCTGGGCATGATCGGCCCTGCGCTCGTGCTGGCAGGACGGTTCCTCTGGATCACGCCCCTGCTTTACACGGGAATCACCTTGATGCTCGTTGTGTCGGTCTGGGATCTGGTCTCGCCGGCCAACCGCAGATGCGTGCCGGACGGATGCGAACTCCCCACAAAACATGGTTGACGGCCTGATCCGCCGACCAACACAGAAAAAGAAAGACTGCATGACCACCCTCAAAATCACCGGCATGACGTGCGACTCGTGCGCGGTGCATGTCCAGGAAGCCCTGCAGAAAGTGCCCGGCGTGCAATCGGCAGAGGTGTCCTATGCCAAGGGCAGCGCCAAGCTCAATGTCGAGGCCGGTACATCACCGGATGCGTTGACCGCCGCCGTCGCCGAACTCGGTTATCGGGCTACACGCGCCGACGCGCCGGTGGCTCCGATGGGGGGCGGATTGCTCGGCAAGATGCGCGAATGGCTGGGCAGCGGCGACAAGGCTGATGGAATCGGCGATGGGCTCCATGTCGCCGTGATCGGCAGTGGCGGGGCTGCAATGGCGGCAGCATTGAAGGCCGTCGAGCAAGGTGCGATCGTGACGTTAATCGAGCGCGGCACCATCGGCGGCACCTGCGTCAACGTCGGCTGCGTGCCGTCCAAGATCATGATTCGCGCCGCGCACATTGCCCATCTGCGCCGCGAAAGCCCCTTCGATGGTGGAATCGCAGCCACGCCGGCATCAATTCAGCGCAACGTGCTGCTGACCCAGCAGCAGGCCCGTGTCGAGGAGCTGCGCCATGCCAAATACGAAGGCATCCTTGACGGCAACCCGGCTATCACCGTGCTGCACGGCGAGGCCCGCTTCAAGGACGGTCACAGCCTGATCGTGCGCATGAACGAAGGGGGCGAGCGCTCGGTGGCGTTCGACCGCTGCCTGATCGCCACCGGCGCGCGTCCGGCCGTGCCGCCGATTCCCGGCCTGAAAGATACCCCTTACTGGACTTCCACCGAAGCGCTGGTCAGCGAAACGATCCCTGCGCGCCTGGCCGTGATCGGCTCGTCGGTGGTGGCGCTGGAACTGGCGCAGGCGTTCGCCCGGCTTGGCAGCAAGGTGACGATTCTGGCGCGCAGCACGCTGTTCTTTCGTGAAGACCCGGCCATCGGCGAAGCCGTCACGGCCGTCTTTCGCGCCGAGGGCATCGAGGTGCTGGAACACACGCAAGCCAGCCAGGTTGCCAATGTGAGCGGTGAATTCGTGCTGACCACGGCACAGGGCGAACTGCGCGCCGACCGGTTGCTGATTGCCACCGGCCGCTCGCCCAACACGCGCGGTCTGGCGCTGGATGCGGCGGGCATCACGGTCAACCCGCAAGGCGCTATCGTCATCGACCCCGGCATGCGTACCAGCGTGGAGCACATCTACGCCGCCGGCGACTGCACCGACCAGCCGCAATTCGTCTACGTGGCGGCTGCGGCCGGCACTCGCGCCGCCATCAACATGACCGGCGGCGACGCGGCCCTGAACCTGACCGCGATGCCGGCGGTGGTGTTCACCGATCCGCAAGTCGCCACCGTCGGCTACAGCGAGGCGGAAGCGCACCATGACGGCATCGAGACCGATAGCCGCACGCTCACGCTGGACAACGTGCCGCGTGCGCTCGCCAACTTCGACACGCGCGGTTTCATCAAGCTGGTGGCCGATGCCGGCAGCGGGCGGCTGATCGGGGT
>JAFEBW010000015.1 GCA_018242445.1 Pseudomonadota bacterium | reverse complement strand
GGCAAAGGCGATCGCGCTGCGCGCGGTCGCGCCGCGTTACACGGCAAGGCGCTGGATCCCCGCCTGCGCGGGGATGACGCATCGGCAAAGGCGATCGCGCTGCGCGCGGTCGCGCCGATGCGTCACTTCTCGCGCTTCTTGGCGTTGCGGATCATGCGCTGGCGCGAGCGTTTCTGGCCTTCGGTGAGGGTGTTCTTCTTGCCCTCGTAGGGGTTCACGCCTTCGCGGAACTCGAAGCGCACCGGGGTGCCGACGAGCTTGAAGCGCTTGCGGAAGAAGTTTTCCAGATAGCGCTTGTAGCTTTCCGGCAGCGACTTCAGGCGGGTGCCGTGGACGATGAAGGTCGGCGGGTTCTCGCCGCCGGGATGGGCGTAGCGCATCTTCGCCGCATGCCCGCGCACCGCCGGCGGCGGGAAGGCCTCGATGGCGATCTCGATGGCCCTGTTGACCTCCGAGGTGCCGAACGTGCGCATCGCCGAGGCGTGCGCGCGGTGGATGGCCTTGAACAACTCGCGCAGGCCCGAACCGTGTTTGGCGGAGATGCGCACCTTCTCCGCCCAATCGACGAAGCCCAGCTTGCGCGCGAGCATCGCCTCGCACTGTTCGCGCTGGTAGGTGGTGAGGCCATCCCACTTGTTGGTGGCGATGACGAAGGCGCGCCCGGAATCGAGCACGTGGCCGAGCACGGTGGCGTCCTGTTCGGTCACGCCCTCGCTGGCATCGAGCAGCAACAGCACCACCTGCGCGGCGTCGATGGCTTGCAGGGTCTTGATGACGCTGAACTTCTCGATCGCATCCTCGACCTTGCCGCGGCGGCGGATGCCGGCAGTGTCGATCAACTGGTACTTGCGGCCGTCGCGATCCAGATCCACGCGGATCGAATCGCGCGTCGTCCCGGGCACCTCGGAGGCGATCACGCGCTCCTCGCCGAGCAGGCGGTTGACCAGGGTGGACTTGCCGACGTTCGGCCGGCCGACGATGGCCAGCCGCAGGCGCTCGGGATCGATGGCGACGTCGCCGGCCACTTCCTCCGGCAACAGCGCGGCGATGGCGGCGAGCAACTCGGGGATGCCGCGCTGGTGCGCCGAGGACACCGCCAGCGGCGCGGCGATGCCGAAGCGCGCGAAGTCGGCCAACGCTGCCTGCACGTCGAGGCCATCGGTCTTGTTGACCGCCAGCAGCAAGGGCTTGGCGGACTTGCGCAGCCACGCGAGGATGCTCGCATCCAGCGGCGCCGCGCCCTCCCGGGCATCCACCACGAACACCACCACGTCGGCCTCGTCCACGCCGGCACGCGCCTGCTGCGCGGTCAGGCCCGCCAGCCCGGCTTCATCGCCGGACAGTCCACCGGTATCCACCAGCGCGAACGGGCGGCCTTCCAGCAAGCGGCACACGCCGTAGTGGCGATCGCGGGTGACGCCAGGCTCGTCGTGCACGAGCGCGTCGCGCGTGCGCGTGAGGGCGTTGAACAAGGTGGACTTGCCGACATTGGGTCGGCCGACCAGGGCGACCAGTGGCAGCATGACGCGACAGCCCGATAGTGGAACCGGCCCGCGAGTCGCGGGCCAGTCGGGTTACTTGTTGATGCGGAAGGCGGCGAGCTTGCCCTGCGTGGTTTCGGCCACGAGGATGCCGTCGGCGGACACCTGTGGGGTGCCGCGGATCGCATCCTTGCTGCCGCCGATGCGCGCACGGGCGACGATCGCGCCAGTCTCGGGCGACAGCCAATGCAGATAACCCTGCAAGTCGCCGACGACCACATAACCGCCCTGTGCCGCCGGCGTGCTCAGCCAGCGCCACGCCAGCGCCTCCTGCTTCCACAGGCCTGCGCCGGTGGCGGCATCGAGCCCCCAGACGGTGCCGGACGAATCGCTGACGTACAGGCTGTTGCCGCCGCGCACGAGGCCGCCGTAGCTGATCAGCGCATGCGTCCACTGCGGCGCGCCGGTTTCGGCGGTGAAGGCAGCCACCTTGCCCTTGTAGCTGGCCGCGAACACGCCACCGCCGCCCACCACGACGTCGCCGTCGATGTCGGCCATGCGGTCGATGTCGCTGCGCCCTTCGGGCTGGGCGACGGCTTGTTCCCACACCTTGGAACCGTCGGCGGCACGCAGCGCCACCAGGGTGCCGTCGGAGAAGCCGATGTACACCAAGCCGTTTTCGCCGAGTACCGGCGAGGAATTGCCGCGCAGGCTCAACGACGGCACCTGCCGCTCGTAACCCCAGCGGCGCTGCCCGTCAGCCAGACCGAAAGCGGTGATGTGCCCGTCGCCACTGCGCACGACCACCACGTCGCCCGCCACCAGCGGCGTGGAGAGAACCTCGGAAGTGACGTTGGCATGCCAGCGCTGGGCACCGGTGCCGGCGTCGTAGGCGAGCACGTCGCCGTTGATGGACGCGGCCACGACCACGCCGCCACCCACGCCCGGGCCACCGGAGAAGCGCACGCTGGCGTCGTTGATCTTCCAGATGTCGCGGCCGGTCGCCAGATCCAGCGCGTGCAGGCCATGCCCGTAGGGCTCGGCGACATACACGCGGTTGCCGTCGATGGCCGGGTGCATGCACAGGCCCAGCAGGCGTTCGCCCTTGCCGATCGAACGGCTCCAGACCTTCTGCACGTTGACGCTGGGCGTGATCGCGGTCAGCGCGGCCGGCTGGTGCACGTTGTTGGAACTGCCGATCTTGTGCATCAGCTCCTTGACGCCGGAGCAGCCGGCGACGGCCACGACCAACGCGGCGATGAGGGCGGTTCGGGAAAAACTCATGCTTTCTTCGCCTCGGATGGGGGTACGACACCGCCGGCTTCGGTCAGCTTCATCATCAGCAGGTTGCGGCCGGGGGCGTCATCGGGGAGTTTGGCCAGCGCACTGGCATACGCGGCGCGTGCGGCATCGACGTTGCCCAGCGCGCTCTGGGCATCGCCACGGATCTCGTCGGCCACCGGGATCCAGGCGTCGTCCTTGACCGCGTCCAGGCGCTGCAGGGCTTCCTTGGGGCGATCGAGGATCACCAGCGCGCGCGCGGCCCGCAACTGCACCAGTTCGGTCAGGGCAGGATCCTTCGCGACCTTGCCGACGCCATCCAGGCTCGCCAGCGCGGCCTTGGCATCGTTGTGGCCGACCTGGATGGAGGCCATGCGCAGAGCCGCCAAGGCGGCATAGGGCGTACCGGCCGACTCGGCATGCACCTTGCTCAGGCTGGCGTCGATCGACTTGGCATCGGCACCGGCATCGGCCGCGGCGGCGAAAGCCGCGTAGGTCATGGCGACGTTTTCCAGATGTTGCGTCTGCTTGCGCTGCCACCATTGCCAGCCGGCGATCACCGCAAGCCCGATGGCGATGCCGCCGACCATCGACATGCCATTGGTGCGCAACCATTGGCGCAACTGTTCGCCCTGTTCGTAAGCTTCCTGATCGTCTGAGGCCATGCTGTCATTGCTCGGCGCCCGGCACGGGCGCGGTTCGGGTGATCGGAAAGCCTGCCCCGGCGGTTGTCAGCCATCCGTTCGCAGGCAGATCCGGCAAGCCGCGGGAGCATAGCGCAAAGCGCCCCTCCAGCGGGTGGGGATGCAGTCAGTTTTCGCTCGGCGAGGGCTGCGGAGCGTCGGAGGCGATGCGCTCCCGGTACGAGCGCGCTGCCGCCGGGTCGCCGAGCTTGTCCTCGATTTTCGCGCCCAGCTCCAGCACCGTCGGCGAGTATTGGCCGGTGGCGAGATAACGCTCGACGAAGGCGCGCGCGTTCATGTAATCGCCGCGCTGGAACAACAACGTGGCGAGCATCTGCAGGGCATCGATGTTGTTGGGCTGCAAGGCCAGGGTCTGCCGGGCATAGCCTTCCGCCGCGGTGGTGTTGCCGGCCTTGAGCGCGCACATGGCCGCGTTGCCCATCGCCATCGTGGGAGTCTGGTAGAACGGATCGGCAAGGGCCTTGCGGAACTCCACATCGGCTTGCGCCGGGTGACCGGAGCGGCACAGCCACGCGCCGTAATTGTTGAGCATGTCGCCCTTGTCCGGGGCCAGCTTGACCGCCTTGGCGTAGTTGGCCTCGGCCAGCTCGGGGCGATTGATGCGCTCGTACAGCAACCCCAGCACGGTGTAGCCATCCGGCGAGGATGGCTCGACCTTGATCGCGTTCTGCAGGCGCGTCAGGGCGATGTCGTACTTGCCCATCTTGATGTATTCCTGCGCCAGCGCGATTTCGTTTTGCGCGATCGCGTGCGGGGTCGCGTTGTCGGACTTGAACTTCGGCACGTCCTGCTGCGTGCTGTAGAAGTAGGGATTCTGGTTTTTTGCGCGATGACAACCCGTCAACAGCGCAAGGGCAAGCAAGGTACCGGCGAGCAGACCCGCATCACGCAGCCGCATCGACTTCTCCCTCGGGTGGGTTGATGGTTGGAACGATGGTCTTTTGCCGATGCCGATCGTGCTTGCGGGTGCGCTCGAGCACCCTGCCCTTGAGCTGGCCGCAGGCGGCGTCGATGTCGTCGCCACGGGTGCGGCGCACCATCGTCAGCACGTGATCGCGCAGCAACAGCGTCTGGAAGCCGCGGATCGCGTCCTCCGGCGGGCGTTCGTAGCCGGTGCCGGGGAAGGGATTGAACGGGATGAGGTTCACCTTGGCCGCGTTGTCGCGTTGCAGCCTGGCGTTGAAGCCGCGCATCAGCTTCGCCAGCGCGCGCGCATGCGCGGGCTGATCGTTGACGCCGCGCATCAGGGTGTATTCGAAGGTGATCGACGCGCGCGGTTTGCGCTGCGCGTAACGCGCGCAGGCGGCGAGCAATTCGGCGATCGGGTATTTCCTGTTGATCGGCATCAACTGCGTGCGCAGGTCGTCGGTGGGCGCGTGCAGCGACACCGCCAGCGACACGTCCGACTCCTCGCCCAGCCGGTCGATCAACGGCACCAGCCCCGAGGTCGACAGCGTGACGCGCTTGTTGGCCAGCCCGAAACCGAGGTCGTCGCGCATCACGCTCATCGCCGGCACCACGTTCTCGAAATTCAGCAAGGGCTCGCCCATGCCCATCATCACCACGTTGGTGAGCTTGCGCTGGCGGTGCGGCACGTTGCCCAGGTGCCTGGCCGCCACCCACACCTGGCCCACGATCTCGGCCACCGACAGGTTGCGGTTGAAGCCCTGCGCGCCGGTCGAACAGAAGGTGCAGGCGAGCGCGCAACCCACCTGCGAGGACACGCACAGCGTGCCCCTGCCCTTGTCGGGGATGAACACGGTCTCGATGGCGTTGCCGCCATCCATGCCCAACAGCCACTTGTGGGTGCCGTCGGCCGAGGGCTTCTCCAGCAGCACCTTCGGCGGCTCCACCACGCACGCGGCCTGCAGCTTGGCGCGCAGCGGCTTGCCGAGGTCGGTCATCGCATCGAAATCGGTTTCGTGGCGATGGTGGATCCACTTCATCACCTGCTCGGCGCGGTAGCGCGGCTCGCCCAGACTCGCGAAGAACGCGACCATGCCCGCCCGATCCAGCCCCAGCAAATTGACCAAGGTTGGAGCCGTTGCAACAGGATCGGCGAGCGGGATGGTGGCGGCCACGTCAGCGCTTCAGCGCGGGCACAGCTCGGTGCTGCTGAAGAAATACGCGCACTCGATGGCGGCGTTCTCCAGCGAATCCGAACCGTGCACGGCGTTGGCGTCGATCGACTGCGCGAAATCGGCGCGGATCGTGCCCGGTGCGGCGTCCTTCGGGTTGGTGGCGCCCATCAGTTCGCGGTTCTTGAGCACCGCGCCCTCGCCTTCCAGCACCTGGATCATCACCGGGCCGGAGGTCATGAACTCCACCAGCGGGCGGAAGAACGGGCGCTCGCGGTGCACCGCGTAGAAGCCCTCGGCCTCCTTGGTGGACAGGTGCTTCATCTTCGCGGCCACGACGTGCAGGCCGTTGGTCTCGAAACGGGAATAGATCTTGCCGATGACGTTCTTGCCGACCGCATCGGGCTTGATGATCGACAACGTGCGCTCCAGCGCCATGCCATGCTCCAGTGATATCAGGGAAAACAACGGGTTGAAGGATCTTGCAGCGACTAGGATAGCACGCGCCTCCATGGGATCGGCTCCATTGCGCCAATGGGGCCAGTTCAATCCCGGTTCGATTTCTGATCGCCTCCACGCGATCGCCGCCGCGCCGGAGCCGTTGCTCAGGCTGCGCAGGGCGCCATCGTTGTGAGCTGTAGGCCAGCTCGCTGGTGGAATTGGGCACGTTCACCGTAAGCACGCGGTTGCGGGCGTCGAAGGTGCGCGCGATCTGGCTGGCGGCGGGCACCACCGAGCGGTTGCAGCTCGGGCTGGCATCGGCGATGCCGGTGGCCGTCCAGATCGGGTTGCTGGCCGCGTCGTAAGCGGTGTAGCTGGCCCCGGTCTCCGGCTCGATGCGCTTGCACAGGCGCTGGTTGGCGTCGTAAACGAAG
>JAFEBW010000014.1 GCA_018242445.1 Pseudomonadota bacterium | reverse complement strand
GACGGCATCGAGACCGATAGCCGCACGCTCACGCTGGACAACGTGCCGCGTGCGCTCGCCAACTTCGACACGCGCGGTTTCATCAAGCTGGTGGCCGATGCCGGCAGCGGGCGGCTGATCGGGGTTCAGGCCGTCGCGCCGGAGGCGGGCGAACTGATCCAGACCGCCGCGCTGGCGATCCGTAACCGGATGACGGTGCAGGAACTGGCCGACCAGTTGTTCCCGTACTTGACGATGGTCGAAGGACTGAAGCTTGCGGCGCAGACCTTCAACAAGGATGTGAAGCAGCTTTCCTGCTGCGCCGGGTGAGAAAAAGGAGGGGACCGATGAGTGCCTACACAGTGTTGCGGCTAGCCCGTGACGCTGTGGAGAGTATGCGTGTCGTGCGCGATTACCTGCGCTTCATCCCATGGCAGTGATCGATAGTCGAAGGCGCCCGCAAGCGATGGCTTGATGATTTGGAAATACACCGACACGTCGAAATCGCGCGGTGCAAACAAGCTGTGATGACGCACGTGCAGCACTTCGGCGACGCACCCGGGGCATTGCGGCGAGGAGGCATCGCGTCGGGTCAACAGCGGCAAGATCGGATAGCGCACGGCCTGGAACGCCTGTGCGATCAGGGTCGAGCAGATCGCACGGGTCGGATCGCCGCTGCCGAATTTCAGGGCGCGACGGCGCAGGCGCGTCGGCAGCGGCGGTGTCGGAAACAGATAGCGCGCCAGGTCGAATACGTTGCGCAAGTCGTACTGATCGCCAATGCGCTCGATGGCATAGGCGGTGACCTGGCGGCATGCGTCTTCGTCCAGTCCCACCGGTCGGCAGATGCGAGTGTGGTGGCCGGCGAATTCGTCCATGCCCACACTGCGCACGCCTTCGACGATGTCGGCCTCGACGAAACAGTGCGCCGGATTGCCGCCGGCGGCGGCCAGGTGATCGCCCACGAAGAGCGCGGCGTGCGACCAGGTCGACTGGGTCAGGAACTTGATTGCGGTGCTGACCCGGGTGCGCCCTTCGACGAGCAGTACGTCGCCCGGCCGCAACGCTTCGAGCAGCAGCGCCCGCGGCGTTTCCGGAGCGATGCCGTGAATGTGCACCTGCCGGGACAGATAGCGCCCAAGCCGCGTTCCCACCCACGCCAGCGGGACATCAAGGATGCGCATCCGGCGCTCCGATCTGCCGATCGTCGTTCAGGCGCATCGCGATGTCCTCACGCGCGTTCAACGCGCCGCCACAACTGGAACCTTGGCCTGCCGTGCATCCGTAACAATGTCCGGCCACACCGATGCGGCGCGGCAATCGGCCCTCGAGTACATCGCGCAGATGGATCGGCCGGTCGCCACCGCCCAGCGGGAGGCGCAACATCTGGTTGAAGTCGCAGTCGTACAAAAATCCGTCGTAGCCGACGCTGAGCGTGGAGCGACACATCACCGAAGTGAGGTTTTCGTCGCGATGGGCCGCGTGCAGAGTCGCCATGTAGTCCTGGAATTTTCCCTTGGACAGTAACCAGGATCCGAACCGCTGGATCGGCATGTTGGCCAGCGCGTACAGATGGTCGAACACGATGCCGAAATTGGCGCCGAGCAACCGGCGGTAGTCGGCCTCCAGCCGGTCCTGGTCCGGCGGCAAGAATGCGCCGTTGGGGTTGTAGACCAGGTTGAGCACGCGCGTTCCGCCCGCCCGACCGTAACCGAGCACATTGAGCCGCTGCAACGCGCGGATGGATGACTCGAACACGCCATCGCCGCGCTGCTCGTCGACATTTTGCTGGCTGTAGCACGGCAACGAGGCGATGATTTCCACCTCATGCTCGGCAAGGAACTCGCCGACCCACCCGTAACCTGGCTCCTCCATGATCGTCGGATTGAGCCGATCCATGACGTGCAGCCCGCGCATCCTGGCGCGGCGGACCAGCCACCGAAAGTCGGGATTCATCTCAGGGGAACCGCCGGTGAGGTCAAGCGTTTTCACGCGCAATCGGCGCGCCGCGGACAGCGCCAGATTCATCGTGTCCCGGTCCATGCGTTCGGTCCGGCGCGGACCGGCGTTGACGTGGCAGTGGATGCAGCTCAGATTGCAGCGGTATCCCAGGTTTAGCTGCAGCGTTGTCACCGCACTGCGTTCAATGGGCGGGAAGTCACTTTCCTTGAGCAGGGGCCAGGTGTCGTGCATTCAGGAGTCCTCGCTGGACGAAAAACGGGTTTGGGGAGTGAAGGGATTGAGCAACAAGGCTCCAATGGTCTGATCGCGTGGACTTCGGAACTGCGGTAGTCCGAGGACCATCCGTTGATGCCCCGCCGTTGGTTGCTCGATGCGCGAAAGAAATACCCGGTCCCAGAGCGTGAGAAAGTTGCCGTAATTGCTGTTGGTTTCTTCTTCACGCACCGAGTGGTGCACGCGATGCCAGTCGGGCGTTACCACGACCAGCCGCGCCCAGCTGTCCCACCGCTCGGGGATGGCGATATCCGCGTGGGTTAGCAGCGAGAATGTGACCAGCAGAATCTCGTAGGCCGCGACCGCTTGCGGTGCCGGCCCAAGCAGCGCGATCACGCCGAGTTTGTAGATCGTCGAAATCAGGATCTCGAGCGGATGAAAGCGTAGGCCCAGCGTCGCATCGAACCAGGCATCGCTGTGGTGGACCCGATGGATCCGCCACAACACCGGAATGCGATGCATCAATCGGTGTTGCCAGTAGATCGCCAGATCGAACCCGATAATCGTCGCTACCCAGTTGATCGGCGTAGGCAAGTCGATCGTTGCGAGCATGCCGTCACCTTGTGCTGCCACCTGCGCTGCAAAGGCCACCACGGTGACGGGGACCAGCAGGCGGACCAGCGCCGTCGAGAGTATGGCCAGCCCGGCATTGCGAAGCCGACGCTGCGGCGGTGAAGCCACGCCGCGTCGTGGCCACCACAGTTCCAGCGCGATTAGCACCATCAAGACCGTGAGGGCACACAGCAGCCGAATCGTTCCTGCATATTCGAGCCAGTTCCCGTTCACGACGCGCTTTCCTGGCTCCGCGCGATCTCGCGCAGTCGCTTTATCACGCGCGCTTGCGCCGCGGTGGGTGCGTGAATCGCTTCAAGCTTGCTCAAGACCGGCAGGAGGTCCGCGGCCGTGTCTAGATCGCGCAGCGGCTCCAGTTCCAGCCAGTGGCCCAGCGCGTCCATCGCTTGAACGAAGTGTTGTCCGGTGGTGGCGGTGCTGTAAGGAACCTGGGCCCACGGCTGAGGCGGGATCGGTGTGTTGCCCCCGAACAACCAGAATCCGCCGTCCTCGGCGCGCCCGATCACCAGACGCGGCTCCAAACTGGCAAGCCACTGTGCGGCACGATGCAACTCATTAAGCTTGAGTTGCGGTGAGTCGGCTCCAAGCAGAATCGCCGCGTGGTGTCGATGGCGCAGCGTCCGGTAAACCCGATCCATTCGTTGTCCTAGGCCGCCGCCGCCTTGCTGCAGCCGCGGCAGGTCGGCCCAGTATTCGGCACGCAGCACGAGTGCTTCGGCAACTGCCCAGTAGGCGGTAATGGACGCATCGGCACCCGCTTGGCGAACCACCGATGCGACGGCGTCAGCCGACGCCATGTACAGCGCTTCGGCCCGCGAACGCCCGATCTGCGGCCAGAGTCGCGTCTTGACCGGCGACAGCGCGGGGGTCTTGACGAAGATGGCGATACCGCAGCTCATCTCGATCACACCTCCCGCGAGAAGCGTCGCGCTTGGCGCACGGTTTCGAGCAGATGCTGCCGCGTGGTGATCCACCAGCCATGCTGTGCGTATTTGCGAGCGCTGGTGTAGATCGGCGCCGACAGGGCGCGCAGCGGGATGGCGAAAGCATGTGCTGCCCACACCAACGCATGATCCTCGCCGCAGGAAATCCCTTCGTCGAATCGTCCCAGTGCCTCGAAGACCGTCCGTGGCATCACGAATCCCTGATCGCCGAACGGCAATCCCAGCCACCGGCTGCGCAGCGAGGCGCCCCAGGCGTTGATCCGGGTCCAGCGCGGGCCATCGCGCAGGAAGTGCAGTTCGAAGTAACCGATCGCGCGTTCACCGGAGTGAATGAATTGACGCAGCGCGCGCACACTGTCCGGTGTGATTTGCGAATCGGCGTGCAGGAACCACAGCCAGTCCGCGCTCGTCGCGGCAGCTCCGGCATTGAGCTGGTGGGAGCGACCGGCGTGCGATACGACCAGCGTGACGTTGGCCGATAGCGCTTCGATCATGCGGTCGTCCGCGCGACGGGTGAGCACCAGCGCGACTTCCTGCGCGCCGACGTCCTCCAGTTGCGGTAGCAGCGCGCGCCACGCCTCGTCGCCCGGTCCGGCTGGAACGACCACGGCAAGACTCGCACGGGTGGAAAGCCGCGACATGGTGGGGGTCAGCAACAGCTTCCGGCGCCGGCCGGCGCAGCCGTGGCTGCGGGCGCGCAGTCGAACAGACCGAAGTGCACTCGTTTGTCGCCAGCCAAGTCGAAGTGTTCGACGTAGCGGGACTTCGCGAGCATGTCGAAGGTGTTCCCACACACGCGCAGCGGCCGCCCGGTCTCGAAACGGTGGTGGTCGTCGAGTGTGAACGCATGCGGCATGCCGGGCACGCTTCCGCGATACACGGCGAGCTGCCCGAAGTCCTCGCAGCGATCCTCCAGCGGCAGGCGGAACGCACGCATCGTCATCGAACGGAACGCGACCATGCCGATCTTCGCCTCGATGGCCGGATCGACGAGCGGGATCGGCGCCTGGCTCACGCAGCGCACGTCCGCGCACCCCAACCGCGCCATCAGCCGGCGGAAATCCTCCACGTACAGCGCGCCCGCCAGGCACTCTCCGAGCAGCACCGGATCGCCGCGCAGGGCGTCGGGAATGCGACGATCGGCATAGACGTCCGCGAAGTACAACTCCCCGCCGGGCTTGAGCACGCGCAAAATCTCGGCCAGGACCCGTTCCTTTTCCGCCGACAGATTGAGCACGCAGTTGGACACGACGACGTCCACGCTGGCATCGTCAATCCCGCATTCGTCCAGCCGCTCGATCAATCCTTCCTCGAACCGGACGTTGGACTGCGCATAGCCGTAACGGTCGGCATGCCACGCTTGGTGCCGGCGGGCGATCTGCAATTGTTCCGGCGTCATGTCCACGCCAATGACCTGTCCGGACTCGCCAACCAGTCGCGACAACAAATACACATCACGACCCACACCGCACCCAAGGTCGAGCACGGTCAGACCCTCGATCGCCGGCGGGAACGGCGAGCCGCAGCCGTAGAAGCGCTCCTTGATTTCCGGATGCAGATCCTCGAGCAAGGCGTGCATGCCAGTCGGCATGGATTCAGAGGAGCAGCACGCGCCGGTGCGCAGATCGCGAGTCGAATGGAGTACCTCGCCGTAGTAATGACGGACATCGGCACGGATGGAAGTTTCGTTCATGGATGTCACCTCGCGAGATGAAGGATCAGACCAGCAAAAAACGCGATCGCACCTGCAACCGGCAGCGTCAGGCACCAGGCGAGCAGAATGTGCCGGATCATTGCGGACCGGCCGCTGCGATTGGTCGCCGCGACGCCGAACAAGGCGCCGGTGCTCACATGGGTGGTGGAGACCGGCAAGCCGAAACGCGAGGCACCGATCACCAGCGAAGCGGTGACCAGGTTGCCGCCGAGCCCTTCGCCGGCATCCATCCGCGCGACCTTGTGCGCGAGCGTGTCGGAAACCCGGCGCGACGCGAGCAGGCCGCCGATCGCCATCGCGGATACCACGCCGATCGAGGCGACGCCGACGCCCCAACCGCTGCCCGCCACCGCGAGCGCCGCGATTTTCGGCGTGTCGTTCAGTCCGCGAGCGAAGCTGACCGCAGCGGCGCTCAAAGCATGCGTGCGGTTGAACCATCGACGCGGAGGCTCGGGTGCTTCGACCCCGGTTACGGCAGGCGATGTGCGATCCGTTGCAAGGCCGTGATCGCCGTCCGATGCTTTGACGTCATGGCCGATCGACACGTCGCGGTTCTCCGGCCCATCGCGAAGGCGCCGCACCAGCGGCACTACGGCAAGGGCCAACGCCAACGCCATCAGCGGAGACGCCAGCAGCGGCAGAACCATCGCCTTGAATGCCGCGCCCACTGCTACGCGTCCGAACGTCATGGCAGATCCGGCGCCCAGCAATCCGCCGAGTAAGGCATGGGTGGTGGACACCGGCATTCCGATGGTCGTGGCCAACCAAACGGTCACCGCCGCGCTGGTCCCCACCGCAAGCAGGAATGGAATCGAGCCTGCCGTCTGCGGCGGTACGATGCCGCTGCCGCTGAACGCCGCGATCAGCCCGTTGGCAAGGAAGATCGAGGCGATCCCGCCGGCGGCGGTCGCCAGCGTCGCCAGTCTGATCGCCCGGCCGTGGTTGTCGACACCGGAGCCGACCAGCGTGGCCGCACCCTTGATGTTGTCGTTGGCGCCGTTGGCCGCGGCGAGCAGCAAGGTCACGAGGAAGATCAAGGTCAGCCACATGGCGTCATCTCCATTTGGATCGGCAAGGCGAATGGGGCGCGATCGCGCATGCGGCGAGGAGGAAAGTCACGGTATGGCGAGCGGTCCATGCTCAACCTCGCTGCCAGGCGAAATAACGCTCGGCGACGCCCAGCAATCGGTCCGGAGCGTGGGCACGCTTCCAGGCGCCGGCGACAAACCGGGCGGCCTCGCTCATCGTCGGGTAGGTGTGGATCGTGCCCAGCAGTTTGCTCAGGCCGATCCGGTGTTTCATCGCCAGCACAAACTCGGCGAGCAGATCACCGGCATGCTCGCCCACGACGGTTGCGCCGAGGATGCGGTCCTTGCCGGGTGGCGTGAGCACCTTGACGAAGCCGCGATCGGCCGCATCGGTGATCGCGCGGTCTAGATCGTTCAGTTCGAACTTCGTGATCTCGACGGCGATTCCTTTGGCCTTCGCCTCGTCTTCCGACAAGCCCACCCGTGCGACTTCCGGATCGGTGAAGGTCGCCCACGGAATCACGCGGTAATCCGCCTTGAACCGCCACCACGGCGCGAGCAGTCCGTTGAGCGTCGCGTACCACGCCTGGTGCGCGCCGACATGCGTGAACTGATAGGGACCAGCGACATCGCCGGCGACCAGCACGTTGGGGAAACGGGTCCGCAGGAATGGGTCGGATTCGAGGGTTCCTCGCGGACCCGGATCAACGCCCAGTTCGCGCAGTCCAAATCCTTCGACGTTCGGGAGTCGCCCAAGCGCGAGCAGCAGCCGGTCAAACGGCACCGCGATCTCAACGCCATCGCGATCACAGATCAGACGATTGCCATTGGCATCGCGCTCCACGCGAAGTGCCTTGCAGCCGGTCATGACCGCGATGCCTTCCTCGCCAAATCGCCGTTCCAATTCGGCGGCGACGTCGACGTCTTCCCGCGGCAGCAGGTGCGAGGCCATTTCGACCAGGGTGACTTCGCTGCCGAAACGGACGAAGGCCTGGCTGAGTTCGCAGCCGATCGGTCCGCCGCCGAGCACCAGCAGACGCTGCGGGAGTTCGCGCAATTCCCAGAGGTTGTCGGAAGTCAGCGCGTCGACGGGATCGATGCCCGGGATGGCCGGTATCAGCGGGCGCGCGCCACTCGCCACGATCATGCTGCGCGCGCTCACACGTCGGCCGCCGACCTCCACCTCCCAGGGCGAGACAATCCTCGCCTCGCCGTGGATGACATCGACCCCCAGGCCGGCATAGCGCTCGACTGAGTCGTGCGGTGCGATTCGGCGAACGACCGACTGCACGCGTGCCATGACCTTGCCGAAATCCGCGCGTACAGCTGTCACCTCGACACCGTATTGCGTCGCGGTCTTCGCGTCGGCGAACGCACGCGCACTGCGCAGCAGCGCCTTGGATGGGACGCAGCCGGTGTTGAGACAGTCGCCACCCATGCGGTGACGTTCGATCAGCGCCACCTTGGCCCGCGCGGTCGCGCCGATGTACGCCGAGACTAGGCCCGCAGAACCCGCGCCGATGACGATCAGGTTGTAGTCGAACTGGCGCGGGCGGTGGTGCTGTGCGTAGAGTCGTCGTAATTCAAGATGACAGGTGAACCAGCGCATCAACCAGGGCAGCAGACCCAGAATTCCAAATGCACCGATCAGTCCTGGAGAGAGCACATCCATCGGGCCGCGGAGGCGAGCGAGTTGCGTGCCGGCATACGCGTACGCCAGCGTGCCCGGCAACATGCCCAGCTGGCTAACCCAGTAAAAGGTCCGGGCCTTCAAATCCGTCAGCCCGGCCAGCAGGTTGATCATGAAATATGGAACAACCGGCACCATTCGCAGGGTGAACAGAAAGTACGCGCCGTCTCGACGGACGCCGTCTTCAATTCCCTGCAGGCGATCGCCAAAGCGTCGACGTACCTCATCTCGCAGCACGAATCGGGACAGCAAAAACGCGACCGTGGCGCCCAGCGAACTCGCGAACGACACGATCAGCGTCCCCTCGAACAGCCCGAATACGGCTCCGGCAGTGAGCGTAAGAGTCGCCGCACCAGGTAACGACAGGCCCACGATCACGATATAGAGCAGCGCGAAACTCCCGGCCGCGAGAACCGGATTCCGCGCGGTCCATCCGTGCAGCTGCTCCTCGTGGGCCTGCAGAGAAGAGAAGCTCAGCGTGTCCAGCAAGCCGCTCCACCAGATCACGATCACGATGGCCGCGATCGCAACTAGCAGTGCTGAACGCTTGTTGGACGATGCAGAAATCAACTTTTTCACCTCCGGCCGATGCACGGACGCACGGGGTTCAAACCGGTGTCTGTTCACTAGAGGTGGTGATTGGGCAAAAGGATTCGCGCAGGCCGGATGTCACGGCACCTGTGGCTTGACCGTAGGCGCGTGCCGGTGCGTGTGATCCGACGACTTATTCGAGGAAGCAGACAGCCTGGTCGTTTGCCGGGTGTCGCCACCGCAAGCGCGTGACGAGAACGGCGGCTAGATTCGAGGCGGCGGGGTGATCACCGGTCGAAGCGAAGGGTGCCGCTTTTGCCAGAAAGGAAAATTTTGACTTTTTTGAGCTAATAGGCCGCTGCGCGGCCTCAGCAGCGGTATTGCATTCAAAGCAGAGCAAAGCGCCAGCTCTTGCATCGGGGGAAACTTTACATTTTTAGGGCGCTGGGCAAACTTGGCCTACATTCGATCAAAGCAACGAGCGAAAAGCGGAAGATCTTCTTCTCTAGCGCCGAACGGCGATTCAAGCGATGTTGTATTCCCTGTCAAATCAGCTCGTTACAAGCCGAACGGCTGTTTTTCAGGCGATTCCCGGCCGACCCTCCGGCTGGGAAAACGCCGACGCCGACCCACGCACCGCCAGCGACGCGATTGCGACGATGGACCAGCGTACCTGGCAGGCACTGACGACCGGCCATGTGGAGCTGCCGCGCCGACGCATCCACGCCGGATCGTGGTTTCGGCTGCTACGCACGCTGCTTGATGAGCTGAACACCCCGCTTTCGGTGTGCGGAACCTACGCGGGGTATCTCCGCCTGGTCTGGGAACGCTGTGGGTATCCGCTGCGTGCTGGGCAAAGTCTGTGGCGACCGTATGAAACCCTGAACCTGGCAGTAGGGTTGCAGATGCTGGAGGCTGCGGCAACGGCAATCAGCTTGATCGAGGTGAGGGATATAAGCCCGCCAGGCGAGCATGCAAAGCTATTCTGGTCCGAGCCGCAAACCGGGGTCACCAGTGGCCTGCCGGCGAAAGCGCCAAAGCCCGAACCCGTCAATCACTGGCAACGTGCAGTCCAGGCCATCGATGAGGCCATCATTGAAGCGCGGCACAACCCCGAGACGGCACGCTCGCTGTTCGCGTTGGCTTCTTATGGTCGGCGCGACCCAGCTTCCCTGGAACAGTTGCGCTCCACCTTCGAGAAGGAAGGCATCCCCCCGGAATTTTTGTCACATTATGAGCCTATCGGACCCTTTGCGTGTCTTAGACAGAATGACGGGTTAAGTGATAAATTTTGACGGCCTGAGCTTTCCGGTGCACACTGTCACATAATCGAACGTATATGTGACAGACAAGACATGCTGATTGGCTACATGCGAGTATCGAAGGCGGATGGCTCCCAGGCCACCGATTTGCAGCGCGATGCGCTGGTGGCCGCTGGCGTCGATCCGGCGCACCTCTATGAAGATCAAGCGTCCGGCAAGCGCGAGGATCGTCCCGGCTTGGCGAGTTGCCTGAAGGCGCTTCGACCAGGCGACACATTGGTTGTGTGGAAACTCGACCGCCTCGGGCGCGACCTGCGCCATCTGATCAATACCGTGCACGATCTAACCGGGCGCGGCATCGGCCTCAAGGTACTAACCGGGCACGGCGCGGCCATTGACACCACGACCGCCGCCGGCAAGCTGGTCTTCGGCATCTTCGCGGCGCTGGCCGAGTTCGAGCGCGAACTGATCGCCGAGCGCACGATTGCCGGTCTGGCGTCAGCGCGGGCGCGCGGCCGGAAAGGCGGCCGACCGTTCAAGATGACCGCCGCCAAGTTGCGCTTGGCGATGGCGGCGATGGGGCAGCCAGAAACCAAGGTCGGCGACCTGTGCCAGGAACTCGGCATCACGCGGCAGACCTTGTACCGGCACATTTCCCCTAAAGGCGAGTTACGCCATGATGGCGTGAAGCTACTCGCCCATGCCTGACTCAACTATGGGCCGCTGGGCCGGCGGTTGCTCAGGCTTACTCTCGCCAGTCTTGGCTCGCGCCTGAAAGCGCTGATAGCACTCCAGCCCGCAGAAGTGTTCGACATACTCGGCCCCCTCCGGGGTAAACGCGGCATCGAGCGGGATTTCCTTGCAGCACACGCAGCAACTGACGCACGGTTCGTTGACGTTCATGGTGGTGTTCCTCCATCGGTTGACGAAGCCGGCAAAGGCCGCCGCCGGCATCGGCTTGGCGAACAGGAAGCCCTGCACCGTGTCGCAGCCGGCCTGCCGCAACAATGCAAGGCTGTCGGGTGTTTCCACGCCCTCGGCCACCACCTCCATGCCCAGCCCATGGGCGAGCTGGATCACTGCCCTCACGATGGTTTTGTCACGGGTATCGTCCGGCAGCCTGGCGACAAAGGATTGGTCGATCTTCAGCGTGGTGATGGGGCAGCATTTCAGATGTTGCAGACAGGAATAGCCGGTGCCAAAGTCGTCGGCCGCGAAGCGCACGCCAAGCGCGCGCAAGGCGTCGAACGTGGCGAACAGGGCCGGATTGCCGAAGGCCACTGATTCGGTCAGCTCGATCTCCAGATACTCGGCGGGCAAGTCCGCATCGGCCAGCACCTGCTGAACCTGGGCATCGAACCTCGGCCCTACCTGGCTCGCGGACACGTTGACGGCAAGCCGGAACGGCTGCCACGCCAGCTCTTGCCACTCACGCATCTGATGGCAGGCTTTGCGCAGCACCCACGCGCCGATGTCCGGCATCAGGCCGGCCGACTCGGCCATGGGAAGGAACTGGCCGGGAGGCAGCAGCCCAAGACTCGGATGCCGCCAGCGCAGCAGCGCTTCCGCGCCGACGATCCGGTTATCGCGCAGATCGATCAGTGGCTGGTAATGCAGTTCCAGTTGCCCGCGCGCCGCTGCCTGCGCCAGCTCGGTCGCCGTCCATCCGGCGAGCTGCGAGGTCGTCATGATCCGCCCCGGAAGGCCCGCAGCAGCCGCGCCACCGCCAGCACGAACAGGCCGGTCAGCGCAAGCGCCGCAACGCCCCAATGCTCGCCAATGAAGGCCCCGGCGGTCGTTCCGGCCAGCACGGCGGCGAGAATCGGCAGATGGCAGGGGCAGCTCAGCACGGCCAGCACGCCCCACAGATAGCCCGTGATGGGTCTGCGCGTCTCGGGCGGCAGGTTTTCAGGGGCGCTCATGGCAATGTCTCCGCACGCGGCCGTTCGATGGGCATGGCGGCCAATCGCGTATCCAGCTCGGCCAGCGCCTCACGCCGATGCTCGACAAACTGGCGCAGCGTGGCGAGTTGGGCTGCGGCCTGGTCGCCGACCGCCGAGTCGAGCGCCCGGCACAGCCGCGCCAGCGCGTCGAGGCCGATACCCGCTTCGAAGGCCGCACGCACGAAGCACAGACGCTGCAAGGCGGCATCGTCGAACACACCGTAGCCGCCGGTGGTACAGGCCACCGGCCGCACCAAGCCGCGCAGCAGGTAGTCGCGCACGACATGCACGCTCACCCCAGCGTCATGGGCCAGCCGCGACACCGTGTAGGCGCTCATCGAACACCTCCTTTTTCTCACCCGGCGCAGCAGGAAAGCTGCTTCACATCCTTGCTGAAGGTCTGCGCCGCGAGCTTCAGTCCTTCGACCATCGTCAGGTACGGGAACAACTGGTCGGCCAGTTCCTGCACCGTCATCCGGTTGCGGATCACCAGCGCGGCGGTCTGGATCAGCTCGCCCGCTTCCGGCGCGACCGCCTGCACCCCGATCAGCCGCCCGCTGCCGGCATCGGCCACCAGCTTGATGAAACCGCGCGTGTCGAAGTTGGCGAGCGCACGCGGCACGTTGTCCAGCGTGAGCGTGCGGCTATCGGTCTCGATGCCGTC
>JAFEBW010000013.1 GCA_018242445.1 Pseudomonadota bacterium | reverse complement strand
CTTGAGCGCTATAACGTAGACCCGAAACCCTTCGTATGGCACAAGAGCGCCGACGGCATTTTGGCATCGGTCGCCCGGGCTGCCGCTAAACTTGTTTAAAGTTACTTGTGAGACATCACACTAGACGCCAGCTGATTTCCTCCACCACCAAGCGAGAGCCAGGCCCTTCGCATCGTGCGAAGAGTGCCCGCAGCTCCTCGCCGTCCAGGCGGACCTGTTCGTGGCGCTCAACATCCGCCGTCGCCTCAGCGAGAGCATCGCGCCACTTGTCGACGACGCTGAAGGCCGCGCGAGCCTCGACCCAAGCTTTTACTGTGTAGTCGGCTACTGCTGTAGTGACGGCCGCACGACCGTATTCGTCACGCAGCCCTGCCACCGACTCTGCGTCTACAGACGGACCGCCGTAACGCTGGAGAAGGAAGGCTTCACGCAGCGCTTTTTCGACCGCGGGATCCACCTCCGGCAATGGAGTCTTTGCGAACTTGGATGGCGGGCGCAGATCAAGAACATCAACCTCCAACTCGTAGGTTCCTTGCACAAAGTGCGCCGTATGTGGCGTACTCTTCGAGTCGCTCCACGGCATTGAAGCTTCGCTCATGTCGAGCGACGCGTTTTCGCTCGCGCCGCTTGTGAAAGCAACGACAGCTCGGATTGGCGTGACACCGTCGGTGCTGCGTGCGCGTAGTGCTATTTGCTCGCCGTCCCAACTGGCTTGTGCCCACTCAAGTCCGCAAATGTTTTCCTCGCCGTCGACACGATCGACACAGAAGGGGGTTGTATTGGGTGGGTCGAAGGGCGCACTTATCGCTTCAAGGCCGGTCCAGTCCGAATCAATAAGGACGCCAAGTTCAAAGTTCCGCGGCTTCAACCGCCCTGCGCCCCATGCTGCCGCGCTCCAGTTCGCAGAAGTAATCAGCAATCGCCGCTTGCGCCCGGTGCGGATCACGTATAGCTTCGCATGGCACCAGCGCGGGTCGCCGTCGTGATGCTGTTCTGTAAAGCGCGTCTCCTTAGGAAGGCAATCGAGGCGCACGCCGACTTTATCCAGGTTTGCAGAGGCGGTCTTCGACAGCGCCCAACCTGTGTTGGTGGCCCACGGGTGGTCTTCAGAGATCCACTTCATGTGGATCTTGCTCGGGGAAACTCCGACGTCACTACTCCAATCGGTGAGGGTTCGCTCATTCCACTCGCCGATGGTCGGTGCCAGCACGTGGATTCGTGTCGGCTTGAAGTGCGCGAGTTGTCGAGTTGCGCTTGCTTGGCCTGGGATGCTCGCGACAAACGTTACGCCTTCAGGACACTGTACGCGGCAAAGCAGCCCGACGAGGCGCTGGAATCGTGTCGCAGCGACGACGCCCGAAGAAGCGCCGAGTGCCTCCAGGAACGGGATCAACGCGCCCCATGTGCGACGGGTGTTCTGGCTGGATCGCTCTCCGAGAACCAATCTCGTCTGCCAGCCCGCCTGCAACTGGCTTTTGAACGCAGACGGCGTGAGATTCGTCGATGAGACATGAAGATCGAGAATCTCCTCGTTGTTCACTTTCCAGTGGAACGCCCATAGTTTGGCGTGCTGGATGGCGCGCTCCTCAGCGCCGACGTTGAAATGGGTGACATAGCGCCATAGCCACGGATACTGCGACTCCTCGCGCGCACCGTAGGAAGGAGAGGAGATGAGCGTGAGTCGGCCGCGGAGCATCTCGAGAGCGGTGCCTAGTTCGCCGAAAAACAGAGTGCGCTCGTGAAGCTCTTGCGAAATTGAGTGATTGGCGCCAAGCAGGGTCGGGAGCAGGTGTTCGACGAGAAGGCCGGCGTCGGGCTGCTCGAAGCTTGTCATCCATGCTTCGTGGAGTCGGCCTCCTGAAGGGGGAGAGGGAAGGACGTCTTTCCAACCTGGCGCCGTCACAGTTCGTCTCCGTCCTCGTCTTCTGCCCGGAGCGAGTCAGCCTCTTCGAATTGGTTCCGTCCAACGACGTCAAGCACATCGTTCAACTTGGCAACGCCGCATTGGGCGGCGAGGAGACCGAGAGGGCGCAGTCGGAACCGGTAGTCGCTTGCTGCGATTCCCGAATCGGCTACAAGCGGCACCATCTTGCCGCCTTGCTCACGGAACCATCGCCGCCCACCACCATGCTCGTGATGATGTCGCGCAAGCGTTCGAAGCAAGTCGATAGTGTTCTTCGCTGCCAGCACTGCCTCAGCAAGGCGAGTGATCACGGAGTCATGCGGGAATGTGCAACGGCGGGGCGCGCTAAGCCATGCCTTCCCAGTCTCTCGAACCAAGTCGAGTCTTGCGCGCAATTCGGATGATCGAGCCAGCTTTTCGAGGGAGGGAGTCTGGTTGGCTTCGTCGCCGTTGATCTCGACCCAAAGCCCTCGCATTGCGTGCATCGATGCGTCAGCGAAGCGCGAAAATGCTGGCAGCGTGGCGAGTGACTTCGGCTCGATTTTCTTCGAGAGAGCGTACGAGTTTGCGAGCCAGTCGCAGAGATCGGCATGCGATCGTGCTCCTCTTGCTCCTGCCATGGCATCGGCCGTGACGCGTCGGGTCGACTCGGCGCTGAATAGCACAGGCTCGAGCAGGCGCCGTTCCTGCTCAGGAAGCCGTTTCGAAATTCCCTTATCGGGGGTGGGCAGCAAGCCTCTGTCGGCGCCTTTTCGTTCAGCCGGGGGCCACCCGTGCTTCACCCAATAGCGCGCTTCATCACCGGTCCAGATCCCCCACTTTGTTCCGATTTCAAACTTTTCATGCTTAAGGCGCGCATCACGTGGGAGGCTTTGATTGACGAGATTTGCGAGGTCGAGTGTTGTCCGCGCCGGCGTCCATCCGTCACCCCTCGTGAGCTCGCGTTCGGCGCGAAGGATTACTCGGTATGCGCCGTAGATCCCAATTTGTCGGTACCTACGGAATTGGTCGGGGTTCATCGCGAAGTTCGGCAGCTGTCGCTTCGCCAAGCGCCATCGCTCGATGCTTCGACGACCTCGAAGCTGGCCGGTCGTCTGCCCGGACTCGATGGTCCGATCTATCCAGAGCAGTTCGAGCGGGCGAAGCCATGCATATCGTGCGCGTTGAGCGTCACGCCCTGAAAGGTCGCCGCCGCCTGTGCTCTCCCACACAACGTGTGACCACTTTAGGCACCACGACAGCAGCGTGATCCACCTGGCGTCCGAGGTGGCGTTGCTCAAGCCAGGCGCGAGTAGGTCAGCGAAATAGTCCGCTCCCGCGCGGAGGCCGAGTGCATCGCCACGCCTTATTGGCACCGAATTCCAGGGTGCAGTGAAGTGCCAATCCACGCTCATTGACAGTTCCTAGCCACGTTGCTGCTGGTGGTTGCGCAGTTGCTCCTACCGGGATTCACGATTCGCAGAGTTGAAGCGGTAGATTTGGTCCTATCTTGTCGGATTGACGAACGTTGCATCTGAAGTCCATAGAGCAACTGGCATGCCAATGCGGTCTTGTCTTGCTCAGGATTCAAGATGTGGTGTTGGCGGATCCAATGGATGTTCAAAGGCTGCCATGCCGGCTGCATCCCAACAGGCCACAATGATTCGGATTCCTTCCCAAGCGTCCTCGAACGCCAGGTCCGTGGGGATGGTGGGATCTTTCTCGTAGATCGTTCGCGTGACGTCGAGGGTCTCTTCGAATGTTTGAATTCCTTCGCAATCGATCCGACGAGCCGCGCAGGCCATCTGGAACTCCACGCCTGCGCTCGACCAGAACTCCAGGTCCCCGATGGGGTGCGTGCGCAGGATCTTGGCAACGTCATAGATGTCCTTCGTCCTGATGCTCTCCCCGGGTTTCGCCACCTTCGCCCGGTAACGCGGCAGGGTGCTCAGGAACGCACGCATCTTTTCGCCGGCCAGCCGCTCGAGCGTGTACGCATAGACCTCCTGGTCTCCCACGGTCAGCGGGGCGACCGCGGTCACTCCCAATGGCTCAGGCGCCGCGATATCGAAGGTGATTGTAGGCAGCCCACGGACGCCTTCATTGGCACGATCGTGAAGACGGATGGCGACGTCGAATGCGTTCCATCCAAGTGGATGGGAGTCGCGTGGCCGATGCTCGACCTTGACTTCTCCCAAGGCGAACCTGACGGGATCCTGGGATTCGACGTAGGACGTGATGGCTTCCGTAATCAGCGAGGTAAGTCTTGTGACCTGATCTTCGCGCGCAGGAAAGTCGCGCGAAAACGCCTCAAGCAAGTTGGCGTCCAAGTCGTAGGAAGCACGGTGTGCGCCACCCAGCCGAAGGGCGAGGATCCTTGCACCCTTGTAGACGAGGTACTTCGACAGTTCACGGCTCTCCGCCAGCGCGTGGAAGACTGTGTCCAGCGCGTGCTGCTTCCAGTCCCGCTGCTGTTGGGGATTCATGGGCGAGGGGTCGTCAGGATGTCCGCAGTCGCCACGTGGCATCCACCTGTCGGTAGGCAATGCCAGGCAGCAAACTTGGGATGGCCTCGCTGTCCCGGCACTGGGCGCGCACCTGATCGAGCAGCGAGGCCAATGCCGGAGCTTTGGGCTGATACTGCGCAATCATGTAGCCCGCGCGGCGCAATAACAGAGGGTCGCCTATCTTTGTGGCAAGAGTCGCGATCTTCTCCGGGGATGAGCGTCGCAAGCCCGCCTCCCAGGCTTCGAAGACCACGGCGGCGCCGCCGGCGCTGATGGGTCGATGCAGGCAATCCAACAGCGTTTGCTCCAGACCTGTCACGGTCACCTGGCAATGGGGGTTCAACTGCCGTCTCTGGGTCTGCTTCAGTCCCTTGGGATCACGGCGGGTCAAGTAATAGGTCAACCCATTGATCCGAAACTGGGGCGACCCTAACGGAGCCATGGAGTCCTGCATGGATGCATCGTCTGCCATGGCGGCGGCCGGTGCCGCCGATGTCGCTGCTTTTCGGATACGAGCCACGTGATGATGCGGCGCTGGCTGAGTGGTCAGCCCATGCAACTCGATCGCCGTGAAATAGCAAAGGATTCCCTGGGGCTCGTGGGCCTGGAGGAGCTCCGCAGCGTCGAGCGCTGTATCCGTGATGTCGAGTCCCACGAGGTATAAGCGGTCGGATTTCATTCGTGGAGCCATCGGCTCCAGAGCGACCGGTCTCACGACCGAGGCGTCCACCAGCAATCGGATCAGCGCCGTGGCTGTCTTGTTGCGCAGGAGGGTGATGTCTGCCGAATCCCTCGCGCGCATCAACACCTCCACCAAAGAGGGCCTGGAAAGGCAACGCGTGGATGGCAACTCGGACTTGGACGACGCCAAGGTAGAACGGAAGGCTTCAATCAGCGTGGCAGCAGCCTGGAAGCCTCGGACTGAGGGTGATAGCTTTTGCTTCACAATCCGATCCGTCTAGGCTTCGCTGGCGAAGCCTAGACGGATCGGATTGTGTTGTCAAATCACCATCTAGCGCTCTTCGCAATCTGGCAAAAAACCAGATACTATTGCCATAAAGCGTGTACGCTTCGCTAGCGAAGCGTACACGCTTTATGGCAATCAGTCAAGGAATCTTCGATCTCCAATCGGGGGCATCTGCGAACTCCTGCGACTCACGGCCATTGTATGGGCCTGTGGAAGGCAGAAGCTTGAGCCCGACATCAGGGCGCTGCAATGATGAACGAGAACTGCGGGGAAACCGACACGGCCCAAATTCCAGGCGGCAGCGGCGCCCAAGCTCTGGCGCGTAGCTGCACCTCCCCTTTGAACTCCATCCGACAGACGAGTGGCGCTACGCGATCCGAACGGAGTCTCCGCAATGGCGACCGATTCTTCGAGCACAGCCGACGCACTGAGGGCCGAGAATGCTCGCCTCGTGGCGCTGCTCGAAAAGCATGGCATCGACTGGCGCGCCATCCCCGTTCAGGTGGAAAGCGAGCCAGCAGCCGAGCCGTCGCGTCTCTCCACGACACAGAAGGTGGCCTTGTTTCGGCGCCTCTTCCGTGGCCGCCTGGATACATATCCAATCCGATGGGAGAGCAAGGCCTCGGGGAAGTCAGGCTATGCGCCGGCGTGCGCCAATGAATGGAAGGCCGGCATCTGCGAGAAGCCCAGGATCAAATGTTCGGACTGCGGGCATCGCAGGTTGATCCCGCTTTCCGACGCGATCATCTATGCGCACCTCACCGGCGAACACACGATCGGCGTCTATCCGTTGCTTGACGACGACACCTGCCATTTCCTGGCGGTCGACTTCGACGAGGCCGAATGGCGCGAGGATGCACGTGCCTTTGCCGACTCCTGCAGGACGCTCGGCGTTCCCGTAGGGCTGGAGATCTCGAGGTCTGGCAAAGGCGCGCATGCCTGGATCTTCTTTTCCGTGCACGTTCCGGCCCGGGATGCCCGACGGCTCGGTACCGCGCTGATCAGTCACGCGTGCGCCAGCACCAGGCAACTGAAGCTCACCTCGTACGATCGCCTGTTCCCGAACCAGGACACTCTTCCCAAGGGTGGCTTTGGCAACCTGATCGCATTGCCCTTGCAGAAGAAGCCGCGAGAGAGCGGATATAGCGTGTTCGTGGACGAAGCCTGGCAGCCGTTCTCGGATCAGTGGGCCTTCCTGGAGTCAATCCGGCCGCTTGATCCGCGGGACATCAAGCCGATCCTCCAGCGCGCCCTGGATGGGGCCCATCCGCTGGACGTGACGTTCATCGAACAGGAAGACATGGCAACGCCGTGGAAGCGTCCACCCGCTGCCAGCGCAAAGCTCCAGGGTGCCATGCCGCGTTCGTTGACGGTGACCCTGGCCGACCGGATCTACTTCGAGAAGACGCAGCTTCCAGCCTCGCTGGCCAACTGCCTGGTGCGACTGGCCGCCTTCCAGAACCCCGAGTTCTATCGCGCCCAGGCGATGCGGCTGTCGGTCTGGGACAAGCCTCGCGTCATTGGCTGCGCCGAGAACTTCCCCCAACACATCGCGTTGCCACGGGGGTGTCTGGATGCAGTCCGTGATGTCCTCGCACAGAACCACATCGAGCTGGGACTGACCGACGAGCGATACCTCGGCACGGCCGTCGACGTTCAATTCACTGGCACATTACGCGCCGACCAGAAGGCAGCCGTTGACGCAATGCTTCGCCACGACATCGGCGTGCTCAGCGCACCCACGGCGTTTGGCAAGACCGTCGTTGCGGCATCCCTGGTTGAACGCCGAGGTGTGAACACGCTGGTGCTCGTCCATCGCACTGAGTTGCTCAAGCAGTGGAAGGAGCGCTTCGCTGCATTCCTGAAGGTGCCCAAAGGCGCGATCGGCACCATCGGCGGAGGCAAGCCCAGGCGGACCGGGCTAATCGACATTGCCGTCATGCAGACTTTGGCCCGCAAGGGCGAACTTGAAAACATCATCGAGACCTACGGCCATGTGATCATCGATGAATGCCATCACGTCGGCGCCGCCTCGTTCGATACGATTCTGCGACGCGCGAAAGCCAAGTTCGTGCTGGGGCTAACAGCGACACCGATTCGGCGCGACGGCCAGCAGCCGATCATCTTCATGCAGTGCGGCCCCATCCGGCACGCCGCGCAGAGCCCGCCCGAATCGCCGCGCGAACTGCACGTCCAGCCGCTGATGCTCGATGAACCGATCGACCTTGCGAGCGATGCGCGGATCCAGGATGTGTTCCGTCACATCGCGAGCGACGCCGGCCGGACTCGACGCATCGCGTCGGCGATCGAGGCCGGCTGGCGCGAGGGGCGCAAGATCCTGGTCCTGACCGAGCGCACGGACCATCTCGAATCCATCCGGGCCGCGTTACCAGACACATTGCAGGCTCCCTTCCTGCTGCACGGCAGGATGTCGCGAAAGCAGCGTTCTACGATGGCGAACGAGCTTGCCGCGTTAGCACCCGACGAGCCACGGATCCTTCTTGCCACCGGCAAGCTCGTCGGCGAAGGCTTCGACCATCCGCCTCTCGACATGCTCGTTCTCGCAATGCCGATCTCATGGAAGGGCACGCTGCAGCAATACGCCGGCCGGCTCCATCGCGAGCACGCCGGCAAGCAAGATGTCCGGATCATTGACGTGGTGGACAGCGGACATCCGGCTTTGCTGAGCATGTGGGGCAAGCGCGTGCGTGGTTATCGGGCAATGGGCTACAGGCTTACGGTCGCCTCGTGACCGACGCTCGAACGGCAACGACTTTTGCTCCACCAGAACAAGGGTCAATCACTCGAAGGACCTTTCTTTCCATCGCAAGCGATCAAGAACGTGTGCCACGCGTTTGGCGCCAAGGGGCTACTGGCCGCTTATGCAAAAATTCTTTCTCATGACCATGGCGATGACCCCTATAGCCCCTGTTCGACGTGCCATCCACGGTGTAGGATGAAGTCGTCACTCCTTCATGCGAAGGGATGACAGCTTCGTTGGGAGCGACCCAGCGTCTTCCGATGCACAAGTCGATAGGCTGATCCGTACGTGCGCCCCGGCGCCGACGTCACCGCCGATTGACACCGCCGTCGCGGCAGTGTGGACTGAGCGAACTGGCGAAAGTTAGTCCCACGCGACGGGCTAGTGTGATGTCTCACAAGTAACTTTAAACAAGTTTAGCGGCAGCCCGGGCGACCGATGCCAAAATGCCGTCGGCGCTCTTGTGCCATACGAAGGGTTTCGGGTCTACGTTATAGCGCTCAAGG
>JAFEBW010000012.1 GCA_018242445.1 Pseudomonadota bacterium | reverse complement strand
TGCCATGCGCAAGCTGCTGACGATGCTCAACGCCATGCTGCGCGATAACACTCATTGGGATCCTTCGCGACATGCAAAAACTGCTTGACCTTGAACACAGTTGCTCCCCCGCAAGCGGGGGAGGGAATCCCGCTTGCGGGTCGGGAGATGTTGAAGATCAACAATCGGACAACCCGTGGTGGGTAAAAACACCTATTGGCACTTCGATCGGGTCGAGCCTTGGCTCGTCATGCCTGCGCAGGCGGGCATCCAGTTACGTTGCCGTACCGCGTACTGAAGTCACTGGATCCCCGCATGCGCGGGGACGACGGCACAGTGGAAATGCGACCTCCCGCACCCGTCGAGCGACATTCGACAGCCTGCGTGTCGCCATGCTTGTGATCGCCCTGCTCCTGCTCACCGCCTGCGCCAGCCCCGGCGGCGTGTTGCAGAGCGCCGGCACGGTGGACGTGTACGACATGCGCCTGACCACCGACCTGGCCTGGGCGCGCATCAAGGATCCGCTGCAGCACGAGGAAATCTGGACCATCGACGGCATGGCGCTCAACAGCCTGAGCATCTTTTCGGGCATCGCCGACGGCCAGCATGTGTTCATGCTCGGCCGCGCGCGTTCCTCGCGCCCCGACGGGCCGTGGTTCCGCAGCGGCATGCGCCCCGAGGAGATCCGCGACATCGTGGTCGCCGCGATGATCCGCCAGGACATGCTCAACGTGACCGCCAGCAACCTGCGCCCGCAACGGTTCGGCGACGCAGCGTCCGGCTACGTCGATGGCCTGCGCTTCGACTTCACCGCCGTCAGTTCGGGCGGCCTGATCTACAAGGGCACGGTCGCCGCCGCGCAGCGCAACGGCAAGCTCGACCTGCTGCTGTGGAAGGCCCCGTCGGAGTACTACTACGACCGCGACGCGGCAGCGGTGAACCGGATGCTGGACGGCATCCGGTTCCGCTGAAAATCAGCGCAAAAAACGTGTTACGCGACGCATCCGCAACATCACGGCCGCGCCTTCGCGTCCAGCACCTTGTTCCACTCCGCCACGCGCGCGGCATGCGCGGCCAGCACGGCATCCGCATCGCCTTCGATGGTCACGCGCTCGATCGCATCGCCGCCCTTGATGGCATCCACCACCTTCTGGTCGTCCGCGCCGACGACCTTGCCGAACACGGTGTGCTTGCCGTCCAGCCACGCGGTCGCCACATGGGTGATGAAGAACTGGCTGCCGTTGGTGTTGGGGCCGGCATTGGCCATCGACAGCACGCCGCGCTCATGGCGCACGCCGTTGCGGGTTTCGTCCTCGAAGCGATAGCCCGGGCCGCCGCGGCCGCTGCCCTCGGGGCAACCACCCTGGATCATGAAATCCGGGATCACGCGATGGAAGCTCAGGCCGTCGTAGAAACCGCGTTGGGCGAGATTCACGAAATTGGCGACGGTGAGCGGGGCCTTGTCCGGGTACAAGGTGACGTGGATCGGACCCTTGCTGGTGGCGAAGGTGGCGGTGAGTGCGGACATGAACGGCTCCTGAGGGTGACGTTGGCGAAGACCGGACATGATAGCCGAGCCGGCCTGTACGCCGGCGCATGCCAGTAGAATCCGCCGCCTGCGCCTGCAAAAAAACGCGCGGACGCGCCATTCAACCCGGGGATATCCGATGCAACTTCGCAAGCACCTGCTGGTGGTCGCCACGACCGCCGCCCTCGCCATCCTCGCCGGCTGCGCGCCGCAAGGCAATGCGCCCGCCAGCGTGGATGCCGCCGCCATCGCCCACGCCGACGCGGCGATCTCGCAACCGGCGTGGCTGGATGCGCGTCTGCCCGAGCACACCGTGGCCTACGCGCGCATCCCTTCGCTGTGGGGCACGCTGGCCGCGCCCGATGGCCGCCCGCTGGATGCCGCGCTGGCTGCCGAGCAGCACGTCAAACTGATCGCCGCGTTGCGCAAGGCCGCGCAGACCGATCCGGTGCTCACGCAAGCCGGTGCCGGGCCGATCCTGAACATCCTGCTCGGCGATCAGGGCGGGCCGATCGAGGTCGCCGCGATCGACAGCTCCGATGGCGTCTCGCCGTTCAGCCGCGTCCTCGTCACCACGGTGCTCGACGTGGGTGACGTGGCCGCGCTCAACGCCCGCATCGATGCGCTCAAGGGCAATGCACCCTCACCCCTGCAAGCGCCCATCGACGCCAAGGGCGATGCGGCGTTGCAGAAATTCGGCGCGCTGCATTTCGATGCCGCCACGCACCGGCTGTTCCTCTCGCTGGGCGTGAGCGCCTCGGCGCTGACGCTGGAGCAGGACATGGCCCAGCTCAAAACCACCCGTCCCAGCCCGATGCAGGATGCCGAAAAGGAGATCGACGCCTCCGGGCAGGGCCTGTTCGCGTGGATGAGCCTGAAGAACCTCAACACGCAAGCATCCGCGCAGATGCAGAACCAACCACCGGGCGGGCTGCTGCGCGATGCCGTGGAAAACGCGCAATCCATTGCCCTGGGCTGGGGCACGGTGGACGGCCACGGCCGCCTGCAGGTGCAGGTGCGCGCACCGCAGGCGCGGCTGCTGGGTTATCTGTCCACGAAAAACCCCGCCATCGACCTGAAGACCGTCGGCGCACCGACGTGGGTCGCAACGATGGCCCTGCCCGGCCGCGACAATCTGCAGTCCATCCACGACAACCTCGACCGCGATTTCGGCGCTGGCACGCGCGCCGGTTACGACAACATCGCCGCGAAGATGCAGGAAAAGTTCGGCATCGACCTGCTGGCCTCCGCCGGCCTGTACGGCAAACAAGCGGTGCTGTTCGGCGATGCCGACGGCGATTTCACCGCCTTCCGCATCACCGACCGCAAGGCTCTGTACGCGAGGATCGACGAGCTTTCTAAACGCTTCGGTTGGCGCCTCACGACCACGAAAGTCGCAGGCGGCGAGATCCATCACCTGCACGTCACCATCCCGGAATCGACCTTCATCCCGGGCTCACCCAATACGCAATCGGCCGCGTGGATCAAGCTGTACGCGCGCATCGGCAGCGACCGCTACTGGATCGAAGATGGCGACTGGCTGGTGATGGCGCGCGTGCCGCAGCCGCTGATCGACCGCATGGCCGACAAGCCCGACACGGCACTGGGCGACTGGTTGTCCAAACACCAAACCTACGACAGCACGCAAACCCTGCTCGGCTTCACCACCACCACGCATGACATGAACCGGCGCGTGTACTACACCTACCTCGCCGCGCTCGACAGCCTGGGCAATGCGCTCGGCGCGCAGGTGGACCTGACCGCCCTGCCGACCGCCAAGCAACTCCACCTGCCGACCGACGGCATCGCCGGCATCGCATTGCAGGCCAACGAGCAACGGCTGGCCTTGCAGGTGAACTACGAGCAATCGCCGCTGGAGGGCGTGATTTCAGGGCAAGGCGGCGCGATGGGCGCGGTGGCGGTGGCGTCGATCCTCGCGGCGATCGCCATTCCCGCCTATCAGGATTATGTGGTGCGCTCGCAGGTGGCCGAGGGCGCGATCCGCTGAGCGACGCCGTCCGGGTGTTGCCGCCGGGCGGTGCCAACCCCCTCCCAACCTCCCCCTGCAAGCAGGGGGAGGAGTCGAGGCAAGTCACCAGCTCGTCCTGTTTGCTGAAGGGCGGGGCCTGTCCCCAGCTTGTGGCGGTGCCGAAGCACGCCGCCTGTCTCCCTCCCCTGCTTGCAGGGGATGGTCGGGGTGGGGTTGATCGAGGGAATCGGGGCGCGGGATTGACGATGTTTCGCGCTGCTTGATTGCAGCTTGCTCAGCCCGTCATGCGCTCCCAGAACGCCTTCACGCCATCGAGGAAGGTGCTGCTGCGCGGCGAGTGGCGGCGCGCATCGTCGCCTTGAAACGTATCCTCGAATTGTTCGAGCAATTCGCGCTGGCGCGCGGTGATGTTGACCGGCGTTTCCACCACCGCGCGGCACAGCAGGTCGCCCGGCGCGCGTGAGCGCACGGATTTGACGCCCTTGCCGCGCAGGCGGAACACCTTGCCGGACTGGGTTTCGGAAGGAATCTTGATCTCGGCCTCGCCGTTGAGCGTGGGCACGCGCACGGTGTCGCCCAACGCGGCCTGCGAGATGCGGATCGGAATCTCGCAGTACAGGTCGTCGCCTTCGCGCTTGAAGATTTCGTGCTCGCGCACCTGCACTTCGACATACAAATCGCCAGCCGGCGACCCGGCGGGGCCGGCCTCGCCCTCGCCCTGCAAGCGGATGCGATCGCCGGTATCCACGCCGGCGGGAATCTTCACCGACAGCACCTTCACATCCTCGGCACGGCCCTCGCCGTGGCAGGCCTTGCAGGGATTGGCGATGACCCGGCCACGCCCTGAGCACGATGGGCATGCCTGCTGCAGCGAAAAGATGCCCTGCTGCAGGCGCACGCGGCCCTGGCCGCGGCAAGTCGAACAGGTCTCGAGCTTGCCATCGGCCGAACCGGTGCCGGTGCAGACCTTGCAATCGACGAGGGTGCCGATGTTGATTTTCTTCTCGATGCCGGAGACGGCTTCCTCGAGGTCGAGTTCAAGGCCATAGCGCAGGTCGTTGCCGCGCCGTTGTGCCTGCTGGCGCCCGCGGCCGCCGCCGAAGATGTCGCCGAAAATGTCGCCGAAGATGTCGCCAACATCCGCGAAGCCCGGCCCCGCGCCCGGCCCGCCGAAACCATGCTCGAAGGCGGCATGCCCGCGCTGGTCGTAGGCGCTGCGCTTGGCCTGATCGGACAGCACCTCGTAGGCTTCCTTGGCCTCCTTGAAGGCGGCCTCGGCCTTGGCATCGCCCGGATTGCGGTCCGGGTGATGTTTCATCGCCAGCCTGCGGTAGGCTTTCTTCAGCTCGTCCTCGCCGGCGTTCTTGGCCACGCCGAGGACTTCGTAATAGTCGCGCTTGCTCATCGGTGGTTCCTGAAGGTGCCGGTCGATCCTGCGGTCATTCGGAAATCCGGCTTTCGATGCGTCGATCGGGAATCAGCCATGCCAACGCGACCAGTGCGTAGATGGCATAGGTGATCCACGGGCTCACCGCGACCGCAGCGATGGCGAGCCCATAAGCCAGCGGCGAGAGCTTGCCCTTCCAGTCGCTGCCGATCGCCTTTGCCAGCACGGCGTCTTGCCCGCGCACGCACAAGATGCGCTGCTGCAAAATCCAGTACGCGATGGCCGCCATCAGCAACACGCCGCCATACAAGGCCGTCGGCAACGCGGCAAAATGGTTCTCGCCCATCCAGGCGGTGGTGAACGGCACCAGCGAAAGCCAGAACAGCAGGTGCAGGTTGGCCCACAGCACGCTGCCATCGATCCGCTTGGTCGCGTGCAGCATGTGGTGGTGGTTGTTCCAGTAGATGCCGATGTAGATGAAGCTGAGGACGTAGCACAGGAAGGTCGGCCAGACATCGAGCAACGCCTGCCAGTTCGGCGCGTGCGGCGCGTGCATCTCCAGCACCATGATGGTGAGGATCACCGCGATCACGCCGTCGCTGAAGGCTTCGAGCCTGCCCTTGTCCATCGCCGCGCCCTGTCAAAAGCCCGTGTTGAGCGACCCACGGGTCGCTCGAACACGGGCAGTTGATCCGCCGGCGCGCAGCGCCGGTGGATAACCTTACTTCTTGCCGTCCTTGACCTCGGTGAACTCGGCATCCACCACGTCGTCGCCGGGCTTGGCCTGCGCGCCGGCATCGGCACCCGGTTGCGGGCCGGCGTCGCCGCCGCCCTGCGCGGCAGCGAGCAGCGGATGCACCGCCAGCTCGACCGCCTGGATGCGCGATTCGATCGCGGACTTGTCGTCGCCCTTCATCGCCGACTCCAGCTCCGACAACGCGGACTCCACCTTCCCGATCACGTCGCCGCCGACCTTGCCGCCGTGCTCCTTGATCGCCGCGCGGGCGGCGTGGATGCTCTGGTCGGCGCGGTTGCGGGTGGCCACGAGTTCCTGGAACTTGCGATCCTCGTCGCGGTGGGCGTCGGCGTCGGATTTCATCCGCGCGATCTCCTCCGGGGTCAGGCCCGAGCTGCCCTTGATCTCGATGCGCTGCTCCTTGCCGGTCTTCTTGTCCTTGGCCGAGACGTGCAGGATGCCGTTGGCGTCGATGTCGAAGGCGACCTCGATCTGCGGCATGCCGCGCGGGGCCGGCTCGATGCCGGACAGGTCGAACTTGCCCAGCGACTTGTTGTAGCGGGCCTGGTCGCGCTCGCCCTGCAGCACGTGCACGGTCACCGCGCCCTGGTTGTCCTCGGCGGTGGAGAAGGTCTGCGACGCCTTGGTCGGGATGGTGGTGTTCTTCTCGATGATCTTGGTGAACACGCCGCCGAGGGTCTCGATGCCCAGCGACAGCGGGGTCACGTCGAGCAGCAGCACGTCCTTCACGGTGCCGGCCAGCACGCCGCCCTGCACCGCCGCGCCGATCGCCACGGCCTCATCGGGGTTGACGTCCTTGCGCGGCTCCTTGCCGAAGAACTCCTTCACCGCGTCCTGCACCTTGGGCATGCGCGTCTGCCCGCCGACGAGGATCACCTCGCCGATGTCGCGTGCGGCGATGCCGGCGTCCTTCAACGCGATGCGGCAGGGCTCGATGGTGCGCTTGATCAAATCCTCGACCAAGGCTTCGAGCTTGGCGCGGGTGAGCTTGACGTTGAGGTGCTTGGGGCCGCTGGCGTCGGCGGTGACGTAGGGCAGGTTCACTTCCGTCTGGTGCGAGGACGACAGCTCGATCTTGGCGCGCTCGGCGGCGTCCTTCAGGCGCTGCAGGGCGAGAGGGTCCTTGCGCAAGTCGATGCCCTGCTCCTTCTGGAACTCCTCGACGAGGAAGTCGATCACGCGCTTGTCGAAGTCCTCGCCGCCGAGGAAGGTATCGCCGTTGGTGGCCAGCACCTCGAACTGCTTCTCGCCATCGACGTTGGCGATCTCGATGATCGACACGTCGAAGGTGCCGCCGCCGAGGTCGTACACGGCGATCTTGCGGTCGCGGTTGTCGCCCTTGTCCAGACCATAGGCCAGCGCAGCCGCGGTCGGCTCGTTGATGATGCGCTTGACGTCGAGGCCGGCGATGCGGCCGGCGTCCTTGGTGGCCTGGCGCTGGCTATCGTTGAAGTAGGCCGGCACGGTGATCACCGCCTCGGTGACGGTCTCGCCCAGATAGGCCTCGGCGGTCTTCTTCATCTTCTCCAGCACGCGCGCGGAGATTTCCGGCGGCGCCATGTTCTTGCCGTCCGAGGTGCGCACCCAGGCGTCGCCGTTGGAGTGCTCGACGATGGCATACGGCACCAGGTCGAGATCCTTCTTGACCTCGGCATCGGTGAACTTGCGGCCGATCAGGCGCTTGACCGCGTAGAAGGTGTTCTTCGGATTGGTCACCGCCTGCCGCTTGGCGGACGCGCCGACCAGCACTTCGCCGTCCTTGCTGAAGGCGACGATGGAAGGCGTGGTGCGGTCGCCCTCGGAGTTCTCGATGACCTTGGGCTTGCCGCTTTCCATCACGGAAACGCAGCTGTTGGTGGTGCCGAGGTCGATGCCGATGATCTTGCCCATGGATGTTCTCCCGATGCGTGATGCGTGATTGGTTAGTGTTTTGCAAGCAGGGCCACCGGTAAGCGGTGGATGTCTGCTTTGTGGGGATGGCGTGGCTGGATTCAAGCGCCCGAATTATTTGTTCGTCACTCCAGGCATGCGCCCGGATGACGAAATCAGTCGTGCTCGCCCTTGGCCACGATCACCAGTGCCGGGCGCAACAGGCGCTCGTTGAGCAGGTAGCCCTTCTGGTGCACTTGCGCGACGGTGTCGGGCTGGTGCTCGGCGCCCGCCGGCAGCACCGCGATGGCCTGATGCTGCTCGGGGTTGAACGCCTGCCCCTGCGGATCGACGACCGTCATGCCGTTGTCGGAGGCGACCTTGAGCAACTGCCGCAGGGTCAGTTCCAGGCCTTCGCGCACCTGCGGGGTGGCGTCCTTGAGCGCTGCCAAGCCCGCCTCGAGGCTGTCGAACACCGGCAGCAGGCTGCCGAGCAGGCGCTCATTGGCGAACTTGCGGCTTTGTTCCAGATCGCGCGCCTGCCGCTTGCGGGCGTTTTCCAGCTCGGCGTGCTCGCGCAGGAACTGCTCGCGCATCCGCGCCAGTTCGGCCTGCGCGGCGTCGCGTTCGGCGAGGATGGCTTCGAGGTCGGAATCGATGGCGGACGGCTCTTCGTCCGGGCGGGAATCGGTGGCCTGCATGTCGGGTGCCTTGGTGGATCGCGGCGACGTGAACCGCCGCCACAGGGGATTCATGGGAATGAGGGCTCGGATAGGGGGTTCAGCGGTCGTTCGCGGAAGTCGCAGCAGCACCCCCGGCGCCCGGCCACGGCACAGCTATGGGGGCGCAGCGGTGGGATTCAAGGCGGCCCCGAGCAAGTCGGCGGTCGCCTGCACCATCGGGATCACCCGCTCGTAGGCCATCCGGGTCGGGCCGATCACCCCGAGCACGCCCAGCACCTTGCCGTCGGCCGCATACGGGGCGGTGACGACGGTGCAGGCATCCAGCGAGGCCAGTCCGGTTTCCTCACCGATGAAAATGCGCACGCCCTGCGCGTGGATGCAGCGTTCGAGCAATTGCAGAATCTCGCGCTTGCGCGAGAACGCCTCGAACAGCTCGCGCAGGCGTTCGACATCGGACAGATCCTGCACCCCCATCAGCCGGGTCTGCCCGGCCAGCAGCACGTCCTCGTCGCCCGGGTCGAAGGCGTGCTCGGCCACTTCCACCGCCGCGCCGAGCACGCGCTCCATCGCCGAACGGGTGTCGCGCAATTCGCGCAGCAAGGTGGCGTGGATGTCGCGCAGCGGTCGCCCGGCGAAATGCGCATTGAGATAGTTGGCGGTCTGTTCCAGCTCGGAGGGCGTGTAGGCGCGGCGGGTGGTGATGATGCGGTTCTGCACCTCGTTGTCGGTGAACACGAGGATCACCAGCACGCGCTGGGCGTCGATCGGCACGAAATCGATGTGCTTGAAGGCGAACTGCTCGCGCCGCGGCACCGTCACCACGCCGACGAAGTGGCTCATCGCCGACAGCAGTTGCGATGCGTTGGTCAGCAGCGTCTGGGTGCCGGTGCCTGGATTGACTTGGGCCCGCAACTGCGCCAGTTCGCCCTCGCCCAGCGGCTGCACCTGCAGCAGCGAATCGACGAACACCCGGTAGCCCTGCGCGGTCGGCACGCGGCCTGCGGATGTGTGCGGCGCGGCGAGCAGGCCGATCTCCTCGAGGTCGGCCATCACGTTGCGGATGGTGGCCGGGCTCACGTCCAGGCCCGAATGCCGCGCCAGCGTGCGCGAGCCGACCGGTTCGCCATCGCGGATGTATTGCGCGATCAGGCTGCGCAGCAGGCCGCGGGCGCGGGCGTCGAGGTGGGCGGATGGGTGGGCCATGGGTGGATTATCGCGCCGATGCGGCTGATCGGCGCGCCCTTGTTCGCAACACGCTGTAGGGTATCCTCGAGCCATGAAGGTCGAAGACGTACTACGTCTGCTGAAGCTCGACGGCTGGTATCTGGTGGCGACCCGCGGCAGTCATCGACAATTCAAGCACGCAACCAAGCCGGGGCGCGTGACCGTTGCCGGGAAGCCCAGCGATGATCTCGCACCCGGAACCTTGAACAGCATCTACAAACAGGCAGGCTTGAAAGACCCGAGGTGACCATGCGTTACGCCATCGTGATTGAACACGCCGAAGGCAACTTTTCGGCGTATGCACCCGACCTCCCAGGCTGCGTGGCTACCGGCGCCACCGTGGCCGATGTGGAGCGCGAAATGCGGCAAGCCATCGCCTTGCACGTCGATGGCTTGCGTGAAGATGGCTTGCCGATTCCAACGCCATCGAGCCGGGTCGAATACATCGACATTGCCGCATGACGCGGGACGTATATGCAACCGAAATCCAGATCGGGCATCGATCGCCACCACGTCGGATACCAGCCAGCATGCCACCTCGTAGCGTAACCCTGAATGTCGCATGCTCCGCCACCTGCAACTGAAGAATTTCGCCGTCGTCAGCGAAGCCGCGCTGGCGCTGGACGCCGGCATGACCGCGATCTCCGGCGAAACCGGCGCGGGCAAGTCGCTGCTGGTCGATGCCCTGCTGCTGCTGACCGGCGCGCGCGCGGAGGCGCAGGTGGTACGCCACGGCGCGCAGCGCGCGGAGATCGAAGGCGAGTTCGGCCTGGACGATGTACCGGTCGCGCTGGACTGGCTGCGCGCGAACGACCTCGACGATGCCGACGACCCTGATGTTTGTCGTTTGCGCCGGGTGATCCGCGCCGACGGCGGCTCGCGGGCATGGATCAACGGCCGCGCGGCGACGCTGGCGCAACTGGGCGAACTGGGCGAGCGGCTGGCGGAGATCCACGGCCAGCACGAGCATCAGGCGCTGCTGTCGCGGGCGCGCCAGCTCGACATGCTGGACGCCTTCGGTCGCCACGGCACGCTGCGCGAGCAAGCGCGTCGCCACGCCGCTCGATGGAAGGAAGCCGCACGCCGGATCGAGGCCCACGGCGACCCTGACGCGGTGGCCGAACGGCAACTGGAACTGGATCGGCAATTGCAGCGCTTCGACCGCATCGACGTCGAGCCTGCGGCCGTCGAAGCGCTGCTGCAAGCCCATCGCCGCCAGACCCACGCCGCGCAATTGCTGGATGGCAGCGCGCGTGCGCTGACGATCTTGACGGGCGAGGACGGCTCTTCGACCGATCGCGCCCTGGCGCAGCTTCGAGGCGAATTGCTGCGTCTTGCCGAACACGATCCGGCGTATGCCCAAGCCGCCGAACTGGCCGATGCCGCCGCCATCCAGCTCGCCGAGGCAGCGAGCCTGATCGAACGCGCGCGCGACGGCATCGACCTCGACCCCGAACGCCTGCGCGAACTGGAAGACGGCCTGTCGCAACTGCATGCACTCTCCCGCCGCCACAAGGCGCCGCTGGAAAATCTGGCCGCCGTTCGCGACGCCCTGGCGGCCGAACGCGATGCGCTGCGCGATGCCGACGGGGTCGCCGAACGCCTGCAAGCCGAGCGCGATGCCGCCGCCGCGGCTTGGCGGCAATCCGCCGCGCACTTGACGCAGGCGCGCACCGCGACGGCGCTGCGACTCGGCGACGAGGTGAGCGCCTCGATGGCCGAACTGGGCATGGCCGGCGGCCGCCTGGTGGTGGCGATCATGCCCACCGCCGCGGCCGATCCATCGCCTTCAGGCAGCGAGCAGGTGGAGTTCCTCGTCTCCGCCAATCCCGGCCAGCCTCCGCGCCCACTGCGCAAGGTCGCATCCGGCGGCGAGCTGTCGCGGATCGCGCTGGCGATCGAGGTCGCCGCGCTGGGCATGGACGCCACCCCGACGATGGTGTTCGACGAGGTGGATACCGGCATCGGCGGCGCGGTGGCCGAAGTGGTCGGCCGCAAGCTGCGCGCGCTGGGCGAGCAGCGGCAGGTGCTGTGCGTGACCCACCTGCCGCAGGTCGCCGCGCAGGCCCACCATCATGTGCGGGTGAGCAAAGGCAGCGACGGCACCACCACCCGCAGCAACGTCACCCTGCTGGATCATGCAGCGCGCGTGGACGAAATCGCGCGCATGCTCGGCGGCATCGAGATGACGCCGGAGACGCTGGCGCACGCGGCGAGGATGGTGAGCAGCGGGAGTCGGGAATCGGGAATCGGGAATGGTTGAAGTAGTCGGCAGCGAGCTGGCCGAATCGAATGTAAGGGGTTACCGCATAAGAACCAGAAAATCGCGTGTTCCGCTTTCCGATTCCCTATTCCCGATTCCCCATTCCCGGATTTTTCGCCCGCACATACAGCACCAGGCTGTGGTCCTTGATCACATAGCCGTGCTGCGCTGCGATCTGCTGCTGCAATCGCTCGATCTCGGGGCTGGAGAACTCGATGACCTTGCCGGTGTCCAGGTCGACCATGTGGTCGTGGTGCTCGCCACGGTCGAGTTCGAAGACGGCGTGGCCGCCCTCGAAATTGTGCTTGAGCACCAGCCCGGCGGCCTCGAACTGGGTGAGCACGCGGTATACCGTCGCCAGGCCGATGTCCTCGCTGCCATCCAGCAGCTGCCGGTAGATGTCTTCGGCCGTGAGGTGGCGCGGGCTGGCGGTACCCAGAATGTCCAGGATCCGCAAACGCGGGTGGGTGACCTTGAGGCCCAGCTTGCGCAGGTCCTGCGATTCCATTTCAGCTCCAGGGCCATGCGCCAGGTCGGAAGTGGCGACCACGCCTGCTAGTGTATCATCCGCGCCTCGAACCCAACTCGTCGGAACCGACCGGACATGCGGATATCCTGGCCTCTCGCCTCGCTCGCTACCCTCTTGCTGGCCAGTTGCAGCACGATCATCTATCACGCCCCGATCTATCAGGGGAACCTGTTCGAAGCCAAGAACGTCGAGCAGGTCAAGCCCGGCATGAGCAAGCAGGACGTAGCCACGCTGCTGGGCACGCCGTCGATCGCCGACCCGTTCCACTCGCAGCGCTGGGACTACGTCGCCACCCAGCAGGATCGGCGCGGGCAGAGCAAACCCGACATCAAGACCCTGACCCTCGTGTTCGATGGCAACAACCTCGTCAGCATGACCGGCTCCTACTTCCCCGAGCAGGACGAGGCGCTGTCGAAGAAGATGGGCCGCTTCGGCAACCTGCCCAAGGACAAGAAGAAGAAACAGGGCGGCGGCGACAGCAGCGGCAGCAGCGACGGCGACAACTGATACGCGGAGCTGGCCTCAATCGCCCGCGCGGGCGCGCCGGCGGCGCGCCTGCTTCGGGTCGATCCGCAGAGGCCGCAGCAATTCCAGACGGTCGCCGTCGCGCAGCACGGTCATCGCGCTGATCGGCTTGCCGTGAACGGCGCAGGCCACGTCCGCCCAATCGTGTCCGTCCGTTTGCCCGCGCAGCCCGGAGCGTTCCAGCGCCTGCGCCGCCGTCGTTCCCGCGGGCAGCTCGAGTTCGCGCACCCATGCCCGCATCGGCAAGGCGCAGACGACGGTGATTCGGATCATCGGCGCATCAATCGGCATCCACCGCTTCCCGTCGCGCGACCTTGCAGAAATCGTCCACGAGGTGATCGGCAAACCCGGCGAAGCCGACCGCCAGTGCGGTGCCGAACAATTTCCCGGCCAGCTCGAAATCCAGCCGCAGGCCGACACGGCAACCCGATTCGCCCACCGGCTCGAAACTCCACGCCCCGCCGAACTGGCGGAACGGGCCTTCGGCCAGTTCCAGATCGATCCGCGACACCGGCGTCAAGGTGTTGCGCGTGGCGAAGCTCACCGGCATGCCCGCCACCCGCACGTCCAGCCGCGCGAGCATGATGCGGCCCTTGTGTTCGATCACCTGGCTGCCGGTGCACCAGTCGAACCGGCGCGGGTAGGCCGCCACGTCGTTGACCAGTTCATACAGACGGGCTGGCGGTCGGGCGACGAGGGCGCTGCGGTGGATCGTGGTCATGCCGTGCGCGGTTTGCCATGAGTGTGGATGCCGATGATGGGGGATGGATTGCCCTGCCACGGATCGCGCTCATGCGCGACAATAGGCGCATGGCGAACCCACACCCACCCCGCAAGGATACCGGAAGCGCAAAGAAGGACGCCGCGCCCAGAACCATCGCGCTGAACAAGCGCGCGCGCCACGACTACACGCTGGAGGATCGCCACGAGGCAGGGATCGCCCTGCAGGGCTGGGAGGTGAAGGCGCTGCGCGCCGGCCGCATCGCCTTCACCGACAGCTACGCGATGGTGATCGGCGGCGAGATTTTCCTGATCGGCGCGCAGATCACCCCACTCATCACCGCTTCCACGCACGTCATCGCCAACGACCGCCGCACCCGCAAGCTGCTGCTGCACCGGCACGAGATCGCCCGGCTGGTCGGCGCGGTCGAGCGCGACGGCTACACGCTGGTGCCGCTGGCGATGTACTGGAAACAGGGCAAGGTGAAGCTGGAAATCGCGCTGGCCCGCGGCAAGCAGGCGCACGACAAGCGCGCGGCCATCAAGGATCGCGACTGGGCGCGCGACAAGCAGCGGATCATGCGCCGGCACAACAAGGATGCGTGAATCGTTGCCGCCGGATGCCGGAACGCCAGCGCCCTGCGCGCGCGTGGCAGCCTGATAGACTCGACGCTGCCGGGCGCCCCCGGAACGATCCCGACCGCCGCCAACCGGAGTACCCCATGAGCCAGTTCCTGAAGGTCGTCGATGCCGATGGCGACATGCAGTACATCAATCCCGCATGGATCATGTGGATCCGCCCCGGCAACCGCAAGAGTTTCCAGGACACCGGCGCGGAGATCCGGGTCACCGACGGCACCGAGTCGCGGTCGGTGTTCACCCCACCGGGAGACGCCACGCAGCCGGTGCTGGCATTGCTCGGGATTTGAGCCGGGCGGCATGGTTCACGCGACGATCGCCAGGTAGCCTCCAGCCCATGCACCGGAACCCCGCCCTTTCGCGCAACGCGCCGGAGGCCGTGCGTCACCCGGGATGGCCGGGTTTGCTCGGGGCCTGCCTCGCGCTCGCGGTGCTGCCGGCCGCACCAGCCCAAGCAGGTGTCGGCGACGATTTCGGCACCCGCGACCCGGCCGTGTGCCTGCTGCGCTACGACCCGGCCAAGGGCGCTCCGGCACTGGCGCAGGCAGCTCGCTACTTCATCTGCGATACCGAAAAAGTGGGCGACATGGGGGCCAGCATGGTGCTGGTCGACGAGGTGCGCCTGAGCATCGATGCCAAGGGGCGTGCTTACGACCCGAAGGCGGACGATTTCGCCATCCACGCCGACCCTGCCCTGCCGGTCTATCCGATCAGCGGCGATTTCCGCCTGTACCAGTGCGGGCGCAAGACCAGCGCCGAGTGGATGGCCGACCCCGGCCACGCCTGCCGCTACGAGGAGTATTTCCGCCGGTCGGGATTGTGCTGGAAAAACCTCGGCGGCGAATGGCATTGCGCCATCCCCTACCACGTCAAACCCACCCGCAGCGTGCATTCGGTCGCCCCGCCCAGGCCCGGCGATTACCTCGCCACCGGCGCCGACCCGTTCGCCAAGCTGGGCGGGAGCCCGGCCAAACCCACGCCGGCGAAGCGCCGAAAGAGCCACCGCTAGACACCCTGGCACGTTGCTTGTTGTATTGCAATGTAATACATTGCAGTCAAACCCTATCAGGATCTTGACCATGAGCGTCACCAGCATCAGGCTGCAAGCTGACGTGGAAAGCGCTCTTCAGGCCATCGCCGTCAAACTCCATCGCAGTAGGAATTGGCTAGTCAACGAAGCCATCCGCGAGTATGTCGCTCGACAGGAAACCGATCATTCGCGCTGGCAAGACACCTTGGCAGCGATGGATTCGGTGGCCAGCGGCAAGATCGTTTCAAGTCAGGCTGTACATGCCTGGCTGGCATCCTGGGGCAACCCCGATGAATTGCCGCCACCGGCAGTAGGTGAATGAGGATCGCCTACTCCGCCGAGGCCGTGGCGGATCTGGTTCGGTTGCGTGAGTTCATCGCCGTCCATGACCCGTCTGCCGCAGCGCGGATGGCTGCGGATCTGCTGGAACGTATCGATCGACTCGCCGCATTTCCGCGGATGGGGCGCGCCATCGCTACCGAGGGCGCGCCCGACTCCCTGCGCGATCTCATCGCCGGCCACTACGTCGTGCGTTACGCGGTGCACGGCAGCCTGCTCGTGGTGTTGCGCGTCTGGCACCACAACGAGGATCGTCCGGACATCGCCTGACCTGCACCGCAATCAGGATCGCGCGTGCGCGACCCGTCCGCCGCCGGCGCTCCCCAGCGCCTGCCGATACAGCGTGTACAGGGCATCGACCTTGTCCACGTAGGCTTGCGTCTCTGCGTACGGCGGCACCCCGCCGTAATGGTCCACCGCGCCGGCGCCGGCGTTGTAGGCCGCCGCGGCGAGGTGGCGGTCGCCGTGGAAGCGCCGCAGCAAGTCGCCGAGGTAACGCGCGCCGCCACGGATGGATTGCACCGCCGAAAACGCATCAGCCACCCGGTAGGTGGCCGCGGTCTGCGGCATCAACTGCATGATGCCCTGCGCGCCCTTGGGCGAGACGGCGTCGGCCTGCATCCCGCTCTCGGCATGCGCCACCGCGCGCAGCCACGCATCGTCGATGCCATTGGCGCGCGCAGCGGCAAGGAAGTCGGCGGCATGCACATCGATGCGCGGCGTGCCGACCACGCCCAGCCCCGCATGCGCGGGCGAATCGGGCGGGGTCACGGAAAAAGCCATCAACCGGGTGGACCCGGGCAATGCGCGAGTGCCGTACACCATCACACCATCTTGCAAACGCTGGTAGATCGCCCCGCTTTGCACGCCGTTCATACCCCACAGGTTGGGCAGCTTGGCGGCATCGTCGGCTACCTGTTTGGCGTCGCATTGCGAGCCGGGCTCGGGCGCGGTGGACAGGCTGATGGTGCCGTCGCGCAGGCAGCGGTACACCGTGCGCGCGGGCGCCGGCTGGGCGCATGCCAGCGCCAGCGCCGTCAGCACGATCCCGAGCGGCCATCGCGAATCCATGCGCCATGATGGCAGGCGGCGGGTGCGCGCGCCTGCGCCGAAGGTCATGCCCTGCCCGGTGACAGGCGTCACTGGCGCGGACTCGGGAATGTCTTTACCGTGCGCCATCCCCACGTCGGCGACCACCCCATGCGCGATCTCACCACCGGCCCGATTCCCGGGCATCTGGCGCGCATGGCCATGCCGATCGCGATGGGCATGCTGTTCCAGACCGCGTACCTGCTGATCGACCTGTACTTCGTCAGCCGCATCGGCGATGCCGCCATCGCCGGGGTGAGCGCGGCCGGCAACCTGTCCTTCATCGTGATGGCGCTGACCCAGGTGCTGGGCATCGGCACCACCACCCTGATCGCGCAGGCGGCCGGGCGCAAGGATCAGGCCGATGCCAACCTCGTGTTCAACCAGAGCCTGCTGCTGGCGGCGCTGTGCGCGGCGATCACCCTGCTCGCCGGTTACGGTCTGGCCGGCCCGTACACCCGCGGGCTGGGCGCGGACGCGGCCACCGCGCAGGCCGGCAACGCTTATCTGCTGTGGTACCTGCCCGGGCTGGCGCTGCAATTCGCCATCGTGGCGATGGCCTCGGCCCTGCGCGGCACGGGGCTGGCGATGCCGGGCATGATCGTGCAGATGGCCACCGTGGTGATCAACGCGGTGCTCGCGCCGATCCTGATCGCCGGCTGGGGCACCGGCCACCCGCTCGGGGTGATGGGTGCCGGGCTGGCGACCACGCTGGCGGTGGCCGCCGGCACGCTGATCTTGCTGGCGTATTTCGTGAAGCTGGAAACCTACGTCGGCTTCGCGCGCGCGCAAATGCATGCGCGCATCGACACGTGGAAGCGCATCCTGTCGATCGGCCTGCCGGCCGGCGGCGAATTCGCCCTGATGTTCGTCTACATCGGCGTGGTGTATTTCATCATCCGCCACTTCGGCGCCGCCGCGCAGGCCGGCTACGGCATCGGCTCGCGGGTGATGCAGGCGGTGTTCCTGCCGGCGATGGCGATCGCCTTCGCGGTCGCGCCGATCGCCGGGCAGAACATGGGCGCGCGCCTGCACGACCGGGTGCGCGCCACCTTCCGCCACGCCGCGCTGGCCAGTTGCGTGGCGATGCTGGCGCTGACCTTGTTCTGCCAGTGGCGGCCCGACGCGCTGGTGCGTCCGTTCGGCCACGGCAACGATGCCGATTCGCTGGCGGTCGCCGCAGAATTTCTGCGCATCATCTCGTGGAATTTCGTCGCCTCCGGGCTGATCTTCACCTGCTCGGGCATCTTCCAGGCGCTGGGCAACACCGTGCCTTCCCTGCTCAGCAGCGGCTCGCGGCTGCTCACCTTCGCCATCCCCGGATTGATCGTGTCCACGATGCCGTGGTTCCAGCTCCATCACCTGTGGTACCTGTCGGTCGCCACCGTGACCGTGCAGGCCATCACCAGCCTGTGGCTGCTGCGCGGGCAGATGCGCAAGAGGCTGGTGATGACGTCGGCGAGCGCTTCGGCATGAGCCCGCGCAGCGCCTGACTTCCGGCACGCCTGCCCATGCCGGCAGTGTGCGAGGATGCTCCCTCGCCCGCCATGGAGACACCCATGAACGCTCGCCTGCTCGCCATGCTGTGCACCGCCGCCCTGCTCGCCGGCAGCGCCCATGCCGCGGACAACGGCAACGCTGCGGGCAAGCCGCAGTACGGCACGTTCGGGCTGGACACGACCGGGATGGATTCATCGACCAGGCCCGGCGACGACTTCTTCCGCTACGCCAACGGCCATTGGCTCGACCACACGCCGATCCCCGCCGACAAGCCGGCGGTGTCGTTGCGGCTGGCGATGACCGATGCCATCGAACAGCGCCTGCACGCGATCATGCTCGCCGCCGCCACCCATGTGGCGCACCAGCCCGCCACGCTGGATGGCAAGGTCGGCGCGTTCTTCGCCTCCTTCATGGACGATGCGCGCATTGAGGCGCTGGGCGACAAGCCCCTCGCCCCGCAGCTCGACGCCGTGCGCGCGGCGAAGACCCGCGACGACCTGGCCGCCTTGATGGGGCGCAGCAACCGCGACTTCGAGGGCGCGCTGTTCGGCATCGGCATCGACGTCGATCTGAAAGACCCGTCGCGCTATGCGTTGTATGCCGGACAAGCCGGTCTCGGCCTGCCCGACCGCGATTACTACCTCAAACCCGAGTTCGCCGCGCAGAAAGCCGCCTACGAGGCCTATCTCGGCAAGCTGCTCGCGCTGTCGGGCTGGCAAGATCCGCAGGCCGCCGCCAAGGCCGTGGTCGCCTTCGAGACGCAGGTCGCGCAGGCGAGCTGGACGAACGTGCAACAACGCGATCCGGTGGCGGTGTACAACCCGATGACGATTGCCGAGTTGGAGAAGCTCACGCCGGGCTTCGCGTGGCGGCGCTACCTCGCCGAAGCCGGATTGGGCGACGTGCAGCGGATCGTGGTCGGCGAGAAGTCCGCGTTCCCGAAGCTGGCCGCGCTGTATGCGGCCACGCCCATCGCCACGATCAAGGCCTGGCAGGCCGCGCACATCCTCGACAACACCGCGTTCTACCTGTCCAAACCGTATGCGGACGCGTATTTCCAGATGCACGACAAGACGCTGTCCGGCCAGCCCGAACAGGCCGCGCGCTGGAAGCGCGGCATTCGCGCGGTGTCTGGCGGCGACTGCGGCTTCGCCGACCGCGTGGACTGCTTCGGCAACCTCAACTGGGCGGTCGGGCAGTTGTACACCGCCCAATACTTCCCGCCTTCGTCCAAGGCCAAGATCGAGGCCTTGGTCGCCAACGTCAAGGCGGCCTATCGCGCGCGCATCGAGCATCTGGACTGGATGGGCGATGCCACCCGCGCGCAGGCGCTGAAAAAACTCGACACCTACACCATCAAGGTCGGCTATCCCGACCATCCGCGCGATTACTCGAACGTGGTCGTGCGCGACGACGACCTCGTCGGCAACGTGTTGCGCGCCGGTGCGGCGGACTGGGCCTTCCAGGCGGCCCGCCTGCCCGGCCCGGTGGATCGCAGCGCGTGGTCGATGACCCCGCAGACCAACGATGCCTACAACGGTTCGCTGCGCGACATCGTGTTCCCCGCCGGCATCCTGCAACCGCCGATCTTCGACGCCAACGCCGACGATGCGATCAACTACGGCGCAATCGGCGGCGTGATCGGCCACGAGCTCACCCATGGCTTCGACGACGAGGGCCGCAAGATCGACGCCGCCGGCGCGCTGCGCGACTGGTGGACGGCGCAGGACGCCAAACGCTTCGAGGAACGCGCCAAGCGCCTCGGCGCGCAGTATTCGGCGTTCCAGCCGCTGCCCGGCGTGCACGTCAATGGCGATCTGACGATGGGCGAGAACATCGCCGACCTCGGCGGCCTCACCCTCGCCCTAGATGCATACCACGCCTCCCTGCACGGCCAGCCCGCGCCGGTGCTGGGCGGCCTGACCGGCGACCAGCGCGTGTTCCTCGGCTGGGCGCAGGCCTGGCGCGGCAAGCTGCGCGAGGACGCGATCCGCCGACAGGTGGCCAGCGACCCGCACTCGCCGCGGCAGTTCCGCGTCAACGGCGTGGTGCGCAACATCGATGCGTGGTATGCCGCCTTCGATGTCAAACCCGGCGAGAAGCTGTACGTCGCGCCGGCGGACCGGGTGCGGATCTGGTGATCCATCCAACCCGGCGTGCGCCGCACCCGTGCGCCGGTTGACCTCATGGCCCGCGGCATTCAGCCCGCAGGGAACCACCTGAACGGCGGCCGCCTGTCATCCATACGGGCGATGAACCGTTATGGCGGCGGTGCTTGTACGCGGCCATGCCTTGCCGTATCCGTGAGCACACGCCCCGCGACCGGGTCGCCCACTTCCGGAATGCCGGCAACCGCTGCCATGAAAACCCTCATCCTGACCCTCGCCGCAGCCAGCGCCCTGTCCTTGACCGGCATGGCGCAGGCATCGCCCGCCTACCTCGTGCAGGACACCGAGCTGATGGCCGGGCCGGATCAAGGCTACCCGCTGCTGGACGATTTGCTGTCGGGCGACGAGGTGGACGTGCAAGGCTGCACCGATGGCTACTACTGGTGCGACGTGATCGCCGATGGCGAGCGTGGCTGGGTGCCCGGCAATGCGCTGCAATTGGACGACGGCGACCAGATGGCGCCCTTGCCGAATGTCGGTTACGACTACGGCGTGCCGATCGTGGTGTTCGCCATCCAGCCCTACTGGAATGCCTACTACAGCGGCTACCCGTTCTTCGTGCAGCGCTGGACGTGGTACCAGTGGGCCCCACCCTACCGACCGCCGATGCCGCCGCGCGTCGTGCCGCTGCCACACCCGATCTTCAACCCGCCGCCGCGCGACATTCCGCCGCCGCATCCGATACCCAATCCGCCGCCGCGCGACATTCCGCCGCCGCATCCGATACCCAATCCGCCGCCGCGCGACATTCCGCCGCCGCAGCCGATCTTCAACCCGCCGCCGCGCGACATTCCGCCACCGCATCCGATACCCAATCCGCCGCCGCACGACATTCCGCCGCCGCAGCCGATCTTCAACCCGCCGCCGCGCGACGTGCCGCCGCCACAGCCGGTCTTCAATCCGCCGCCGCGGGTCGTGCCCTTGCCGCAGCCGATCCCCGGCCCGCGCATGCGGGTCGCATCGACGCAGCGCCCACCGGCAGCTCCTCGTGCTCCACGCCCCGCAGCGCCACGCTCGGGTGGGGGCGGTCATCACCGGCATTGATCGCATCCGGGCAAGCGCGGATGGATCGCGGTAAAACGCCAAGCCTTCCCGCGTCGGATCAACGCGTTCGCGGGTGATGCGCAGCCGGCGCATGCGCCGGCGTGCGCGGGATCGGCTTGCCCTCGCCGCCGAGCAACTCCAGGCGCAGGCAACCGGCCGCGGCGCGGATGCGCACGTCGTCCTTGCGGTCGTCCAGCATCGGCACGATCAGGTGTTCGAGCCTGGGGTCGTCGCGCAGCGCGATCGCATGCACAGCGGCCGCGCGCACGCGCGGATCCTTGTCGTCCAGCGCGGAGGCAAGCGCCGGCACCACGCGCGGATCCCTGTCGTTGCCCAGCAGCAGCGCCGCCGCGGCGCGGCCGGGCACGTTTTCGTCGGTCAGCAAGCCTTGCAGCGAAGCGATGCCCGCGCCGAGACCGGCCACGTGCGCCATCCCGATCGTGCGCGCCAGCAGCAGGGGCAATGCCGCCTTGGGCGTGTAGAAGATGCGCGCCAGGCCGCGCCCCTTGGTCGTGGCATAGCCCGACGCCGCCGCGTCGCTGCCGGCCAGCACGGTGATCAAGGCATCGCGCCCGACCTGATCGCCCATCGCATTCAATGCCTTGGCCGCGGCGAAGCTCACCTCCGGCACCGGGTCGTCGTAGGCGCGGCGGATCGCCGGCAACACGCGCGGGTCGCGCAGATCCTCGAGACTGGCGATCGCGGCCACGCGCACGTCCACGTCCGCATCGCCGGTCATCGTCATCAACCGGCTCAGGTAGGGCTCACGCGGGCCGATCAGGCCGAGCGCTTCCACCGCCAGTTTGCGGGTATCGGGATTGCGCGCGGTCAGCGCCGAATCGAGGATCTTCCTCGATTGCGCGACGACGGCCTCCGACGTCAACGTCGAGGCTGGATCGGGCTGGGCAGGCGGTGCCGCTCGGGCCAACGGGACGCCGAACAACAGCCCCAGGGCGAACGACGACACGACGATGCGCAGGCTGGACGGATTGGGCACGGCTGGCTCGAAGGGAAAGGTGGCGCTGGCTTGCGTCCGCAGCGGGTGGCGACACGCTTCGACAAGGCATGCCGACGATGGTTCGATCCAACCCGCCAAACGCCGCGGGAAGTCGCCCGGGAAGGGGCCGGTTCTTCGCCGGCCCGCCTTTCGATCCTGCATGGGCAGCGCCCGCGCGCCGCCGTGCATGCGTCCTTCGCCCTACCTGCGATAGCAACCCACCATCTTCAGCTTGTGCCCCTTGGGCAGGCGCTGCTCGGCGCGGACGTGGTTGATCCGCGCCAGCTCGCGGGTGTCGCAATCCTTGCGGTCGGCGATGCTGGCGATGGTTTCGCCGCGCCCGGTGACATAGGTGTAGCTGGACTGCTGGCGATCCGACGTGGCCGCCGCAGGCGCAGGATCGGCTGCCGGCGAAGGCGATGCCGCCACCACCACGGGCTTGCGTGCGGCGGCCAGATCGGCGGCCATCTGCGCGCGCGTGGGGTTGTCGATGCATTCTTCCTTGTACAGATGCACCACGTAGGGCGGCACGCGCAACACGGTGCCGGCGACGATCGGATCGCGCGGGTCGTAGCGCGGGTTGAGGTTGCGCAGCGCGCGGAACCAGCCGTCGCGCACTCCGGCGTTGCCCAGGCACATCGTCAGCTCGTTGATCGAGGTGTCCTTCTGCAGGGTGAGCATCTGCGGCTCGCCGGCGTTCACGCGCGGGAAGCGCAGGCCGTATTCCTTCGGATTCAGGAACAGCCATGCCGCAGCCAGCACGCGCGGCACGTAGTCGCGGGTTTCCGGCGGCAACTGGCTGTACACCTGCGGATCCCAGAAACCCTTGCCGCCGGTGCTGTTGTACAAGCGCGCCACGCGCCCTTCGCCGCCGTTGTAGGCAGCCACCGCCAATTCGAGGTTGTTGCCCAGTTCGGCGAAGCGCGCGTTGAGGTACTGCACGTTGGCGCGCGTGGCCAGGGTCGGGTCGTAGCGGGTGTCGAAGCCGTTGATCACGCCCAGCCCGTAGGCCGCGCCGGTGGCGGGCATGAATTGCAGCGGACCGGCTGCGCCCGAGCGCGACACCGCGTGCACCTTGCCGCCGGATTCCTGCGCCATGATGCCGAACAGCAAGGCCTCGGGCAGACCCGCCTGCTGATATTCCGGCCACATCAACTGGCGCATGTACTGGTAGTTTTCCCATGCGGTGATGAGATTGGCGCGGTTGGCCGTCAACCACTCCGTCAGCGCGGCCTTCATCGGCTCGTTGAGGGTGATGATGTCGCGCAGGTCGCGGCCCTTGAGCATAGCCACCGGGCGCGCGGCCGCCGGCAGGTTGGCGATCACCGGCGAACCGCCCTGCGCCAGATCGGCACCCGGCGGATTGTCGTCGTCCTGCACGTCCGCAAAGCCGGCGCCGTTGTCGATGTCGCTGGCCTGACGCTTGAGCAGCGCGTCGTAGGCGGCGATGAAACGCGCGCTGTCGCACGGAGGCGTGGTCTGGCAGGTATCGGCGGCGTTGAGCAGGTCGGCGCTGGCGGCGGTGATGGCCTTGCTGCCGCCATCGGCATCGCCGCGCGCGATGCGGTCGAGCCCGGCGTTGTACTTGGCCGTATCGGTTTCCAGCCGCACGTACAGCGCATCCACGGCAGGGACGCCGGTTCGCGCGGCGGTCGGATGGGACGCTGGTTGCGGAGCAGGCGCGGTGGTCGCGCACGCGGCCAGCGCGCAGCACGAAAGCAGCAGCAGGGATCGACGCATGGGGTTCACTTCGACAGGACGAATCGCACCTGCGCAGCCTACCACCTCGAAGCGATCACGAAACGACTACCGTTCGCGGTCAGGACGACCTAAAATCGACGAACCTTGCGCTGCCGTTTCGATGTCCGCGCGGCGCAGTACCGCAGGGACATCCGCGGCGGCGATGCGGCGATCCCGGCGGCAGCGCAAGCACTGCCTGTTGCCGGCTTTCGGAGCGCACGGATCATGCCTGCGAACGCATCCGCATCGACTCCGTAGTGCCGACGTGCAAGGCGCTCGTCGGCGCTCCTCAGCGTTGATCCAGCTCGTTGTGGATCAACACCACGCATTGCGAGGCGAACAGCATGCGCGATCCCAACGCGAGTTTCTTCGCGCCCAGGCGCGCCAATCCGCGCAGGGTGTTCTTCGGCATCGGGATGTGGTCGGTCAGCACGAAGCAGGGGTTGCCGTCGAACGCTTGCTCGCGGATCGGCGTGCCTTTGGGATCCATCACGAACAGTTGATGCTCCGCTGCCAGTTCCTGCACAACCCGCTCGAAGCCCGAGGTGCGCACACTGACACCGGATTCCACGGTTCGCATCTCGTCCTTGCCCATGCCACGGGAGGCATCCAGCGCCCTGGCGATCTTGCCCAGCAGCGCGGCCTCGTCGAAACCGCCGATCTCGTGCATGGCATGGGCATCGAAGCGGATCGAGCGGGAGTAATCAGCGGTGCTTTCCAGCACCAGATGTACCACCACGTCCGCACGATGCGACTGCGCCACGAAGATCGCGTTCATCAGCGTGTGCGCGAGGATTTCGACATGCGCATCACCGCCGATGGATGCCAGCAGCTTGCGGCTGTCGGTGGGAGCCGCGCGGGCGCGCAGGACGAAGGTTCGCGTGGCGATCATGCCGTGATTGTCCATGCACGCGAGCCCGATGCCAACGACTGGATTTGCCTGCGTTCTCCAACGTGGATCGCTATCATGCGCGCATGTCCCGCTGGCGCCCCCCTCCACCGCATTCCACGGCGATCATCACCCGCGCCGGTTACGAGCGCATGCGCGCGGAAGCGGAAGACTTGTGGAAGGTGCGCCGCCCCGAGGTGGTGGCAGCGCTGGCCGCCGCCGCGGCCGAGGGCGACCGCTCGGAAAATGCCGAATACACGTATCGCAAAAAGCAGCTCGGCGAGATCGACCGCCGCCTGCGCTACCTCGGCAAGCGCTTGCCGGCGCTGAAAATCGTCGATGCTTCGCCATCGGATCGGGCAGCGGTTTACTTCGGCGCATGGATCACGCTGGAAGACGATGCCGGGCACCTCATCCGCCATCGCATCGTCGGCCCGGACGAAACCGATGCGAAGTCCGGATTCATCAGCATCGACTCGCCACTGGCCCGCGCCGCCCTGCGCAAGCGCGTCGACGATGCTTTCGAGGTCGCGCTGCCCGCAGGCGTGGCGAGTTACGTGGTGACAGCCATCGCATACGCAGAACTGGAACCGCGCGATTCCGGCACGGATCGGGCAGACGACCTGAAATCCGCGACCGCTCTCGGCGACCGCCCGACCTGATGGCCGACTTCATCGGCACCGATCGACCCCATGCCGCTTGCAGGCGATACCGTGCCAGGCTCAGGCAACCCGCCCGATCCCCTGCGTGACCGGGCGGACTCCCTGATCCGATCAATGCTTCGCCGGCGCGGCGGCGCTGCCGAGCACGATGTAGCTGCGGTTCTTCTCGATGGTCTTCAGGCCGATGCCCTTGACCTGCGCCAGTTCGTCGGCGCTGCGGAACGCGCCGTGGCTCTTGCGCCAGGCGACGATCGCGGCCGCCTTGGATGGGCCGATATTGACCAGCGACTCGTGCAACTGCCTGGCGTCGGCGGTGTTGACATCGACTTTTTTCGGCGCTTTCCTGGCCGCGCGGGTACCGGCATGGCGGGCATGCGCCGCGTGGCGTGACGGTGCCGCGCCGGTCACCGCCGCCTTGTTGGCGGGCGTGGCGTGGGTGGCGGCGCTGGCCGCGGGCGCTCCGCCGACCAGCAGCAGCGACAGGGCGATGGCATGCAACAAGGTGGTGATGCGGTTCATGGGCTCTCTCCTCGGCGGTTGGGTGGGCGCCGGCGCGCAGCGCGCCGGACGAGCCCAGTGTCCGCATCGCCTTCACCACAACCCATCGGGCGATTGCGCAGGCGCACGTCAGGCGGCGGATGGATTTCGTGTCGGATTTCTCCTACACGGCCATCACGCCGGGTTAGACTGGTCACTTGTGCCGCAAGGAAGGATCGCCATGGATCACGCAGGTTTCGACCACGCCGGGCTGGACAAGGTTCGTGCCGAGCGCTTCGTCGGCGAGATCTGGGACGACGCCATCGTTCCGCAACTGATCGACTACATCCGCATCCCCAACAAGTCCCCGATGTTCGACGCCCAGTGGGCCGCGCACGGCCACATGGATGCGGCCGTTCGGCTGATGGAAGCTTGGGCGCGCGCGCAGCCGATCGCCGGCATGCAGCTCGAGGTCGTCCGCCTGCCCGGGCGCACGCCGCTGATCTTCATCGACATACCCGCGACCGGCGCATCCACCGGCGAGGATTGCGTGCTGCTGTACGGCCACCTCGACAAGCAACCGGAGATGACCGGCTGGGCCGACGGCCTGGGGCCGTGGCAGCCGGTGATCCGCGGCGACAAGTTGTTCGGCCGCGGCGGCGCGGACGACGGTTACGCGATCTTCGGCTCGCTGGCGGCGATCATGGCGCTGGACGAGCAGAAGCTGCCGCGCACGCGCTGCGTGGTGATGATCGAGGCCTGCGAGGAATCGGGCAGCTACGACCTGCCCGCCTACGTCGATCACCTCGCCGCGCGCATCGGCAAACCGTCCCTGGTGGTGTGCCTGGACTCGGGCTGCGGCAACTACGACCAGCTCTGGTGCACCACCTCGCTGCGCGGCTTGGCGGGCGGCAATCTCGTGGTCAAGGTGCTCTCGGAAGGCGTGCACTCGGGCGATGCCTCGGGCGTGGTGCCGTCGAGCTTCCGCATCCTGCGGCAACTGCTCGCGCGGCTGGAGGACGCCGCCAGCGGGCGCATCGCCGTCGAGGGACTGCACGTGCAGATCCCCGAGGATCGCCTAGCGCAAGCGCGCCACGTCGCCACGGTGATGGGCACGGCGGTGTACGACAAGTTCCCTTTCCTGCCGGGGATGTCGCCGATGTCCGCCGACCTGACCGAACTCGTGCTCAACCGCACCTGGCGCCCGGCCTTGTCGATCACCGGCGTGGACGGCCTGCCGCCGCTGGACAACGCCGGCAACGTGCTGCGCCCGCATACCGCGGTGAAGCTCTCGTTGCGGCTGCCGCCGACGCTGGACGGCGAGGCAGCCGGCGGCATCCTGCGCGAACTGCTGCTGGCCGATCCGCCGTACGGCGCGCGGGTCGACTTCGAGCTGGAAAAGTCCTCGACCGGCTGGAACGCGCCGACGATGAGCGACTGGCTGTCCCACGCCATCGGCCACGCCTCGCAGGATTTCTTCGGCCGCCCGGCGGTGTTCATGGGGGAAGGTGGCACCATCCCGTTCATGGGCATGCTCGGCGCGAAGTTCCCCGGCGCGCAATTCCTCATCACCGGCGTGCTCGGGCCGCACTCCAACGCGCACGGGCCCAACGAGTTCCTGCACATCCCCACCGGCAAGCGCGTCACCGCCTGCATCGCCCGCGTGCTGGCCGAGCATCACGCTGCCAGCCGCATGGGCCTGACCACCGGCGTGGCGGTGGCCGACGGCGACGCCAAGATGGCGGCCACGAGCTGCTGCTGACGGTCGGGTCGCATGCCGTGGTCGTCCTCTACACCATCCTGATCGGCTTCTTCATCGGACTGATCGCGCGCGCGCTCAAGCCCGGCGACGACCGCATGGGCATCCTCGCCACCACCGCCTTCGGCATCGGCGGCGCACTGCTCGCCAGGTACGTCGGGCAGACGATGAACTGGTACCACGACAGCGATCCGCTGGCCTTCATCGCCGCGGTGACGGGCTCCATCGTGTTGTTGACGGTGTTCGCCCTGGTGCGGCCGAAACGCAGACCCTGAGCCGCGATCGCGCGCCGGTCATCGCGGCGGCTCGTCGCTCGCCGCGCCGTGCTCGCCGCGCGCGGCTTCCCATACCTCCTTCGCGGCATCCAGGTTCATCGCCGCGATGCCGACACCGACGAGGAGGTCGGGCCAGATCGACGGGCGCAGCGCAGTGACGATGCCGGCGATGATGATGGCGACGTTGGCCAGCACGTCGTTGCGCGCGGACAGGAAGGCTGCGGTGGTCAGGCTGCCCGCGTGCTTGCGGTAACGGGCCAACGACATCGCGCAACTGAAGTTGACCAGCATCGCACCGAACCCGGTGATACCCAGCGAGAACGGCTCCGGTGGGGTTGGAGCGACGAACTTGCGCCATAACGCAGCCACCATCGCGAGCGCAGGAACCAGCAGGATCGCGGCCAGCAGCATACCCACGCGGGCCCGCCGGCGCGCGCCCCAGGACAGGGCGACGAGGATCAGGCCGTTCACCGCCGCGTCCTCGAGGAAGTCCGCGCTGTCGGCGAACAACGACACCGACCCGATGCGCAGGGCGACGCCGAACTCCACGCCGAAATAAGCCAGATTGAGCGCGGCGACGATGGCGACCACGCGCCGCAGCCCGACATGATCCACGCCGGCCATCGCCCCATGCATTGCATGCTCCTCGACGCGGGTTCTACGCCTTGCCGTGGCCGATCCGCTCGACCACCTGATCCACCAGTTGCTGCGCCAGCGCATCGGCGGCGACATCGGCATTGCGCAGATGGAAGTCGGCGTGTTCGGGCAGCTCGTAGGGCGAATCGATGCCGGTGAAGTTGCGGATCTGTCCCGCGCGCGCCTTCGCATACAGGCCCTTGGCGTCGCGCCGCTCGCAGACCTCGATCGGCGTATCGATGAACACTTCCGCGAATTCCCCTGCGGCGAACAGCTCCCGCGCCATCCGGCGTTCGGCCCGGAACGGGGAGATGAAGGACACCAGCACGATCAGCCCCGCGTCGGCCATCAGCTTGGCGACCTCGGCGACGCGGCGGATGTTCTCGACGCGATCCTCGGCGGTGAAGCCCAGATCCTTGTTGAGCCCATGACGCACGTTGTCGCCGTCGAGGATGTAGCTGTGGTAGCCCAGCGCGTGCAGCCGGCGATCGACGAGGTTGGCGATGGTCGATTTGCCCGAGCCCGACAGGCCGGTGAACCACAGGCACAACGGCGCTTGCCCCTTGCTCGCCGAACGCGCGTGGCGGTCGATTTCGAGGCTGTGCCAGTGGATGTTGGAAGCACGGCGCAGGGCGAAGTCGATGGTGCCGCAGGCGACGGTGGCGTTGGTCTGGCGGTCGATCAGGATGAAGCCGCCCAGCGCCTTGTTGTGCGCATAGGGCTCGAAGGCGATCGGCTGGTCGAGGTTGAGGTTGCAGTAGCCGACCTCGTTGAGCTGCAGGCGCTTGGCGGCCAGGCGCTCCTGCGTGTTCACGTCCACCTTGTGCTTGATCTCGGTGACCGTCGCCGAGAGCGTGCGCGTGCCGATCTTGAGCCAGTACGGCCGACCCGGCAGCAGCGGCGCATCGTCCATCCACAGGACGTGGCTGGCGAACTGGTCGGCGACTTCCGCCGGCTGCCGCGCCGCGCACAGCACGTCGCCGCGGCTGATGTCGATCTCGTCGGCCAGCGTCAACGTCACCGCCTGCCCTTCGCCGGCGCGCTGCAAATCGCCATCGAAGGCGACGATGGATGCGACCTGCGAGCGCCGCCCCGAAGGCAGCGCGACGATCTCATCGCCCACCGCCACCGATCCGGAGACGATGCTGCCGGCGAAACCGCGGAAGTTCTGGTTGGGACGGTTGACCCATTGCACCGGCAGACGAAAACCGATGTCCCGCACGTCGCGGTCGATGCCGACGTTTTCCAGATGTTCGAGCAGCGAAGGGCCTGCATACCAGCCCATCACCGACGAACGGCGCATCACGTTCTCGCCCAGCAGCGCCGACAGCGGAATGCACTGCACTTCCTTGATGCCAAGTTGCGTGGCCAGTTCGCGGTAGTCGGCCTCGATCGCCGCGAACACGTCGTGGCGGTAATCCATCAGATCCATCTTGTTCACCGCCAGCAGCACCTTGCGGATGCCCAGCAGGGAGACGATGTAGCTGTGGCGGCGGGTCTGCGTCAGCAGGCCCTTGCGCGCATCCACCAGCACGACGGCGAGGTCGGCGGTGGAGGCGCCGGTGGCCATGTTGCGGGTGTACTGCTCGTGCCCGGGGCAATCGGCGACGATGAACTTGCGCTTTTCGGTGCCGAAGAAGCGGTAGGCGACGTCGATGGTGATGCCCTGCTCGCGCTCGGCGGCCAGCCCATCGACCAGCAAGGCAAAGTCGATTTGCCCGTTCTGGGTGCCGTGGCGCTGGCTGTCGGTCTCCAGCGCGGCGAGCTGGTCGTCGAACAACAGCTTGGAATCGTGCAGCAGGCGACCGATCAGGGTGCTCTTGCCGTCGTCCACGCTGCCGCAGGTGATGAAACGCAGCAGATCCTTGGTTTCGTGCATCCGCAGGTAGTCGTGCAGGTCGAGTGCGGCTTCGCTGGCGGGAATCATCAGAAATAACCCTCGCGCTTCTTCTTTTCCATCGATGCGGCCTGGTCGTGGTCGATCACCCGGCCCTGGCGCTCGGAGGTGCGCGCGACCAACATTTCGGAGATGACCTGCTCCAGCGTCGTCGCCTCCGACTCCACCGCACCGGTGAGCGGATAGCAGCCCAGGGTGCGGAAGCGCACCATTTTCCGCATCGGCACCTCGCCTTCATGCAAGGGCATGCGTTCGTCATCGACCATGATCAAGGTGCCGTCGCGATCCACCACCGGGCGCAGCGCCGACAGGTACAACGAGGGCACCGGGATCTTTTCGCGGAAGATGTACAGCCACACGTCCAGCTCGGTCCAGTTGCTGATCGGGAATACGCGCACGCTCTCGCCCTTGTGGATGCGCGCGTTGTACAGGTTCCACAATTCGGGGCGCTGGTTCTTCGGATCCCAGCGGTGCTGCGCGGAGCGGAACGAAAACACGCGCTCCTTGGCGCGCGACTTCTCCTCGTCGCGTCGCGCACCGCCGATGGCGGCATCGAAGCCGAACTTGTCCAGCGCCTGCTTGAGCGCCTGCGTCTTCATGATGTCGGTGTGCACCGCCGAGCCGTGGGTGAACGGCCCCACGCCGTCGCGCACGCCGTCCGGGTTCTTGTGCACGTGCAAGGTCACGCCGGTTTCGGCTGCGCGCCGGTCGCGGAAAGCGATCATCTCGCGGAACTTCCAGCCGGTATCCACATGCAGCAGCGGGATGGGCGGCCTGGCCGGATGGAAGGCCTTGAGCAGCAGGTGCAGCAGCACCGAGGAGTCCTTGCCGATCGAATACATCATGACCGGATTGACGAACTCGGCCGCCACCTCGCGCAGGATGTGGATGGCCTCGGCTTCGAGACGGTCGAGATGGGAGAGCTGCTGTTGCGTCGGTAACACACCTGCGATCGCACGGTGCTGGTTCATATCGTTGTCGATCACTTCGTTTCGATCCTCTTGCATCCGTAGTCAATTCCGCCCATACACGTCCTCGAAGCGCACGATGTCGTCCTCGCCGAGATAATCGCCGGATTGCACCTCGATCAACTCCAGCGCCTCCGATCCGACGTTCTGCAGGCGATGTTTCGAGCCGAGCGGAATGTAGGTGCTCTGGTTGGCGTGCAGGTCGAACACGTTCTCGTCGCAGGTCACCCGCGCGGTGCCGCGCACGATGATCCAGTGCTCGGCGCGGTGATGGTGCATCTGCAGGGACAGGCTGGCGCCGGGTTTGACCGCGATGCGCTTGACCTGAAAGCCGGGCCCGTTCTCGATGCCGTCGTAACTGCCCCACGGGCGGAACACCTTGCGGTGCAGCCGCGCGTGGGTGCGATCCTCGCGCTTGAGGCGATCCACCACCTGCTTTACGTCCTGCACGCGGTCGCGCCGCGCCACCAGCAGGGCGTCGTCGGTGTCCACCACCACCATGTCTTCCAGCCCGATCAAAGCCAGCAGGCGGCGCTCGCCCCACGCCAGCGTGTTGCGCGTGTCGATCGCCACCACGTCGCCTCGGCGCGCATTGCCGTGCGCATCGTGCTCGGAGACATCGGCCAGCGACGACCACGAACCCACGTCGTTCCAGCCCACGTCGATCGGCAGCACGAAGCCGCGCTCCGTTTTCTCCATCACCGCGTAGTCGATCGAATCGGCCGGGCATGCGGCGAACGCCTCGCGGTCCAGACGCAGGAAATCCAGATCCGTGCGCGCAGCGGCCAGCGCCTTCTGGCAGCCTTCGAGCATCCCTGGCGAGCGCGCGCCCAGCTCTTCCAGATACCGCGAGGCGCGCAGCAGGAACATGCCGGAGTTCCAGAAGTAATCCCCGGACGCGAGGTAGCCTTGCGCGGTGGCCTGATCGGGTTTTTCGACGAAGCGCTCGATCGGCCGCATGCCTTCGCCTGGGCTCGCCTTGATGTAGCCGTAACCGGTCTCCGGCGCTCGCGGAACGATGCCGAACGTGACCAGGCCACCGGCCTCGGCCGTTGGCAGCGCCTGCATCACGGCCGCGCGGAAGGCGGCCTCGTCGGCGATGACGTGGTCGGAGGGCAGCACCAGCAGAACCGGATCGGTGCCATCGGCCATCGCCTGCATCGCCGCCACCGCGATCGCCGGGGCGGTGTTGCGGCCCACCGGTTCGAGGATCAACGCCTGCGCCTTCGCGCCCAGCGCCTGCAATTGCTCGGCGACGATGAAGCGGTGCTCCTCGTTGGCGACCACCAGCGGCGCGCCGACGCCCGGCAGATCGCGCACGCGCAACCACGTCGCCTGCAACAGCGAATGCTCGCCGACCAGCGGCAGGAACTGCTTGGGGTACGCCTCCCGCGACAAGGGCCACAGGCGCGTCCCGGAGCCTCCGGACAACAATACGACCTTCAGTTTCGACATGACCACGAACATGGGGCGGGTCGCTTATGATGCCAGACGCCGCCGCGGGTCACACACCATTCCAGCGCATGAACAGATGCCCGGCAGCCCATCGACACCACGGCGCGGCCGCCGAAACGCTGCCGCGACCAGCCATCGCAGCATGGAGACCCAATGAACGACGATCCACGCGCCACGTCGCGGCTGGCCTGGGCACGCACGGCATTGCACGACCCCGCCACCGAACTCGAGCGCGCCTCGATGGACGCCGGCTTCCGCAGTTACTGGCGCAGCAGCGGCACGCCCAGCCGGATCGTGATGGATTCGCCGCCCGGCAAGGAAGACGTGCGGCCGTGGCTGCGCCTGCGCGAGCTGCTCGAAGGCGGCGGCGTGCGGGTGCCACGGGTGCTGGCGCAGGATGCCGATGCGGGCTTCCTGTTGCTGGAGGATCTGGGCCGCGACACCTACCTGCACATCATCGGCGCGGAAAACGCCGACGCCCTGTTCGATGCGGCGGTCACGCAACTGCTGCGCTTGCAGGCCATCGCCCCGCCCGCCGACTTGCCAGCCTACGACGAGGCCCTGCTGGCGCGGGAGTTGCACCTGTTCGACGAATGGTTTCTCGGCCGCCATCTGGGGATGGCCCTCGATGCCGACGATCGGGCCGTTCTCGACCAAGCCTGCCGCCTGCTGATCGATGCCGCGCTGGCACAGCCGCGCGTGCTGGTGCACCGCGATTTCATGCCGCGCAACCTGATGCCCGCCGGCGACGGCCCGGCGGTGCTGGATTTCCAGGATGCGGTCATCGGCCCTATTGCTTACGACGCCTTGAGCCTGTTCAAGGATGCCTTCCTGAGCTGGCCGGAAGGCCGCGTGGGCGTGTGGCTGGATCGCTACCACGCGCGCGCCGCCGGTGTCGGGCTGCCGGTGCCGCCGTTGACACGCTTTCGCCGCGATGCCGACTGGATTGGCGTACAGCGACATCTCAAGGTCATCGGCATCTTCGCGCGCCTGCATCATCGCGACGGCAAACCCAAGTACCTTGCCGACGTGCCGCGTTTCTTCGGGTATCTCGATGCCGTGTTGCCGAAGTATCCGGAGTTCGCACCGCTGGCCGATCTGATCGAGCGCAAGGTGAAGCCGGCGATGGCGGCGATCGCATGAAGCACTCAGCAGACCCAGGTATTGAGGCGAACCCCTCCCCGATCCTCCCCTGCGCTGCGCGCAAGGGAGGGGGCAGCAAGCCACCTTCCTCGCTGTGGCACGACCCAACACCCTGCGCTGCGAGCGAGGAAGCGGGACATGCGGTCAGGGTGTTCGCTGATGGAGCGATGCGCGAGCAGCGTTCGCGCCCGCCGGTGGATCAGACGGAATCTGGCTCGTGAAGGCCTTGATCTTCGCCGCCGGCAAGGGCGAGCGCATGCGCCCGCTGACCGAACACACGCCCAAGCCTTTGCTGGATGTCGGCGGCAAGCCATTGATCGCCTGGCACCTGGAAAAGCTCGCGGCGATGGGCGTGCGCGAGGTCGTCGTCAATACCGCGTGGCTGGCCGAGCGCTTCCCCGCGACGCTCGGCGACGGCTCGCGCTGGGGCCTGCGCCTGCGTTATTCGCACGAGGGCGCCGAACCCATCGAGACCGGCGGCGGCATGCTGCACGCGCTGCCACTGTTGCGCGATGGCACGGATTCCGACGCGCCCTTCCTCGCCATCAACGGCGATGTCTGGACGGACTTCGATTTCGCCGCGCTGCCGCGCGAGCCTGCGGGTTTGGCGCACCTCGTCGTGGTGGACAACCCGCCGCAGCATCCCCGCGGGGACTTCGGGCTCGACGCCAACGGCCGGCTGCATCCCTACCCGGACTCGCAGGCGGCCAGCCCGTTGCGTGCCTGCACCTTCGCCGGCATCGGCGTGTACCGCCCGGCCCTACTCGATGGTTGGCAAACCATCATCGGCGACGCGGCGGGTGCCCGTTTGCATCCGCCGCGCTTCCCGCTGGCTCCGTTGCTGCGTGCGGCGATGGTGCGCACGCAGGTGACGGGCATGCGCCATGCCGGCGACTGGACCGACGTGGGCACGCCGCAGCGCCTGGCCGAACTGGATGGCCGGCTGCGGGGCAGCGGGCGATGAGCGCGCGGCAGCACCGGACACGCCGCGAACCACCGTTCCGACACGCACACGGCAAGCACCGATTCCCCTTATCATCGGCGGCTGCTTCATTCCGATTTCCGCCCCGATGACCGATTCCACCCGCGCCAGCTTCCACGGTTTCGAGCAAGTGCCGCTGCGCGAATACGCCGAGCGCGCCTATCTCGATTATTCGATGTACGTGATCCTCGACCGCGCCCTGCCCTTCCTCGGCGACGGTCTCAAGCCGGTGCAGCGGCGGATCGTCTATGCGATGAGCGAGCTGGGGCTCAATGCCGCATCCAAGCCGAAAAAGTCCGCGCGCACCGTGGGCGACGTGATCGGCAAGTACCATCCGCACGGCGACAGCGCCTGCTATGAAGCGCTGGTGCTGATGGCGCAGCCGTTCTCGTATCGCTATCCGCTGATCGACGGACAAGGCAACTTCGGCTCGACCGACGACCCCAAGTCGTTCGCGGCGATGCGCTACACCGAGTGCAAGCTCACCCCGATCGCCGAGGTGCTGCTGGGCGAACTGGCGCACGGCACGGTGGACTGGACGCCGAATTTCGACGGCACGCTGGAGGAGCCGACCTGGCTGCCCGCGCGCCTGCCGCACCTGCTGCTCAACGGCACCACCGGGATCGCCGTGGGCATGGCGACCGACGTGCCGCCGCACAATCTGGGCGAGGTCGTCAGCGCCTGCGTGCGCCTGCTCGACGATCCCGATGCCAGCGTGCGCGACCTGTGCGAGCACGTGCTCGGCCCGGACTACCCGACCGCCGCCGAAATCGTCACCCCGCGCGCGGATCTGCTGGCGATCTACGAAACCGGCACCGGCAGCGTGCGCGCCCGCGCGGTGTACGCGCGCGAGAACGGCAACATCGTCATCGCCGCCCTGCCCTATCAGGTTTCGCCGGGCAAGGTGATCGAGCAGATCGCCCAGCAGATGCGCGCGAAAAAACTGCCGTGGCTGGAAGACATCCGCGACGAATCCGACCACGCCAACCCCACCCGCATCGTGCTGGTGCCGCGTTCCAACCGCGTGGATGTGGATGGCCTGATGGGGCATCTGTTCGCGACCACCGACCTGGAACGCAGCTACCGCGTCAACCTCAACGTGATCGGCCGCGACGGCCGCCCGCAGGTCAAGCACCTCAAGACTTTGCTGACGGAGTGGCTGGAATTCCGCACCAGCACGGTGCGCCGACGCCTCGAACACCGGCTCGGCAAGGTCGAACGCCGCCTGCACCTGCTCGAAGGCCTGCTGGTCGCCTTCCTCAATCTCGACGAGGTGATCCGCATCATCCGCAGCGAGGACGAACCCAAGCCGGTGCTGATGGCGCGTTTCTTTCTCGACGAGGAACAGGCCGACTACATCCTCGAAACCAAGTTGAAGCAACTCGCGCGCCTGGAAGAAATGAAGATCCGCGGCGAACAGGATGAACTGTCGGCCGAACGCACCAGCATCCAGAACACGCTCGGCAGCAAGGCGCGCTTGAAGAAGTTGATCAAGGACGAACTGCTCGCCGATGCGAGGAAATTCGGCGACGCGCGACGCTCGCCGATCGTGGCGCGTGCGGCCGCGCAGGCGATCTCCGAAACCGAACTGGTGGCCAGCGAACCGGTCACCGTGGTGCTGTCGGAAAAAGGCTGGGTGCGCGCCGCCAAGGGTCATGAGGTCAATGCCGCCGAACTGGGCTACCGCGAAGGCGATCGTCTGCTGCAGGCCATCCACGCGCGCAGCACCCAGCAGATCGCCTTCCTCGATTCGGAAGGCCGCAGCTACTCCGCGCTCGCGCACACGCTGCCGTCCGCGCGCGGCAACGGCGAGCCGCTGACCGGGCGCTTCACGCCCGCGCCGGGCACGCAGTTCCAGGCCCTCGTCGGCGGCGAACCCGATACGCCCCTGGTGCTCGCATCGAGTTTCGGCTACGGCTTCCTGACCCGCTTCGAGAACCTCGTCGGCCGCCAGAAGGCCGGCAAGGCCGTGCTATCGCTGCCCGAGGGCGCGCGCGTGCTCGCGCCGGCGCTGGTGCGCGATGCCGCCAGCGACCGCCTCGCGGTCGTCACCAGCGCAGGGCATCTGCTGGTGTTCGCGGTCGCCGACTTGCCGGAACTGGACAAGGGCAAGGGCAACAAGCTGATCGAAATCCCGCGTGCGAAGATCGGCACCGAGCGGGTGGCCGCCATCGCCGCGATCGCCGAGGGCGGCGCGCTGCTGGTGTACAGCGGCCAGCGCGCACCGATGCGGCTGGCGTGGAAGGAGCTGGATGCCTACGCGGGTGCGCGCGCATCCCGCGGTGGGCTGCTGCCGCGCGGCTGGCAGAAGATCGACGGATTGGCCGTGGAATAAGGCTGCGAGGCGACGATGGAAAAAGAGTTCTGGCTCGAACGCTGGCGCGAAAACAAGATCGGCTTCCATCAAAGCCGCATCACGCCCTTGCTGGAACGCCACTGGGACGCCATCGGCGTGTCGCACGGCGCCACCGTTCTCGTGCCCCTGGCCGGCAAGACCCGCGACCTGGACTGGCTGGCCATCCGCGGCCATCGGGTGATCGGGGTGGAGCTGTCCGACCTTGCGATCGAGCAATACTTCGCCGAGCGCGGCATCGCGCCGGAGGTGTTCGAGGACGCCAACGGCGTGCACCACCGCGCCGGCGCCATCGACCTGATCTGCGGCGATGCCTTCGCGCTCGACGACGCCCTGCTCGCATCCTGCGATGCCTTGTTCGATCGCGCCGCGCTGATCGCCCTGCCACCGGAGATGCGCCAGCGCTATGCCGGGCGCATCCACGCACGCTTGCCGCGTGGCAGCCGGGGCCTGCTGATCACGCTCGACTATCCGCCGCACGAGAAGCAGGGGCCGCCCTTCACGGTCGATGCCGCGGAGGCGCATGCCTTGTTCGATTCGGAATGGTCGCTGGAATTGCTCGAACGCAAGGACATCCTCGCCGACCAGCCGGGTTTCGCTGCCGAAGGCGTGACCGCGTTGCACACCTCGGCCTGGCGCATGCAACGGGCCTGAAGTCGCCGCACTCAACTCGTCGGCATCGAACATCACGCCTGACGTCCCACTGCGGCTACCGGAGCCCCTCTTGTCTTCGTCCATCGCCGCACACACCCATAAGCCCTCGGATGTGCATGATCCTTGCGCCCGCCCGGCCGGTCGAGCAGCCCCAGCTTGCGCGCAGCCGGCTGGAGCGCGCAGGTGGTCGCGAACGTCGCCGCCGCCGTCATCGCACACAGTGCGCCGTCGCTCAGCAGAAGGCGACCGGAATCGATGAGCGTCGGCTGGAGTTGTGCAAACACTGGCGAATCCGGTAACCCGATGGCGGGGCGGCTATTTTACAGAACCCAAAGAAAAGTTGGGTAGCGGCTGCCGCTGCCGCCCGCACCAGCGGCAAAAATTCACTTCCTGCGGATACACTACCGATCATACTGCACAAGGGACGGCACCCCGCGACCTCCGTCCAAAGACAGCATGACGACTACCCTATCGAGCTTTCCGCCTCAGCCCGCATCATCGATCCCCGTTCGCGACGTGCGCACGTCGCCAGCCGACCTGCTGCATTACGGCCGCGACTGGACGCACAGCTTCGAACCGGCACCATCGGCGATCGCATTGCCGGAGTCGGTGGGGGAAGTACAAGCCCTCGTGCGCTGGGCCAACCAGACCCGTACGCCGCTCGTGCCGTCCGGCGGGCGAACGGGCCTGTCCGGTGGTGCGGTCGCCACCCATGGAGAGGTGGTGGTGTCGATGGAACGGATGCGCTCCATCCTGTCCTTCGACGCCGCCGATCGCGCCCTGACGGTGCAGGCCGGCGTCACCACGCAGGCGGTGCAGGAGGCCGCCGCCGCCCACGGGTTGTTCTACCCCGTCGATTTCGCCAGCCGCGGCTCCGCGCAGATCGGCGGCAACATCGCCACCAACGCCGGCGGCATCAAGGTGCTTCGCTACGGCATGACGCGCCACTGGGTTAGCGGCCTGAAAGTCGTGACTGGTGCCGGCGAACTGCTGGAATTCAATCGCGGGCTTGCTAAGAATGCCACCGGGTACGATTTCCGCCATCTTTTCATCGGCTCGGAAGGAACCCTCGGCATCGTCGTGGAAGCAACCCTTCAGTTGACCGGCCAACCGCCGGCACAGCAGGTCATGGTGCTAGGTTTGCCCGCACTGGATGCGGTCATGGCCGTATTTGAACAACTGCGCCAGCGGCTGACCTTGAGTGCTTTCGAGTTCTTCACCGACCGGACCCTGCACCATGTGCTGGCGACCGGCGCGCAGCGGCTCTTCGAAACCAGCACGCCTTACTACGTGCTGGCCGAGTTCGACGAAAACGAAGAAGCCGCGCTCGCGGCGTTCACGGCAATGACCGACTCGGGACTGCTTTCGGATGGCGTCCTGAGCACGACGCAAGCACAAGCCCAATCCCTGTGGCGTCTGCGGGAATCGATCACCGAAAGCATCGCCGCCTATAAACCCTACAAGAACGACATCGCAGTCAGGGTCAGCACGGTACCTGCCTTCCTCCGGCAAGCCGACGCGTTGTTCGCCAGCCAGTATCCGGGGTTTGACGTGATCTGGTTCGGCCACATCGGCGATGGCAACCTGCACATCAGCGTGCTGCGCCCGAAAGGCATGGGCGATGCCGAATTCCTAGCCACCTGCGGCCAGGTGACCAGCCAGTTGGGATCTCTGCTCACGCAACTGGGCGGCAGCGTGTCGGCCGAGCATGGCATCGGCCTGCTGAAAAAACCTTTCCTCGGCTGCACGCGCAACGCATCGGAAATCGCGCTGATGCGTCAGGTTAAACGGGTTTTCGATCCGAATGGGATCATGAATCCCGGCAAGGTTTTCGATTGAGGTTGGATGGTGTTGGTTTGACAGATTCGGAAGATCTTCCGAAAAGGAAAGTGTCCAATGGCTAAAATCGTGATGCCTATACTCGCATGTGTCATCGGCAGTCTTGCAGCATGCGCGGGCCCTGCCCCGCGCCCGCAGCAAGCTCATTCCGCTTTGCGTCCTCCAACGGCAGCCTCCAAAACCGTAGCCGCCGCCAGCCAAATGCCGGTGGATTATTCCTGCACCGGCCCCGTCCACACCCAGGCCATCGATCTCTGGGAAAAAATCGCACGCCCCTATCTCACCCAACAACTCCAGGAAGGGTTGAACATACAGGGGGATGTCTACGTCTTGTATTATATCCAGGAAAGGTTGCAGTCGTTCGTGGAGATGACGCGTCGCTGCAAGGACACACAGCAGATCGACGAGCTGGCCACCATGTTAAACCTCTCTTTCGCCTCCCTGAATCCCCTCCCGGATGATCCAAAAACCTACGGATGGATCTGCACCGGAGGTAGTACCTGCACACCAGTCAATCGCCTGCTCGGCAAGGAAGTCCAGCTATGCAGTGTCCAATTTCTTGGCCTATTGGGTGCCGTAGCCACCACCATCATTGAAACCATTCCGGTATCCAGGCGCACGCCTGCCGAGAAAGCATTTGTGGCCGATGCATCGAATGCCATGGCCGTGCAGCTAAACCACTGGCTGACGCCCGCGTATTTCAGAACCGTTGCGACGCGCGCATCCATGTCACCCGCGGATGTCACTGATGCAGGCACGCAGTATTATTTTCTGGACACGGATTTATGGAAGATGACAATCCTTTCGGATCTGGCCGAGTTAAACCAAGCGGATACCAAGATGCACGAAGATGGGCAACTGGCCTACCAGCAACTTCAAGCCAAACATGACGATATTGTTGGGATTTTTAATCTTTTTCTCAAACGAGTCACGAACAGTGTATCAGCTATTGGCGTTCAGGCGTCGATCGACAAAGGTTATTGGAAAAATTTTTCCGACTTCAAGTTTGCCCGATATACCGGAACTACTAGCCCGGTGCTCTGCCAGAAGAATGCTTCCGGGATCATGCAGAAAATCTGGCGCGTGGACAGCCGTGGCGAATACATCGACCCAGACATGGGATGGGACATCAGTCATGCCCGCCGCCTAGTTCCCGCCTTGTCCACATTCAGCAGAAACTGGCAATCCATGGGCAAAGCATTCGGCTATCACAATGATCGATTCACCCCAGCTGCCCTGCAGGTGGCATTCGCCAACCAACTTGAGGCTGTCATCTGGAATCACGACCAAAACAATCCGTTATTCAGCAATTTCTGGGATGGTCGGAATGGTTGGTACCGTGCAGGCTATGAGAATGGAACTGGCGAGTGCCGGCCCGGCCAACCACCGTATAGCCTGACCGGCTCATTCCCAACTGGAGGATATGTGCAGTGGGGTATAAAGAACAAAACCATTCGAATGCTGGGCGAGCGAATATACCAGTTGATCGACGACAAAGACACTGCCGCCAAAGAATTCATGGTGCAATATTATCCTGAGCTGGGTAATTCCAGCCGATCGCCCACGACGGTGCAACAAATTTGGCGAATGGATCTGATAGCGGATCTCATCCCAGCACCATCTTCTGCCCAAAATTGACACTACGTCGGAAATCACTGCTGTCCGGTTAAATGCCATGTGCCGCGCCTGAGATCAAGCAGTGGCAAGGCTTGCGGGTTGTTTTTGTTTGGTGTCGACTTGAACGGACGCAACCGACAAGCGCGTACTTTCCCCGACCTGATTAGCGACGATGCTCAGCCAGCTGTCGCGTGATTTGAGACGCACTCGGCGCAACCTCGTTGCCATCTTACGAGGCGGAGAGCCGACATGGCCATGAACCGGGTGCAGTTCCAAGCGGGGTTGTCGATGGTGCAGTTCATCCAGCAGTACGGCACAGAAGCGAAGTGCTACCGAGCGCTGTACCGGGCGCGTTGGCCGCATGGATTTCGCTGCCCGAAGTGCACTGGCCGAGCGCGCTCGCGGTTTCGCCGGGCCGGGCGG
>JAFEBW010000011.1 GCA_018242445.1 Pseudomonadota bacterium | reverse complement strand
CGGGCTCGTGGCCCTGGCAACTGTTCGGGATGTGAAGAAAGACTCCGCACCGACCCTGGCTCCCCCACGATCTCGTAATCTCAGGGATATCGGTCTGGGGCGGAGGCGGAAACAACTTACAAAGGAAAAGTTTTCCCCATTCCCGATTTGGCTCCCCAGCCTGCACGTCGTATCCTGCCCCATCCTTCCCAACCGCAGGAGACCTCGATGGGCATGGTGTCGGAGTTCAAGGAATTCGCGATGCGCGGCAACGTCATCGACCTCGCGGTCGGTGTGGTCATCGGCGGCGCGTTCGGCAAGATCGTGTCCTCGCTGGTGGACAAGATCATCATGCCGCCGATCGGCATGCTCACCGGCGGCATCGATTTCTCGCAACTCAAGTGGGTGCTCAAGGCCGCCGACGACAGCGATCCGAAACACAAGATCGCCGAGGTCGCCATCAGCTACGGCGACTTCATCAACACGCTGATCCAGTTCCTCATCATCGCCTTCGCGATCTTCATGGTGGTCAAGGCCATCAACAAGCTCAGCCGCAAGCCCGAGCCGGCCCCCGCGCCGCCGCCGCCCACGCCCGAGGACGTGCTGCTGCTGCGCGAGATCCGCGACAGCCTCAAGCGCTGAAGCCAGCGTTCATTGCATCCGCACGCGAGCCGCACCCACCCGCGGCTTGCGCGTCGTTGTTGCTTGCACATTTTTTCTTCGATACGGAGCCACCATGTCCCGCCGCCACGTCTTGTCCGCCGCCCTCGCCGCCTGCCTGCTGGCCGCCGCTCCCACATCGATGGCCGCCGCCGATGCGCCGTTGTCCGCGCAGGACATCGCCACCGCGGTGAAGCTGCGTGAAGCGGCGCTCCAGCCCGACGAACACCTCGCGTGGGATCTGACCGAATCGCTGACCACCGAAGTCGGTCAGCGCCTCGCCGGCACGCCGGAGGCCGAACGCGGGGTGGCGTGGGCCGTGGCGAAGTTCAAGGCGCTGGGCTACGACAAGGTCTACACCGAACCGGTCACCTTGCCGCTGTGGCTGCGCCGCCACGAGGATGCCAGCGTGGTATCGCCCTACCCGCAACATCTGGTCGTCACCGCGCTCGGGCACAGCGTGGGCACGAGCGGGCCCATGCAGGGCGAGGTGGTGGAGTTCGCCGATCTGGCCGCGCTCAAGGCCGCCAAGCCCGGTTCGCTGGACGGCAAGATCGTCTACATCAGCCATCGCATGCTGCGCTCGAAGACTGGCAGCGGTTACGGCGAAGCCGTCGGCGCACGCAGCGATGGCCCCTCGGCCGCGGCCAGACTCGGCGCGAAGGCGCTGCTGATCCGTTCGATCGGCACCGACAGCGACCGCCTGCCGCACACCGGCATGCTCGACTACGCCGCCGATGCGCCGAAGATCCCCGCCGCCGCGCTGTCCAACCCCGACGCCGACCTGCTGTCGCACATGCTCCGTCGCGGCAAGCCGGTCGTGGTGAAACTCGATCTGGACTGCGGCGAGCAGGGCTTGGCGCATTCGTTCAACGTGATCGGCGAGATCGCCGGCAGCGACAAGGCCAACGAGGTGGTGACCATCGGCGGGCATCTGGATTCATGGGATCTGGGCACCGGCGCCATCGACGATGCCTCCGGACTGGCGATCACCATGGCCGCCGGTGCGCTGATCCACCGCATGCACCTCAAGCCGCACCGCACCATCCGCGTGATCGCCTACATGGACGAGGAATCCGGCGGCATCGGCGCGAAGGCCTACGCCGACGCCCATGCCGCGCAAGTCAAGCTGCACCAGATCGGCGCGGAAAGCGACCTCGGCGCCGACCGCATCTACGCCTTCCACGCCGGCGTGAAACCTTCCGCGTGGCCGGTGATCGAGCAGATCGGGCAAGTGCTCGCGCCGCTGGGCATCGTCACCGAGAAGGGCGGCTACGGCCCCGGCGAGGACCCGTCGATGATGGCCGCCAGGGGCATGGCCTGGGCCGATCTGTCGCAGGATGCGACCCGCTATTTCGACTGGCACCATACCGCCAACGACACCCTCGACAAGATCGATCCGGCCGCGCTCGGCCAGCAGGTCGCGGCGTATGCCGTGTTCGCCTACCTGTCGTCGCAGGCGCCGGACAGCTTCGGCTCCGGCGAGTTGCCGGTGGGCAAACAGTACTGATCTGAACAGTACTGATCTGACCTGCGGAGCATCGCCCGCAATCTGTTGAGCGCACGTCAATGCCGCAGTGCAGCGTGCGCGCACCCCCGCGATTCCCCGATGATGCGCCGCCGTCCGCCACCGGATCACCGTTCGGACGGCGTTTCATCCATAAAAAACACCATTTCGGGGAGACACAACGTGAAGCAAGTGAGCAAGCGATTCGCCTTGCTGGGGTTGGTGCTGGCCTTCGGTTTTGCCAGTGCGCAGGCGCAGGACGACTACAGCAACGGCATTTACGCAAAATCCAAGGGCGGCAACTATCCGTGCAACGACACCCAGTTCCTGAACGACCAGAAGGCGTTCGAGAACGGCCAGCTCAGCTCGGATCAACTGGAAAACGTGTGCGGCATCGTGACCGCCGTGCTGCCGGAAAAGAAGACCCGCAGCGGCCATCACGGTTATTTCTATGTGCAGGTGGCGCCAGGCCAGACCATCGAGATCGTGTCGGATCTGGACCGCATGAATGCGCCGGCGTGGCCGTGGGTGGCGGTGGGCAATACCGTCACCGTGCGCGGGCGCTATTACTACGACAACGACACCAGCCAGGGCATCGACTGGACGCACCATGGCACCAGTTCATCGTGGCCGTATGCCGGCTACGTGGTGGTGAACGGCAAGCAATACCAGTAACGGCTTCAGAGCGCGTGGCGTCGCGTCCGCCGCTGGCGGGCGCGGCGTCGTCAAGCGTGCACGCGCGCCCATTCGGCGATCAACAGCGCGCAGGCCACCGAGACGTTGAGGCTCTCCACCGCGCCGGTGCCGGGGATGCGCAGGCGCACGTCGGCCGCATCCATCATCGACTGCGGCAAACCCGTACCTTCCGCGCCCAGCAGCAGCACCAGCCGCGAAGGCAGCCGGTTCGCGTACAGCGCATCGCCACCGCGCACCACGGTTGCTGCGAGTTGGAAACCCGCTCGATGCAGCACAGTGCTGGCGTGCTCGACATCTCCAACCGCCACGCAGGGCACCGCCTCGGCACCGCCCTCGGCCACCCGGTACGCGGCCGGCGAGAGCGCGCTGGCATCGCCCAGCAACACCGCTGTCACGCCGAAGTGCGCGGCCGAGCGCAAGATCGCGCCGAGGTTGTGCGGGTTGCCCACGCCATGCAGCCACAGCAGCAGTGCCGGCTTGCCGGCGGGAATGGCAGCCAGCAGGTGTTCCATCGATGGCGGTTCGCGGCGCAGCAGCGCCATGCACACGCCTTCGTGGTGGCGGCTTTCGGTCAGGCGCGCGATCTCCTCGTCGTCGACCACGCGATAACCGATGCGATGGCGCACGCACCACGCCAGCACCGGCTTGAAGGCCGGGATCTTGGCTTGCGTCAGCCACAGCTTGCGCAGGTCGTCCGGGCGCTGCGCGAACGCCGCGAGGCAGGCATTGACGCCGTGCAGGCGCAGCTCGGCCTCGCGCCGCGCACGCGCCGGGTGCGGCGGCCTTGGCGCGTGATCATGTCGTTGCATCGAGCCGCTCCCGGGTGATGGCGAAGATGTGCAAGTCGAGCAGACGCTCACCCTTCAGCACCTGCCGGCGCAGCACCGCTTCGCGTGCGAATCCGCAACGCTCGAGCACGGTCATCGACGCCGGATTGTCGGCGAACACGCGCGCGTACAGACGGTACAGGCGCCATTCGCGCAGGGCATGCGGAACGATCGCGCGCACCGCCGCGGTGGCGATGCCCTCGCCCCAGTAGGCGCGACCGACCCAGTAGCCGAGCTCGGCGCTGTGCCGCTCCACGCCCTCGCCCTGGGTCACGCCGATGCTGCCGGCTGCCTCGCCGTTGATCTGGATGGCATAGATTTTTTCACGCCCTTCCTGCCGGGCATTGGCGATGAACCAGTGCGCGTCATCCGGCGTGTACGGGTGCGGGAAACGCTCGCCGAGGCTGTGCGCGACGCGCGCGTCGTCGGCATGCGCCACCAACGCGACCGCATCCTCGTCGCGCCATGCGCGCAGGATGAAACCGTCGCCGTCGATGCGTTCAGGCCAGGCCATCGGTCGGTATTCCGGGTACATCGTCGGATGAAGTCGCAGGGCGGCGGGCACGCTGGCAGGCAGGCCCTGCCGACTCAGATTTCGTGATGTGTCGCCGCGCGCGGCGACGCGCCGCCCAGGCGCTGCTTGAGCGTGGCCATGACCCGCGCGGTGGCTTCCAGATCCGCCTGCGAGACATCGCGGAACAATTCTTCCACCAACCCGGTGGCGATGGCATCCACGGCGACCGTCACCTGCGTCGATCCAGCGCCGAGATACAGCCGCCAGCAGCGGCGATCCTTGGGATCGGGACGGCGCTCGATGAAACCGGCCTTTTCCAGCCGGTCGAGCACCCGCCCGACCGCGATCGGCGCCAATTCCAGACCTTCGGCCAGTTCGATCTGGGTCATGCCCTCTTCGCGACCGAGTCGCCGCAAGGTCCGCCACTGCACGCGCGTGAGCCCGAGCGGCGCTGCGCGACGGTCGAACTCGCGCCGGTACAGGCGATTGACGTCACCGATGGTGAAACCGAGGCGAGCTATGAAGGTCGTATCCATGACCCATCATATTACTGCCGCGCTTATGATCTTCAAGCACGGTAAACGATCATGTCAGACCGTCCACCGAAAACACGCGACCCATGCGCATGCACCCCCATCCCCTGCTTGCGGGGATGGCTGGGGGAGGTGTCGTCCGCCTTGCCACCGACCTTTCCGCACCCCCTCCCGACCTCCCCTGCCACGCAAGGGGAGGGGTAACAGCGCGAGTGCGAAACAGTGCTGCGCGAAAGGTCATGCGAGCCAAGCGTCCCTGCGGTTGGGCGCGCGGCTTCAGCCGTTCCATTTCCCCAGCGCAGCCAGACCATTGTCGCGGGCGCGCTCGTGCACCATCTTCTGCGCCGCGCCGACGTTGGCCTTGATGTCTTTCGCCCAGATCTTCAGCGCCGCCGACTGCATCGCGCGGCCGTAGCTGAACGACAGCGGCCACGGATGCGGGCCCATGCGGTTCATCGCATCCAGATGCGCGGTGGCGTCGCGGTCGGACTGCCCGCCGGAGAGGAACACGATGCCCGGCAGCGCGGCCGGCACGGTGCTCTTCAGGCAACGCAGGGTGTATTCGGCGACTTCCTCCACGCCGGCCTGCTCGGGGCAATCCTTGCCGGAGACGACCATGCTGGCCTTGAGGATGGTGCCCTCGAGCATCACGTTGTGCTCGTACAGCGCGCCGAACAGCGAGCGCAGCACCACCTCGGTGACCTCGTAGCACACGTCGATGTCGTGGTCGCCGTCCATCAGCACCTCGGGCTCCACCATCGGCACGATGCCCGCTTCCTGGCACAGCGCGGCGTAGCGCGCCAGCGCGTGCGAATTGGCCTCGATGCAGGTGCCCGAAGGAATCTCCTCGCCGATGGAGATCACCGCGCGCCACTTGGCGAAACGCGCGCCGAGCTGGGCGTATTCCCTGAGGCGGTCGCGCAGGCCATCGAGGCCTTCGGTGACCACATCGCCCGGAAAGCCGGCCAGCGCCACCGGCCCCTTGTCCACCTTGATGCCGGGGATGATGCCGGCCTTGGCCATCACGGTGGCGAACGGCACGCCGTCGGCGGTCTTCTGGCGCAGGGTTTCGTCGTACAAGATCGCGCCGGAGATGTGCTCGCCGAGGCCCGGGGTGGTCAGCAGCATCTGCCGGTAGGCGCGGCGGTGCTCCTCGGTGTTCTCCACGCCGACCGCGTCGAAGCGCTTCTTGATGGTGTTGGTGGATTCGTCGATCGCGATGATGCCCTTGCCCGCGGCCACCATGGCCTGGGCGGTTTCGGCAAGCTGGTCGATGCTCATGGTCGATCCGGTGGCTGGGGAAAGCCGGACATTATACCGGAGCTGTTAAACGGGAAGCGCGGAGCCGTCCCTGCCATGGTTCGGCATGCCGGTCTGACGATATCGTCGGATCAAACCGACGAGTCCACGCGCACCGAACATCACGGCAATACCGACTACAAGCCGAACCGCATCGGCGGCAATCCATCCGTAATACTCGTCGGGCAGGACGCTCGCGCTATCGGCGATGGCCATGTGCAGGATCGCGAGATGAACGATTCTGCTGCTCAGATAGCTCAACCCTTCAATCGCCTGCCACGCGCCAATGGCTGAAAATGCAAGTGCTTGCCATTCGCTCGCCGACAGATCGCTTTCGAACACGACCTGTTGTTTGCGCGCGAGTGCCAGCTTGGCCAGCAAGTCGGCGAACAACCACAACAACGCCGCGACCGCCACGACAAATGCGCTTGCGCCATAAGCGACCAGACTCGCCCGCGCAACAGAAGCATCCTGTTGCGCGAAGGCGTATGTGGCCGGCAGGGAAATGATGGTCGTCGCAAACAACCAAAGCGCGAACGCGCGAACCATCGCGCACAGGATCGAATAAGCATTCGTAGGGGTCATTACAACTCCCCCAGCCCATCCGCGCCGCCGTCGGCATCCACTTCCAGCAGCCGCAGGGTATTGGTCGCCCCGCGCAGTTCCATGGTGTCGCCGCTGGTGAAGATCAGGCGGTCGCCGGCGGCGAGGTGGCCGTGGTCGAACAGCAGGCGCACGGCGGCGCGCGCGGCATCGCGCGGCGGCAGGCCGCGGCTGTCGAAGGCGATCGGGAACACGTCGCGCATCATCGCCATCCGCCGGCGCGCGTCGGCATGCCGCGAGAGGCCGTAGATCGGCACCGGCGAGCGATAACGCGAGAGGAAGCGCGCGGTGCTGCCCGACTCGGTGAGCACCACCACCGCGCGCACCTGGATGTGCTCGGTCAGGAACATGGTCGCCATCGCGATCGCCTGATCGACCTGCTTGAGGTCGCGCTGCGCGGCCTCGAAATCGGTGTCGGCCTCGAACTGGCGCTCGGCGCCCAGGCAAATGCGCACCATCGCCTCGACCGACTTCACCGGAAACTGCCCGGAAGCAGTCTCGGCCGAGAGCATCACCGCGTCGGTGCCGTCGATCACCGCATTGGCCACGTCGAGCACCTCGGCACGGGTCGGGATCGGATGCTCGACCATCGATTGCAGCATTTGCGTGGCGGTGATGACGACTTTCCCGCGTTCGAGCGACTCGCGGATGATCTTCTTCTGCAGGCCCGGCAATTCGGCGTCGCCGATTTCCACGCCCAGATCGCCGCGCGCGACCATCACCACGTCGGAGGCGTCGATGATTTCGCCGAGGTTGGCGATCGCCTCGGCGCGCTCGATCTTGGCCACCATCGCCACCCGCGTGCCGCCGGCGGCCCGCGCCAGCGCGCGCGCCTCGTGCATGTCGGCGGCGCTGCGGCAGAACGAAATCGCCATGAAGTCCACGCCGATCTTCGCCGCCTGCGCGATGTCGGCGCGATCCTTGTCGGTCAACGCGCCCAGCGACAGCCCGCCGCCGAGTCGATTCAGGCCCTTGCGGTCGGACAGCACGCCATCGGTGAGCACCTCGGTGCGGATGTCGCTGCCCTCGATGGCGGTGACCTGCAGGGCGATCAGGCCGTCGTCGAGCAGCAAGGTGTCGCCGATCTGCACGTCGTGGACGAGGCCGAGGTAGCTCATGCCCACCCGGTGGGCATCGCCCGGCGCGGCGTCGGCGCGGCATTCGAGCACGAACACCTCGCCGCGCTTGAGTTGCACGGACCCTTCCGCGAAACGCTCGACGCGGATCTTCGGGCCCTGGAAATCGGCGAGGATGCCGACCTCGCGTTGCAGGCGGTCGGCGATGCCGCGCACCTGCGCGACCCGGCGCGCATGGTCGATGGCCTGCCCGTGCGAGAAGTTCAGCCGCACCACGTCCACCCCGGCGGCGATCAGGGCTTCGAGCACGCCCGGCGCGTCGGTGGCGGGCCCCAGGGTGGCGAGGATGCGGGTGCGGCGGAGTGGGGCATTCATGGCGCGATCATCGCATGCTCGCATGACGATTCGCAGTCGCGGCGCATGGCGCGTGATTCAGCTTCCCGGGGCGGCATGGTGGTTGCGAACGGGCTCGAGTGCAGTTGAACGGGCCATGCGGCGCCCCGCGCTATGATGAGCGGCCGCAAAAACCGCATCGCGCACCGATCGCGTGTGCCGCATGCCACCTGCCGGTTTCAACGATGTTGCCCATGTCGATCCGCGCCGCCGCCACCGACCGCCTCAGCGTTGCATCCGCCCGGGCCGCCATCGCCCGCGGCGATTTCCAGCGTGCCGATGCGTTGTTCCGCCAGCTCGTCGATGGCGAACCCGGCGACGCCGAAGTGCTGGCCGAGTACGGCATCTTCTGCCTGCGCAGCTCACGTGCCGCCAGCGCCGACTGGTTGCTGGCCAAGGCCGCATCGCTGCACCCCGGGCAAGCCGGATGGCTGGCGCAACGCGGGTATGCGCTGCTCGAACTCGGCTGCATCGAAGCCGCAAACGGCAGTTTCGAAGCCGCGCTGGCGATCCATCCCGGCGAGCCATCGGCGCGTTACGGGCTGGCCCTGTGCCACCAACACGCGGGCGCATGGCCGCAAGCTGCCGCTGCGTTCGCCGCTGCCCTGGCGACGGCCACGGCGGGCGATGCCTATCCGATCCTGTTCCACCTCGCGCAGGCCTGCGCCCGCGCCGGTGATGCGAAATCCGCGGCCACGTATTACGAGCAAGCGGCGCAAGGCGCACCCAACGACCCGGGGCTGCTGCTGGCGTGGGCTCGCTTCCTGCGCGAACACGGCGAGCCGGCGCGCGCACTCGCCCTGCTCGAACGCGCCATGGCCGCCGACCCGCGCGAGCCGCGCCTGCTGCTGGAACAGGCGCGCTGCCTGCACGCACGCGGCGACACCGCGCGCGCACTGCGCCTGCTGGAACAGGCGCAGCAAGCCGCCCCCGAACAAGCCGATGTACGCGAGGCGCAAGGCGAGTGCCGCGCTGGCGCGGCGCGCGCAGCGCACTGGCTCGCCGCCATCCAGATCCGGATCGACCGCGGACAATGCGACGCTGCACGGTCACTGCTCGATCGCCTGCTGGAGCAGTTTCCGGCCAGCGCTGCCGGCTGGAACCTGCGCGGTCTGCTCGAGGAACAACGGCATCGTCTCGATGCCGCCGAAGCCGCATGGCGCAAGGCCATCGCCCTCGACCCCTCGCATCTGCCCGCCATCGCCCATCTGGCCCTGCTGCACGAGGCCAGCAACCGGCTGGACGAAGCCGAACGCGTCGCGCAGGCAGCGGCTGCACACCTGCCGTCCGGCGAATGCCCGCCGGCGGCGGTGGAGATCCAGCTCGCGTTGGCGCGACTGGCCCGCCGCCGCAAGGATGACGCAACCACCCGCCTCCACTTGGATCGTATCCAGGCCCTTGCGTCGAACGCACAGCAACGCATGCACGCGGCCTTCGAACGCGGCAAATGGCGCGATGCGCAGGGCGATGCCGATGGCGCGATGGCCGCATTCGGCGAAGGCAACCGTCTCGCCCTCGATGCATGGCAGCGCGTGCACCCCGGCCGCAACAAGGCCCTGGCCGGCGTGGAGTACATGCTCGACTTCGTCGGCAAGGGTGGTTTGCAAGCGTGGCGGCCCATCCTCGGCCTGACCGAACATCTGCCAATCGCCTTCCTGATCGGCTTCCCGCGCTCGGGCACCACCTTGCTCAATCAGGTGCTCGACGGCCATCCGGCGATCCGCACCATCGAGGAAAAGCCCACCGTGCAGGCGATCCTCGACGGCGTGCAGGCCATGCCCGGCGGCTACCCGCATGCGCTCGCGCGCCTGGATGGCTTCGACATCGATTGGCTGCGCGCGGCCTACGATCGCGTCGTGGCCCAGCACGGCGGCGGCGCCGCGCCCGGACTGCTGCTCGACAAGTTCCCGATGAACACCCTGCTCGCCGGCATGCTGCATCGGGTGTTCCCGCAGGCGCGCTTCGTGTTCGCCCTGCGCCATCCCTGCGACGTGGTGCTGAGCTGTTTCATGCAATCGTTCACGCTCAACAACACCATGACCAACTTCTGCACCCTCGCCGACACGGTCGCGCTGTACACGCGCACGATGGATCTGTGGCAGTTCTACCGCGAACAACTGCCGCTGAACGTGCACACCATCCGCTATGAGGATGTCGTGGACGACTTCGACGGGCAGGTGCGCGCGCTGTGCGGCTTCCTCGGCGTGGAATGGCGCGGCGAGTTGCGCGATTTTTCCAGCAAGGCGCGGGAGCGCGGCAAGATCAACACCCCCAGCTACGAACAGGTGGTGCGCCCGATCTACCGCGAATCGCGCTACCGCTGGGAGCGCTATCGCGAATTCCTCGAACCCTGCTTGCCGGCGCTGGCGCCTTACATCGAACGCTTCGGCTATGCCCCAATCGCTGCGCGGGCGGACGGATGAAACAATCCCCCGTCGCCGCAACGGAATGTTTGCAACAGGCCCGGCAGGCGCTCGCACGGCAGGATGTGCTGCGCGCCGACGCGCTCTACCTGCAATGCCTCGAGCACGCCCGCAACGACGCCGCGGCGCTCGCCGAGTACGGACAGTTCTGCCTGCGCACGGAACGCAACGAGGAAGCCGCCTACCTGCTGTGGAAGGCGATCCGACTTGGGATGGACAGCGCCGATGCGTGGGCGGCACTTGGCCACGCACGGCTGGAGATCGACGAAATCGCGGATGCGCGCCAGGCATTCGAACGTGCGCTGGGCATGGATCGGCAACACGCGATCGCCGGTTACGGGCTCGCGCAATGCCTGCTGAGGGAGCACGCTTGGCCGCAGGCGGTTGCGGCGCTGGATCGCGTACGGCAGGCGCAGCCGGACAACCTGCCCGTATTGGTCAACCTTGCCACCGCCTGCGGGCAGGCCGGCGATACCGCACGGGCCGCTGCATTCTTCTCGCAGGCCGAGCGGATGGCTCCCGGCGAGCCGGCTGTGCTGCTCGAAGCCGGTCGCTTCCACCGCGATGCCGGGGACTGGCCGCGCGCGCTGCTGCGGCTCCAGCACTGCCTGCGCGCGTGGCCGGACGAGCCGCAGATCCGGATCGACATCGCCCGCTGCCAGCGCGCGATGGGCGACGTCGCCAGCGCTTTGGCCAGCCTCGATGCGATCGAAACCATCGCCCCCGAGCTGCCCGAATGCCGAGTCGAACGAGGCCACTGCCTCGCCGCAGGCGGCGATGCGGCAGGCCGCGACGAGCAATGGGAAATCGCCTGCCGCCAGTGGCTGGAAGCCCGCCAGTTCGAGCGCGCCGAACCCCTGCTCGCGCAGATGCTGCAGGCCGCACCCGACAGCCCTGCGACTTGGAACTCCAAAGGCAGTTTCCACGATCTCCAGCAACAACTCGAACCCGCCGAAGCCGCCTATCGGCGCGCGCTCGAACTATCCCCCGACCTGCTGCCGGCGCATGTCAACCTCGGCAACCTGTACGAAACCAGCAATCGTCTCGATGAAGCGCTGACCCACGCGCAGACGGCGCTGCGCATCGCCGCCACCCTGCCCGACGCGAGCGACCCGGTGATCGGCGCAGCCCACCTGCTGCGGGCAAGACTCGCGCGTCGGCAAAAAGATTACGGCCTCGCCATCGAACACCTCGATGCGGCCGCGCGCATCCCCGGCCCCGATGTACAGGTGCAGACCGTGTTGTTCGAACGCGGCCGCATCCTCGATGCGCTCGACGACACCGACGCGGCGATCGCCGCCTTCACCCGCGCCAACGCCATCGCCAGGCCGGAGCCCGGCGTGGACGACCCGGACGGCAACAAGTTCTCGCGCGGGGTGGACTACCTGCTCGAATTGATCGATCGAGGCTGGCTGGAAACCTGGAAGCTGCCGTCGCGCGATCCGCCGCCGGGCGAAGCGTCGCCGGTGATCCTGCTCGGCTTCCCGCGCTCGGGCACGACCTTGCTCAACACCGTGTTGTTCAGCCACAGCCAGATCGCGGTGCTGGAGGAAAAACAAACCTTCGGCAAGGCATTGGGGCTGGCGCGACGCATGCCCGGCGGCTACCCGCACACCTTGCCGGGCTGCGACGCACTGGATGCGCAATTGCTGCGCGAGACCTACTGGCGCGCGGTCGGCGAGTTGTGCGCGCTGCGACCCGGGCAATTGCTGATCGACAAGTTCCCGTTCTACCTGACCCTCGCCGGCTTGATCCATGTCGCCTTTCCGCAGGCGAAGTTCCTGTTCGCGCAGCGCCATCCCTGCGACGCGGTGCTGAGCTGCTTCATGCAGAACTTCCGGCTCAACGAGGCCATGGCCAACTTCCGCACCCTCGGCCAGACCGCTTCGATCTACGACCGCACGATGCGCCTGTGGACGGTTTTTCGCGAACGTCTGGGATTGAACGTGCACACCATCCGCTACGAGGGCATGGTGGACGACTTCGACGGGCAGGTGCGCGCGCTGTGCGATTTCCTCGGCGTGCCATGGGAAGACTCGTTGCGGCAGTTTTCCAGCAAGGCGCTCGACCGCGGCAAGATCAACACGCCCAGCTACGAACAGGTCAGCCAGCCGATCTACCGGCAGGCACGCGGGCGCTGGCAGCGCTACCGACGCCACCTCGAACCGCACCTGCCGCTGCTGCAGCCGTGGATCGAGCGCTACGGGTACCACCTGGGAGGATAAAGAACCTGCCCCATCCCGACCTTCCCCCGCAAGCGGGGGAAGGCGTTGGCAACGCGCGCTGTCGCGTGCGCGGGAACAGCGATTCTTCGCATCAATCCGCCAATGCCGCGGCCAGCTCATCCGGCCGCGCGCACAGCGCCGTCGCCGCGCGCAACTCGTCGGCACCGCCGAAGCCCCACAGCACGCCGACCGAACGCATGCCGTGGTGGCGCGCGCCGTCGATGTCCAGATGCCGGTCGCCGATCATCCAGCACCGCGATGGCGGCACCCCCAGATGGCCTATGGCGACGCCGATCAACTCGGGCTTTTCGCCGATGCGGCCATCGACACTGGCGCCGGTGATGGTCTCGAACAGATCGCCGAACGGCAGATGGGCGACGATGCGTTCGGCGTGCGGCTGGTTCTTGGCGGTGACGACGGACATGCGATGCCCCGCCGCATGCAAGGCGCGCAGCGCGTCCTCGATGCCCGGATAGACCGTGTGCTCCGACCAGCCGATGGCGTCGAAGCGTTCGCGGTACAACGCGACCGCGCGTTCGGTGCGCTCGGCATCGTGCAGCACCGAACCGAAATTGGTGCGCAGCGACGGGCCGATCCACGTGCGCATCGCCACCGCATCGGGAACCGGCTCGCCGAGCCGTTCCAGCGCGTAGGCATTGCAGCGCGCGATGCCGACTTCGGAGTCGATCAGGGTGCCGTCGAGGTCGAACAGCAGGATGTCGCGCATGATGGCCGCTGAAATGGACTGGAGGCAGCGCCTGCGGAATCGCACCGCTTGCGCCGCGCAGGGCAAGTATCGCGTGATTTCGGCGACCCCTGAAGCAGGCAGCCGCATGGCATTCCAAAGACCGGTGACTTCCCGCGCGATTCCGTGTTATGGAAGCAATGAATAATTCCATCCAGGAAGTATCAGCGCCGCTTTGATCCGGTACACGCCCGGACTCGACTCGCACGCTGAATCAATCAGCATTGCCTTGTCTCATGCCCATCTCGATCCGAGGTCAGTGACGCCGCCATGCGCATCTGCATCTACGCCGCCTCCAGCGCGCACTGCGATAGCGCCTACCACGCCGACGCGCGCGCGCTCGGGGCGACGCTGGCGCGGGCCGGGCATGTGCTGGTGTACGGCGGCGGCGCGGTCGGGTCGATGGGCGCTCTGGCCGATGGCGCGCTGGAAGCCGGCGGCGAGGTGGTCGGGGTCATCCCGCGCTTCATGGTCGAACGCGAGTGGGCCTGGCCTGGGAAAGGCGATGCCACGCAGGGTGTCTCCGCCAACGCGACGATGGACGGCGCGCGCGATCATTGGCGCAAGCCGCCGGGCGTCGGCCCGCGCCCGGAAGGCGGATTCACCCTGCAATTCGTCGAGGACATGCGCGAGCGCAAGCATCGGCTGCTGACCGGCTCGGATGCGGTGGTCGCGCTGCCCGGCGGCTGCGGCACGCTGGAGGAATTGTTCGAGGCGATCACGCTCAAGCAATTGGGTATCTACCATCAGCCGATCGTGCTGCTGAACACGCGCGGCTACTGGACGCCGTGGGCGACTTTCATGCAGCGGCAGGTGATCGACGAGTGCTTCATGAACCCCGGCCACGGCGCGATGTGGCAGATGGTGGATGCGGTGGACGCGGTGTTGCCGGCGATCGCCACCGCGCCGGCGTGGGGCAAGGATGCGATCGAGGATGCGCCGGCGCGGCCGCGCTGAAACACCGCTTCGCGGTGTCCGTCGCCAATATCGTGTCAGCGAATTGGATCAGTCGTCGTCGCCTTGTGAAGTTGAGCGATCCGGCGCATCGAATCCATCGCTCGCATAACCGTCGTCGCTATGATCGTTCGCGCCGCCTGCGTTCTGATGCGGATCGCGGTCTTCATCGTGTCCGCGCGCGTCCTCGTCCGACCAGATCGTGCGCACCGGCTCGGCCGGCGGCAGCGGTTTGCCGCGCACGGGCGGCGCGGTGGCGCCGGCAGCATCGGCAGCGGCCAGCAGCGCGTCGCGACGCCCCTCGGGCAGGTCGCGCCAGTGGCAGTCGAGGATGGCGCCTTCCAGCGCGTACAACAGGTTCAGGCCCGGACGGAAGCCGGCGCGCTTGATCTTGATGAAGGCGCCCAGCGCGCCGGCTTCGACCAGTTGCTCGCGCGAGCGGATGCCGACCTGGCGCAGCCACGCCGCCGACTTCGGGCCGATGTTGAGCAGCTTGTCGTTCATGCGCTCGCCTCCAGCCAGATGCGCGCCAGTTCTTCGAGGCCGCGCTGATCGTCGGGATCGAAGCGGTTCAATTCCGGGCTGTCGAGATCGAACACGCCGAGCAGTTCGTCGTTGCGCACGAGCGGCACCACCAGCTCCGAGCGTGATGCGCCGTCGCAGAAGATGTGGCCGGGGAAGGCCAGCACATCGGCCACGCGCTGGGTTTGCCGCGTGCTCGCCGCCGCGCCGCACACGCCACGGTCGAGCCCGATGCGCACGCAGGCCGGCTGGCCCTGGAACGGGCCGACCACGAGTTCGTGTCCGTCGAAAAAATAAAATCCGACCCAGTTCAGCGCCGGCAGCGCGTGGTAGACCAGCGCCGACAGGTTGGCGGCATTGGCGATGCGGTCGCGCTCGCCGGCAAGCAAACCGCGCGCGGCTTGCGCGAGTTGCGCGTACTGCTCGGGCTTGCTGCCGCTCAAGGTCGTTTGTTCGTGCATCGCCGCCCGCCTGTGCTTGAATGGGCATTGTATCCGTAGCGCCGACCATCCAAGAGGCAACGATGTCCAGAGGCGTATTCATCACCGGCACCGACACCGGTATTGGCAAAACCACTGCGTCGTGCGCGCTGTTGCTGGCGCTGCGCACGCGCGGACTGCGCGCGGTCGGCATGAAGCCGGTGGCCAGCGGCAGCGAGCGCACGGCCGGTGGCTGGCGCAACGAGGATGCGCTCGCGCTGCAAGCGGCCAGCGATCCACGCCCCGCCTACGAGCACGTCAACCCATATGCCTTGCCCGAACCGACCGCGCCGGAGATCGCCGCCGCGCTGGCCGGCGTGGTCGTCGATCGAAACAAACTGCGCGAAGCCTTCGATGCGCTGCGCGCGCAGGCCGACTTCGTGCTGGTGGAAGGTGTCGGCGGTTGGTGTTCGCCGCTGGCGGTGGACGTCGAGCACGCCGATCTCGCGCGCGATCTCGCGTTGCCGGCGCTGTTGGTGGTCGGCCTGCGGCTGGGCTGCATCAATCACGCACGGCTGAGTGCAAAGGCCATCGTTGCCGATGGGTTGCCTCTGCTCGGCTGGATCGGCAGCGGCGTCGATCCTGATTTTTCACGCCAGCGCGAAACCATCGCCATCCTCGATCGCCTGCTGCCGGTGCCGCGGCTGGGCCTGTTGAGCCACGGCACGGATGCAACACAGCATTCCATGGAGCTTGCCGAAGCGGCGCGTGTCATCACCGATGCATGACTTTCGTCCTGTGAAGGGAGCCTCGCGAAACCGGTAGACTGCGGCATTCTCGCGTCCAGCCGGAGTTGCGCATGCGCCGATTCGTGCGGCGGTTCCTCGTGGTGCCGGTGGCCAGCCTGGCGTTGTCGGCCTGCGGTGGCGGCGGTGCGCCGCAACAGCAAGGCGGCGCGATGCCGCCGCCGGAGGTGGGCGTGGTCACGGTGAATGCCATCAGCGCGCCGATGGCGCGCGAACTGGTGGGGCGGTTGTACCCGACCCGCAGCGCAGACGTGCGCGCGCGCGTGGCCGGCGTGCTGCAAAAGCGCGTGTACACCGAGGGCAGCGACGTCGCCGCCGGGCAGTTGCTGTTCCGGATCGATCCGGCGCCGCTCAAGGCCGCGCTCGACGCGCAGCAGGCCAACCTCGCTGCCGCGCAGGCCACCGCCGCCAACGACCACGTCGCCGCCGAACGCGCGCGCGCGATCGCCGCGAAAAACCTGATCTCCAAGACCGATCTCGACAACGCGCAGGCCGCCGAACGCACCTCCGCCGCGGCGGTCAAGCAGGCGCAGGCCAATGTCGAACTGGCGCGGATCAACCTCGGCTACGCCGACGTGACCGCGCCGATCGCCGGCCGTGCGAGCCAGCAGCAGGTGACCGAAGGCGCGCTGGTCGGTCAGGGCGATGCGACCTTGCTGACCACGGTGCAGCAGATCGACCCGATCTACGTCTATTTCCAGGACGCGGTCGGCGACCTGCAGGCGCTGCGCGGATCGACCGCGTCGTCCGCGGCATCGAAAGCGAACCTCGAACTGCTCGGCGACGATGGAGCGTCGATGGGCGTGCAGGGCACGCTGGACTTCTCCGACAAGGCGGTCGATCCGGCCACCGGCGCGGTGGAGATGCGCGGCATCCTGCCCAACCCCGGGCACGCGCTGCTGCCGGGCATGTTCGTGCGCGTGCGTGCCACCTTCGGGCAGCGCAGCGGCGTGTTCCGGGTGCCGCAGGCGGCGGTGCAACGCGATGCCGACGGGCCGTTCGTGTTCGTGGTCGGCAGTGATGGGAAGGCGGTACAGAAGCGCGTCGAGCTTGGCGCGCAGCAGGGCAGCGACTGGATGGTGAACACCGGCCTTGCCAACGGCGACCGGGTGATCGTCTCCGGCGTGCAGCGCGTGCAGCCCGGAGCCGCCGTGAAGGCGTCGCCGTGGTCGCCGGCCGCCGCAGGTCCCGCGTCGCAAGCCCACTGACCGGCACGCCGCCATGCCGAACTTTTTCATCGACCGGCCGATCTTCGCCTGGGTCATCGCCATCCTGATCTCGCTCGGCGGCCTGATCGCGCTGACCAATCTGGGCGTGGAATCCTACCCGGCCATCGCCCCGCCGCAGGTGGTGATCAACACCAGCTATCCGGGCGCGGACGCGACCACGGTGGAAAAGTCCGTCACCCAGGTGATCGAGCAGCAACTCACCGGCATCGACCATCTGATGTACTTCAGCTCCACCTCCAGCAACAACGGCGGCGCCAGCATCTCGCTCACCTTCGAGCCGGGCACCGACCCGGACACGGCGGCGGTGCAGACCCAGAACCAGGTCTCGCGCGCCACCCCGCGGCTGCCGTCGGAAGTGGTGCAGCAGGGCGTGACGGTGTCCAAGTCCAACCCCGACTTCCTGATGTTCTTCGCGCTGCGCTCGAAGGACAACAGCGTGGGCGCCGACCAGTTGAACAACGTGATGGCAGCGGGCGTGCTCGACCAGATCGCGCGCCTGCCCGGCGTGAGCAGCACCTTCCAGGTCGGCGCGCAGTACGCGATGCGCATCTGGCTGGATGCCGACAAGCTGCACACCTACGGCCTGTCGGCCGCCGATGCGCTCAATGCCGTACGCGCGCAGAACGTGCAGGTCGCCGCCGGCGCGGTCGGCGCCGCGCCCGAGGCGAACGGAACCGGCATCACCGCCACGGTCGCCGCCGAAGGGCGTTTCTCCACGCCCGAGCAGTTCGGCGACATCATCCTGCGCGCCAATGGGCTGGGCACGGCGGTGCGCCTGAAGGACGTGGCGCGCATCGAACTGGGGCCGGAGAGCTACGGCGAGCGGGCGATGTACAACGGTTCGCCGGTCGCCGGCGCGGGCGTGCAACTGGTCAGCGGCGCCAACGCGCTGACCGTCGCGCAGGAGGTCAAGGACAAGCTCAGCGAATTGCAGGCGAGCTTTCCGCCGAGCGTGGAATGGTTCGTGCCCTACGACTCTACCACCTTCGTGCGCGCGGCCATCGAGGAAGTGGCCTTCACCCTGATCGTCGCCTTCGTGCTGGTGTTCCTGGTGATGTTCCTGTTCCTGCAGAACCTGCGCGCCACCTTCATCGCCACCATCGTGGTGCCGGTGGCACTGCTCGGCGGCGTGCTCTCGCTGTGGGCGCTGGGTTTCACCATCAACCAGTTGTCGCTGTTCGGCATGGTGCTGGCGATCGGCATCGTGGTGGACGACGCCATCGTGGTGATCGAGAACGTCGAGCGCATCATGCGCGAGGAAGGGCTGTCGCCGAAGGACGCCACCCGCAAGGCGATGGCGCAGATCTCCGGCGCGGTGGTCGCCATCGGCGTGGTGCTGATGGCGGTGTTCATGCCCAGCGCCCTGCAGACCGGCAGTGTGGGCGCGATCTATCGCCAGTTCGCGCTGACCATTGCGCTGTCCACCGCGTTCTCGGCGTTCCTCGCGCTCGCTTTCACCCCGGCGCTGTGCGCGACCCTGATCCGCCCCACCCACGAGCACGAGCACAACTGGCTGGTCGCCGGATTCAACCGCGCCTTCGACTGGCTGCGCGGCGCCTACACCGGGCATGTGCGCCGCGCGGTGCGGCACGCGCCGCGCTGGATGGCCGCGTTCGCCGGCGTGGTCGTGGTCTGCGGCCTGCTGTTCTGGAAGCTGCCGTCGAGCTTCGTGCCCGACGAGGACCAGGGCTATGCGCTGGCGATCGTGTCGCTGCCCTCGGGCGCGACGCTGTCGCGCACCAACGCGGTGATGGATCAGGTCAGCACGATCATCCGCGCCAACCCCGAAGTGGAGCGCGTGTTCGCCATTTCCGGTTTCAGCTTCGTGGGCGACGGCGAGAACGTCGGCATGGCCTTCATCGGCTTCAAGCCGTGGGGCGAGCGCCGTGCCAACGTGGCCGAGATGGTGCCGCGCATGCAGGGCGAGCTGTTCGGCAAGGTGCGCGACGGCATGGCCTTCGTCGCCAACCTGCCAACTATCCGCGGCCTGGGCCGCTTCGGCGGTTTCGACCTGTTCCTGCAGGACCGCACCGGTCGCGGCCACGACGCGCTGATCGACGCGCGCAACCAGTTGCTCGCCGCCGCGGCCAAGCACCCGGACACCCTCGTCGGGGTGCGCCCGAACGCGCTCGAGGACGCCCCGCAACTGAAGATGACGGTGGATCGCGTGCAGGCGCAGGCGATGGGGCTGTCGCTGACCGACGTGTACTCGGCGATCCAGTTGATGCTGGCGCCGGTGTACGTGGACGATTTCGACTACGGCGGCCGCGTGCTGCGCGTGATCATGCAGGCCGATGCGCCGTACCGGTCCAGCATCGACGCCCTGAGCCACTTCTACGTGCCCGGCAAGGCACCGGCATCCGGCGGCCCGGCGCCGATGATCCCGCTGTCCAACGTCGTGCATGCGAAGTGGACGATGGCCTCGCCGAGCATCGCCCGTTACAACGGCTACGAAGCGGTGGACATCGTCGGCGCGCAGGCTCCGGGCAAGAGCACCGGACAGGCGATGGACATGATGAAGAACCTGATCGGCCACGACCTGCCGCACGGCTACGGCTTCGAGTGGACCGGGCAATCGTTGCAGGAAATCCTCTCCGGCCAGCAGGCCCCCAGGCTGTTCGCGCTGTCGATCCTCGTGGTGTTCCTGTGCCTGGCGGCGTTGTACGAAAGCTGGTCGATCCCCGTCGCGGTGATGCTGGTGGTGCCGCTGGGCCTGACCGGCGCGCTGCTGGCGACGTGGGCGCGCGGGCTGTCCAACGACGTGTTCCTGAAAGTGGGTTTGATCACCATCATTGGCCTGGCCGCGAAGAACGCGATCCTGATCGTCGAGTTCGCGGTGCAGGAGCAGCGCCGCGGCGTGCCGCTCGGACAAGCCGTGGTGGATGCCGCACGCCTGCGCCTGCGGCCGATCCTGATGACCAGCTTCGCCTTCATCCTCGGCGTGATGCCGCTGGTCGTCTCCACCGGCGCCGGCGCCAACGCCCGCCACGCGATCGGCACCGGCGTGGTCGGCGGCATGCTGTTCGCCACCGTGTTCGGCGTGCTGCTGATCCCGGTGTTCTACGTCGTCGTCCGGCGTTTGCTGGGGGATCGGCTGGACTGAGGCGCGTCGAGGGAGGAACTGCGTGCCCGGAATGATCCGCGCGCTGCCCCCGGCACAGCCTTGCCCCGACTGCGCAACCCAGGGTGGCCGCAGCCGGGCTGGACAGCCCCGTCATCGGTGCTCCACCATCGCGCCACCCAGCCGGGGCATTCCCATGAAACCCCTTGTTCGTGCCTTGCTCGCAGGCACCGTCGTGGCGTCGCTGTCGATCCAGACCGCCCATTCGCAAGAAGCGTCACCTGCAACCCCGGCATCGTCCTGGTCGGCCAGCATCAATTGGGTCAGCCAGTACCGATTCGCGGGCATCGACCAGAACTGGGGCCATCCCGCACTGCAGGGCAGCGTGGATTGGTCCGGCGGGGGGCGCTGGTACGCCGGCATCGGCGCTTCCGAAGTGAGCCCACGCACCTTTCCGGGCGGCCGCGTCGAAGTGGATCTGTACGCTGGCTACAACGGCAAGATCAACGCCGACTGGGGCTACACCTTCGGCGTGTACGCCTTCGTGTATCCCGGCGCCGACCTGCGCCATGCCGCGTGCCCATCGGCCAGCTACGGCACCCCATGCGCCGCATTGCCCAGTCAGCGCTACGACACCACCGAGGTGGATGCCGGGCTGAACTGGAAGTGGCTCAGCTACAAACTGTGGATGTCCACATCGGACTATTTCGGCGCCAACCGCTCCACCGGCTACGACGGGGGAACGCGCGGTTCGCTCTACCACGACCTGACCGCCACCTGGCCGTTGCGCGATGGCTTCAGCCTGAGCGCGCACGTCGGATACAACGACGTGCGCGCCCGTTACGGCAGCCTCAACCCCGACTTCATGGACTGGAAATTGATGTTGGCCAAGTCCTGGAGCGGCGGCTGGAATGCCTCGGTGAGCGTGGTGGGTGCGACCAACGACCGGTTTTATCGGCCGCCGATCGGCGGGCTTTCGGCCATCGACGGGGCCACGCGCAATCTGGACAGGCCGACGCCGATCGTCCAGGTCGGCAAGACGTTCTGATCCGGCCATCCCGAAAAAAAAGCCGGCACGAGGCCGGCTTCGAATGCGCGCTGCGTCGGAGGGGAAGCCGACGCGCGCGGTGTTGCTTGTCGCGAAGGATTACTTCTTCGTCGCGGTCTTGACGACCTTCTCGGCAACCGTCTTGGCCTGCTCGGTGGCAGCGGCGGTGGCGGCCTCGATCTGGCCCTTGGCGATCTGGCCGATGGCCTCGTTGGTCTTCACGGTGTTGCCGTAGACTTCCTGCGTGGTGCTGATGCTGCGCTCGACGGTCTCGCGGGCGACCTGCACGCCCTTGGGCCACACGGCCTTCAGGGTGTCGAGGTCGCGCACGTTGGCCAGCTCGCCCCAGAAGGCGAAGGTGGCGTTGACGTTCTCCTCGAGGGTCGACAACTGCAGGCCGAACACCTTCTCGGCGTTCTCGAGGGCCAGACGGTTGACCTGGGCCGCGGTGTCAGCGAACTGGCGCGACGCGGCGGTGAACTGCTCATTGATCTGCTGATACATGGCGGACTCCTGATGGTTTGGGGTGGTTCCTGGTCCGATCGCCAGGTTGTGCGGTGCAGCATAGCCGGTCTTTTGCTGCGGCGCAACATGTCTGAAAGTCGGTTCATGCCTTGTTCAGTTTCTGGGGTTGGCAGGCCGGAGCGTTCCGTGCATGCCATTGACCCGCCGTCGGATTCCTCCAGGACAGTCCGCTTTGGCTCCTTCCCCGCTTGCGGGGGAAGGCCGGGATGGGGCCGTGTTTCGCGGCAATCTCCCCGCTGGATGAGGAGGGAGCATGGGCGCGGATGCTTTCGTTGGGCCCGGGAGGTGCCCGTCGCCACGGCCATGGGTGCCGCATCAACCCCGATAACGGCAGCCCGAGGTGCAGGTTTCGTGCACGACCACCTCGGAGAGCGCCGGCAAGGCGGGCTTGAGCCGATCCCAGATCCAGATCGCCAGGCGTTCGCTGGTGGGATTGTCCAGCCCTTCGATCTCGTTGAGGTAGTGGTGATCGAGGCGCTCGTGAAGGGGCTTGAACGCCGCCTTGAGATCGGCGAAGTCCATCACCCAGCCGTTGTGTTCGCCCGGCTCGCCGGCCACATGCAATTCGATGGCGAAGGAATGCCCGTGCAGGCGCGCGCACTTGTGTCCGGCGGGCACGTTCGGCAACCGGTGCGCGGCCTCGATGCGGAAGACCTTGAAGATGTCCATGTTCATCCGCGCCGCACGCCGTCCACGATCACCACGTCGGCCGGCCGCTGCGCGAACAGGCCGACCGTGACCACGCCCGGGATCTGGTTGTACGCGCTTTCCAGCGCGGCCGGGTCGTCGATGCGCAGGCCGTGGATGTCGAGGATCCAGTTGCCGTTGTCGGTGACCACGCCCTCGCGCCACACCGGCAGACCTCCCTGCGCGTGGATCGCGCGCGCCACCGCGCTGCGCGCCATCGGGATCACTTCCACCGGCAAGGGGAACTTGCCGAGCACCTGCACCTGCTTGCCGGCATCGATGATGCACACGAAGGTCTCGCTGGCCTGGGCGATGATCTTCTCGCGGGTGAGCGCGCCGCCGCCGCCCTTGATCAGGCGGCCCAGCGGATCGCATTCGTCGGCGCCATCCACATACAGTTGCAGGGGGCCGACCGCGTTGAGATCGAACACCTGGATGCCGTGCGCGCGCAGGCGCTGGGTGCTCTGCTCGGAGCTGGACACCGCGCCCTCGATGCGGCCCTTGATGCGCGCGAGGCCGTCGATGAAAAAAGCCACCGTCGAGCCGGTGCCCACGCCTACCGTCATGCCGTCCTCGACGAAGGCCAGGGCGGCCTCGGCGGAGCGCTGCTTCAATGCATCCTTGTCCATGCGTGTGCTTCCGGTCATTCCAGCGAGAGGATGGTCTTCCATTGTGCGGCCGTCACCGGCAGCACCGACAGCCGGTTGCCCCGCCGCAACAGGGCGAAATCGCCCAGACGGGATGCCTGCGCGCGAAGTTCATCCAGGACGATGGTGCGTTGGAGCTTGCGCGCGAAGGCCACGTCCACCGCCGACCAGCGCGGATCGTCGGGGCCGGATCTGGGGTCGTGGTAGTCGCTGCGCGGATCGAACTGCGTGGGGTCGGGATACGCCGCCCGCGCCACTTTCGCAATGCCCACCACGCCCGGCTGCGCGCAACTGGAATGGTAGAACAGCAAGCCATCGCCGAGCTTCATCGCACGCAGGTGGTTGCGCGCCTGATAGTTGCGCACGCCGCCCCACGGCTCCACACCCACGCGCTGCAGGGCGTCGATGGAAAACTCGTCGGGTTCGGATTTCACCAGCCAGTGCTGCATGCGCGGCGGCCTTGGGATGTCGGATGCGAAGCGTGCAATCCAAGGATGGACTGCCAGCCGGTGGCGCTGCAAGCGCTGCCGAAGAATCAGAAACGCAGCGATTCGCGCTCGGTGACGATGGCGTCCAGCGGCACGTCCCACGGCTGCGGCGTCCACGGCTCGTCGACCTGCTGACAGGCGAAGCCCACGCCGACCAGCAAGGGCGGTGCGGCCGCGGCCTTGCGGAAGGCGAAGCTGCGGTCGTACCAGCCGCCGCCGGTGCCGATGCGGTCGCCGTTGCGGGTAAAACCCAGCAGCGGCAGCAGGACGATGCCCACGCGCTCGGGTTCGAGCGCGTGTTGCTTGTCGGCGGGCTCGAGAATGCCGTAGCGATTGGGCGCGATGGCATCGCCCGACCGCCACGGCGCGAAGCGCAGGCTGTGGTCGTCGTGCAGAAGCGGCAAGCAGTAGCGCGTTGCCGACGGCAGGGAATTGACCACGCCCAGCAGCGGCACTTCGCCGCGCACCGCCCAGTAACCGGCGACCGTGCGCGCTTCGTGCAACTGCGGCAGTTCGAGGACGCGCGCTGCGACCGCCATCGCCGCGGCGATCCGTTCGGCCGGGCTCATCCGCTCGCGGCGGGCGCGCAGCTCGGAGCGCAGGGCACGCGGGTCGATCATGCGCGCGCGCAGGCCGGCGTCGAGAAAAGAAGTACATCCTCCGCCATGTCGATGCCCGCGCAACGACCTTGATCCCTGGGATCAGGTGGAAGCGAGTCGTGAAGCATCAGGCTTTCCGCTCGTGGCGGACATGCGCACCGCTTCATGGGCCAGCTTCCGGGGTCGCGTTATGGGACAAGGCAAATGTAGGCGCGGGCTGTCGCTCACGGCAGAGGATGCACGCCGAGTATAGCGACGGTGAAGAAGGAGGACGTTAAGCCCGGGACTCGGGACTCGGGACTCGGGACTCGGGACTCGGGACTCGGGACTCGGGACTCGGGACTCGGGACTCGGGACTCGGGACTCGGGAAGCAGGGAGCGGGAAGCGGACGACGGCCTTGCGCGCGACCGTGCGCCGACTACCTTCTGTCCTCTGCCCTCTGCCCTCTGTCCTCTGATCGCAGCAAGCCATCGAGCTTGCGGTTGAGCTCGCCGAGCGTGCGGTCGATCTGCTGGTCGCGGTGGCTGGACGCCTGCCGGCTCTGCAGCAGTTCGTGGGCGAGGTTGAGCGCGGCCATCACCGCGATGCGGTCGATCGCGGCCATGCGGTTGCCGCCGCGGATGTCGCGCATGCGTTCGTCGAGCATGTGCGCGGCGGAAACCAGGCCCTCGCGCTCGGACGGCTCGCAGGCGATCAGGTAATCGCGGTCGAGGATACGCACGGTGACCGGATCGCTCACGCGCTGTGCTCCATCGCCTTCAACCGCTGGATCATCGCCTCGACTCGCGAGCGCGCCTGCTCGTTGCGGGTGAGCAATTGCGCGCGTTCGCCGATCAATTGATCCTGGCTGACCTTGAGCAGGCGGTTTTCCTCGGCCAGCAAGCGGCACACTTCGGCCAGCCGCTCGACCTTGGCGGCCAGTTCGTTGAAGCGCGCGATGAGATCGTCGTCGGGCATGCCCGTCCACGATAGGCGCGCGCGCGCAAGCGGTCAATACGAACACCGTCCACGCGAGCGCCGCCGGGCGGAAACCATCAACCCGGCGCGCTGGCCACCGGGTCGGCGGAGGGCAGCTTCGATGCGGTGTGATGCCAGGTGTGGATGAAGGTGCGGCAGTGCGGCTCGGCCAGAGGCTGGCTGAGCCAGTAGCCCTGGATTTCGTCGCAGCCGTGCTCGCGCAGGAAGTCGAGCTGGCCCTGCGACTCCACGCCCTCGGCGATCACCGTCAAGCCCAGCGAATGGGCCATGGTGATGATGGTGGTGGTGATCGCCTCGTCGTCGGGATCGCGGGTGATGTCGTTGACGAAGGCCTTGTCGATCTTGAGCATGTCGATCGGCAATTGCTTGAGATAGACCAGCGAGGAATAGCCGGTGCCGAAGTCGTCGATCGCCAGCGACACCCCGATGGCGCGCAACTGATCGAAGATCGAGCGCGCCTCGGCGGCGTTGTTCATCACCATCGTTTCGGTGAGCTCCAGCTCCAGCCGCGACGGCGGCGCGCCGGACTCGGCGAGCACGCTGGCGATGAGCTGCGGCAGGTCGCCGCGCAACAGTTGCAGCACCGACACGTTGACCGCGATGCGCACGTCGGTGAGCCCGTCGGCCTGCCACGCCGCCAGCGTGCGGCAGGCTTCGCGCAGCGCCCACTCGCCCAGTTGCACGATCAGCCCGGTTTCCTCGGCGATCGGGATGAAGTCGGCCGGCATCATCTCGCCCAGTTCGGCGCTGTGCCAGCGCAGCAGCGCCTCCACGCCGCTGATGCGCCCGCGCGCCAGCGACAGCCGCGGCTGGTACAACAACTGGAATTCGTTGCGATCCACCGCGCGGCGCAGGGCGGCGGTGATGTTGGCGCGCTGGCGTGCCTGCGATTCCATCGCATCGGTGTAGACGAGGTAGGTGTTGCGGCCGATGCCCTTGGCCTGATACATCGCCGAGTCGGCGTGCTTGAGCAGGTCGGTCGGGGTCAGGCCGTGCGCGGGATACAGGGCGATGCCGATCGATGGCGTGATGATGACCTCGTTGCGCTCGTCCACCAGCAAGGGCTGGACGAATGCGCCGAGGATCGCGCGGGCCACCCGGCAGGCGTCCTCCTCGCTGGCGATGTCCTCCACGACCACGGTGAACTCGTCGCCGCCCAGCCGCGACACGGTGTCGGTGGGGTTGGTGGTGGCCTGCAGGTGCGCGGCCACCGCCTTGAGGATGCGATCGCCGGCGGCATGGCCGAGCGAATCGTTGATTTCCTTGAAGCGGTCCAGATCCAGGAACAGCACGGCCACCATGCTGTCCTGCCGCCGCGCGCGCACGATCGCGCGGGCGAGCCGCTCGGACAGCAGGGCGCGGTTGGGCAGCCCGGTGAGGGTGTCGAAATTGGCGAGGTAGCGCAGCTCCTGCTCGGCGCGCTTGCGGTCGGTGATGTCGTTGAGCACGACCACGTAATGGCCGCGCGTGTTGTTGGACTCCAGCACCTCCACCGCCTCGAACGAGCACAGGAACTCCTCGCCGTCCTTGCGCCGCTGCCACATCTCCCCCGACCAGCGGCCGACCAGCTCCAGCGTGTGCCGCATGTCGCGGTAGAACTCGGGCGAATGCTGGGTGCTGTCGAGGGTGCTCGCGCTCTGCCCGAGGATCTCCCCTTCCTCGTAACCGGTCATCAGGGTGAAGGCGCGGTTCACCGACACGAAGCGGAAGTCCAGCCCGAACACGCCCACCGCCTCGGACATGCTGCCCAGCACCTCGCCGGCGATCGCCCGCTCGCGTTCCTCGCGCTGCTTGCGCGACACGTCGCGGGCGGTGCCGGCCACGCGCAGCGGCTTGCCGTCGGCGTCGCGCTCGACCACCTTGCCGCGGGCGAGGATGGTGCGCCATTCGCCGCTGCGCGGGTGACGCACCCGGTGCATGCTCTCGAAATGGTCGGTATCGCCGCGCAGGTGCGCATCCAGCTGCTCCTCGACGGCATGCACGTCGTCCGGATGCAGCACCTCGGAGCGCCATTGCTCGACCGTGATCGGTTCGATGTGCGCATCGCGGCCATCGCTGGCCGCGGTCGATCGGCGCAGGGTGGAAGCGGCCAGGTCCAGATCCCAGAAATCGTCGCCCGAGCCCCACAGGGCCATCTTCAACTGCTGCTCGCGGTGCGCGATGGCGCGGCCGTGGGCGATCTCGCGGTGGTGGCGGCGCTGCACGAGGTACCACGCCAGGGCAAACCCCATGAGCGCCAGCAGCACGTAGCCGGCCCGCGCGGGGGCGCTTTTCCACCACGGCGGAATGATGTCGATGGGCAAGCTCAGTTCGCGCCGGCTCCACAGCCCATCGCGGTTGGTGGCCTGCGCGCGGAACCGGTAATGGCCGGGAGCGAGGTTGGTGTAGGTCGCCTCCGGATGGTGGCCGGCATTCACCCAAGCCGGGTCGAGGCCCTCCAGCCGGTAGCGGTATTCGATGCCCTGCGGATTGGCGAACTCCAACGCGGCAAAGCGCAGCCGCAGGAGCGCCTCGCTTTCCTGCATGCGCACCCGCGTGGCGGTCAGCAAGCCCGCACCATCGCCGGTGGCCGCGCCGATCCGCGCCGAGGTCAGCACCACCGGCGGGAAATAGGTGTCGTTGGCGATGCGATCCGGGTCGAAGGTGTTGATGCCGCGGATGCCGCCAAAGGCGATCCGGCCATCGCTCAGGCGCAGGTAGGCGCCCCCGTTGAATTCCAGATTCTGCAGGCCGTCGATGCGGGTGAACCGGCGCGTCGCGCCGGTGTCCGGATCGACCCGCAACACACCGTCGTTGCTGCTCACCCAGACCTTGCCGCGATCGTCCACGACGACGCCGTACACGGTATCCACGCGCCCGGATCGATCGAGGACGGGATAGCGGCGAATGGACACCTTGCCGTCGGCCGCCGTGGTGAGGCGGTTCAGCCCGGAGTGGGTGCCGACCCACACGCTGCCATCGCGGCCGCCGGCGATCGAGCGCACGCGCTTGCCGGCCAGGGTGCCATCATCGTTCGACACATAGGGAAACTGCGTGATGTTGCCGTCGCTGCCGAGACGGTTCAGGCCGCCGAGGGTTCCCACCCACAAGGCGCCCTTGGCGTCCACGTACAGGCGGTTCACCTGCACGCTGGTCAACGCCTCGGAGCCGGCGAGGATCTGCCGCACCCGATGGCCGCTGGCGTCGAGTTCGATCAGGCCGTGATTGAAGGTTCCCACCCACAACCCGCCGTGCGGCGCCGCCGCCAGTGCGCGCACTTCCGCCGCATGGGTGACGCCCGACTGGGTGTCCTCGACCCCCAGATCCTGCAACTGCGCGCGCGCATGCCCGGGGTCGAGCCGGAACAGGCCGACATTGGTGGCCACCCACACGTTGCCGGCAGGCGCCGACGCCATCGCGTAAACGGTGATCTGGTTCACCAGCGCCGGATTCGGCAACGCCGAGCGCAACGCGTCGACGTATTCCGTGAACCGATCCGTCGCGATGTCGTAGCGCTTGACCCCGTCGCCATCGGTGCCGACCCAGAGCACGCCCGGGGTGTCCTGGAAAAACGAGCGCACGCTGTTGGCGTAATACTGCGTATGTGCCGCGTCGTTGTCGGAAATATAGGTGAACCGCGCGCCATCGGAATCGGTGGTGACCACGCCATTGGTGAACGTGCCCACCCACAGCAGCCCGGTGCGATCGACCAGCAGGGCATCGATCTCGTCCTCGGGCAAGGCCCCATCCTGTGCCGCTCCGCCATGGATCACGTCGGTCGCCCCGGAGGCCGGGTCGTAACGCAGCAGGGCGTTGTGCCGTGCCGCGATCCACAGCCGGCCTTGCAGATCGGCCACGATGCGCTGCAGGGGGCCGGCATGCCCGCCCTTGTTGAACGCGCCCACGGGCGTGAGCGAGGCGGACTCGGGGTCGAGCCGATACAGGGTGTCGGCCGTCACCCACAAGCGCCCCGCGCGATCGCAGACGATGCCGGACACGCCATCGGGCGCGGCGATGCTGCGCACCGCGAGGGTGACCGGATCGATGCGATACAAGCCGCTGGGCATGGCGGCCCAGAGGATACCGGCGCGATCGCTGGTCATCTGGAAGTTGTCGCGGGTGCCGACCGCCTCCGGCTTGCGCAGGATGCTGCGGCGCAGGCCGGTCTGCGGATCCAGCAGATCCAGGCCCGCGCCGGTCATCACCCACAGGCCGTGGCCGGGGTCGTAGCGCAGCGCCAGCACTTGCCGGGAGCCATCGGTCGCATGGGCCGCCTCCTTGGGCAACAGGCGGCGGAAGCGACCGCTCGCCAGATCGAGCTGGGCGACGTAGGCATCGTTGGTGCCCACCCACAACGATCCCGGCTCGCCCTCGGCCAGCGCGGTGATGAAATTGTCCGGCAGGCTGGCGGGGTCGGCCGGGTTGCGCACGAACACGCGGTAGTCCTGCCCGTCGTAACGGTGCAGGCCGCCCTGCGTGCCCAGCCAGATGAATCCCTGACGATCCTGCAGCAGCACGCTGACATCGTTCTGCCGCAGGCCGCTTTCGGCGACCACGCGGTGGAAGACGAACGCGCGCACGTCGGCCAGCGCCGCCGGCATCGCCAGCAGGGCGAGCAGGCACGCGAGAGCCAGCCAGCACCGACGGCTGCACGAGCCGCGATGCTGGCGCACGATGCTGGCGATGTCCGATCCCACGGCGCGCAGCCCCCCTTCACCGCAGCGAGTGTAGGCGGCACCCCGGATGGACTCAACACGAAGCCCAATCCCGGCGCGCTGCTACAATCGCCGGCGACTCCCCGCATGAGCCCGCAGGGTCGCCGATGATCCGCCCCATGCCAGACGACGATCGCCTGCCGGAACACGCCGCCGTGGCCGCCGCCTTGCGCGCGGCGGGGGTCGCGGTGGACGTGTCCGAATTGCACGGTTCGCTGTGCGGTTACGTCGCCGGCGGCGGGCGCGCCGAAGCCGCGGACTGGCTGGCCCGGCTGCACGCCGACGACGGCCGCGATGGCGATCTCGGCGAACCGCTCGAACGCCTGCGCGCGGCGACGCTGGCGCAGTTCGATCGCGAGGGTTTCGCCCTGGACGTGTTGCTGCCGGGCGACGATGCCGGCCTGCCGGATCGCGCCGATGCCATGCTCGCCTGGTGCCGCGGCTTCCTCGGCGGCTTTGGCCTGGCCGCGCCAGCCGAACGACTGCTGTCGGCCGAGTCGGCCGAGGCCTTGCAGGACCTGGGCCGCATCGCGGCATCGGATCTGGGCTATGAGGGCAACGAGGAAGACGAGGATGCCCTGAGCGAGATCGTCGAATTCGTTGGCATGGCCCCGCTGCTGATCCACGCCGATTGCGTGCGCGCGGCCGAGCGCCGCCGCAAGGCGCATTGAGACGCGCGGGCCCGTGACGCGCCTGCCTGCCGGCTCGCCCCGTCGCGTTCATCGTTTGCCCCCCCATGGCGTCCAGTGACGCCGCCTTGCCGGAAAACCCGCATGAACCAGATCGCCCTCCCCGCCATGACCGAACCCGCGCGCCGCCGCAAGCAGCTCATGCGCATGCTCGACGAGGACGCCATCGTCGTCCTGCCCGCCGCGCCGCCGCGCATCCGCAGCAACGACACGCACTATGGGTATCGGCAGGACAGCGACTTCTGGTATCTGACCGGCTTTCCCGAACCCGAGGCGGTGCTGGTGCTGGTGCCGGGGCGAGCGCACGGCGAGGCGCTGCTGTTCTGCCGCGACCGCGATCCGGCGCGCGAGGCCTGGGACGGCCCGCGTGCGGGCACCGAGGGCGCGGTGGCCGCTTATGGTTTCGACGATGCTTACCCGATCGCCGACATCGACGAGATCCTGCCGGGCCTGCTGGAAGGCCGCACCCGCGTGTATTACCACTTCGGCCGCGACAGCGCGTTCGATCTGAAGCTGATCGGCTGGGTCAACCACGTGCGGTCGCAGGTCAAGCAGGGCGCACGGCCGCCGCACGAGTTCCTCGAACTGGGCCATTTCCTGCACGAACTGCGCCTGTTCAAGAGCCGCGACGAGTTGCGGCTGATGCGGCGGGCAGCCGAAATTGCCGCGCAGGCGCACGTCATCGCCATGCGCACGGCCAGGCCGGGCATGCACGAGTACGCGGTCGAGGCGGCGATCCTCCACCACTTCCGCCGCAACGATGCGCAACTGGCCTACGAGTCCATCGTCGGCGCCGGCGCCAACGCCTGCGTGCTGCACTACATCGCCAACGACGCATTGATGAAAGACGGCGATCTGCTGCTGATCGACGCCGGCGCCGAGTACCGCAACTACGCATCCGACATCACCCGCACCTTCCCGGTCAATGGCCGTTACTCGAAAGAACAGCGCGCGATCTACCAGCTCGTGCTCGACGCGCAGAAGGCCGCGCTGGCGCAGGCGCTGCCGGGCCGCCCTTATGATGCCGGTCACAACGCCGCCGTGGCGACGCTCACCGAAGGTTTGCTGAAACTGGGATTGCTCAAGGGCACGCTGGAGAAGAACCTCGAATCGGGCGACTACAAGCGCTACTACATGCACAAGACCGGCCACTGGCTCGGCCTGGACGTGCACGACGTCGGCGAATACCGCCTCGCCGGCGACTTCCGCCAGCTCGAACCGGGCATGGTGTTCACCATCGAGCCGGGCCTGTACATCGCCCCGGGCAGCAAGGGCGTGGCGGCGAAATGGCAGGGCATCGGCGTGCGCATCGAGGACGACGTGCTGGTCACCAAGACCGGCCACGAGGTGCTCACCGAGGGCGTGCCGCGCGAAGTCGATGCCATCGAGGCGTTGCTGGCGGAGCGGTGAGCGACGGGACTGGGGATGGGGGACAGGGGAAGAGCAAACGCGTGGCGGCTCGGGCTGAGCCGAGGTTTTTCCCCTGCCCCCTGTCCCCAGCCTCACCCCTCACGCATCCGGCACGCGCCGCGGCAGGCGCACCGTGAAGCGCGCCCCCGCGGCGGGCTCGGAGTCGCAGCGGATGCGGCCGGCGAGGCGCTGGGTGACGAGGTTGTAGACGATGTGCATGCCGAGCCCGAGGCTGCCGTGGCTGCGGCGGGTGGTGAAGAACGGATCGAAGATGCGCAGGCGCACCTCCCGCGGCATGCCTGCGCCGTCGTCGCGGTAGTCGATCGCGACGTCCTCGCCCGCATCGAGCACGCGGATCGCGATGGCCAGCGGTTTTTCCGGCACCGTCGCGTGTTCGAGCGAGTTCGCCAGCAGGGCCGTCAGCACCTGCTGCAAGGCGTTGGCGTAGGTGTCCAGCTCGATTCCACCCGCACCGTCCACGCTCACCGTGTGCTGGCCGTGCGCCAGCAAGCCGGCGAACGGCAGCACGGCGGCGTCGATGAGTTCGGCCAGAACGAAGCGTCGCGGCGACTCCACCGACTGCTTCACCGCGACCTGCTTGAAGCTGCGCACCAGCTTGTCGGTGCGCAACAAACTGCGTTGCACCAGCTCGCCGCACTCGTGCATCAACGCCACGCGCTCGGCGAGCTGGCGCGGATCGAGGTTGCCGCCCGCCAGGTCGCGCGCGAGCGCATCGACCTCCTCCAGCAATTGCGATGCGCCGGTGATGCCCACGCCCAGCGGCGTGTTGATCTCGTGCGAGACGCCAGCGACCAGAGACCCCAATGACGCCATCTTCTCGGATTCGACCAGTTGCGCGCGGGTTTCATCCAGACGCTGGATCGTGAGGTTGAGTTCGGCGTTGGCGCCAGTCAGCTCGGCGGTGCGCTCGGCAACGCGCTGTTCGAGCTGCTCGTTGAGCACGCGCAGCTCGTCCTCTATTTTCTTCATCGCGCTCACGTCGTGCAGGGTGCCGGCCAAACGCAGGGCACGGCCGTCGGGCCCGCGTTCTGTGACCTTGCCGTGCGAGTACAGCCAGCGCCACGCACCGTCCTCGGCTTCCAGCCGGAACCACACCTCGAACTTTTCGCTCAGGCCCTTGACCTGCGCGACCATGCCGTCGCGGATCATCCCGGCATGTTCGGGCGATACCCGGCTCATCAGGTCGGCGAAAGCGATCGTCTCGCCCAGTGAATTGATCTTCAGCCCCGGAATCATGTGGCTGCGGTGGACGTTGCCGGCGACGAGGTCGATGTCCCACAACTCCGCGCCGCTGCCCCACAGCACGGTGCGCAGGCGCTGCTCGCCTTCCTTCAATTCGGTGATGTCGCGGATGGTGCCGATCACCCGCGTCGGTCGGCCCTGATCGTCCGGATCGATGCCGCGGCCTTGCGAATCCATCCAGCGCCAGCTTCCACCCGTGCCGCGGGAACGGTAGACGGCATGGAACTCGCGTTGCCGGCCCGAGCGCACGTCGAGGAAGATCTGGTTGATGTGCGCGATGTCGTCCGGGTGGCACATGCGCGTGAAAACATCGGTCGCCGGCTCCTGCTCGTAAGCTGCATCGAGGGTATGTGGCAGAGGGTTCTCGCGACGGTTGCGGTTGCTGGCCAGGTCCCAATCCCACAGCTCCTCGCCGGCGGACATGAGCGCAAGGCGCAGGCGGTCGGCGTTGTGCTGCATGCCGGTGATGTCGCGCGCGGAGCCGACGATCAGCGCCGGCTTGCCGTCGGCATCGACGGCGGCGACACGCCCATGCAATTGCACCCACACCCAGCCGCCGCCACGGCGCTGGCGGCGGATGGTGATTTCCTCGAATTCACTGCGGCCTTGCGTGAGCGCAGCGAGTGCGGTGCGCAGAACATCACGATGTTCGGGATGAACGGTGGAGACGAACGTATCGAGATTCACGGCACCGCGCACGACCTTGGGTGCGAGCGTCGATATCATTGGGTTCGCACCTTCGTCGCGAATGACCGAGACGGCGTTTCCCGTCATCTCGTGCTCGAAGGCGATGCGATCCTCGGCGACGGCGTATTCCCAGATCTCGTCGTCGCTGGCCAGCAGGGCCAGCCGCAGACGCCGCTCGCGTTCGGCGACTTCATGCAGTCGCGCACGCAGCTCGTCGATGCGCGGATCGACCTTTGCCGGCTCGGCGCGTGGCGCGGACGGCGATGGATCGCGTTCGTTCACGGCCACGCCACCCGCCGACCGCATCCGGGCCGTGATGCGTCATGTCCTGAACCTGCGGCCGTCTGCTCCATGGTGCGCCCCCGTAGGGGCGATCATGCGCTCTCAGCCGCGGGCTGGCGAGTGGCACGATTCCAGCCCGCCGCCATGGAACCGCCCCGCTGGAAACTACTCCACGGTCACCGACTTGGCCAGGTTGCGCGGCTGATCCACGTCGGTGCCGCGCGCCACGGCGACGTGGTAGGACAGCAGTTGCAGCGGGATGGTCGAGACCACGGGCGCGGCGATCTCGCCGCATTCGGGCAGCACCAGCACGTGGCCCAAGTCGGCGTGCACCTTCACGCCTGCATCCACGAACAGGTACAACTGCCCGCCACGGGCGCGCACTTCCTCCATGTTCGACATCAGCTTGTCGACGAGGTGGTCGTTGGGCGCGACCGCGATCACCGGCATGCGCTCGTCCACCAGCGCCAGCGGGCCGTGCTTGAGCTCGCCGGCGGCGTAGGCCTCGGCGTGAATGTAGGAGATTTCCTTGAGCTTGAGCGCGCCTTCCATCGCCACCGGCCAGTGCGTGCCGCGGCCGAGGAACAGTGCGTGTTGCTTGTCGGTGAAGCGCTCGGCGAGCTTGCGGATCTGCGCATCGAGCTTGAGCGTCTCGGTCACCAGCATCGGCAATTGCTCGAGCTGGCGCACGCCGTCGGCGTAACGCGCGGCGTCGAGGCCCTTGGCGCGGCCCAGTTCGAGCGCGAACAAGGCCAGCGCGACGAGCTGGGTGCTGAAGGCCTTGGTCGAGGCGACGCCGATCTCCGGGCCGGCGCGGGTCATCAGCACCAGTTCGGACTCGCGCACGATCGACGACTCGGGCACGTTGCAGATCGCCATCCGGGTGAGGTAGTTGCGCTCGCGCGCCAGCTTGATCGCGGCCAGGGTGTCGGCGGTCTCGCCGGACTGGGAGATCGACAGGAACAGCGTGCCATCGCGCACCACCGGGCTGCGGTAGCGGTATTCGCTGGCGATCTCGGCGGTGCACGGCACTCCGGCCAGCGACTCGATCCAGTACCTTGCGACGAGGCCTGCGTGGTAGCTGGTGCCGCAGGCGATGATGTGCACGGCTTTGGTCTGCGCGAACAGCTCGGCGGCATCCACGCCGAAGATCTGGGTGAGGATGCGCCCATCGGCGATGCGGCCTTCCAGCGTGTCGGCCAGCACCTGCGGCTGCTCGTGGATCTCCTTGAGCATGAAGTGGCGGTAGCCGCCCTTCTCGATCGCCCCGGAAACGAAGTGCGACTCCTTCACCGCGCGCTCGACCGGCTTGCCATCCAGATCGAATACGCGCAGGCCATCGACCGTGATTTCGGCGATGTCGCCTTCGGCCAGATACACGAACCGGCGGGTCAGCGGCAGCAGCGCGTGGATGTCGGAAGCCAGGTACTGCTCGCCCTCGCCGACGCCCGCCACCAGCGGCGAACCCAGTCGTGCGCCGACCAGACGCCCGGGTTCGCGCGCGCTCATCACCGCCACCGCATAGGCGCCGTGCAGGCGCGGCAGCACCGTGCGCAGCGCGTCGAGCAGATCCTTGCCCTGCCGCTGCTGGTGCTCGATCAGATGGGCGATGACCTCGGTGTCGGTCTGCGAGGCGAACTCGTAGCCCAACCCGATCAATTCCGCGCGCAACGCGGCGTGATTCTCGATGATGCCGTTGTGCACCACCGACACGCTGCCCGAGACATGCGGGTGCGCGTTGTCGGTGTTGGGCGCGCCGTGCGTGGCCCAGCGCGTGTGCGCGATGCCGCAGTGGCCGCGCACCGGCGCGGACTCCTGCAAGGCTTCCAGATCGCGCACCTTGCCCTTGGCGCGCACCCGCTCGACCTGTCCCGCGGCCGACAGCACGGCGACGCCCGCCGAATCGTAACCGCGGTATTCCAGCGCTTTCAGGCCGGCGATGAGATGCTCGACCACGTCGCGCTTGGCGCTGATGCCTACGATTCCGCACATGTTGTTGGGTTCCTGTAAGGGGTGCGACTGCTGCGCAAACGCTGATTTTAGCGTGAAAGAGTTTTTCCTCGGCACGATCTTGCTCGAAGTCGGCCCCTTCCCCCGCTTGCGGGGGGAAGGCTGGGATGGGGGGCTTTTGTCGCACCCCAGCCCCCACCCCGACCCTCCCCCGCGAGCGGGGGAGTGCTAGCGCAAGCTCTTTCATCATCCGGGGTGGTGCCGGTCACCATGACCGTAAGCCGTTGCAGCGTTCGCGTGTAGCAGATGAATGTCCAGCGGGCGCTGCGCGGACGTCCGTTCGCCCTGCCGCCATCACGCACATCCGCGATCTGCAAGGCTCGCGCGGCTGGCACGGTTCGTGCTGGACAGACCGCGACCCCGTCACGCGAGTTCCCATGCCCGGCATCACGCCCCTGCGCGGCCACCCGAAGCACGACAACGCCGCGGGCATCCGCGACACCTCCGCGCAGGATGTCGCCCGCGCCGCGCCGGCACCGCGTTCGCGCGCCCGCTGGCTGTGGATCGCCGGCGGCATCGCGGCCGCGCTGCTGCTCGGCACCCTCGCGCGAGGCTGGATGTCCGGCGAGAAATCGGTGGACGCCTCGCGCCTGCGCATCGCGACGGTGACGCGCGGCCCGCTGGTGCGCGACATCGTCGCCGACGGCACGGTGATCGCCGCCGACAGCCCCACCCTGTACGCGGTCGCGCCCGGCATCGTCACCCTGGACGTCGTGCCCGGCGATGGCGTGAAGCAGGGCCAGCCGCTGGCCAGCATCGACAGCCCCGAACTGCGCAGCCGCCTCGCCCAGGAGCAGGCCAGCCTCGCCAGCGCGCAGGCCGAGGTCGGTCGCGCGCAGCTCAATGTGCGCATGCAGACCTCGGTGGCGCAGAAATCGCTGGATCAGGCGCAGGTCGATCTGCAGGCGGCGCTGCGCGAGCAGCAGCGCATGCAGCGCGCCTTCAGCCTCGGCGCGATCGCGCAGGTGGAGGTGCTGCGCGCGCAGGACAACGTCGCCAAGGCGCGCATCGCGCTCGATCATGCGCAGCAGGATCGTTCGCTGCAGATCGACGAGGCCGGCTTCGACCTGCAGACCAAGCGCCAGCTCGCCGACCGCCAGCGCGCGCTGGTCGCCGACCTGCAACGTCAGGTGGACTCGCTCGTCGTGCGCTCGCCGGTGGATGGGCAGGTCGGCCAGGTGCTGGTGGCGCAACGCGCCAACGTCGCCGCCAACGCGCCGGTGCTCAGCGTGGTCGATCTGACCAAACTCGTGCTCGAGATCAAGGTGCCGGAGAGCTTCGCCCGCGATCTGGCGATCGGCATGCCGGCGCAGATCAGCGGCAACGGCAGCCGCTTCTCCGGGCAGGTGATCGCGGTCGCGCCGGAAGTGGTCGGCGGCGAAGTCACCGCGCGCTTGCGCTTCAACGAGCAGCGCCCCGCCGGCCTGCGCCAGAACCAGCGACTGTCGGCGCGCATCGTGCTCGACCGCAAGGCCGACGCGATCCAGGTCGAACGCGGCGCGTTCGTGGACACCAACGGCGGCACCTCGGCGTGGTTCGTGCGCGGCGACAGCGCCGAGCGCCGCCCGATACGCATCGGCGTCACCTCGCTGGATGCGGTGGAGATCGCGCAAGGCGCACAGCCCGGCGATCGCATCGTGGTGTCCGGCGACGACCAGTTCGGCAACGCCAAGCGGGTACGGATCAGCCGCTGAACACCATCACGACCGCGCCCTTCTTCCCCCAACACATCGACATCGACGGAGTTCCCATGCTTTCCATGCAGCGCATCGCCAAGGTCTACCGCACCGAACTGGTCGAAACCCACGCCCTGCGCGCGCTCGACCTGGACGTGCGCGAAGGCGAGTTCGTCGCGGTCACCGGCCCCTCGGGCTCGGGCAAGACCACCTTCCTCAACATCGCCGGCCTGCTGGAAACCTTCAGCAGCGGCCGCTACGTGCTCGACGGGCAGGACGTGAGCACGCTGGGCGACGACGCGCGCTCGAAGCTGCGCAACCGCAAGATCGGCTTCATCTTCCAGAGCTTCAACCTGATCCCCGACCTGAACCTGTTCGACAACGCCGACGTGCCGCTGCGCTACCGCGGCATGCCCGCGGCCGAGCGCAAGGCGCGCATCGAGGACGCGCTGGGTCGCGTCGGTCTGGGTTCGCGCATGAAGCACTACCCGGCCGAGCTGTCGGGTGGGCAGCAGCAGCGCGCGGCGATCGCCCGCGCGCTCGCCGGCGGCCCGCGCCTGCTGCTGGCCGACGAGCCGACCGGCAACCTCGATTCGCAGATGGCACGCGGGGTGATGGAACTGCTCGAGGAGATCAACGAACAAGGCACCACGATCATCCTCGTGACCCACGACCCCGAGCTGGCCGCGCGCGCGCAGCGCAACGTGCACATCGTCGATGGCATGGCCACCGACCTGATCGCCGAACCGCCGCTGGTGCGTCCGCACGGCAACGGCGCCGCCAACGCCGCCGCCGCGGCCCGGGACTGAGGCCTCGCCATGTTCGGATACTACGTCGATCTCGCGCTGCGCAGCTTCCGCCGGCATCGCATGCTCACCGCCCTGATGGTGCTGGCGATCGCGCTGGGCATCGGTGCGGCGATGACCACCCTGACCGTGTTCCATGTGCTCTCCGGCGATCCGATCCCGGAGAAAAGCTCGCGCCTGTTCTACGTGCAGATGGAGCCGCGAAACAAAGACGGCTACACGCCGGGTGAAGAGCCGGAAACGCAGTTGACACGCTACGACGCGCAGGCGTTGTTGCGCGAGCACCGCGGCGACCAGCAGGCGCTGATGTCCGCCGGCGGCGTCGCGGTCGAGCCGACTAGGGCGGGCCTCACCCCGTTCAACGCCGAATCGCGCTACACCTCGGCCGATTTCTTCCCGATGTTCGACGTGCCCTTCCGCTACGGCCAGCCGTGGGGCGCGGCCGACGACGATGCGCGCGCGCGCGTCGTGGTGATTTCCAAAGCGCTCGACGACAAGCTGTTCGACGGCGGCAACAGCGTCGGCAAGACGCTGCGCTTGGATGGCAAGGATTACCGCATCGTCGGCGTGCTGGCCGACTGGCAACCGACCCCGCGTTTCTACGACCTCACCAGCACCCGTTACGGCCAGGGCGAGCAGGTGTTTCTGCCGTTCTCAACTTCGCGCGACCTGAAACTCGGTACCGACGGCAACATGGAATGCTGGAGCGCCAACAACGATCCGGATGGATCCACCGGGCTCAACGCACCCTGCGCCTGGGTGCAGTACTGGGTGCAGCTCGACAGCGCCGCGAAAGTCGCCGCCTACAAGCAGTATCTGGTCAACTACTCGGACGCGCAACGCAAGGCCGGGCGATTCCAGCGCCCGACCAACACGCGGTTGAGCGACGTGATGGCGTGGCTGGATCACAACAAGGTCGTGCCCTCCGACGTGAAGTTGCAGTTGTGGCTGGCCTTCGGCTTTCTCGGCGTGTGCCTGCTCAACACGGTCGGCCTGCTGCTGGCGAAGTTCCTGCGCCGATCCGCGGAAATCGGCGTGCGCCGTGCGCTCGGCGCGTCCAAGCGCGCGATCTTCGCGCAGTACATGGTCGAGGCGGGCGCGATAGGGCTCGCCGGTGGCGTGCTCGGGCTGGCGCTCGCCGAACTCGGCCTGTGGGCGGTGCGGCAACAGCCCGCAGATTACGCGGCGCTGGCGAATCTCGACCCGCTGATGCTGCTGACGACGTTCGCCCTCGCGCTCGCCGCCAGTTTGCTCGCGGGGATTCTTCCAGCATGGCGGGCGATGCAGATCGTCCCGGCGATGCAACTGAAAAGTCAGTGATTCACTCCCTCCCCCGCTCGCGGGGGAGGGTTGGGGTGGGGGCGACTTCACCGATGCCAACGACATCACACGATGCCCCCACAGTGGGCATGAAGGAGCAGCAGCATGGACATCCGCCCCATCCTTTCCACCCTGAGCCGGCACAAGACCGCCGCGACGCTGATCGTGCTGGAGATCGCGTTCTCCTGCGCGATCATCTGCAACGCACTGTTCCTGATCGGGCAGCGGCTCGAGCGCATGCAGCGTCCGACCGGCATGACCGAGAACCAGATCGTGAGCATCGCAGTCAGCGGCATCGCCACGGACGGCCATGCGATGGCGACCACGCGCGCCGACCTCGCCGCGCTGCGCGCCATTCCGGGGGTGAAGTCGGTCGCCTCCACCAACGAGGTGCCATTCGGTGATTCCTCTTGGAACAGCGGGGTGAGGCTCACCAAGGATCAAACGCACGAGATCCTCCACGCGACCGATTACCTCGGCGATGCGGGTCTGTTCGACACCCTGGGCCTGAAGCTCGTCGCCGGCCGCAAGTTCCTGCCCGATGAGTTCATCGATTTCGACGCGCTCAATGCCCCGGACAGCAAGGTCGGCATCCCCGCGGCGATCCTCTCGCGCGTCACCGCCGAGAAGCTCTTCCCCGGCCAGAACCCGATCGGCAAGACGATCTACTCCTGGGGCGAAAAACCCATCCGCGTAGTCGGCGTGGTCGAGCATCTGGCGCGCCCGCGCGACAACGATGCTTTGGGCGAATACGAGTACGCGATGATGCTTCCGGTGAACATGCCCTACGGCAATGGCGGCGGTTACCTGCTGCGCACCACGCCCGAGCGCCGCGAGAGCGTGCTGAAGGCCGCGATCAAGGTGCTCGAGCACAGCGGCCCGACCCGCATCATCGATCCGGACAAGGCGGTCACTCTGGAAAAGATGCGCAGCGACTACTACCGCCAGGATCGCACGATGGCGTGGCTGCTGGTGGTCGTGTGCATCGCCCTGCTGGTGGTGACCGCGCTGGGCATCGTCGGCCTGGCGAGTTTCTGGGTGCAGCAGCGCACCCGGCAGATCGGCGTGCGGCGTGCGCTCGGCGCGACCCGTCGGCAGATCCTCCACTACTTCCAGATCGAGAACTTCCTGCTGGCGTCGATCGGCATCGTGCTCGGCATGGGCATGGCCTTTGCGATCAACATGCTGCTGATGGCGCATTACGAGCTGCCGCGCTTGCCGCTGTTCTACCTGCCCACGGGTGCGCTCGCGCTGTGGGCGCTGGGCCAGCTCGCGGTGCTGGCGCCAGCCTGGCGCGCGGCGGCGGTGCCGCCAGCGGTGGCCACGCGCAGCGTGTAATCATGGCGTGATGCACACGGACTCCGGCATGCCCGCAACCATTCTCGTCATCGACGACAACCCATCCGTGGCGACCGCGCTGGAGATTTTGTTCTCTCTCCACGACATCGCCACGCGCCGCGCCGCATCGCCCGACGAGGGCTTGGCGCTGCTCGAACGCGAAGCCATCGACCTCGTCGTGCAGGACATGAACTTCAGCGCCGACACCACCTCGGGCGAAGAAGGCCGCGCGCTGTTCGCGCGCATCCGCCAGCGCCATCCCGACCTGCCGGTGATCCTGCTGACCGCATGGACGCATCTGGAGTCGGCGGTGGATCTGGTGCGCGCCGGCGCCGCCGATTACATCGGCAAGCCCTGGGACGATCGCAAGCTGATGGCGACGGTCGCCAACCTGCTCGAACTCGGGGCCAGCCGCCGCGAATTGAACCGTCATCGCAGCGAGCAGGCGCAGCGCAACGCGGCATTGCACCGACGCCACGACCTGCGCGGCATGGTGTTCGCCGATGCCGCCACCGAGCGCCTGCTCGGCATCGCCTGCCAGATCGCGCGCGCCGACGTGCCGGTGCTCGTCACCGGCCCGAACGGCAGCGGCAAGGAACGCATCGCGCAGATCGTGCAGGCCAACTCGATGGTGAAGGACGGCCCGTTCGTGACGCTCGACTGCGGCGCGTTGCCGTCGGAGTTGATCGAAGCCGAACTGTTCGGCGCGGAGGCCGGCGCCTACACCGGCGCGAACAAGCCGCGCGAAGGCAAGTTCGAGGCGGCCGACGGCGGCACCCTGTTCCTCGACGAGATCGCCAACCTGCCGCTGGCCGGGCAAGTGAAACTGCTGCGCGTGCTGGAGACCGGCAGCTTCGCGCGGCTGGGCAGCAACCGCGAACGCCGCGTGCGCGTGCGCGTGATCAGCGCGACCAATGCCGACCTGCCGGCGAAGATCGCCGAAGGCGCCTTCCGCGAAGACCTCTACTACCGCATCAACCTGATCGAGCTGCGCTTGCCGTCGCTGGCCGAGCGCCCCGACGACATCCTGCCGCTGGCCGAGCACTTCCTTTCCGCGCACGACCTCGGCACCGGCAAGCGCCTGTCCCGCGATGCGCGCGAAGCACTGCGCCGTCACCTGTGGCCGGGCAATGTGCGCGAGCTGAAGAACGCGATCCGCCGCGCCAGCCTGCTCGCCGCCGACGATACGATCGCCGCCGCCGATCTCGACCTGCCCGCCGCACCGCACGCCGAGCCCGACCGCACGCAGATCGAGCAGGCGCTGGCGCGCGCGCAGGGCGTGATCGCGCAGGCCGCAGCGCAACTGGGCATGAGCCGGCAATCGCTGTACCGGCGCATGGAACGGCTGGGCATCGCGCGCGGGTGATGCGCATGGATCGGCGCAATCGCATGCACGGAACCCCATGAGTCGCGGCGCGTTCTCGCTGGCCGGCAAGTTCGCCGCGTTGCTGACCGGCACCGTCGCGCTGGCCATCGTGCTGACGCTGGCGCTCGTGCATTGCATCGACAGCGCACTGTTCGCCGGCGCCGCGGCGCTGCTGCTGATGCTGCCGTTGCTGCTGTGGCTGGCGCGCAACGGCCTCAAGCCGGTGCTGGCGATGTTCCGCGCGCTCGAGGGCACCGTCACCAGCTATCGCGATGGCGACTACGGATTCGGCCTGCACTGGCAACGCGGCGACGAGCTCGGCGATCTCGTCGCCGCGCACAACGCACTCGGGCAAACCCTGCGCGAGCAGCGGCTCGGGCTGGTGCAGCGCGAACTGCTGCTGGACACCATGGTGCAGCACACGCCGGTGGCGATGTTGCTGGTGGACGACGGCGGCCGGGTGGCGTTTTCCAACGTCGCCGCGCGCAAGTTGCTCAACGACGGCCACCGGCTCGAAGGCCATGCGCTCGCCGCGCTGCTCGATCACGCGCCCGAGCTGCTGCGCGATGCGATCGAACGCGGCGGCGACGGCCTGTTCGCGGTCGGCGACGACGACGACGAGCAGACCTACCACCTCGCCCGCCGCGGCTTCCGGCTCAACGGCCGCCGCCACGAATTGTTCCTGCTGCGCCAGCTCACCACCGAGCTGCGCCGGCAGGAGGTGCGCACGTGGAAGAAGGTGATCCGCATCATCAGCCACGAGCTCAACAATTCGCTGGCGCCGGTGGCCTCGCTCGCGCATTCGGGCGCGGAGCTGGTGCGACGCGGGCAGCACCAGCGACTGGAGGAGATCTTCGCCACCATCGAGGAGCGCGCGCGCCATCTAGAAGGCTTCATCCGCGACTACGCGCGCTTCGCCAAACTGCCATCGCCGCGGCTGGAGCCGGTTCTGTGGCCGGCGTTCTGCGAGCGTCTGCGCAGCCAGATCGGCTTCGCCCTCGACGGCCCGCTGCCCGACCAGCCGGCGCGTTTCGATGCCGCGCAGATGGAACAGGCGCTGCTGAACCTGCTCAAGAACGCCCACGAATCCGGTTCTTCCTCCGAGGATGTGAGCCTGCGCGTGCGCCGCTTGCCCGACGCGGTGCGCATCGAGGTGCTCGACCGCGGCTCTGGCATGACCCCGGCGGTGCTGGAGAATGCGCTGGTGCCGTTCTATTCGACCAAGCGCAGCGGGACGGGTCTGGGCCTGGCGCTCGCGCGCGAGATCGCCGAGGCGCACGGCGGGCGCATCGCGCTGCACAACCGCGACGGTGGCGGGCTGGCGGTGGCGATGGTGCTGGCCGCAACTTGAGTCACCCCCCTCACTCCACCCGCGACGTGGTCTTGCGCACCTGCGCCCAGCCGGGCACCGCCGTCTGCCGGGGGCGGGCGATGGCCAGTTCGTCCGGGGCCACGTCGTGGGTGATGGTGGAACCGGCGGCGACGGTCGCGCCCGCGCCCACCGTCACCGGTGCGACCAGTGCCGAGTTGGAGCCGATGAAAGCGCCGTCGTCGATGCGCGTCGCGTGCTTGTTCACCCCGTCGTAATTGCAGGTGATGGTACCCGCGCCGATGTTCACGTCCTCGCCAACCTGCGCATCGCCCAGATAGGTGAGGTGGTTGGCCTTGGAGCCGCGCCCGAGACGGGTCTTCTTGGTTTCGACGAAGTTGCCGATGTGCGCGCCGGCAGCCAGTTCGGTGCCGGGGCGCAGGCGCGCATACGGGCCCACGATGCAATCCTCGCCAACACGTGCGCCATCGAGGTCGCAGTGCGCGTGCACCACGCTGCCCGCACCGATGCTCACGTCCTTCAGGCGGCAGAACGGGCCGATGCGCACGCCATCGCCGAGCACCACGTCGCCTTCGAGGATCACGTCCACGTCGATCGTCACGTCGCGGCCGGCGAACACGGTGCCGCGCTGGTCGAAGCGTGCGGGGTCGGCGAGGCGCACGCCCGACAGCGCGAGCGCTTTGGCCGCACGCACCTGAAAGGCGCGCTCCAGCCGCGCGAGCTGCCACGGATCGTTCGCGCCTTCGACTTCGATCGCATCGATGCAGGTGGCGATGGCCGCCGGCGCGCCCTCGCCCGCCGCCATCGCGAACACGTCGGTGAGGTAGAACTCGCCCTGCGCGTTGTCGCTGCGCAGCGCCGCCAGCCAGCGCCGCAGCGCCGCGGCATCGGCGGCGACGATGCCGGAATTGATCGTGCGCACCGCGCGCTGCGCGGCATCGGCATCCTTGTGCTCGACGATCGCGGCGACGCGGCCGTTCGCGTCGCGCAGCACGCGACCATAGCCGGTCGGATCGGTCAGCTCGGCCACGAGCACGGCGAGCATGCCGTCGGCGAGCAGCAGGCGATGCAGGGTGTCGGCGGCGATCAGCGGCACGTCGGCGAACAGCACCAGCACGCGCGCGCCATCGGGCACGCCCGGCATCGCCTGTTGCACGGCATGGCCGGTGCCCAGTTGCCGCGCCTGTTCGGCCCAGACCAGATCGGGCTGATCGGCGAACGCCGCCTGCACCTGCGCGCCGCCATGCCCGTACACGACATGGATGCCGGCCGCGCCGAGCGCACGCGCGGTGTCGATCACGTGCGCGAGCATGGGTTTGCCGGCGATCGGCTGCAGCACCTTGGGCAGCGCGGATTGCATGCGCTTGCCTTCGCCGGCGGCGAGGATGATCACGTGCAGCGGGTGGGTCATGTGGTTCCCGGGAACTGCGGCTTCTGCAAGGCATGCAGTCTAAGACAATCGTCGCGGTGACGTTGCGATTCCCCCTCTCCCCCACCCTCTCCCGCAAGGGGAGAGGGGCTTGAAAGCAGGCTTCTTCTCTCCAGCTCACGCGAAGTACGCGACATCGACAGCCAGATCCCCCTGAGGGGCGGTTTTCGTAAGCGAAAGGATCGACACCTGCGAAAACGCCGGCAGAAGCCGGCGTTCGATTCACATCCTTGCGCGATGCGTCGTCAGTGCTTGACGTTCTTGCGCAGGCGTTCGAGGGCCTGCAACTGCGCCACCGCCTCGACCAGCCGGCGCTGCGCCTCGGCCAGATCCACCGCATCGCCCTTGTTGGCGAGCGCGCGCTCGGCTTCTTCCTTCGCCTTGCGCGCGGCGGCCTCGTCGAGGTCGCCGGCGCGGATCAGGGTATCGGCCAGCACGGTGACCACCTGCGGCTGCACTTCGAGGATGCCGCCGGAAACGAAGAACATCTGCTCCGAGCCGTCCTCGAGGATCACCCGCACCTGCCCCGGCTTGAGCCGCGTTATCAGCGGCGCGTGGCGCGGGGCGATGCCCAGTTCGCCCATTTCGCCGGAGGCGATGACCATCGTCACCGTGCCGTGGAAGATCGCTTCCTCGGCACTGACGATGTCGCAACGGATGGTGGATGCCATGTTTGTCTCGCTAGAGGAAGGGATCGGGGAACGGGGATCGGGGAACGGTCAGAGCAAGGTTTGGTCGCGGCTGGTCGAAGCGGTCATGCACCCGCTCCGCATTTCCGTTCCCTGTTCCCTGCTCCCCGTTCCCTGTTCTTACGCCTTCTCAGCAAGCTTCTTCGCCTTCTCCTGCGCTTCCTCGATGCTGCCGACCATGTAGAAGGCCTGCTCGGGCAGGTGGTCGCACTCGCCATCGACGATCATCTTGAAGCCGCGGATGGTGTCCTTCAGCGAAACGTATTTGCCGGGCGAGCCGGTGAACACTTCGGCCACATGGAAGGGCTGGCTGAAGAAGCGCTCGCACTTGCGCGCGCGGAACACGGCCTGCTTGTCCTCTTCCGACAGCTCGTCCATGCCCAGGATCGCGATGATGTCCTTGAGCTCCTTGTAGCGCTGCAAGGTCGATTGCACGCGGCGCGCGGTGTCGTAGTGCTCGTTGCCGATCACGTTCGGGTCGAGCTGGCGCGAGGTGGAATCCAGCGGATCCACCGCCGGGTAGATGCCCAGCGCGGCGATGTTGCGCGAGAGCACGACGGTGGCGTCCAGGTGCGCGAAGGTGGTCGCCGGCGAGGGGTCGGTGAGGTCGTCGGCGGGCACGTACACGGCCTGGATCGAGGTGATCGAACCGGTCTTGGTGGAGGTGATGCGCTCTTGCAGCACGCCCATTTCCTCGGCCAGCGTCGGCTGGTAGCCCACCGCGGACGGCATGCGGCCGAGCAGCGCGGACACCTCGGTGCCGGCCAGCGTGTAGCGGTAGATGTTGTCCACGAAGAACAGCACGTCGCGGCCCTTGCCGTTCTCGTCTTTCTCGTCGCGGAAGTACTCGGCCATGGTCAGGCCGGTGAGCGCCACGCGCAGGCGGTTGCCCGGCGGCTCGTTCATCTGGCCGTACACCATCGCCACCTTCGACTCCTTGAGGTTGTCGATCTTGACGACGCCGGCTTCCATCATCTCGTGGTAGAAGTCGTTGCCCTCGCGGGTGCGCTCGCCGACGCCGGCGAACACCGACAGGCCCGAGTGCTGGGTGGCGATGTTGTTGATCAGCTCGAGCATGTTCACCGTCTTGCCCACGCCGGCGCCGCCGAACAGGCCGACCTTGCCGCCCTTGGCGAACGGGCACATCAGGTCGATGACCTTGATGCCGGTTTCGAGCAGTTCATTGGTGGCCGCCTGCTCCGCGTACTCGGGGGCCGCGCGGTGGATTTCCCAATGATCCGACGCGTCGATCGGGCCAACCTCGTCGATCGGGCGGCCGAGCACGTCCATGATGCGGCCCAGTGTGCCCACGCCCACCGGCACCGCGATCGCGCGGCCGGAGTTGGTGGCAACCAGGTTGCGGCGCAGGCCGTCGGTGGAGCCCAGCGCGATCGTGCGCACCACGCCGTCGCCGAGCTGCTGCTGCACCTCGAGGGTGACCTCGGTGCCCTCGACGCTCAGCGCGTCGTACACCTTCGGCACCTGCGCGCGCGGGAATTCGACGTCGACGACGGCGCCGATGATCTGGACGACTTTGCCTTGGGACATATGCAGATGACAGAGGACAGAGGACAGAGGACAGAAGGATGATCAGTAATCAGCCTTGCAGTCCCGAATCCGCGTACCCGTGTCATTCCTCCTTGGTAGTTGAAGTTTATGATTCTTTCTGACGACTGAAGACTGAATACCTTTCTGTCTTCTGTCCTCAGTCCTCTGTCTTCAGACCGCTGCCGCACCGCCGACGATCTCGCTGATTTCCTGCGTGATCGCGGCCTGGCGGGCCTTGTTGTAGATCAGGTTCAGCGTGCCGATCAGCTTGGTCGCGTTGTCCGAGGCGGCCTTCATCGCGACCATGCGCGCGGCGTGCTCGGAGGCGACGTTTTCCAGCACCGCCTGGTACACCAGCGACTCGACGTAGCGGGTCATCACCTGGTCGAGCACCACGTCGGCTTCGGGCTCGTAGATGTAATCCCAGTCGTGGCGATCCTTGAGCGCCGCATCTTCGGGCAACGGCAGCAACTGCTCGACCGTCGCCTTCTGCGTCATGGTATTGACGAAATCGTTGTAGCACAGGGCGACGTGATCGATGCTGCCGGCGGCATAGGCATCGAGCATCACCTTGATCACGCCGACCAGTTGCTCGACATGCGGCTTCTCGCCCAGATGGGTGACCGAGCCGGTCATGTTGACCTTGATGCGGCGGAAGAACGCGGTCGCCTTCTGGCCGATGCACACCACGTCGATCTCCGCGCCCTTCTCCTGCCACGCGCGCATGTCGGCGACGATCTTGCGGAACAAGCCGGAGTTGAGCGCGCCGGCCAGGCCGCGGTCGGTGGAGACGATGACGTAACCGACGCGCTTGACCTGCTTGCGTGCCAGCATGAACGGGTGCTTGTACTCGGCATTGGCCTGCGAGATGTGGCCGATCATCTGCTTCATCAGCCGCGCATACGGACGCGAAGCCTTCATCCGCTCCTGCGCCTTGCGGATCTTCGAGGCCGAGACCATCTCCAGCGCGCGGGTCACCTTGCGGGTGTTCTGCACGCTCTTGATCTTGGTTTTGATTTCCCTGCCGCCTGCCATTGCTCGCTCCGCTCGCTAAAGGCGTGATTCGTGATGCGTGATGCGTGATTCGTGCAAAGCCGAATCCGCACCACTACACAGTCGCCAGATACCTGATCCAACCAATCACAAATCACATGTCACGAATCACGGCTCAGTACGAACCCGTCGCCTTGAACTCGCCGATGCCCTTCTTGAACGCACCTTCGATCTCGTCGTTCCAGTCGCCGCTGGCGACGATCTTGTCCATCAGCGCGCCTTGCGTGTTGGCGAAATGCGCGTGCAGGCCGGCTTCGAAGCCGAGGATCTTGGCCATCGGCACGTCGTCCATGTAGCCCTTGTCCACCGCGTAGATCGACAGCGACATCTGCGCCACCGACATCGGCGCGTACTGCTTCTGCTTCATCAACTCGGTGACGCGCTGGCCGCGCTCCAACTGCTTGCGGGTGGCCTCGTCGAGGTCGGAGGCGAACTGCGCGAAGGCCGCCAACTCGCGGTACTGGGCGAGCGCGATGCGGATGCCGCCGGAGAGCTTTTTCATGATCTTGGTCTGCGCCGCGCCGCCCACGCGCGACACCGAGATGCCGGCGTTCACGGCCGGGCGGATGCCGGCGTTGAACAGGTCGGTCTCGAGGAAGATCTGGCCGTCGGTGATCGAGATCACGTTGGTCGGCACGAACGCGGACACGTCGCCGGCCTGGGTTTCGATCACCGGCAGCGCGGTCAGCGAACCGGTCTTGCCGGTGACCTCGCCGTTGGTGAACTTCTCGACGTAAGCCTCGTTGACGCGCGCGGCGCGCTCGAGCAGGCGCGAGTGCAGGTAGAACACGTCGCCCGGGTAGGCTTCGCGGCCCGGCGGGCGGCGCAGCAGCAGGGAGATCTGGCGGTAGGCGACGGCCTGCTTGGACAGGTCGTCGTAGATGATCAGCGCATCCTCGCCACGGTCGCGGAAGTACTCGCCCATCGTGCAGCCCGAGTAGGCGGCGACGTACTGCATCGCGGCGGACTCGGCGGCCGAGGCGGCGACCACGATGGTGTGCGCCATCGCGTCGTTCTCTTCCAGCTTGCGCACCACGTTGGCGATCGAGCTGGCCTTCTGGCCGATCGCGACGTAGATGCACTTCAGGTCCTTGCCCTTCTGGTTGATGATGGTGTCGATCGCCATCGCGGTCTTGCCGGTCTGGCGGTCGCCGATGATCAGCTCGCGCTGGCCGCGGCCGACCGGGATCATCGAGTCCACCGACTTGTAGCCGGTCTGCACCGGCTGGCTCACCGACTTGCGCCAGATCACGCCCGGAGCGACCTTCTCGATCTTGTCGGACAGTTTGGCGTTGATCGGGCCCTTGCCGTCGATCGGCTCGCCCAGTGCGTTGACCACACGGCCAAGCAGCTCCGGGCCGATCGGCACTTCGAGGATGCGCCCGGTGGTGCGCGCGGTGTCGCCTTCGCGCAGGTGCTCGTAATCGCCCAGCACCACCGCGCCGACCGAATCGCGCTCCAGGTTCAGCGCCAGCGCGAAGGTGTTGTTGGGCAGCTCGATCATCTCGCCCTGCATCGCGTCGGCCAGCCCGTGCACGCGCACGATGCCGTCGGACACCGAGGTGAGCGTGCCCTCGTTGCGCGCCTCGGAGGCCAGCTTGACCTTCTCGATGCGGTTCTTGATCAGTTCGCTGATTTCGGAGGGATTGATCTGCATGGTGGCCATTGCGTGGGTTCCTTGGTCGCCTGCCGCGATCTACGACAGACGGTGTTCTATTGGGTTCTTGAGAATCGGGAATCGGGAATCGGGAATCGGAAGAGCAAACAGACGAAGCGACAAGCCTGCTTTTCCGAATTCACTATTCCCTATTCCCCATTCCCGGCTTTCAGCGCGCCAACGCCGTCTGCAGGCGCGCCAGCTTGCCGCGCAGCGAGCCGTCGATCACCACGTCGCCAGCGTCGATCACCGCGCCGCCGATCAGTTCGGGATCCACCGCCGTGGCCAATTCGACCTGATGGCCGAGACGCTTGACCAGCGCTGCGCGCAGTTTGGACAACTCGGTTTCGTCCAGCGGGGCCGCCGAGGTCACCCTCGCCTTGACCACGCGCTCGGACTCGGCGCGCAACTGCGCGAACATGTCGGCGATGTCCGGCAGTTGCGCCATGCGGCCGTTGTCGGCCAGCACGCCGAGGAACTGCACGAACAGCGGATCGACCGGGCCGGGCGGGGCCACCAGCGCGACGGCGTCGTCCGCCGTGAGCGCCGGATTGCCGAACAACGCGAGCACGCGCGGATCGGCCGCGATGGCGGCGGCGAAGCCCAGGCGCACCGACCACAAGGGCAGCGCCTTGTGCTCGCTCGCCAAGGCGAAGGCCGCGCGCGCGTACGGGCGGGCGAGAGTGAGCGAATGGCTCATCCCAGCTCCGCGGCCAGTTCGTCGAGCAGCGCCTTGTGCGCGTTCGGGTCGATCTCGCGCTTGATCAGGCGCGAGGCGCCGGCCACGGCCAGCGTGGAGATCTGCTTGCGCAATTCTTCGCGGGCGCGGTTGGCCTCGACGTCGATCTCGGCCACGGCCAGCGCTTTCTGGCGACCGGCCTCGGCCACCGCCTCGTTCTTGGCGGCGTCGATGATCTGGTTCGCGCGGGCGTGGGCCTGGTCGATGATCTCGTTGGCCTTGACGCGGGCGTCGCGGACGAGGGCGTTGACCTGCTCCTCGGCCTTCTCCAGCTCGGTGCGGCTGCGGTCGGCCGCGGCCAGCCCCTCGCCGATGCGGCGGGCGCGCTCGTCCATCGCCTTCATCAGCGGCGGCCAGATGAACTTCATCGTGATCCAGATCAGGACCACGAACACGATCATCTGGGCGAACAGGGTTGCGTTGATGTTCACGACGACTTCCTCGTGGTCGGGCTAACCGACGGATCGGATCAGTGGGCGACGGCAGCGGCGGCGTGCGCGACCACCTTGGCCGAGAACGGATCGACGAAGGTCAGGTACAGCGCGATGCCCACGCCGATGATCGGAATCGCGTCGATCAGGCCGACCAGCAGGAACATCTTGCCCTGCAACATCGGCACCAGCTCCGGCTGGCGCGACGCGCCTTCGAGGAACTTGCCGCCCATCAGGCCCATGCCGATGGCGGCGCCGATGCCGCCCAGGCCGAGCATGAGGGCCGCGGCGAGCGCGGTCAGGCCTTCGACGGAAGCCAATGCTGCGGTGATGTCCATGTTTGCTCCTTGCTACCTTGTGGTGAGTGAATACAACGGAAGTGCAACGGGGAAACGTCAGTGATGGTCGGCCGCCATCGCCATGTAGACGACGGTGAGAACCATGAAGATGTAGGCCTGCAACGAGATGATCAGGATGTGGAAGATCATCCAGCCGGTGCCCAGCAGCACCTGTACCAGCATCCCGAGCGTGCCACCGAGGCTGATCGAGAAGTTCAGGGTGAAGGTGGCCAGCAGAATGAAGATGATCTCGCCGGCATACATGTTGCCGAACAGTCGCAGACCCAGACTGATCGGCTTGGCCAGCTCTTCCACGCACTTGAGCATGAAATTGACCGGCATCATCCACTTGCCGAACGGGTGGAACAGGAATTCGCCGGCGACGCCACCGAAGCCCTTGGCCACGAAGCTGTAGCCGAAGGCGATCAGGAACACGGTGAGCGACATGCCGATGGCGACATTGGGATCGGTGGACGGCACCGTGCGCAGGTGATCCACGCCGACCCAGGTGGCCATCTTCGGCAGCAGGTCCACCGGCAGCATGTCCATGAAGTTCATGAAGAACACCCAGAACCCCACCAGCAGCGCCATCGGCGCGACGAAGCGCGCGCCGTGGTGGTAGGCGTCCTTCACCTGCGAATCGACGAACTCGATGCACATCTCGATGAAGTTCTGCCACTTGCCGGGCACGCCGCTGGTGGCCTTGCCGGCCGCCATGCGGAACATCACGAGGAAGATCAGGGCCAGCACGACCGAGAAGAACATCGAGTCCAGGTGCACGACCCAGAAGCCGGTGGCTTCCGGGTCGATCTTCCACGTGTGCAGATCCAACTTGTAGTTGGTCAGGTGGTGGACGATGTATTCGCTTGCGCTTGCGCCGCCTTCAGCCGCCATGTCTGCCAAGCCTGCCCGATCATGCCTTCTTGTTTGCCGTGACCGCCAACACCACCCAGTTCATGGCCAGACAGGCCACGCAGGTGAGCATCAACGGCGCGAAATGTTCGCCGAACCACCGCACGCCGATGAGAAACAGCAGTGCAGTCAACAACAGCTTTACTGCCTCGGCCCGATAGAACGTCCCGAGCACCCGCCGGGCTTCGGCAACCGGCCCGAGGCCAGCCACCTTCAGCGCGAAATACAGCGCCGGAAGGATCGCCACGAGCCCACCGAACAGCGCCGCCAGTGCCGCCGACGACCCTCCGGTTACCCACGCGATCACCGCCGACAGCGCGGTCGTCAGCGCCTGAGCCGCACACAGCAGCCAAGCCGATGCAAGCCCGCGCACGTCCACCGCGTCACCCCTGTCCTTTCAGCCCGACCGGGCGACCGCCGACTCTCGAAATCCATCGCCGTGCGATATCGATCCCGCCAAGCCCCGAAACTATAGCAGGTTCCTCGGATTACAGGCAACCACAACCAGTCTTCGCTGCGGGCCAGCGATCACTCCCCAGGCGCCTGCGCTGTCGTGTGCAGGAAGGTAACGCCAGGCTTTCCGAAGTTGCAGACGAAAATTCGCACGATGACTTCCGTTGGGACACCCATCGCTAGGTGCCGGCCTTCTTCGGAATGTACAGGTCGGTGACCGTGCCCTCGTACACCTCGGCGGCCATCGCCACCGATTCGCTCAGGGTCGGATGCGGGTGGATGGTGTGGCCGATGTCGCTGGCCTCGCAGCCCATCTCGATGGCCAGCGCCAGCTCGGCGATCAGGTCGCCCGCGTGCACGCCGACGATGCCCGCGCCGATCACGCGATGGCTGTCTTCATCGAACACCAATTTGGTGAAGCCTTCGGTGCGGCCGATGCCGATGGCGCGGCCCGATGCGGCCCACGGGAACTTGCCTGCGCCGATCTTCAAACCCTTGGCCTTCGCTTCGGTTTCAGTCACGCCCACCCACGCGATTTCCGGATCGGTGTAGGCCACCGAGGGGATCACCCGCGCCACCCATTCGCGCTTCTCGCCGGCGGCCACCTCGGCCGCCAGCCGCGCCTCGTGGGTGGCCTTGTGCGCGAGCATGGGATTGCCGACCAGGTCGCCGATGGCGAAGATGTGCGGAACATTCGTGCGCATCTGCCGATCCACCGGGATGAAACCGCGCTCGCTCACGTTCACGCCGGCCTTGTTCGCATCGAGCTTGCCGCCGTTGGGCGTGCGCCCGACCGCAACGAGGACGCGGTCGAACACGCTCGGCGCCGGTGCCTTGTCGCCGTCGAAGCTCGCCGTCAATCCCTGCTTGCCGGCTTCGACCTTCACGACCTTGGTCTTCAGGTGCACGGCCACACCCTGCTTCTTCAACCGATCGGCAAGCGGCTTGACCAGATCCACGTCCGCGCCGGGCATGAGTTGATCGAGCAACTCGACCACCGTGACCTGGCTGCCCAGCGCGCGGTACACGGTGGCCATCTCCAGTCCGATGATGCCGCCACCGACCACCAACAAGTTTTTCGGAATGTCGGCCAGCGCGAGCGCGTCGGTGGAATCCATCACCCGCGGGTCGTCCCACGGGAACCCCGGCAACTTCAGCGCCTGCGAACCGGCGGCGATGATGCACTGCTCGAAGCGCAGCAGCTTGCTGCCATCGGGCGTGGCGATTTCTAGCTCGTGCGGGGAGACGAACTTCGCGATACCGGTGGCGACCCGCACCTTGCGCTGCTTGGCCATGCCGGCCAGACCTTTCGTGAGCTGGCCGACGACCTTGTCCTTGTAGGCGCGCAGCGCATCGAGCGCGACGGCCGGCTTGCCGAAATCGATGCCGTAGTCCTTCGCGTGCGCGGCCTCGTCGATCACCGCCGCCGCATGCAGCAGCGCCTTGGAAGGAATGCAGCCGACATTGAGGCACACGCCGCCGAGGCTGGGATAGCGTTCGACCAGCACGGTGTCCAGGCCGAGGTCGGCGGCACGGAAGGCCGCGGTGTAACCGCCGGGGCCGGCGCCGATCACGACGAGGCGGCATGCGAGGTCGGGCTGGCGGATTGAAGGCGTCGCTGCGGCTTGCGTGTGAGATGTGGGAGACAGGATCTTTCCCTCACTCGCCGCGCTGCGCGCGTCGGCCTCTCCCGGAGGGAGAGGCTTGGTAGTCGCAGGTGTCACGGATGCCCCATCGGCAGAACCCGCCGCCTCGATCACCGCCACCACGCCGCCTTCGGAGATGCGATCGCCGAGCTTGACCTTCAGCTCCCGCACGACGCCCGCCAACGGTGCCGGCACTTCCATCGTGGCCTTGTCCGATTCGAGCGTGACCAGGCCCTGCTCGGCCTTCACCGTGTCGCCCACGGCCACCAGCACTTCGATCACCGGCACATCGTGGTAGTTGCCGATATCGGGAACCTTCGCCTCGTGCATCTGGCCCATCGCCCACCTCGCCGGTTCGATCAGGCCTGCATTGTCGCCGCCTTGCCCGCGCTTGCCAAACGCCGAGCGGCATCGTGCTCGCGCAACACGTACCGCCGCACCCCAGAAACGACGATGCCGGGACGTGCCCGGCATCGTGGAATTCGCTGACGAAGCGGAATCAGCGCTTCTTCTGCGGCTGCGTCGCCGGAGCTGGCGAAGCCGGGCAGGCGTTGGCGATGTTCTGGATGGTGGTGGCGAAATCCCGCTGTGCGTTGTTGATGTCGGCACCGCGCGTCTTTGCGCGCGTCATGGCGAGCGCATAGATCCGCTGGTTCAATTCGCCGATGGTGCGGCTGTACTTCTGGCCAGCCGGCGATTGCATGAATGCCAGAATCTGGCGCATCTCGTCCTCGGTGAAGGCGTCAGCGAACACCTTGGTTGCATCGGCCTTGAACTGCGGGTCGGCCATGCCGCTGAAGATCGGGTCGAGCTTGCCCTTGAACGCCGCGATGTGCGGCTGCACGGCCTGCTGCTGCAGGCCCGGGCAGGTTTCCGGCTTGTTGCCGAGGCCCTGGCCGATCTCGCCCATGGTGTTGGAGATGATGGAGACCTCGATGCCCTGGAACACGTCGCCGACGTTGGCCGCGTCGTACATCTTCTGGGCCATCTGCTGCTTGGCCGGCGAGACAGCCGTCTGCGCGAAAGCCAGCGGGGTAGCGGCCAGACAGGCCAGCGCGATTGCAAGGGTGCGACGCATGCTTAACTCCGAAAGGGTGGGTTGGGGCAGAACTGCCAATGATACAGGCACACGGCCGGCAACGACAGGATTTCAATCCTGCGAAACCGGGCGCGGTTCAGACTTGGATGCGGGGCGAGAGTTCCCCGCACCGGCGCAGGCAAGCGCAGCGCCGCGCTGCCGCCGCACATGCCGTTGCCCGATCAGAGCAGCAGCAAGCGCAAATCGCCCAGCACCTGCGCCATGTACGCGGTGAAACGCGCCGCCGCCGCACCGTCGATGACACGGTGGTCGTAGCTCAGCGACAGCGGCAGCAGCAAGCGCGGCTCGAAACCCTCGCCGTTCCACTGGGGCCGCATCTGCGATTTGGACACCCCGAGAATGGCCACTTCGGGCGCGTTGATGATCGGCGTGAACGCGGTACCGCCGATGCCGCCCAGCGAGGAGATCGAGAAGCAGCCGCCGGACATGTCGGCGGGCGCGAGCTTGCCATCGCGCGCCTTGGCCGAGATCGCCGCCAGCTCGTGCGACAACGCCAGCAGGCCCTTGCGGTCGGCGTCGCGGATCACCGGCACCACCAGCCCGTTGGGCGTGTCCACCGCGATGCCGATGTGGAAATACTGCTTGAGGATCAGGTTGTCGCCGTCCAGCGAGCTGTTGAACGCCGGATACTTGCGCAGCGCGGCTACCGCGGCCTTGATGAGGAACACCAACGGGGTGACCTTCACGTCCTTGTGGGTCGCGCCGAGCTGCTTGCGGAAGGCTTCCATCGCGGTGATGTCGGCCTCGTCGTGCTGGGTGACGTGCGGGATCATCGCCCAGTTCCGCGCCAGGTTCGCGCCGGAGAGTTTCTGGATACGCGAGAGTGGCCGGCTTTCGATGGCGCCGAATTTGCTGAAGTCCACCTTCGGCCAAGGGATCAGGTTCAAGCCACTGCCGGGCGCTGCCGATGCAGCCGGAGCAGCCTGCAGCGCGTTCTTCACGAACGCCTGCACGTCGGCCTTGGTGATGCGCCCGCCGCGCTCGCTGCCACGCAGCTTGCCCAGATCCACGCCCAGCTCGCGCGCGAACACGCGCACCGCCGGCGATGCGTGCGCGACCTTGCCAGGCGCCACCGTGGCGGCATCGAATGCCACTGGCGGGGTGGATGGTGGCGAGGGTGTCGATGACGGGTTTTCGCTCCTTCCCCCGCTTGCGGGGGGGGGGGCGTCGCGTGCAGGCGGCACTGCCGCCTGCGACTCCGAACGCCCATCGGCCACGCCGGTGGATCGGGCAGGTTGGGATGGGGGCGTTGCGCTGGTCGATCCGGTGGATGAGCCAGCTTGCGATTTTCCTTCAGCCGCCCTGCGAGCACCGTTTCCAAGGGGGGGATGGGAAGCATCCGCAGTTTTTGCCTCCGCCGCCTCGATCACTGCCACCACGCCGCCTTCGGAGATCCGATCGCCGAGCTTGACCTTGAGCTCTTTCACCACGCCGGCCAACGGCGATGGCACTTCCATCGTCGCCTTGTCCGATTCGAGCGTGACCAGCCCTTGATCCGCCTTGACCGTGTCGCCTACGGCCACCAGCAATTCGATCACCGGCACATCGTGGAAATTGCCGATATCCGGGACCTTGGCTTCGTGCATCTGGCCCATCGCCTGCTCCGTGGTTTGGCGTCATTGCGAAATGCCTATTGTGGACGCACGGCAGCCAATGTCCAAGCGTCCTTTGCACGTCGCCGCGCTCCGGCAACGCATGCGGGCAACGACGCTGACAAACAGCGGCGCGTTGGCATCGCCAGCCGGTACCCAAGAGCTCGCGGATCGACGTGCAGCGCGCTTCGCGCGCCGCAAAGAAGAAGGCCGGCTCCTTGCGGGAACCGGCCTTCGGATAAGACCCTGGCGATGACCTACTCTTGCATGGGCGAAGCCACACTACCATTGGCGCGCCTGCG
>JAFEBW010000010.1 GCA_018242445.1 Pseudomonadota bacterium | reverse complement strand
CTTGAGCGCTATAACGTAGACCCGAAACCCTTCGTATGGCACAAGAGCGCCGACGGCATTTTGGCATCGGTCGCCCGGGCTGCCGCTAAACTTGTTTAAAGTTACTTGTGAGACATCACACTAGAGCGACTTCAGCTCTATGAGCTGACTCTTAACTTCGTCCGCGCCGAACTTGTGTATTAGAGCGCCGAGAAGGGGGCAGACCCTAGAAGTTCCATACAGTTCGCCGGGGACTTGGTGGAACTGACCAGTAACGGCGATGGGAAGACACTTATCGATAGTGAAGTTCACAGCCTGAGCCGCCGTCAGCTCTCCCTTGTCGGGCGCTTTGACGCGCCAGCTTTCGATGACTTCTGCGCAGGTGGTCGTTCTCAGCGTGACAAGAACGACCAAGTCTGTTGTGACCGATTCGAATTCTGTGGCCAAGCCGAGGATGGTACAGTCGGCGGCGGCCATAGCTTGCTGGGAGAGACCCAGTTCTTCCTTGTGCAAGGCGCGGTCGACAGTCTTGAATGGGTTTACGATGTTTACTTCGCCCGGCTTGTCGGAAATATCCCTGTCAGCATCGATGCTTTCGCCAACCGAAGCCCCCCATTTGCCCTTTGCGGCGTCAACCGTAGATATGTTCCGGCATGCGAGGATAAGTTGGTTATCTGCCGTAACGACGATGCAGTGACAATCCAACTGACGCGGAAATGTGAACGGGTTGAGCTTATGACATTTGAAATCCTCGATAAGGGGGACCAAGGCTCTGGCGATCGCATCTGAAGTCCAATAATCGGTCAGGCCGAGGTGCAACGTTAGAACGTCTCCTGCGTCGGAAAGAGGAGCCCTCCAGTCCTGGATGTAAACCTTCCTACGATTCGGTGATGGTTCGATCGCAGTCTTTTGTTCCAGGACGTAGCCTGGAAGCGGCCTCTCTTCGCGCGTCATCTCAACACGAAGTTTCTCGAACGGTAGGCCTGCCAATCCAGACACGGGTTCGAGCACAGCATTTCCGATCGCCAGCCCGGTGTGTAATGACAGTATTTGCGAATCAATGGTGACTTCTGCACCGGCTTGTCTCAGTGCCTTGTCCCATTCGACGTAATTTAGGTCAGGAATGAGGAGGCGAGATTTCGGGCCTTCGGGGTTTCCGATGGCGTCCGCCCAGAAAGCAAACGCGCGCAAGGTGACATCGTGTTTCACCCTGAATTCGTGGGGACCGTGAAGGAATCGGTGCCAATCGGTCGAGATATCCTTGAGCAACCTTGCCGTCACATCGCTGACAAGGATGTCGCCTGCCCCACAGCACGACTCGACGCGCACAGCCATATTGATTCCCGCGCCAGCATAGTTCGAGTTGGCGTTGAAGTCCTTGTAACTTACTGCCAACCCCGAATGCACGCCGATCTTGATGGTGTTGCGCTCTGCTTCGTAGCTAGAATGAACCTGGCAGGCGAGTCGGATGGCCTGGTCAGGGGCTCTAAAGCCGATGATCATTCCATCACCAGTGGGCAGGAAGAATAGTTCATTACGTTGCTCATTGAGAAAAATAGCCGAGAGCGTGTTGCTCAGGCGTTGAATGGATCGGAGCTGTTCCTCTCCAGTCTTGTTCGAGTAGCCTACGATGTCGATGACGACAATCGTCCAGAGACTCCAGTTAGCCATCCGTCGTGGAGCCCTAGGACCAGCGTGAGAACGATGCTTCCGGGGCTGCCGGAACCGGAGGGCATCCTCCACCAGGACATGCAGGCCGGACAGCAGGCGGATCTGTTCATCGGTCAGCACCAACCGGCCCGACTGTTTCGCGGCATCGAGTGCGCCAAGAACCCCTTGGAGGGAAGTCGCCGACGCCAACCCGTCGATTAGTCCTTCCGTTACGAAGGTCCCGCTTCCAATTCGGCGGCAGGACAAACAGGCGGAACCGAGCGCGGACGCATACGGCTGAAGCCCGTCCGGACTGCCGGCGAGAAGGGCTGCACTAACCAACGTCGCGGCCTGGGCGACCCTGCCGGCAGATTCGTAGGGATCCAATGGCTGGACCCAGAGGGCGCAATACAGCGGAAAGGCGGTGATCAATCCACGCTTCGGCTGAGTGCCTGCGGAGGCTTCTGTTGGATCGGAACCCGGGGCGATGTCGTGGCGTAGGGCCGCCACCAAGTCACGGGGCGACTCAGGCCAGCTAGAGACCAGGCGCGCGAGCCGGGCGAGGGTCCATTCGACCTCGGCGCGCCCGAGAGCTTCCCCGCCAGACACTTCGATGGGCGTCGGAACCAGACCGGCACGGAGCAGTGCGATCCGAGTTTCCGACGGCGGCGTCATGAGAGCCGAGCCGATTCGACCGGCGTGCGCGATTCGAGGTCGGCAAGCGGCACTTTCGATGGCCCAGATCGTGTGCCCACGGCAGGAAGCACTCAGGAAAAGGTCGGTACCGACCTTATCACCGTGCCAACAGTCTGTCCAAATCGACGCCAGTCGGTGTCCGGAGCTCGGAGCGCGACTCTACGCAACTCGTTGATTGATCGAAAGACGCCGATTCAGACCAACCGACGCATTTTGCGACATGCATGCCAGTTAGGCTTCGGAGGGCAATACTCTATCCAGCTGAGCTACGAGCGCGTTGTGCTGAAACAGTGTCGCATGATCCTTCCATGGAGCAGTCTCCGCTCGCCATCCATGGCTCGCCCGCGACGGGCGCAGGTTCCTGCGGAACCTGAACGCGCCCGCCTCGACCAGCTGAGCCACGAGCGCGCAGTTCCGGCAGGGCAGGCATTCTAGCAGCCTGCTGCGCTCGGCGTGGCTGGGGCTTGTCGGCCGCGCGGTGAACCGATGGCCGCCCGGGCTGTCTACAATGCACCCCATGAACCCGGTACCGCCCGTGAACCAGGCTGTCGCCAACCTGCGTGTGCTGCTGATCGAGGATCAGCGCGCCATGGCCGAGAACATCTGGGAGTTTCTCGAAATGCAGGGCCAGGTGATGGATCACGCCGCCGACGGGCAGGCGGGGCTGGCGCTGGCGCTGGAGAACGCCTACGACGTGATCGTGCTCGACCTGGGCCTGCCGCGGCTGGACGGGGTGGAGGTGTGCCGGCGCTTTCGCGCGCAGAACAAGGTTACGCCGATCCTGATGCTCACCGCGCGCGAACGGCTGGAAGACAAGCTGCTGGGCTTCGAGGCCGGCGCCGACGACTACCTGACCAAACCCTTCGAGCTGCGCGAGCTGGCCGCGCGCATCCAGGTGCTGCACCGCCGGCACCAGCGCCTGTTCCCGGCGGTCGTGCAGGTCGGCGAGTTGATCCTCGATCTGATCCAGCGCGCCGCCACCCGCAACGGCCAGTCGCTGAGCCTGTCGCCGTCGGGTTTCCGGCTGCTGGAGGCGTTGATGCGGCGTTCGCCCAACGTGCTGCTGTATGCCGACCTCGCGCAGGCGCTGTGGGGCGACACCGAGCACGATCCGGCGCGCCTGCACACCCACATCTCGTTGCTGCGCAACGCGGTCGACCGCGATCGCGAGCAGCCGATGATCCACACCGTCCACGGTTTCGGGTACCGCCTTGTTCCGCCTGCTGCCACGTAAGACCTCCCTGCGCATGCGGGTGGTGGTGTACTGCGCCGCGCTGGGCGGCGGCATCGGCCTGTGCCTGGCGTTCGTTTCCGAGCACATCGCCGACCAATACCAGGGGCTCCTCGTCAACGAGGAGATGAATGCCGAGCTGGACGGGCAGATCGAGCTGCACAGCGATCACCCGGGCGACAAATGGCTGGCCCGCGGGTCGTGGAAGAGCGTGTACATCGACCGCCCGGGACAGCCGCCGACCTCGCCGCCGGCGCTGCGCAAGCTGCCGCCGGGCGTGCACGAGGTCGATGGCGACGACGACAGCGACCGTTTCGTCGGCATCCGCGAAGCGCCGATCGGGCGGGTCACCATCGCCGCCAGCCTGCCCAATTCGCCGCAGCGCGAGCGGCGTTTCTTCGAAGAGCTGACCGCGATGGTCGTGCTCGGCGTGCTGCTGGGCGCGTGGCTGGGGCGAATGCTCGCCGGCGGCATGCTCGCCCCGGTGCTGCGGCTGTCGCACGAGGTCGATCGCGCCGATCCGGGCGCGGAGTTGCGCGGCATTGCCGAGGATCATCGCCACGACGAGGTCGGCGCGCTGGCCAAGGCCTTCATCGGCTATCAGGGGCGCGTGAACGCGGCGATCGAGCGGGAAATCCTGTTCTCGGCCGATGCCGGCCACGAACTGCGCACGCCCTTGACCACCCTGCAGGGCGCGGTGGACTTGCTGGATGCGCAAACCGTGCAGGCGCCGGCGCGGCGCAGGATCGAGCGCATCCGCCGCAGCGCCGCCGAGATCGCCCTGCTGCTGGATGCGTTGCTGCTGGTCGCAACCTCCGACGAGGCGCGCGACCAGGCGCAGACCACGGTCGAGCTGTCCGGCCTGCTGCGCTCGACCCTCGCCGAATTCCAGGCCGATCTGGAAGCCGCACACATCCAACTGGGCGTGCGTTGCGCGCAAGGCTTGACGCTGTCCGCGCCGCCGCGGCTGTTGCGGGTGATGCTGCGCTTGCTGTTCCGTGCGCTGGCGGGCGGCAACTTCGGGCAGGACCTGCGGCTGGATGCCGATGCCGGTGGGGTGAGGGTGTCGTCGTCGGTCGAGCCTGCCGCGGTGGAACCTTCTTCGGCCGATGCGGTCGAGCCTGCGTCGGGGGCGGCGCGTTCGGACGAGATCGAGGGGCTGGGCATGTTGCGCAGGCTGTGCGAACGCCACGGCTGGCGGCTCGGGCTCGGCGATTCGCGGCAGGCGTGGCTGCCGTTGCGGCTGCTGCCGCCGCCGGATCGCTGACACCTTGCAGGCAAACGCCGGATCGCTGACACCTTGCAGGCAAAAGCGGTACGTAACGTTTGCGGGAGTCCCGCTTAACGGCACACAAGGCACAATGGCCTCGAATCGCCATGTCCATCAACGCCCTGCCAACGCCGGTTCCACCCCAGCACACCCGCCTGCCGTGGGTGGCGGCCAATGCCGGCTGGCGGCCGATGCATCTGGAGACCCTCGATCTGGGCGCGCCCGAGCCAGTGCGTGCGTTCGATGTGGCGCGCTGGTTGTCGAACACCACCCTGGACTTGCGCGACCTCGCCCCGGCGCTGCGCCTGTGGAGCGGCAAGCGCGCGATCGCGCAGGCCCGCGCGCGCTTGCACGTCCAGCCCCTGCGCCCCGACCCCGTCGTCACCCTGGTCGGCTCGGGCGATTTCCATCATCTCACCCCGTTGCTGCTCGAGCGCGCGCGCGAGCCGATCACCCTGATCCACTTCGACAACCACCCCGACTGGGTGCGCCTGGCGCCGCGCTGGCATTGCGGTTCGTGGGTCAACCAGGCGCTGCGCAACCCGCGCGTGCAACGCATCCTCACGCTCGGCCCGTGCAGCGACGATCTGGCGTGGCCGGGCCTCAAGGGCGGCAACCTGCCGGCGCTGGCGTCGGGCCGGCTGCGCTTGTTCCCGTGGTCGCATGCACCTTCGCGGGTGTTGCGGCGCATGCCCGATGGAGCGTCGTACCGCTGCGCCGACGGCCGCCTGCACTGGAACAATCTCGCCGAACTCCCGCACGAGGCGAGGTTGCGACTGGTGCTCGCGCAGATCGCCACCGAGGCGGTGTGGATCACCATCGACAAGGATGTCTTCCCCGAGGACGTGGTCGCCAGCAACTGGGATCAGGGCCGGATGCCATTGCAGGCCGTGCTGGATCTCATCGGTGCGATCGTCGAGCGGCATCCGCTGGCCGGCGCCGACATCTGCGGCGACTATGCTCCGCCACGGTTCGACAGCGCCCTCAAACGCTGGGAGATCGCCCGCGACCAGCCGCGGCGGCCGCCGCCGGATGCCGCCGCGCTGGCGCGCAACGCGCAGGTCGATGCGGCCTTGCTGGCGGCGCTCAACCCGGGGGCGGGCCGGTGCTGACCTTCCTGCTCCTGCTGGGGTCGGTGATCTGCGAGGTGTTCGGGCAGATCGCGTTCAAGCTGGGGCTTTCGCGCGGCCCCGAGCATGCCGACGCAGGTGCGCGCGGGTTTTTTCGCGATCTGGCCGGCTCGCCGTGGATCGGCGTGGGCGTGGGCGCGTATGCGGTGGAGTTCGTGTTGTGGTTCGCCGCGCTGGCCCTTGCCCCGCTGAGCGTGGCCATGGCGTTTGCCGCGCTCTCCTACGGCGGCGTGGTGCTGGCCAGCCGCTGGTTTTTGCACGAAGACGTCGGCTGGAGGGAGTGGGGCGCTACCGCCACCATCACGGTGGGGGTGGCGATGGTCTGCTGGCAACCGTTATACTATCGTTAATTTTGCCCCGGCAATCGACATCTATCCTCTCGACCATGGCCAACTCCAACGAATTCTTCCTGCCCGGCGGCCGCGACGGAGTCTTGCTGATCCACGGCCTGACCGGCACGCCCGCGGAGATGCGTTTCGTCGGCAAGGGTTTGCACCGCGCCGGTTTCAGCGTGCTCGGCGCGCAGCTGGCCGGGCACTGCGGCAGCGAGAAGGATCTGCTGTCCACCGGCTGGCGCGACTGGTACCGCTCGGTGACGGAAGCCGCCGACCGCCTGTCCTCGCAGGTGGATCGGATGTACGTCGGCGGGCTGTCGATGGGCGCGGTGCTGGCGCTGAAACTGGCCGCCGACCGCCCGTGTCAGGTCGCCGGACTGGCCTTGTATGGCACCACCTTCGCCTACGACGGCTGGACCATCCCGCCGATCGCCAAGCTGTCCTTCCTGCTGCCGCTGGCGGTGCGGCTGGGCATCGGCCGCAACAAGAAATTCATGGAAAAACCACCCTACGGCATCAAGTCCGAGCGCGTGCGCCAGCGCATCGCCGGCAGCATGCTCGCCGGCGACAGCGCGGCCGGCGGCCTGCCCGGCAATCCGTGGCCGTCGCTGGCCGAGTTCTATCGGCTCTCGGCGCGCGTGCGCCGCAAGCTCGACCGCGTGAACGCGCCGTGCCTGGTGGTGCATGCGTCCAACGACGACATCGCCAGCGTGCGCAACGCGCACATCGTGCGCGAGCGCGTCGGCGCCGAGGTGGAAACCCTGCTGCTGCACGACAGCTACCACATGGTCACGGTCGATCAGGAGCATCGCGAAGTCATCGCCCGTTCCGCCGATTTCTTTTCCCGCTGCACGGCCGCCCGGGTCTCGGGCGAGCGCGTGGCGGTGATCCCGGCCTGAAGGCCCCGCCATGCAGATCGTGCTCGCCCCATCGGTGGAGAATTTCGGCGTAGCCGAATGGAACCGCCTGTTCCCCGGCGAGATGGAGGACTGGTCGTACTATCGCGCCACCGAGCGGGCGCGCATGGACGGGTTCCAGTGGCTGTACGTGGGCGTGCGCGAGCACGGCCAGTTGCGCGCGGCGGCCCCGGCCTTCCTCACCCGTTACGCGCTCGACACCACCCTCAAAGGCTCCCTGCGCACGGTCGTGGGCGGGCTGGCGCGCGCGGCACCCGGGCTGCTGCGGCCGCGCATGCTGGCCCTGGGCTCGCCGGTCGGCGAGGTCTGCCATGTCGGCTTCGCGCCCGAATGCCGGCCGCACGAGCAGGCACGGCTGTTCGGTGCCATTCTCGATGCCTGCGAGGGCGAGGCCGCCCGCCGTCGCGTGCGCCTGTTCGCGGTCAAGGATCTGCCCGACGACGCGGCCACCTCGCCCTTGCGCGGCGCGCTGCTGGCGCGCGGACTGCGCCGCCAGTCCGGGCTTGCCACGGCGAGCCTGGACTTGCCGCACGGCGAGCTGGACGACTACCTCGCGGGACTGTCGCGCGCGACCCGCCGCGACCTGCGCCGCAAGTGGCGCTCGCGCGAGCAGTTGCGGGTGGAGCGGCGCACGACCCTGGACGGCATCCGCGAGCAGGTCGTCGGCCTGTACCGGCAAACCCTGTCGCGCGCGGCGATGCGGCTGGAGGAACTGCCCGGCGCATGGTTCGACCAGGTGCTCGAACGCCTGCACGGGCGCGCGGCCTGCGTGTGCTACTGGCTGGGCGAGCGGCTGGTCGCGTTCAACCTCGTGCTGCACGACGGCCAGCGCCTGATCGACAAATACATCGGCATGGACTATGCCGTCGCCCGCGAGCTGAACCTGTACTACGTGAGCTGGCTGGAGAACGTGCGCTACGCCATCGAGCACGGCATCCCCATGTACCAGAGCGGGCAGGGTCTGGCGGAAGAAAAACAGCGCCTGGGCTGCACCCTGCAACCCAACAGCCTGTGGTATCGCCACCGCAACCGCATCGTCGACCGCACCATGGCGATGGCCGAGCGCGCGCTCGGGTTGCGCGAGGAGCCGGTCCAGCAGGAGTGCGCGTGAGGGATCAACCCGTCGTCGGCATGTCCCGCGCCGCACTGGTGGCGGCATGGGTGGCGCTGGTCGGCATCGAGGTGGTGACGCAACTGGCGTTCAAGTTCGCCGGCCACGCCACCGGCGATTTCGATTTCAGCGGCGCGGCCTTCGCGCGCGCGGCCAGCGCGCCGTGGCTGTGGGTCGCGGTCGGCGGCTACTGCGCCGGGTTCGTGTCGTGGATGCTGATCCTGCGGCACATGCGGCTCTCGCGCGCCTATCCCACCAGCGCCATCGTGTTCGTGGCGGTGATGATCGCCTCGCTGCTGGTGCTGGGCGAATCGATCGACATCGTCCAGTGGATCGGCGCTACGATCATCGTTGCGGGTATCCTGCAACTCGGGCGGGCCGTGGAGGCCACGTCCGCGACGCCCGCCCGCACGCACCTCACGGAGTAGCCCATGGAAGACACCGCACAAGCCATCTTCGCGATCATCGCCAAGGAGGCGCACATCCCGCTGGAGAAGATCACCCTGCAGTCCACCCTCAAGGACCTGGAGATCGACTCGCTGGACATCGTGCAGATCATCTTCGAGATCGAGGATCGCTTCGGCATCACCCTGCCGGACAAGGATCCTTCGATCGACACCGACAGCGTCAGCGGGCTGGTGGCGGCGGTGGATCGGCTGGTCGCCGAGAAAAACGCCACGCCGCCCGCGGCGGGCTGACCGGCGAGGGAGAGCTTGCGCATGCGTCGCGTCGCCATCACCGGCATGGGCTCGATCAACACGCTCGGCCACGATGCGCCGTCGAGCTGGGCGGCCATGCGCGAAGGGCGGGTGGGCATCGGCCCGATCGCCAACATCCCCACCGACCTGCTGCAGGTGAAGATCGCCGCCGAGGTGCGCGGCTTCGACCCCACTGCGCACTTCGACTCCAAGCGCCTGACCTTCCTCGACCGCGTCAGCCAGTTCGCGCTGGTGGCCGCGCGCGAGGCGATCGCGCAGTCCGGGCTGGATTTCCGCGCCGACGGGCGCGGCGAGCGCACCGCCTGCCTGATCGGCACCGGCATCGGCGGCGAGAACACCCACGACCAGACCGCGCAGCGCTTCTACGGCGAGCGCAAGGCCAACGTGCACCCGCTGACCATCGTGCGCCTGATGGCCAACGCGCCGGCCTGCCAGGTGACGATGGAGTTCGGCATCACCGGGCCGTCGTATGCGGTGGTCAGCGCCTGCGCCTCGGCCAACCACGCGATGGCGCAGGCCTTCGACATGGTGCGCAGCGGGCGCGTGGACTTCGCCGTGACCGGCGGCAGCGAAGCCTGCCTGACGGTGACTTGCGTGAAGGCGTGGGAAGCCGTGCGCGTCACCGCCGACGACACCTGCCGGCCGTTCAGCAAGCAGCGCCGCGGCATGGTGCTGGGCGAGGGCGCGGGCATCTTCGTGCTGGAGGAATGGGAGCACGCCAAGGCGCGCGGCGCGACCATCCTCGCCGAGTTCGCCGGCGCGGGCATGTCGGCCGACGCCGCCGACATCGTGCTGCCCTCGGCCGCCGGCGCGGCCAAGGCGCTGGCCGGCGCGCTCGCCGATGCGCGCATGGACGCGGGCGAGATCGGCTACATCAACGCCCACGGCACCGGCACGCCGGCGAACGATCCCACCGAAACCCGCGCCATCCGCCAGGTGTTCGGCGCGCATGCCGATGCGCTGGCGGTGTCGTCCACCAAGTCCATGCACGGCCACGCGCTGGGCGCGGCCGGGGCGCTCGAGCTCATCGCCGCCATCGGCGCGCTGCGCGAGGGCGTGATCCCGCCGACCGCGAACTTCATCGACCCCGACCCGGCCTGCGACCTGGATTACGTCCCCAACACCCCGCGCGAAAAACCGCTGCGCGCCGCGCTGAGCAACTCCTTCGCCTTCGGCGGCTTGAACGCGGTACTCGCGCTGCGGCGCGCCTGAGATCCGCCCATCGCGTCAGGATGACGCAGCAAACCTGCGCGCGCCGCCGAAAGGCGCCCGCGCCCACCCACGCACCAGCACCGTCCCATGGCCACGATTCTTCCCTCCCTGCCGCCGATGCCAGCCCGCAGTTTCTTCGCCTACTCGCGCTGGGACGTGGTGCCCGCGTTGATGGTGATCGGCCACCTCGTGTTCGTGGCGACCTTGTTCTTCGCCTTCCACAAGATCCCGTGGGCGGTGTGGATCCCGCTGGCGTTGGTCTACTCGATCAGCATCTCGTGGTCCATCAACGGCTCCAGCCACAACCTGATCCACAACCCGTTCTTCCGCTGGAACTGGCTCAACCGCGCGTACAGCATCGTGCTCTCGCTCACCGACGGCTTCTCGCAGGAGTTCTACCACCACGTCCACCTGCGCCACCATGTCGGCAACATGGACCGGGTGAAGGACGGCACCACCATCGACCCGCTGTCGATCTACCGCCACGGCAAGGACGGCGCGCCGGAAAGCCCGTGGACGTACACGTTCTACAGCTACTTCCGCGACGACATCGGCGATGTGTATCGTCGCGTGAAGGAAAAATTCCCCGAGCGCGCGCGCTGGATCCGCATGGAAATCGCGCTGGTGGTGGGCGTGTACCTGGTCTGCGCGGTGTACGACTGGCGCGCCTTCCTCTCGCTGGTGCCGTTCTACTACCTCGGCCACTCGCTGTCCTCGCTCAACGGTTACTACGAGCACTACAAGGGCGACCCCGACACGCCGATGGCGTGGGGCGTGAGCACCCACAACAAGCTCTACAACTGGCTGTGGCTCAACAACGGCTACCACGCCGAGCACCACTACCGGCCCAAGCTGCACTGGACGCTGATGAAGCCCTTCCAGCAAGCCATCGCCGCCGAGCAGCGCGCGAAGGGCGTGCACGTGATGAACCACTGCCACGCGCTGGGCTTCCTCGACCGCGCGCCGCCGAGTTATTTGCAGGTCAACCGTTCGTGATGTCGCTGCACTGATGCCGGGCCCGCGCTCTGCTAGCCTGAGGCATGGATACGCTCGACAACAGGCGCGAGGTCGGCGCGAAGGAGCCGACCGTGCGAACGCCATCGGGAGCCGATGAAGCTGGTTCGGTTCCGGCTGGCGTGTCGGGCGGCCAAGGCGCGCGCTGGCGGCACTACTGGCACCTGCTGCGCGGGCACCGCCCGATCGGTACCTTGTTGTTGTTGTGGCCTACGTGGTGGGCGCTGTGGCTGGCTGCCGATGGTTTTCCTTCACTCAAATTGTGGGCGATCTTCACCGCCGGGGTGTGGCTGACGCGCTCGGGCGGCTGCGTGATCAACGACTACGCCGACCGCTGGCTGGATCCGCAGGTCGAGCGCACGAAGGATCGTCCGCTGGCCACCGGCGCGGTGTCCGGGCGCGCGGCACTGACGGTGTTCGCGGTGTTGATGGCGGCAGCCTTCGCGCTCGTCCTGATGACCAATCGGCTGGCCATCGAGTTGAGCGTGGTCGGGCTGTTCCTCGCCGCCAGTTACCCGTACCTCAAGCGCTACACCTACCTCCCGCAGGTCTATCTCGGGCTGGCCTTCGGCTGGGGCATCCCGATGGCGTTCGCGGCCACCCAAGGCACGGTGCCGACGCTGGGCTGGCTGCTGTTCCTGGCCAACGTGGTGTGGGCCACGGCCTACGACACCTGGTACGCGATGGTCGATCGCAACGACGACTTGTGCGCCGGGGCGAGGTCCACCGCGATCCTGTTCGGCGACGCCGACCTGATCGCACAGGGCGTGCTGTACGCGCTGTGCGTGACGACGCTGGCGCTGGTCGGCGTGCAGGGCAAGCTGGCGCCGGCATACTTCGGGGCGCTCGTCATTGCCGCCATACTGATCGTGTTCGAATTCCGCATGGCATGGCGGCGCGAGCGCGCGGGCTGCTTCCGCGCCTTCCTGCACAACAACTGGATCGGCGCTACAGTGTTCGCGGGCATCGTGCTGGGCGTGGCCATGCGCTGACGCCGCGAACGCGGATCGACATCGGGAGATCGTGGTCATGACCAGTCGCCAGACCCTCGGACGTTGCGTTGCTCACGCGCAGCGGTCATGGATTCTCGCCGTCGCGTTCGCCGTGACCGGCGCCTGCGTCGGTGTAGTCGCGCAGGCCGCGCCCATGCCGGCAGCCGACTCGCTCGATTACCGCCACGACCTCGCCTTCGCGCTGCAAAAAAGCGATGCGCCGCGCGACTGGGCGCTGGGCTCGCAATTGCTGGAAACGCGACCGCCGAGCGGCGCTTTCCTGACCAAGCGGCTGGCCTTCCTGCGCCGGGCCGCGCTTGCCGCGCCCGACGACCGGCTCGTGCAATCGCTCATGGCGAACATCGCCGTCGATGGTTCCTGCAAGCCGCGCATGCGCTGCGGCGACCCGGCGGCGCTGGCGCGGCTGGAGCCGGGCAACGGCATGGCGTGGTTGCCCGTGGCCGTGGCTGCCGCACGCGCCGGCAACGCGCGCGCCACCGACGCGGCGCTCGCGCGGATGGTCGCCTCCGGCCGCTACAACGAGCACCTCGGCGAGGCGATCGCCGCGTGGAGCGCGTTGTTCGAGCGCCATCCACCGGCCGCCCTCGGTGGCCGCAAGGACGCCAGCGATGCCGCCCATCTGCTCGAGCTGATCCACTCCGAGGCGATGGCGACCGCGCTGCCGCCGGCGCAGGCGCTGGTGGGTGCGTGCAGCAAAACCCGTCACCCGCATGCCGGCACACGTCGTTTCGATGATTGCGGGCGGGTCGGGCGGCAGCTGATGAATCGCGCGCAGACGCTGGCCGGGCGGATGCTCGGCGTCGCACTGCTGCGCGCCTCGCGTGCGGGCGGCAAGGACGATATCGAGCGCATCCGCACGGTCGCCTGGCAGGGCGAGCAGATGGCGAAGATCGAGGCGGCCCTCGACCACGATGCGGTGGCGCGGCTGAACTACCTCAACATGATCCAGTCCAGCGCCAGCCCGATGATGGTGGTGCAGTACGAGCTGACGATCAACGGCGTGGCCGCGACGCCGCCAGCGGACTGGAAGCAGACCGTGGACGGCCATCCGGTCGAGCCGCTGGAGGATGGCGATACACCATGACGTGACAGGCGCGGTGCCGGCGCAGCCGGATCGCTTCGGTGATGAGCGTCGATCATGCAACGGATGCGCGGATGCTGCGGGCGGTCATTGCGCGATCACATTGGCCAGGGCATCCAGCAGGATCAGCAGCGCGCCCAGCCGGTGCGTGCCGGTCTTCTCGTAGATGACGTGCAGGCGTGTCCGCAAACTGCCTTCGGTGATGCCCAACATCTCCGCTGCGTGCGGCGGATCGCCATCGCGGCGCAGCGCCAACAGCAGGCGGGCTTCGGCATCGGTGAGCGCGTACAGGCGTCGCAACTGGAGGGTCAAGGCATCGGTATCGGCCCACGCCAGCGGGCGTACCAGCAGGGAATGCGTGCGCGAGGTCGGGTCGCCGACCCGTTCTTCGGCCTGACGCAGCGCCGCGAAAGCGACCAGCTCGCCGTTCGGGTCGCGCACCGGAAGCACCTTTTCGGGACTGGCGTCGGCACCGTGATGGCGCGCGTTATCCCAGGCGTTTTGTGTCTGCGGGTGGCCGGCGTCCAGCCGCGCATGCAACTGCCCTTTCCACCATCCCCGCGCGACGAAGGCCTCGGCGAGCGCGTTGCCGGCGATCCAGTGCCATTGCGCGTCGAACAGGTACACCCCGTTGCGCAAGCTCGGCAGCCATCGCAAGGCTACGGCTGCCCGCTGATCGTCGTGCATGCTTTCCCCCGCCATCACAATCTTTGGAACATTGTCAAGTAACAGATGTGAGTTGTCGCCCCCCCCCCCCGCAACGATGCTCTGCATGTCTCGTCGGTGGCGGTACGCGGTTGCCGGCGTAGATATCCGGGGAAATCCAGTGCCGATGATCGAGCCAAGGGGAGATTCCATGCGCGCTTTGACAGCCACGCCAGCCGCGGGTCGTTGCACGTTGTTGGCTCGAATCTTCAGCATCGCCCTGTTGGCGGTCATCGCGCTGGGCCTGCCTTGCGGCGCGCTCGCGCAGGCATCGAACCCGCAACTGAGCGGCACGATCCAGTTGACCGGCAACACCGACCCGAACGGACTGGTGCTGACGGGCGATACGCTCACCTACACCGCCACCTTCCTCAACGACGGCAATGTCACCCTGACCGGCGTGCAACTGACCTCAGACGCCGCCTCGTTGACCCCGGGCAGCGCCTCCTGCGCGAGCGTGGCGGTCGGTGCCAGTTGCGTGCTGGTCGCCACCCACGTCGTGACCTCGGCCGACACCACGGCCGGGCAGATTTACGTGCATGTCTCGTCCACATCCACCCCAAACCCGAACAATGGGAAGGACGCCGGTTACGTCACCGCAGTCAATACCGCCGCCGGAGCCGGCATGATCGTGGGCGGCACGACCAACAATTACGTCGATACCGATCACAGCGGCACGATCACCGCCGGCGACACCATCCAGGTCATCGGCACCGTGATCAACACCGGCAGCGTGATCCTGACCAATGTGCAGATCAGCCAGCCACAAACCAACCCCAGTTCATTCACATGTCCGCCGATCTCCCCCGGCAACGCGTGCCAAGGGACCGGCACCTACACCTTCACCGCCGCGGACATCGCTGCAGGACAGGTGACGTTCACCTCCAGTGCCACCTCGACCCAGGTGCCCGGGCCGGAGGTGTTCGCAAACCTCATGGACAACTTCGGCAACCTCCCGGGCGGAGGCTACAATCTGGTTCAGGGAGGAGGCGAAGGACAGGTCGGTGCGCCCGGCACGACCTTGCCGACGCCGTTGACGGCGCAGGTGGTCAACCTGAGCGGCACCCCGGCAGCGGGTCAAACCGTCAAATTCAAAGTCGTTTCCGGCAGTGGCCATACCACTACCGACTCGGCCGTTTCCGACGCCAGCGGCCACGTCAGTACCCAACTCGTGCTGGGCTCCACGCCGGGCGCGGTTGTGGTGCTATTTGGTATCGAGGGCCAGAACGTGCTGTTCACCGCCTACGTGAACGCGCCGGCCACGCCGCCGGTGCTGAGCATCGTCTCGGGCAACAACCAGGTGGTGCCGGTGAACACCACCTCGGCGCCGCTGGTGGTGCAACTGACCCACAATGGCGTACCGGTGACCGGCGCGACGATCAATTGGAGCGGCACCAACGTTCATCTGGCGAGCCCGTCCTCGATCACCGACGGCAACGGCAAGGCGACCAACACCGCCACCGTGCTGGCGGCGGGCGCGGCCTCGGTGTCGGCGGTCTCGGTGTCGCCGTCCGCCGGGCCGGTTTCGTTCGCACTCAACGGCGACCTGACCAGCATCTCCGGCCTGACCCCGCCGGAGAAGGCCATTGCCGGCGCACTCAACAATGCCTGCCCGGTGTTGTCGGCCTTGTCATCGCCCACCCCCGCCCAGCAGGATCTGCTGGCCCAGTGCCAGGCACTGGGCGCCACCGCCGGCAGCAACCCGGCACAGGCGGCCAACGCGCTCAACCAGATGCTGCCGCACGACACCCTGATCCAGTCCAACGCCTCGGTGCTGGTGTCCACCACGCAGTTCGACAACATCAAGGCGCGGTTGGCAGCGTTGCGCAGCGGCGCGCACGGTGCCAACTTCGGTGGACTGGCCTTCGTCTCCCCTGATGGAGCGCTGGCGCTCGGCCAATACGGCGATACCGCGCTGGGCCTGAACGATGCACCCAAGACCAAGACCGACGATGCCGGTAGCGGCTTCGACCGCTGGGGCCTGTTCGTGTCCGGCAGCTTCGGCTGGGGTTCGGCCGACCCGCGCACGTCCGCGCCCGGGTACAGCTTCAACAGCAATGGACTGACCGCCGGCGTGGACTACCGCGTCAACGATAACTGGATCGTCGGCGGCAGCGTGGGTTACGCGCGCTTCGGCAGCACCGTCGATACCGTCGGCGGCGGTTTGGACACCCATGCCTGGAGCCTGTCGGGCTACACCACCGTGTACCAGAAGAACGACTGGTACATCGACGGCGTGCTGACCTGGGGCAGCAGCACCTACGACATCAACCGCCGGATCGTGTACACGCTGGCGGCGTTGAACGTGGATCAGACCGCGACGTCGAGTTCCGGAGGCAACACCCTGTCGGCCGCGCTGACCCTGGGCAAGGACTTCCACAGCGCCGGCTGGACGTTCGGCCCGTACTTCCGCGGCATGTACTCGCACACCAGCTTCGACGGCTATCAGGAGACCGTGACCGCCGCGCAACCCGGCAGCGGGCTGGGACTGGCGGTCGCCAGCCGCAGCCTCACTTCGGTGTCTTCCGTGCTCGGCTTCAAGGTGAATTTCGCATCCAGCCAGAACTGGGGTGTGCTCAGCCCGCATGCGGAAGTGGAATGGCAGCACGAGTACGAAAACAATCCGGACAGCGTGAACGCCAGCTTCCTCGCCGACCCGACCGCCAGCGTGTTCCAGATCAAGGGCGATCCGGTGGACAGCAATTTCTTCAGGCTCGGGCTGGGCGTGTCGATCACCATGACGCAGGGCAGGTCGGGCTTCGTGTATTACGAGAAGACGCTGGGCATCTCCGGGCTGGATCAGAACAACCTCACCCTCGGCTTCCGCGTGGAGTTCTGAGGCAGCGCCACGGCGCGGATTATCCCGGTCACGACCCGAGCGTTGTGGCCGGGTGGTGATGAGAACACGCGGTGAGGGCCCCGAGCCTACCGTCCAGCGTCTGCGTTCTGTCCTCTGTCCTCCGTTTTCTGTCTTCTGACAGGCACCCGCGCCACCACCCACGCTTCCACCCGCTGCACACCGGCGCGTTGCAGCACCCGCGCGCACTCGTGCACCGTTGCGCCGGTCGTCATCACGTCGTCGATCAACGCCACGTGCGCGGGCAAGGCGACATCGCCGACCGCGAAAGCACCGCGCGGGTTGCGCCGGCGCGCCAGTGCGCCCAGGTCGCTTTGCGGTGCGGTGGCGCGGGTGCGGCGCAGCGCTTCGCGCATGAGCGGGATGTCGAAGGCACGCGCCAGCGGACGGGCCAGTTCCAGCGCCTGGTTGTAGCCGCGCTCGCGCAGGCGCGATGGGTGCAGGGGGACTGGGATCAGCGCCTGTGGACGTGCAGCGACGTCGGCGAGATCGCCGGTGAGCATGCCGCGCATCGCTTCCGCCAGTTCGCGGCCGGCGGCCAGATCCTGATGGAACTTGAAGCACGGCAGCAACTGGTGCACCGGGAACTCGTAGCGAAACGCCGCGCGCACGCGCTCCAGTGGCGGCGGCTTGCGCAGGCAGCGGCCGCAGGCGGGCACGCGCTCGGGCTGTGGCAGTCCGCAGCGCTCGCAGCAGGCGTGGTTCCAGGGCAGGGCGTCGCGGCAGGCGGCGCATAAGTCATGCCCATCGGCACCTGCTTCACCGCAGACGAGGCAGCGCGGCGGCAGGAAGACCTTCCCGAGCCGGGTCAGCCAGCCGTCAACTGGCAAGGCATCATTCGGGTTGACAGGATGTGCGGGCATTCCCAGACTTTCGCATTCCTGCCGCCTGTTTGCGAGCCTGTCATGCCGATGACCTCTTTTCCCAACCTCTCACACTCGATGGGCGAGGGGCTGAAAGGCTCGCCCAGCCGCGAAGCCGTGCGCGCGTTGTTCGACCTGCCTTTCACCGAGCTGGTATTCCGTGCGGCGGCGGTGCACCGCGAGCATTTCGATCCAACGCAGGTGCAAGTCTCCACCCTGCTGTCGATCAAGACCGGCGGTTGCCCGGAGGATTGCGCGTATTGCCCGCAGGCAGCACGTTACGACACCGGAGTAAAGGCGCAAAAATTGCTCGACACGGAAGAAGTGGTCGCCCGCGCACGCGCGGCGAAGGATGCTGGCGCCACGCGCTTTTGCATGGGCGCGGCGTGGCGCTCGCCCAAGGATCGCGACATCCCGAAAATCGCGGCGATGGTCGGCGCGGTGAAGGCGCTGGGGCTGGAGACCTGCGCGACGCTGGGCATGCTCAGCGGCGAGCAGGCCGGTGCGCTCAAGGCCGCCGGTCTGGATTACTACAACCACAACATCGACACCGCGCCGGAGTTCTACGGGCAGATCATCCACACCCGCGAGTACCAGGATCGCCTCGACACCCTCGCGCACGTGCGCGATGCCGGGATGAAGACCTGCTGCGGCGGCATCGTCGGCATGGGCGAGTCGCGCGAGGAGCGCGCCGGCCTGCTGCATGCGCTGGCGAGCCTGCCCGCGCCCCCGGATTCGGTGCCGATCAATCGCCTCGTGCGTGTCGCCGGCACGCCGCTGGAGCAGACCGCCGAGCTTGATCTCTTCGAGTTCGTGCGCACGATCGCGGTGGCGCGCCTCGCGATGCCGCGCTCGATGGTGCGCCTGTCGGCCGGGCGCGAAACCATGAGCGATGAATTGCAGGCGCTGTGCTTCCTCGCCGGCGCGAACTCGATCTTCTACGGCGAGAAGTTGTTGACGACCGCCAATCCGGATACCGACCGCGATCAGCGCCTGTTCGCGCGGCTGGGGTTGCAGCCCATGCCCGTGCCCGGCGTGGTCGAGGGGCATCTGGAGCATGACTGCGAAGATGCGTGCTCGGATTCGGCAAGCGGATGCTGCGGCGGCTCGGGCACGGGCTGCGCCTGCGCGGGCACCGTCCATGCCGACCTGCTGATGCCGATGGCTGCATCGGTGGCGTGAACGCGAGCCGAACCGCGCGCAGGGCAGCGGACGAGCGGCCGGATGCGGCCGACGAGCCGCGCGCGAATGCGATGCGCGTCGCACTTTCGCGCCGCCAGCGCGCGCCATCATCGGCGCAGGGCATCACTTCGGAGGGTGCGCCGGGCATACGGGCCATGAACGCGGCAGGACAAGGCGGCAGGATCGATCTGCGCCAGCGCGCGCAAGTAGCGGTCGAGCAGCGCGTGCAGGACGGTCTCGTGCGCCGCCGCCGTTCGATCAGCCATTGCCATCAGGGCAAGGTCAGTTGCGACGGGCAACGCTTGCTCAACTTCGCCGGCAACGACTACCTCGGGCTCGCCCACGACCCGGCGATCGTCAGCGCGATGCAGATCGCCTCGCAGAACTGCGGCGTCGGTGCCGGCGCCTCGCACATGGTCTGCGGGCATCATCGCGAACACGAGTTGCTCGAACGCGCCGTCGCCGATTGGCTGGGTTATCCGCGCGCGCTGCTGTTCGGATCGGGCTACCTCGCCAACCTCGCGGTGCCGCAGGCGCTGCTGCAGGCCGGCGACGTGTGCCTGCAGGACAAGCTCGATCACGCCAGCCTGATCGACGGCGCGCGCCTGTCGCAGGCGAGCCTGGTGCGGTATCCGCACGCCGACGCACGGGCCGCGCGCCGACAGGCGCAGGCGCACGCCGGCGGCGCACTGTTGCTGGCCACCGACGGCGTGTTCAGCATGGACGGCGATGTCGCGCCGCTGCGCGAACTGGCGAATCTGGCGAACGAACAGCAAGGCTTGCTGTACGTGGACGAAGCCCACGCCATCGGCGTGCTCGGCCCGGACGGGCGCGGCAGCGTCGCCGCGGCAGGTCTCACGCCCGCGCAGGCGCCGCTGCTGCTGGTGACCCTCGGCAAGGCGCTGGGCGCCTGCGGCGCGGTGCTGGTCGGGCAGGATTGGGCGATCGAACAGGTGATGCAGACCGCGCGCTCGTACATCTACACGACCGCGCCTCCGCCGGCGGTCGCGGTCGCCGCGCTGGCGGCGGTGAAGATGGCGCGCAACGAACCGTGGCGACGGGCGAAACTGGAAGGACTCGTTGCCCGCTTCCGGCAAGGCGCGCGCGAACGCGGCCTGCGCCTGCTCGATTCGCATACGCCGATCCAGCCGCTGCCGGTCGGCGACAACGCGCTCGCCGTGCACGTCGCGCAGGAATTGGAAGCGCGCGGTTTTCTGGTGGGTGCGATCCGCCCGCCGAGCGTGCCGCCGGGCGGCGCACGCCTGCGCATCACCCTAAGCGCGGCGCACACCGATCACGACGTGGACGCGCTGCTCGATGCGCTCGAACCGCTGGCCGCACGCATCGCGCAACGGCGCGATGGCGATGCCGCGGCTGGTGCGGTGCCATGTTGAAGGCGGCGTGCTGATGCAGATCGCGATACGCGGCGACGGCCCGCCGCTGGTGATGATCCACGGCTGGGCGATGCATGGCGGACTGTTCGGCGCACTGCTCGACCGGCTGGCCGAACGGCGCACGCTGCATCTGGTCGATCTGCCCGGGCACGGGCGCAGCCGTGGTGACGCCGCGCCGCTCGATCTGGAAGCCTGCGTCGCCATGATCGCCGCCGCGACCCCGCCAGCGCCGTGGCTGGGCTGGTCGCTGGGCGGGCTGTTGGCCCTGCATGCCGCGGCGACGCGGCCGGCGCAGGCGACGGCGTTGCTGATGCTGTGCTCGACGCCGCGCTTCGTGCATGCCGACGACTGGCCGCATGGCATGGACGTCGAGGTGTTCCGTAGATTCGAGGCCGGCTTGCAGGAGGACCTGCACGCCACCGTCGAGCGCTTCCTCGCGCTGGAAACCCTCGGCTGCGACCACGCGCGCGCCCATCTGCGCGAGTTGCGCGCCGAGGTGTTCGCGCATGGCGACCCGACCTCCGCCGCGCTCGCCGACGGCCTGCGTCTGCTCGAAGACGCCGATCTGCGTTCGTTCGTGCCGCATCTGCGCGTGCCCAGCCTGTGGCTCGGCGCACGCCGCGACCGCCTCGTCGATCCGCGCGCGGTCGTTGCCGCCGCCGCGCTCGCACCGCATGCCCGCTACCTGCAACTCGACTCCGGCCACGCGCCATTTCTTACCCATGCCGATGCGCTGGCGGAGCGGATCCTCGATTTCCTGAGCAAACCCACGGCTCGCCCCGCCTGCGCGCAACGTGAGCCCCTCCCCCCTTGCGGGGGAGGGGTTGGGGAGAGGGGTGACGCCAAGCAGCAGCCGACCTCCGTGCCATGACCTCGCGCGAAGGTTCGATCGACGCCCCCCGCTTGCGCCGCGCCTTCGGTCGCGCCGCCGCCGGCTACGACGCCGTCGCCGCGTTGCAGCGCGAGGTCGAATCGCGCCTGCTCGAACAACTCGATACCGTGGGCGAACGCCAGCCCGAGTGCATCCTCGATCTGGGCGCAGGTCCCGGCCGCGCCGCGCAGGCCATGCACGCGCGCTGGCCGAAGGCGCAGGTGCTGGCGCTGGATTTCGCCCTGCCGATGCTGCGGCAGATACCGCGCAAGCCGTGGTGGAGGCCCGGCGCGCAACGCGTGCATGCCGTGTGCGCGGACGTGGGCGCGCTGCCGCTGGCCGATGCCTGCGCCGACTTGCTGTTCTCCAGCCTGTGCCTGCAATGGGTGCTCGATCTGCCGCGCGCCTTGCTCGGCTTTCGCCGGGTGCTGCGCGCCGATGGCCTGTTGCTGCTGACGACCCTCGGCCCGGACACGTTGCACGAATTGCGCGAGGCTTTCGCCGCTGCCGATGCCGGCGATCCGGTGACGCCGTTCGCGCAGATCCAGCACATCGGCGATGCCTTGCAGTCGGCAGGCTTCCGCGATCCCGTGCTGTACCGCGAACACTTCACCTTGACGTATCCGGATGTGAACGCGCTCATGCGCGAACTGCGCGCGCTCGGTGCCCACAACGCGCGCGCCGACCGCCGGCGCACGCTGATGGGCAAGGCGCGCATGCGGCGCGTGATCGATGCCTACGAAGCGCTGCGCCGCGATGGCGTGCTGCCGAGCACCTGGGAAGTGATCTACGCGCAGGCCTTCGCGCCGCCGCCGGGGCAGCCGCTGCGTGGCGATGGCGCGGAGATCGCCTGCGTGCCGGTGTCGGCGATCCCGATCCGGCGGCGCAGCCGCTGACGCATGCCTGCCTTGGCGTTGCCGCCAACCATGAGCGTGTGCTTGACCCTCGCCTCTTGACCTGACTGCGTTGGCCCCTTCCCCCGCGAGCGGAGGAGGGCATGTGTGCAGACTCTTTCTCGTCATGGATGGTGGTGGCCACCATGACCTATGGTCAGCCGCTGGCCTCGGTGTTCACATCCAGCTCGCGCACCCCGCGTGCCGTGCGGCGCGCTTCGACGAGGTTGCGGATCTGGTTCCACAGCGCTTCCGGCTCGCGCATGCCGGACAACACCACCAGCGGCTCGCTGTCCTGCGTGGTGCGTAGCTGGATCGTGCCCAGTCCCAGCAGCCGCTCGACGAAGGTCTGGGTGAAATGCGAATCCTTGACCCGGTACAGCTCGACGTAATCGGTGACGCGATTGAACACGCCGCGGCGCAGGATCAGGCGCTGGTCGGTCAGGGTGATATGTTCGCACAGCGTCTGCACGCAGCGTTTGCCCGCGATGAACGCCGGCACGAGGATCAATGCCAGCGCCACCCATGCCGGCACTTGGGTTCCGTGCAGCTTCACCGCCGCCACCAGCAGCGCCAATGCGACGACGGCGCACAGCGCGTACAGGCCCAGATGCCGCCACTGCGAGGGCGTGCCGCTCCAGACTTCGGTTTCATTGGTCGTTGCAGTCGCGCTGGCATTCATCATCCGACTCCTTCAACAGCCATGGTTACGTGTTCCAGATGCCCGGGTTGCATGCGCAAGGGGCAGGCCTTCCATCGTCAAGGATAATCCCCTCTCCCCTTGCGGGAGGTGATGAGGTGCGCTTGCGAACGGCCGGTGGCCGTTCGCGCGCCGGAGAACGCCCGGCAGGGCCGTCTGGTTTGGGGAGAGAGAAAGTGTGCCAGAAATGCGCATGCCTCAAACTTTCCACGGCAAGGCATCCAGATCGACATTGCCGCCGGTGAGCACCACGCCCACGCGCATCCCGGCGAAGCGCTCGCGCGCGCGCAGCAGCGCCGCCAGCGCCACCGCCGAGGATGGTTCGACGAGGATCTTCAGCCGCGCCCACAACAAACGCATGGCAGCCACGATCTCTTCCTCAGATGCCAGTGCGATACCGTCCACATGGCTGCGCAGGATTTCGAAAGTGATCGGCGCCAGATGCGCGCGCAGGCCATCGCAGAGCGTGTCTGGAACGACATCCTCGATCAGGCGATTGGATTCGATGGAAACCTGCGCATCGGCAGCGTCTGTCGGTTCCGCGCCCCACAATCGCGTGCCCGGCGACAGCGCGCGGGTGGCGATCGCGCAGCCGGACAGCAACCCGCCGCCACCGACCGGCGCGATCAGGGCATCCAGTCCGTCCGCCTGCCGCAGCAGTTCCAGCGCGACCGTGCCTTGCCCGGCGATCACGCATGGGTCGGCATAGGGGTGCACGAGCTGCGCGCCCGTGTCGGCCAGCACCTGCGCGACGGCGGCCTCGCGCGCGGCCAGAGTCGGTGCGCAATCGATGATGCGCGCGCCGTGGCGGATGATCGACGCGCGTTTGACCTTCGTCGCATTCGTAGGCACCACGACGTGCGCGGGCATCCCGCGCAATGTCGCCGCCAGCGCCAGCGCCGCGCCGTGGTTGCCCGAGCTGTGGGTGGCCACGCCGCGCGCGGCGATTTCTTCCGGCAACGCGAACACCGCATTGCAGGCGCCGCGGAACTTGAACGCGCCGATGCGCTGGAAGTTCTCGCACTTGAAAAACATCCGGCAGCCTGCCAGTTCGTCCAGGCTCGCCGAGCGCAACACCGGCGTGGCCTGCGCGAAGGGCGCGATGCGCGCGGCGGCATCGAGGATGTCGTCCACGCCGATCGAGGCGGCATCGGCATGAATGGCGGCATGACGGGTCATCATTGCGCGAACCACACCCGCATCAGGCGAACGTGCGCATGGTACTGTAAGGCCGCGCTTTTCCCACCGTGGAACCTCCCGTGATGACCGACTCCGGCCCTTCCGGCCAGACCGAAACCCTGTTGTCCGATTACCGTGCGCCGGCCTGGCGCGTGCTGCATGTCGAACTGGCATTCGACCTCGACGCCGACGCCACGGAAGTCGTCTCCCGGTTGCACTTGCAGCCCGATCCGCAGCAAGCCGGTGCGACTCTGGTGCTCGACGGCGACAACCTGGAATTGTTGTCCATCGCCCTCGATGGTCAACCGCTGGAACCCGCGCACTACCGTCTCGATGCCCATCATCTGCGCATCGACGGACTGGCCGGCGAGCACGTGCTGGAAACCCGCTGCCGCATCCATCCGGCGCGCAACACGCGGCTGGAAGGGCTGTATCGCAGCGGCGAATCCCTGTTCACCCAATGCGAGGCGCAGGGCTTCCGCCGCATCACGTATTTCATCGACCGCCCCGACGTGATGCCGACCTGGCGCACCACGCTGCGCGCCGACAAGATGCGTTACCCGGTGCTGCTGGCCAACGGCAATCCGCTCGCGCAAACCGATCTGCCCGAAGGCCGCCACGAAGCGGCATGGGAGAACCCGCATCGCACGCCGTGCTATCTGTTCGCGCTGGTGGCCGGGCGCCTGGACTGCGTGCGCAAGGATGTCGTGACCGCCGAGGGCCGTGCGGTCGCCTTGCAGGTGTGGGCTGCGCCCGCCGATATCGCCCGTTGCGGGTACGCGCTGGGTGCGGTCGAACGGGCCTTGCGCTGGGACGAGCAGCGCTTCGGCCGCTGCTACGACTTGTCGGTGTTCAACGTCGTGGCCGCCCAGGATTTCACCATGGGCGCGATGGAGAACAAGGGCCTGAACATCTTCAACGCCCGCTACATCCTCGCCGACGAGGACACCGCGACGGATGCCGATTATCAGGGCATCGAATCGGTGATCGGCCACGAGTACTTCCACAACTGGTCGGGCAACCGGGTGACCTTGCGCGACTGGTTCCAGCTCGCGCTCAAGGAAGGGCTCACGGTGTTCCGCGACCAGGAATTCGTCTCCGACCTGCAGTCGCGGCAAGTCAAGCGCATCGAGGACGTGCGCCTGCTGCGTGCGCGCCAGTTCGCCGAGGACGCCGGCGCGCTGGCCCACCCCGTGCGGCCGCAGCGTTACCGCGAGATCAACAATTTCTACACGCTCACCGTGTACGAGAAGGGCGCGGAGATCGTGCGCATGCTGCACACCCTGCTCGGCGAGGCGAGCTTCCGCGCCGGCATGGACGAATACTTCGCGACCAACGACGGTCGCGCGGCGACGCTGGAGGATTTCCTCGCCGCGCATGCCAAGGCATCCGGCCGCGACCTGTCGCAGTTCGCGCGCTGGTATGCGCAGGTCGGCACGCCGGAGCTGGACATCACCGACGATTTCGCCGATGGCCGTTACACCCTGCGCATCGCGCAACGCCAGCGCGATGCGGATGCACAGCCGCTGCTGATGCCGCTGCGTATTGCCCTGTACGATGCGCACGGTCAAACGCTCGTAGCCTCGCCGACATCCGCCGATGCCGTGGTGCATGGCGATCTCATCGAACTGCGCGCAGCCACTCACACGCTCGTCTTCGCAGGCCTTGCCAGGCGACCGTTGCCGTCGTTCAATCAGGGCCTGAGCGCGCCGGTCAAGATCCATCACGGCTACACCGCCGAGGAGCTGGCCCGGCTGGCACGTTGCGAACGCGACGGGCTGGGGCGCTGGGACATGCTCCAGCAACTGGCCGCCGGCGTGCTGCTGCACCGCTTCGACGACCACGCCGGCGCGCGCGCGGCGCTGTCGGCGGCGATCGGCGACCTGCTCGACGATGCGAGCTGCGATCCGGCCTTCGTCGCCGAGTGCATGACTCTTCCGGATTTCGACACCCTCGCCGACGCGCAAGCGCGCGTGGACATCGACGGCCTGCTCGCTGCACGCAAATCCTTGCTGCGCGATCTGGCGCGTGCGCACGCCGGCCGCCTGCGCCATCGACGCGACGCTCTCGCGGCGACCGCCAGCGGCTTGTCGGGTGCCGCGATGGGCGCGCGCCGGCTGCGCAATACCTGCCTTGCGTGGCTGACGGAGCTCGATCCGGACGCTTGGCTCGCGAGCGCCCAGTTCGACGGCGCTGCCGGCATGACCGATCGCCTCGCCGCGCTACGCTGCCTCGTGCATGCGGGCGCGCCAGCCGCCGAGCCTGCCGAGCAGGCTTTCGTCCAGCGCTATCGCGAGGACCCCCTGTCCACCGACAAATGGCTGGCGGTCGTGGCCACGCGCCCGCACGCCGATGCCGTCGAGCGCGTGCGGGCCCTGCTCGATTCGCCGTGGTGGACGCCGACCAACCCCAACCGCGTGCGCGCCATCCTCGGCAGTTGCTCACGGATGAATCCGGCCGCCTTCCATCGCGCCGACGGAGCCGGTTACGCGCTGTTGATCGACGTGCTGCCGACGCTGGACAGCATCAATCCGCAGGTCGCCGCGCGTTTGTTGGCGGGCTTCGAGAGCTGGCGGCGCTGGGGCGGCGGGCGCGATGCGCTGGCCGGCGAGCATCTGCAGCGGCTGCGCGGTCGACTGGCTTCACGCGACGCCAACGATCTGCTCGCGCGATTGCTGAAGGCCTGATCGTCGGCGCGTCCACAAGCGCGCCGCCGCGCGAGGTTAAGGACGGATTCACCCCGCGAAGCCAAGACTCGACGACGTCAGGAGGGCTGCCATGTTTCGTCCCAAGATGCTTCGTCCCGAGATGTTCATCGCAGCCGCGGCTGCCGTCGCATTGGCCGGTTGCGCCACCACCGGAACCACCGGCAACGGCGCGCTGGGCGTGGCCACCGATGGCGGCTACTACGTCGCTGCCGACAACGGCAACGGCGATTACTACTACGACCAGCCGCAAGTCGTGAACGACTACGCTCCGTGGCAATTCAGCGTCGGCTTCGGTTCGGGCTGGTACGGCCCCGGATTCGGCCCGTGGGGCTGGTATGGGCCGGGATACGGTTATTGGGGTTGGTATGGGCCCGGTTGGTGGTGGTACGGCCCGCCGCCGGGCTACTGGCATCACCACCATCATGCGATTCCTGCAAGCTTCGCTGCCGCGACGTGCTGCCAGAGGGATGCGTTCGCCGCGCGGCCGGTACAACCGGTGCAGATGCAAATGCGTGGCGTGCAGCGTCCGGCGTCGGCCTGGCGCGAACCGCCGGAGCGCAGGCCCATGCGGATGGAAATGCGCGAACCGCGCCACGACTTCCCGCGCCCGCGGCCGCACGAACCGCGTTGACAGGGCTGCTTGCAGGCCGACGGCAAGCGGCTTGCCGAGACGAGAACGGAGCTGCATCCGGCGGAGCTGGCGCGCATGATCGCGGGTTCATCGGCGCGCGGGAAGGTTCGCATGTACCCGCTGCTGCGCGCGCATTGGCATGTGGCGCACCTCGGAGCCCGTGCGTGAGCGGGGCATTGCGTCGCGCTACGGAAGGCGTGACTGCGGCTTGATCGAGGCGCAAGCCAAGAATGTTGCGGTGCGCCTATTGACCTTCCTTCCGAGTGCTGTATAGTGTGCGGCTCCCCGGCGCGAAAGGCTCCTGGGTTCCTCCTTCGGGAAGGATGTGTGAGTTCTTTGACAGTGTGCGCAGGAAACTTGTGCGGACGCCTG